>JBFMHQ010000009.1:0-49547 GCA_040751815.1 Bacillota bacterium | reverse complement strand
TTATCTAACACCGGCGCTCGAAGCGCACCCCTCTATGAACCACGGTTTGCCTGCAATTTTCGCCGGGAAAGGCGACTCTTTCAAAAGCAGTCGAACTGCCAGGAGGTGAAAGCCTTTTCCCGGACTTGAGACTGAGTTTTGGATTTTACCAACCCAGGCCCATTTTCCTGCTGAACCTAAGGCCCTGGGTTGAGTTTAACAGATAAGGGGGTGAAGCGGTATGGAAGGCAAAGTGGCGATTACGGCCTTTGGTTCGGACGCGGAAGCACTTTTCGCTCCCCATTTCGCGCTGGCCAGCTACTTCCTGCTCTACGACCCGGCGACCAACGAGCTTACGGCGGTGGAAAACACCGCCCGCGATCTGCCCGCCGGCCGCGGGGTGGCGGCCGCCGACCTCTTGATTGAGCGGGGCGTCGGCGCGGTAGTTACTCAGCTCATCGGGCCGAAACCCTTCGCCTTGTTGCAGGAGAAGGGGATCAAGGTGTACCCGGGCCCGCGCCTGAAGGTGGCGGAGATCCTCGCCGCGGTGAAGGATGGGCGGCTTGCCCTGGCCCTTGAGGCCGCGACCGAGGAAGCCCACGCCGGAGAGCACGGCGGGTGCGGAGTATAGGACCGCGCCGCGACAACGTCTCTGCCCCGGTGGTAGTAGTAAACACACCTTGGAGCCCGGCGCGGAGGCTGCCGCACGGCATCCTCCGCCCGGCCCTTAAAACCCTGACTAAAAGATTCATTCAAGCAAGGACGGGAGGGATTGAGTAATGATGAAACTTAAGGCGGCCAGGAGGCGGCTTGCCGCCCTGCTTTCCCTGGTCTTTCTCCTTTCGCTGTTACCCCTGGTGCCGCAGAGCGTCGCTTTGGCGGGCGAAGAGGTGAAGCCAGGCGTTCTGATCGTCGCGCACGGGACGAATGATCCCACATGGACTACGCCCGTATGGGAAGCGGTTTACGAATTGAGAGATAACCTCCCTTATCCGGTAGCCCTTGGGTTTTTGGAAGAAGTAGAACCGGATATTCCGGCCGCGGTGGAACAACTTAATGCGGCCGGAGTCAACAAAATTGTTGCCGTGCCTCTGTTCATCTCCAGCTACTCCAATCACATCGAGGAGATCAGATACATCCTGGGTCTAAGGGAGGACCTGCCGGGTGAAGAACACGAAGAGCCCCTGGAAAGGGCCAGACCGCAAGGGGAAGTGGTTTTAACGCCGGCCATCGATGATCACCCCTTGCTGGCCGAAGTGCTTGCCGAACAGATTGGGCTTATGGTCGAAAACCCCGGAAGCGAAATAGGGGTACTGGCCGCGCACGGCAGCGACTCCGAAGAAGGCCAGGTCAAGTGGGTTAATAACCTGAATTCCCTTGGAAGCCAAATCCAGGTACATCTAGTAAACAAAGGGACACCGCTGAAAGATATAAAGCATGGCTTCCTTTTTGAAGGTTTAACCCCTTCTCTGCGGGAGGCCGTTTACGAAGCCATCTATACTGATGGGGCCACCGCCCTTTTGGTTCCCGTGATGGTCAGCGAAGGTCACTTCACCGGGCGCAAGATTCCCGGCATTCTCCAAGAATTTGCGGACGATACGTACCGGTATCCACCGGCGGGCAAACGGGCGCTCATCACCTTTAAAAAATCTTGCGCCAACCGCATTGTGGAGTGGCGGGCGGCCAACGAACTCTGGCCGCGGCCGGAGGTGAAAAAGGGCGGGGAAGAGATCGCGTTAACGCTGGATAAATGCCAGGAAGTAGCCCAGGCTGCCGGTAAGGGGTATCCCTGCTCCGTGCTGGCCTTCCGCCTGGCCGGTGCGGCCCTGCCCACGCTATGGCCGGATGGCGTGGCGGCGGCGGATGACCTGACGGTGGTCAGCTTCCTGCCGCCCGAGGCGGGCAGTAAGCCGGTATTCGACTACCTGGCCGGCACGGCTGACGTCAAGTACCTGGGTAACTGGAAAAAGATAACTTCCGTGAGCCCCACCTTCATCTTCGCCAACAAGGCCACCGGCGAGACGGTCTTCATCCACCTCAGGCCGGACGCCTTTGGTGGCGAAGACTTCTTTGACCTGCGCAACAGGGTGGTGAACGGCCAGGCCTCTGAAGAGGAACAGGCGGCATTGAAGGCGCGGCTCGACCTGTTATTGAAAAACCTCCTGACCCGGCCGGCGGAAGCCCTTTTCACCCGGAAAAAGGCCTCCCCGCTCCGCGTCTCCGGCCCGAACGGCGCACCGCTAAAGTTTTCCTACGCGGACCTCGCGGTCGAGCCCGACAAGATTTGCCTGTGCGGTTCGTTCGCCTTCCGGGCGCTTAACGAGGCTTTTGCCGGGCTTTACGGAGAGAGAGCGCCCAGGCAGGGCGAGTTCATGGTGGTCACCGGCTGGGTAACGGAATGCACCCGCGAAGCCCTGGAGTTGGTGGCCGGCGAGGGTAACTATGTCCTTCAGGGGAACGAACCGCTCACAGCCGACAACTTCTACTACGCGGTGACCGATAAAGGCGCCTCCCGGACGTTAGTTATCAAGGCTAAGCCTCAACTTTTCCCGGAGGACTTCTTCGCCCTGAGGAACAAGGTGAAGGATGGCACGGCCACGCCCGAAGAAAAGGCGCGGTTTAAGGAACTCAGGGAGCAGGTGATCTGGTCGCTATTGTTTAAGCCTGCCGACGAAATCTTCAGCATCCACACGTACACAAAAGGTAGTTCCGGCGGTGGAGGCGGCGGAGCGCCGGCGCCATCCGTGGATAGGGTCGAAAAGACCGTGCAGGCGGGAGCGACCACCGTGGCCGAAGTGCCCGGTAAGGTGAAGGTCGAGGTACCGGCCGGGGCCGTGACCGGAGCAAACGCCTCCATCAAGGCGGAAGTGATGGGCGATGAGAAGGCCTCCGGAGCGGGGATGCCTCTGCTCGGCAGGGTCGTGGACGTTACCCTCAAGAACGGCACCCTGACCGGCAGGATCACCATCACCCTCTACTTCGACAAGAGCAAGCTGGGCGAGAACCAGGAGCCGGCCGCTTTCTTCTACGACGAGAAGGCGGGCAAGTGGGTGCGCCTCGAGGGCACCGTGGACCTGGACAAGGGCACCGCAACGGTCACCGTTGACCACCTTACGATGTTCGCGGTCTTCGCCGTGGCCAAGCAAGTGCAGCCCCCGGCGCCCGCTCCGGTGGTAAGCTTCAAGGATATGCAGGGCCACTGGGCGGTAGAGGCTGTGGGGAAACTGGCCGGCATGGGCATCGTCTCCGGCTACCCCGACGGCACCTTTAAGCCCGAAAACGAGATCACCCGCGCCGAAATCACCGCCATCCTGGTACGCGCCTTCAAGCTTGCGCCGGGCGGCGAGCAGGAGCTGAAGTTCAAGGACAACGCCGCCATCCCGGCCTGGGCGAGGGGCGCGGTCGCGGCGGCGGTGAAGGAGGGCCTGGTGAAGGGCTACCCGCAGCCGGACGGCACGGCGACCTTTGAGGCTGATCGCCCGGTTTCCCGGGTTGAGATGGCCGCACTCGCGGTAAGGATCCTGGAAAAGAAGACCGGTGCCATAACGCCGGCAGAGCTTAAGTTCGCCGATGCCGGGGCCATCCCGGGCTGGGCGAAGGCAAGCGTAGGCGCTGCCATAGCGAAGGGAATCATCGCTGGCTATCCCGATAATACCTTCCGGGCAAAGGCATCCGCGACACGGGCGGAAACGGCGGCAATGGTCCTGCGACTGCTCGATGCGGTAGGAAACAGGTAAACTGTGTTAGCGAAGCTGTGCCGCGTCGGCGGAGCGGCGAAGAGTGCAGCGAGAAAGTAACAGGATATGGAACCCTCCGGTACCGGAAGGCCACACCCTCCGGTGCCGGAGGGCTACGTTCCCGAGTTCGGATGAGGCGCTCGAACCGTTAAGCGCCATTTTTCATCGTGGCCACAGGGCCGGTCTCTGCCGTCGGTCTCGTGGTAGCACCGGTGGGGTGTTGAAACCGCCGGGTGTGCTTTTTCCAGTAAGCCGCGCCAGCGGAAAAGCAGCACCTCCTGCAGGCGCACGAGGTCCGCATCCGTATTGCCAGCAATCTCGCGGTAACATACGACCAGGGAAGGAGACAGTGTTTATGTTTTGGTCGCGTATGTTTTGGTTACGGGGGGCCATCGTTCTCCACGACGCGATCGAGTGCCTGGTAGCTGCCCTCGAAGCCAGGGATCCGTATACGCGCGGTCATTCGCAGCGGGTAGCCGACATGGCCTACGATCTGGCCCGTAAAATAGGGCTCAGGGGTAAGGAACTGGAGATGGTGCATTTCGCCGCCCACCTGCACGATATTGGGAAAATCGGTGTGCCGGATAATATCCTGCGCAAGCCGGGTAAGCTTTTGCCCCATGAGTGGGCCCAGATCCGGCGGCATCCCGAGATCGGTTACGGTATCCTGAACAAGTCGCACCATCTAAAGCAAATAGCTAAGGTAGTGCTCCATCATCACGAGCGTTGGGACGGTAAAGGGTATCCGGCGGGATTGAAAGGAGAGGCCATTCCTCTTGGATCGCGCCTGATCGCCGTCTGTGACACCATTGATGCCTTGACCTCCGAACGGCCTTACCGTCCCGCGCTCACCTGGCGGGATTGCCTGGCGGAAATCAAGGCCTGCAAGGGTACCCAACTGGATGCCGTGCTGGTGGATGCTGCCGAAGAGTTGTGGCCGAAGTGGGAAAGGAAATGGGGGAGTTCCCCGCCCAAAGCAACCGGTGCTTCTGCGGTTGGTTTATCAAAACCCTTCCGGTAAAGGCCGTTATAGGGATCGTTATGATCAGGCCGATACTGCTGCCCAGTACGATTTCAGTAGCAACCAGATCGAGTCCTGTCATTGGCATGCGCTTCTCGAAAAACCCCTCCGGACGTAATGACCGCTATTATGGGGTTCGCTGCCCTGGCAATTTCCTCCTACCCGTTAAGTTGAGAACATATATCTAAAAACCCGGTCCACCGTAATGAATTTCAGCTAGTCTTCTCCTGGTTAAGAACATATGTCTAAAAACCCAAAAACCGGGCTTGACGTAACAATCCGTTCAGCAATATGCTAATGAAAAAATTAAAAAGCAAAAAGGACCCTAAAACAAGCCCTGAAAGGCGTGGTGGGCTTATGCGTGACATGACACAACTTACCCCTTCCATGGAGGACTATCTGGAGGCCATTCTTGAACTTTCCGAAAGGGAAGACGTGGTAAGAGTTACGGACATTGCAACGCGGCTAAAAATTGCCAAGGCCAGCGTTACCCAGGCGCTCAATAACCTGAAGGACCTGAAACTTGTGACCCAGGACAGGTATGGGCCCGTGTGGCTCACGGATAAAGGCCGGGCTTACGCTACCGCAGTGCGGCGCCGGCACAGGGTCTTGCTGCACTTTCTGACCGAAGTGCTGGGAGTCGACCCCCGCACGGCGGAGAGAGACGCGTGCCAGATGGAACATAGCATAAGTTCCACAACCCTGGAGCACCTCCTTGCGTTTCTCGAGGCCCATACGTATATCAAGCCGGGTACGGAAATGGCAAACTGGCGGTCGCCGGCGAAAAAGGAGCCGGCAAGACGCGACGAGCCGGCTGTGGGGGAACGGGCAAAAAAAAGTCCGCCTGAGCCAGGCGGGTAAGTGGAGGTGTAGCCAGGGGAGGTGTAAAGCAAATGCCAACCTCCCGATATTTAACAAAACAAGGCCACATCGCTCCTCTTATGCGAAGACCTCCGTGGCCTCTCTTACTTATTCCTAATTATTTTGTGGTAGTTTGCTGCCCGCTGTGGCTTGCTTCGTGCCAGCCACCAAGCCTGATAACGATTTAAAGATTATGCTTTCATCCCGAAAAATCCTGCCTTCAGTTTTAAATTTCTAAGATAACCTGAGCCTTTCTATTTCGTTGCACAGCATTTCCCCGTCCCGGATGTGTTGCTCCAGGTGCCCGATGCGTGCCGTATCGGTGCCCGCGCGGCGGAGTTCCTCCAATTCCTCCCGGTGGGCGGCAAGTGAACCCTGCACTTCCTGGTAAATCTCCATGGCGCGCCGGAAGCTCAGTCCTCTTTGCTTTTCTTCTTCAAACCGGTGTTTCAGACTCGAGCAACTCACAGACGAACACCCCCTACGCACTTTGCATTTAGATTTTCCTACGTTTGCTGAGATATGCGTAGCGGACTCAGACGTCAGGTTAATCGTTAGGAAAAATCACTATTATTATCACCCACGACTTTGTTCAAATCGCTTAGTATTTGTTCCAGAGGGATCCCCCGGGTTCTTGCCAGCTCTTCGAGGGTGCTGAAAAGTGCTCTGCACGTGATACAAACGCCGTATCGCTTGCCGTACCTGTCAAATACGGTGCGCGCCTCCGGGTGATTCTCAAGAATTTCCAGTACCGTGCTGTCTTTCGAAATCATTATCGAGAAAGTCCTCCTTAACGCTTTTTATGGAGGAGGGAGGTGGGAATCGAACCCACCCCTGCCCGGATCGGGTCGCGGCCAACGGATTTGCAGTCCGCGGGGAGCACCAGCTCCACTCCCTCCCCGAGGTTTTAAACCTCACACAAAATCTGTTTCGTAATATAATATCACATTCCTTCATATCAGCAATAACTTTTTATTATGACCCATGACGCTGGTCCGGCATAACGGTCTTTGTCGCCGACCGCCCCGGTTCGCTGGCGGCGTGGCCGGTATTTTCGCCGGCCACAACGTGAATATCACCTGCTTTACCTATAACCGTTCGGGACATCCCAACCGGGTGCTTGGGCGGGCGAAACCGTGGCGCAATTGTTGCGCCGGGCCACGGCGATTACTACCCTGCCAGGTGGTTAAAGCCGTAGACAACCTGCACCTTTCGTGGTAAAATACGCCCAACAACCGCATAGTTGCCAGCATACGGGTGCCCTCATCAGGGAGGGTGAAAAGGGAACCGGGTGCAAATCCCGGACGGCCCCGCCACTGTGAATGGGGAGCGGCTTCCATGAAGCCACTGTCCGGCACTCAGCTTTGTTCCGTGGCACCGTGTTTGACGATCCCGGAGGGCGGAAAGCGCAGCGCAAGTGCGCGCGCCTGGCCTCAAAAAAGCTTGGTGCCGGGTGGGAAGGCGGAAGCACGGCGGTGATCCATGAGTCAGGAGACCTGCCCGTATGCCGCTGCACGTTGCCTCGAGGGGGGTGCCGGCGCATGCTTTCTACCTGGAATCCCGGCGGCTGGCCTTAAGACCCCGGCCTGAGGCCGGGTTTTTATTTTGCGGTTCTACGTGTTAGTTGCCAATCTGCCGTCGGGAGGTACTGGTTCATGCCGTATGGCGCACGTTTCCTTGGCCTTCGTTTCGCGGTGGGCCTCACGGCCCGGTCTTTCCTTTGCCTTCTTCTGGCCGGTCTTCTTGCCATGGGGGCCGGTTGTGCCAGCCCCCGCAAGGGAGGAAGTGGTGGTGCCGCCGGCTTCCCCGTCACCGTCACGGACGACATTGGCCGGAAGGTAACGCTCCTTTCGCCTCCGCAGCGCATCGTTTCCCTGGCACCCAGCAACACGGAGATCCTGTTTGCTCTTGGTCTTGAGAAGCACGTTGTCGGGGTGACGGATTTCTGCAATTATCCGCCTGCCGCCAGGGCCAAGGAGAAGGTGGGGGGTTTTGCCGATCCCAGTCTGGAAAAGATCGTGGCCCTGAAACCGGACTTGGTTCTGGCCGCAGGCATTAACCAGAAGATCGCCGATCGCCTTGCAAAGCTCGGCATCCCGGTCCTCGTTCTGGCGCCGCACGACGTGGCCGGCGTGCTGAAGAACATCGAACTGGTGGGCAGGGCCACCGGGCGAGGGGAAAAAGCGCAAGAGGTGGTAGAGAGCCTCTCAACCCGTATCAACGCGGTAGCGGCCAGGGTGGCCCGCATTGCCACGGCCGCACGCCCGAAAGTCTATTACGAGGTCTGGTACGAGCCCCTCTGCACCGCCGGTCCCGGCACCTTCATCGACGATGTCATACGTCTGGCCGGCGGCATCAACGTGGCGGGCGACGCCCCGCAGCAGTGGCCGCAGTACAGCCTGGAGGTCCTGCTGCGCAAGAACCCGGACGTTATGCTGCACTCTTACGGTCACGGGAGCGGCGCTGCCCAGACGGTGGAGGACATCGTGAAACGGCCCGGGTGGTCCCGGCTCAACTTTGTGAAGAACCGGCGCATCTACGCCGTGGACGCCGACCTGATCACCCGGCCTGGGCCGCGGCTGGTGGACGCCGTCGAAGCGGTGGCCCGGGCGCTGCACCCGGAACTCTTTTCCGGAGAGAAATCCCGTGTGGCCCCGGCGGCGTAAAGTGCTGCTGGCGCTGCTGCTGCCGGTCCTGGGGGCCGTCGTTTTTCTCGGGGTAGCTACCGGCCCGGCTTCCCTCGGCATCGGTGAGGTGGGGCGCGCTCTGTGGCCCGGCGGAGGCGAGAAGACGGCGCTCGACAGAACCATTATCCTTCAGGTCCGCCTGCCGCGCGTGGTCCTCGCCGTCCTGGTGGGCGGCGCACTGAGTACGGCGGGGGCGGTTTTGCAGGGGCTCTTCCGCAATCCCCTGGCCGACCCCTACCTGCTTGGCGTTTCCTCCGGGGCGGCCCTGGGGGCGACGGTGGCCATCGTGGCGGGTTTTACCTGGCAGTTCTCGGGCTTTGGGGCGGTGCCCCTGGCCGCCCTGGCCGGGGCGCTCTTCAGTCTCTGGCTGGTCTACCGGCTGGCGCGGGTGGGGGGCAAGCTTCCCGTCTTCACCCTCCTCCTGGCCGGGATCGCCGTGGGAAGCTTCCTCACGGCCCTGGTTTCCTGGCTTGTTTTCTGGGGTCAGGAAAAGATCCACCAGGCCGTTTTCTGGTTGATGGGCGGGTTCTCCGCCCGGGACTGGAGCGACGTGGCGTTGTGCCTACCCTACGTGGCCGTGGGCTTGACCGTGTGCCTGGCCTGGGCGAGGGAACTTAACCTCATGCTGACCGGGGAGGAGGCCGCCGCGCAGCTCGGGGTCAATGTCGAACGGGCCAAGCTAGTTCTGGTGGTGGCGGCGGCCCTGCTGACCGCCGCCTCTGTCGCTGTGGGCGGGCTGATCGGCTTCGTCGGGCTGGTGGTGCCGCACATAATGCGGATTGTGGTCGGGCCGGACCACCGCGTTCTCTTGCCGGCCTCCGCCCTGGGCGGGGCGGTTTTCCTCGCGGCGGCAGACGTTGTCGCCAGGACTGTACTGGCGCCGGCGGAGGTGCCGCTGGGGATTGTTACGGCCCTTACCGGCGGCCCCTTCTTCATGTATCTCCTGCGCCGTAAAGGGGGTTCTGCCGTCCACCCATGAAAGAGTTCCTGGCCGTGGACCGGGTGAGTTTCGCGTATAACGGTGTACCGGTCCTGCGTGGTATCGGTTTCACTGCCGCGCGGGGTGAGTTCCTGGCCGTCGCGGGGCCAAACGGAGCCGGGAAAACCACGCTGTTACGGCTTCTGGGCGGCACACTTACCCCGCTGGCGGGGGAGATAAAACTTGCCGGTGTCTCTTTGCGCAGGCTGAACGCCCGGGAGCGCGCCAGGCGCATCGGCGTGGTGGGCCAGGAAACCTACCTTGATTTTCCCTTCAGCGTGGGCGAGGTGGTGCTCATGGGGCGCTATCCCTATCTTTCACGCTTCGGGCATGAAGGCCCTGAGGACCTCGCGGCGGCGCGGCGGGCCATGGAGGCCGCGCGAGTGGCACATCTAAGGGACCGGCTCGTGACGACCCTGAGCGGCGGCGAGCGGCAGCGGGTGTTGCTGGCGCGGGCACTGGCTCAGGAACCCCAGGTGCTGTTGCTGGATGAGCCGGTTGCCCATCTCGACATCAACCACCAGACGGCGATCATGGATCTGCTCCGCGGGTTAACGCGGGAACGCGGGATAACGGTGGTGGCCGCGATGCACGACCTGAACCTGACGGCCCTGTACGCCGACCGCGTGCTTTTGCTGGCGGGTGGTACCGTCGCCGCATCGGGGATACCTGAGGAAGTCCTGACACCGGAAACCGTGCAGCGCGTTTACCGGAGCGAGGTGCTTACCGTGCGGCATCCCCGCAGGGGTTGCCCCCAGATCGTGCTTATACCCGGGGGAAACGAAACGCCATGCGGGCCAGGGCACTGATGGTCCAGGGGACCGCCTCGCACGCCGGCAAGAGCGTTCTCTGTACCGCCCTCTGCCGCATTTTCCGGCAGGATGGCCTGCGGGTGGCGCCTTTCAAGGCCCAGAACATGTCCCTGAACGCTTACGTCACGCCGGACGGGGGTGAAATCGGGCGCGCCCAGGGCGTTCAGGCCGAGGCGGCGGGTGTAGAGGCGACGGTGGATATGAATCCGATCCTGCTGAAGCCGAAAGGGGACGGCCTCTCTCAGGTGGTGCTGCGGGGAAGACCCTGGGGCGATGTTCGTGCCGCAGCGTACTACCGGGATGATCACCTTGCGTACCTCTGGCGGGCCGTGGAAGGTTCGCTGGCGCGGCTGCTGGACGAGTTCGAGGTGGTGGTGATTGAGGGGGCCGGCAGCCCGGCCGAGGTCAACCTGCGGGGCCTTGATCTGGCCAACATGCGGGTGGCGGCCCTGGCCGACGCGCCGGTGATTCTCGTCGGCGACATCGAGCGGGGCGGGGTTTTTGCCTCGCTCATCGGCACGTTCGAATTGCTTCCTGAGAGCGAGCGGCGGAAGATCCGAGGAATCGTCATCAACAAGTTTCGGGGGGATGCGGGGATACTCGCGCCGGGAATCGAGTTTCTGGAGCGTCGAACCGGTTGCCCCGTGCTGGGCGTTCTGCCCTATATGGCCGACCTGGGGGTCGAAGCAGAAGACGGGGTCAGCCTGGGTGACTGGCGGTCGAAAACGGGCACTTTCCTCGACCTGGCGGTGGTGAGGTTGCCGCACATTGCCAACTTTACCGATTTCGATCCCCTGTGCCTGGAGCCGGACGTCTCCGTGCGGTACGTGAATCACCCGGCGGCGCTGGGGCAGCCTGATGTTCTGTTTCTTCCCGGGACGAAAAACACGACCCGCGATCTCATTTACCTTTACGAGAGCGGATGGGCGGAGGCTATAAGGAGCTTCGCTAACCGCGGCGGGCTTGTGGTGGGCATCTGCGGCGGCTACCAGATGCTGGGCCGGGAGCTGCGCGATCCGCTGGGGAGCGAAAGCGGCATTGATTACCTTCCGGCCCTGGGGTTGCTCGCGGTGACCACCGTCTTCCGGCCGGGTAAAACCACCCGGCGGGTGACCGGTTTGCTTTTATCCTGTCCCGGTCCGCTGGGGGAGGTTAAAGGGGAAGAGGTGTCGGGGTACGAGATCCACGCGGGTGAAACGCAGCGCGACCCGGATGCGCCGGCGGTGTTTGTCCTGCACGATGGTCTTTATGACGGAGCGATTAACGCCACCGGTACCGTGTGGGGAACCTACCTGCACGGCCTGTTCGAGGCCGATGGGTTCCGGCGCCGCTGGCTGAACGTACTGCGCCGGCGCCGCGGCCTGCCGCTCCTTCCCGTTACCGTAAGTTTTGCCGCGGCCAAAGAAGCGGCTTTTGACCGGCTGGCTGAGATTGTCCGGCGTCACTTGAAAATGGAGGTCATTTACGCGTGGCTGGGGCTGCGGCCCGTGCGGGAGGCGCCTTCACCCCGTGAATCCTCCTGACCTGGCAGCGCTGGTGGTGGCGCTTGCCCTGGATCTGTTACTGGGAGAACCGCCGCTCCGGGTCCACCCGGTGGTGTGGATGGGGAAGCTGGTAAGTCTCGGGGAACGGGTTGCACCGCGTTGCGCCAGGGGGCAGTTGCTGGCCGGGTTTTTGATTGTTGCCGTGACCGTCGTGCTCTTTGCGGGCTTGGCCGCCGTGGTTCTGGCGTGGGCCGGAGCGGTAAATCCCTGGGTTAACCTTCTGGTTGCGGCCCTCTTCCTCAAGCCGACGTTTGCCGTGCGGGAGTTATTCCGGGCGGCAGGATGCGTGAAAGATGATCTTACCAGCGGCCGGTTAGAGGCCGCGAGGGCGAACCTCCGCGCTCTTGTCAGCCGGGAAACCAATTTGCTTGACGGGGCGGGCGTTTCCGCCGCGACCATCGAGTCGGTGGCCGAGAACCTGAACGACAGCTTCGTGGCGCCCACGCTCTACTACCTGGTGGCCGGGGTCCCGGGGGCGGTATTTTACCGCGCGGTCAACACCTGCGACGCGATGATCGGTTACCGGGGACGGTATGAGTGTTTGGGCAAGTTTGCCGCGCGGCTCGATGATGCGCTGAACTTCGTTCCGGCCCGGCTGACCGCGCTTCTCGTGGTGCTGGCGGCAATGCGGGGCGGCAATGCAAGAGCGGCCTGGCGAGTTATGCGGCGGGATCACCGGCTCACACTCAGTCCTAACGCCGGCTGGCCGATGAGCGCCATGGCCGGCGCGCTCGGCGTGGAACTGGCCAAACCCGGCTGCTATTTGCTGGGATCCGGCGGCAGACTGCCGGATACCGGTGACATAACCGCGGCGCTACAAGTAGCTGCGGCGGCCGCCGGATGGTGGATTCTGGTCCTGCTCGCTGCGGGGGCGTTGCGCTGTGTACTTAACTTCTAGAAGAGGTATTGAACAGGTAGAACGCTGCCTTCACGGCGGCGTCAACCGGGCGGAGGTGCGGCGGCACGGGCTCGACCCGGCGGCGGTGCTTGATTTCAGCAGCAACATTAACCCTCTGGGCCCGCCATTTGATGTGGCCCGTCTGCTGGAGGTCGACCTCGCCGCCTATCCGGATCCTGCGGCCGAAGAGTTGCGGGGTCTTCTGGCGGCAAGACACCGGGTGGATGTCGGGCAGGTATTTCTTGGCAACGGCACCGCGGAAATCATTCGTCTCTTGGCCCTGGCCTACCTGGAACGTGGCGACCGGATGCTGGTGATGGCCCCGACCTTTGGGGAGTATGCTTGCGCGGCGCGGATTGCGGGCGCGGAGGTTATAAGCTGTTTTGCGGATGAGGACCGTGCTTTTGCGCCCGATTTAGACGCGATGGCGGAGCTTATCCGGCGGTGTCGCCCCCGGATGGTTTTTCTCTGCAACCCCAATAACCCCACCGGCTACTACCTTGGGGCGACGGATTTTGCCGCCCTCCTCCAGCAGGCTTCCGGCCTGATCGTCCTGGACGAAGCGTACGTGAATTTCGTCGAAGGGGCGTGGCCTTCGGAGCGGTATCTCGCCGCCGGCAACCTGATGGTGCTCCGCTCCATGACTAAAGACTACGCCCTGGCGGGCCTGCGCCTGGGGTACGCCCTCGGCCCGCGGGAGGTCGTCCGCGTCCTGGAGCGGGTAGCTCCACCCTGGAACGTTAACGCCTTTGCCCAGCGGGCCGGCGTGCTGGCGCTACAGAGCGACGGCGATTATCTTGCGCGGATGAGGTCCGCCGTTCGCCAGAGCATCGCGTACTTGCGGAACGGGTTGCGGCAGCGCGGTTTTTCTCCGTTGAAAACGCGGGCCAACTTCTTTTTGCTTCCCGTGGGCAACGCTGCCGTGTACAGGGAGCGTTTGCTGGAACGCGGGATTCTGGTGAGGGACTGCGCGTCTTTTGGTCTACCGGCTTATATACGGATCGCCGCCCGGCCCCTTAATGAGTGCCACGCCCTGCTCGAGGCGCTGCAAGACATAGCAAATGTTGGTTGACGCTGGCGCGGACGGGCAGTATAATGCTTTCAAAAGTGCATATGGTTCTGGCGCTGAGGTGCCCCCGGCGAAGGGGGAGAATAGGGAAGCAGGTGCAAGTCCTGCGCGGCCCCGCCACTGTAACCGGGTAGCCGGCTGCAAAAGGCCACTGGGGAAGGATTGAGGACAACCCCGGGAAGGCGCGGCAAGCAATGACCCGGAAGCCAGGAGACCTGCCTCGGCGTGTGGTACGGAACCTTCGCGGGAAGGGGTGTACCGGACGTGGCAGTATTCTCTCTGCTGGGCATGTGACCCCGGTTGCGCTGAAGGCCGGGGTTTTGCGTTTTTTATTAGGCAGGAAGGGGTGACGGACTGTGTCTCGCAGGTGGGCGAAACTCCTTTCATTTCTTATCCTGTTCGGTATGCTATTGCCGCCTCCGGCCTATGCGATGCACATTATGGAGGGCTTTCTCCCGGCAAAGTGGTGCCTCTTCTGGTACGCGCTGGCGTTCCCCTTTTTCATCTGGGGTCTTTTGGCGATTAAGAAGCGGGTGAGCGGGGAGCCCGGGCTCAAAATGCTCCTCGGTCTCGCCGGGGCCTTCACTTTTGTCCTTTCAGCACTGAAACTTCCCTCGGTGACGGGGAGCTGTTCGCACCCGACGGGGGTTGGTCTGGGAGCAATACTGTTTGGGCCTGCGTCCATGAGTGTACTTGGCGCGATTGTGCTTCTCTTTCAGGCTTTGCTTCTGGCCCATGGGGGTTTGACCACCCTGGGCGCGAATACCTTTTCCATGGCGGTGGTGGGGCCCTTCGTGGCTTACGGCGTCTACAGGGCGTTCGCACGTCTGCGCCCTGCGTGGGCTGTCTTCGCCGCTGCTGCGCTCGGGGATCTCCTCACGTACGTCGCGACTTCTTTCCAGCTCGCCTTAGCTTTCCCCCAGCAAGGGTCCGTAATCGCTCCCTTTCTAAAATTCTGCGGGGTTTTCGCGGTGACGCAGGTTCCCCTTGCCCTGAGCGAGGGCCTCCTGACGGTGGTGGTCTTTAATCTGCTTGTCAGGTACGGCCGCAGCGAGCTGGGGCTGCTTGGTATCTTGCCGGAGGAGGCGAAGGCGGATGTCGCTGGGCGTTAAGCATCTTTTTCTCCTGATCCTGGTGGTTGCTTTCACGGTCTTTCCTCTTTACTACAAACGCGGGGCGGAGTTCGGAGGAGCGGACGATCGGGTGGAGACGGTGATCACCGCGATCAATCCGCATTACCAGCCCTGGTGTGCCCCGCTCTGGGAGCCGCCAAGCGGTGAGATTGAGAGCCTGCTTTTCGCGGTGCAGGCAGCGGCAGGGAGCGGTTTTGTCTTTTACTATCTCGGCTACTTGAAGGGGCGTAAGAACAAGGAATGATGCTTGCTTTCGACTTCTGGGCCCACCACAACCGGTTGCACGGGGTGGATCCGGGGCTAAAGCTTGCTTTTGTCGCCGTGGCGCTGGTATTAGTTCTCACCGGGGGGCCGGCGGTGGCGGTGGTAGCTATCCTGGTTGCAGCGGTGCTGGTTTTGGCCGCGGGCGTACCGCTCCGCCTTTTCCTCCGCTTGTTGCTTTTACCCCTCGGCTTTTTACTGCCTAGTGTAGCGGTCTTGGCGCTAACCCCGGGGAAAGCCGTTACCTGGGGCGTAGTGGTGGCAGGCTGGCGGGTAGGTTTTACGGAAGCGGGGCTGGCGCTGGCGTTGCTTTTGGGGCTCCGCGCGCTGGCGGCAGTAAGTTTCCTTTACTTCCTGGCGCTCACAACCCCGCTGGGGGCGGTGCTCGGGG
Source organism: Bacillota bacterium (assembly GCA_040751815.1). GTDB lineage: Bacteria > Bacillota > Desulfotomaculia > Desulfotomaculales > UBA12532 > UBA12532. Next base: position 34,175 of record JBFMHQ010000009.1, on the reverse strand, counting down.
TGCTCCACCAGCTCGGCGTGCCCGCGCTGGCCCTGGAGATTGCGGTGCTAACTTACCGCTACCTTTTCGTGCTGGGCCGGGTTGCCCGCGGGATCTATCTGGCGCAGGCGGCGCGGGGCGGTTACCGGTCGCTACGGGGGAAGCTCTACTCCCTTGGTCTTTTGGCGGGCCAGCTCTTTCTGGTCACCTACCACCGCGCCCAGAATCTCTACACGGCGCTTCTGGCGCGGGGGTACCAGGATGCGCTGCTGGTACCGCCACGGGAGCACCGGTGCTCCGGCGCGGCGGTTGGCGGCTTCGCAGGACTTACCGCGCTGCTGGTTTTAGTCTGGCTTTGGGGGCAGTAGGATGGTCCGCGTTCTTTTTTATACGGCCGTAGAGGGAGATTTGGTGCCGCTTGCCCGCGCGGTGCGGGCGGTGCTCCAGGAAGAGCGGGGCAAGCTTACGGTTGTTGCGCGGGCGCGGCGGGATATTTGCGGTTCTGCCGGGGAGGAGGCGCTTTTGGCGGCCGCCCGGGAATGCGACTTCGTTTTCCTCCACCTGATGGGCGGGCCGGAGTCGCTGCCCGGGTTTGACGCCGTGGTACGCGTGGCGCGGGAGCGCGGGATTGCGCTGTACGCCCAGCCGACAGCGGCGGAAGATGATACCGCTTTGCGGGCGCTGAGTACCGTAAGCGGGTCTGATTACGACCTTCTGCGCCGCTACGTGAGTTACGGTGGGAGCGCCAACCTTGCGGCGCTGCTGCGCTGGTGCCTGTGGCGGGCCGGGAAGGGAGCGCCCCCACCCCCGCCGGAGCCGGTTCCCTGGGAGGGAATCTACCACCCGCGGCTGGGGCGGTTCGTGACGCCCGAAGCTTTCTGGGCGGCGGTAGCGCCGGGGAAACCCGTGGTCGCGCTTCTCTTTTACCAGAGTTGGTGGCTGGCGGAAAACTTAGCGTTCATCGACCAGTTAGTAAGCGCGGTCGAGGCAAGGGGTGCGGTTGCGCTGCCGGTTTTCCTCTACGCCACCCCGAGCGCGGCCCTCGGCAGCCGGGGGATCGCGTGGGTGGTGGCGAATCTCCTCTGCCGGGACGGAAAACCGGCAGTAGACGCGGTTATTTCCACCCTGATGTTTGCCCAGACCCAGGCCACACCCACTTACAACCGGCAGGCCCCGGAGAACTTTTACCTTACGCTCGGCGTGCCGGTGGTGAAGGCGATTGCGGCGGTGACCGCGCGGGATGAGTGGGTGGCGAGCCTGCAGGGGCTCGCGCCGCTCGACGTGATTATGAGCATGGCGCTGCCGGAGTTTGACGGCCAGCTGATCACCGTGCCGGTCGCCTTCCGGGAGGAGACGGAACGCGACCCGCTTACTGGCGCCACCCTGGTTCGCTACCGGCCCGACGCCGAGCGGACGGCGAAGGTGGCGGCGCTGGCAGCGAACTGGGCACGTTTGCGCCGCCTGCCGCCGGAAGAGCGGCGGGTAGCGGTAATCCTGCACAACTACCCGCCCCGCACCGACCGGATCGGCTGCGCCTTCGGGCTCGATACCCCGGCCAGCCTCTTCCGGCTGCTCACGGCGTTGCGGGACGCCGGTTTTCGGGTGGAGGGGCTTCCGGAGGATCCAGCCGCTCTTTTCCGGCTGGTGCTGGCAGGGATGACCAACGATACCGCTTGGCTACCTCCCGAAGAAATGGCGCGCCGGGCGGTGGGGAAGGTCCCGCCCGAAAAGTACCAGGAGTGGTTTGCCGGGATGCCGGAGGCGGTGCGGGAGCGGCTCCAAGAAAACTGGGGGCCACCGCCGGGCGAGGTTTTAAGCTACCGGGGGAAGTTGCTGGTTCCCGGTAGGGTTTTCGGCAACGTTTTCGTAGGCCTTCAGCCGCCCCGGGGCTTTGGCGCTCAGGCTGAGGCGGCCTACCACAGCCCGGACTTACCACCGCCTCACCAGTATCTCGCCTTTTACCGGTGGCTCAAGGAGGAATTCGGCGCGGACGTGGTGCTACACTTAGGGAAGCACGGGACGCTCGAGTGGCTGCCGGGGAAGAGCGCGGGCCTGGCGGCGACCTGTTTCCCGGACGTGGCGCTTAGCGAGTTGCCTAATGTTTACCCTTATATCGTCAACAACCCGGGCGAGGGGACGCAGGCGAAGCGGCGTGCCTGGGCCTGCATTGTTGACCATCTGGTGCCGGTAATGACGGGTGCGGGAAGGTACGGGGAACTGGAGGTGATAGAGACGCTCTGCCGGGAGTACCAGGAGGCGCGACAGTTGGACCCGGGGAAGCTGCCGGTGCTCGAGAAAAGGATCTGGGAGCAAGTGGTTAAGTCTTCCCTTGACCGGGACCTGTCGGTGGATGAGGGGGCGGCATTCGCTGACTTCCCGGCCTTCGTAGAGCGGCTTCACGGCTACCTCCACGAGATCGGCGACAGCCTCATCCGGGATGGGCTTCATATCTTGGGCGAAGTGCCGGCGGGGGAGCGGCTGGTCGAAATGCTCCTGAGCCTCTGCCGCTTGCCCTACGGCGAGGTGCTGGCCTTCCGGGAAGCGGTGGCGGCGGCGCTTGGTTATAACTACGAAGCGCTCGCGGCGGCGCCGGGACGCTGGTGGCCTGAGTTTGGGGCGACTGGTGCGGCGCTTTTAGAAAAGGTCGAAGAGACGTGTCGGGAGTGTCTTAGGCGCCTGGCGGCGGCCGGTTTTGCGCGGGAAACTATTCCGGCGCTGGTAGCGGCAGTTTGCGGGCGCGCTGCTCCGGAGGTGGAGCGGGTGCTCGCCTTTGTGACGGAAGAGGTCTGGCCGCGGCTGCGGGCAACAGAGGGAGAAGTGGGGGCTTGCGTGGGTGCTCTGGCGGGGCAGTACGTTCCGCCGGGACCAGCAGGGGCGCCGACCCGGGGGCGGCTCGACGTTTTGCCGACGGGGCGCAATTTCTATTCCGTCGACCCGCAGGCGGTTCCTACCCGCGCGGCCTGGGAAGTGGGGAAAAGCCTGGCGGAGGCGCTTCTTGCCCGGTATTTGGCGGCGCGGGGCACCTATCCGGAGAATGTGGGGCTGGTGATCTGGGCCACGACGGAGATGCGGACGGGCGGCGAAAACGTGGCGGCGGCGCTTTACCTTCTCGGGGTGGCGCCGGTCTGGGAGGAGGCGACAGGCCGGGTGAAGGGACTTAGGGTAATCTCCCAGCAGGAGCTTGGCCGGCCGCGGGTGGACGTGACGCTCCGGGTTTCCGGGCTCTTCCGGGATACTTTCCTCAATGTGGTTCACCTCTTAGATGACGCGGTGCGCCTGGTGGCGGCGTTGGAGGAGCCGGAAAACCCGGTCCGGCGCAATTTTCAGGTTGCCTTTACTGCGGCGCTGCAGGCAGGAAAGGATCCGGCTACCGCTAGCGAGGAAGCGCTTTTCCGCATTTTTTCCGACCCGCCGGGGGCTTACGGGGCGGGAGTTAACCACCTGGTCGATAATAAGAACTGGGAAAAGGAGGCCGACCTGGCGACCGCCTACCTTGTCTGGGGCGGTTACGCTTACGGGCGGCGGGTCTACGCGCGAGAGGCAAAAGCGGTTTTCGCGCGGCGCCTGGCGGCGCTTGACTGCACGGTGAAGAATGAAGACAGCCGGGAAGTAGATATCTTCGACGACGATTGCTTTTACGCTTACCACGGGGGAATGGTGGCCGCGGCGCGCGCTTTTGGCGCTGCGCCCTTGAGCTTCGTAGGGGACTCATCCGACCCCCGCCGGGTGCAGGTGCGGACCCTGGCCGAGGAAGCGCGGCGCCTCTTCCGGGCGCGGGTGCTCAACCCGAAGTACATCGCGGGGATGAAGCGGTACGGCTTCAAGGGCGCAGGTGACCTTTCCCGCATGGTGGACTACATTTTCGGCTGGGACGCCACCGCACGGGTGATCGAAGATTGGATGTACGCGGGGTTGGCGGCGCGGTACCTTTTTGACCCGGAGACGCGGGCCTGGTTTGCGGCGGTAAACCCGTGGGCACTCGCACATATCGCGGCCCGGCTCTTAGAGGCGATCGCCCGGGGGTTGTGGAAGGCCGACGCCGCCACGCGCCAGGAGATAGAGGCGGTCTACCTGGAGATGGAAGGGTACATCGAGGAGCGCCTGGGCGAGGAGTTTTCCGGGGGAGGTGGCGGCCGTGCGGGAGCCGGTTCTGGAAGCGGTTGATCTTTGCTACACCTACCCTGACGGGACGGTAGCCTTGAAAGACTTAAGCCTCGCTATCCCGGCGGGGGCGAAGGTGGCGCTGCTCGGCGCCAACGGCGCGGGCAAGACCACCCTTTTTCTCCTGCTGGCGGGGCTGGCGCAGCCGGCCGCGGGAGAAATCCGCCTCCACGGCGAGGCGGTGGGGCGAAACCGGCGTGAGTTGCTGGCGCTCCGCCAGAGCGTAGGCCTCGTTTTTCAAGACCCGGAGGCCCAGATTTTCGCGCCCACCGTCTGGGAGGAAGTGGCTTTTGGGCCGGTTAACCGGGGGCTCGACCGGGTGGCGGTGGAAAACCGGGTGCGGGCGGTGCTGGAGAGGGTCGGCCTCTGGGAGTTGCGGGATAAAGCGCCCCATTTTCTCAGTTACGGCCAGAAGAAGCGGCTATGTATGGCCAGCATTTTGGCCATGGAGCCGGCGGTTTTGCTCCTCGACGAGGTAGCGGCCGGACTTGACCCCTGCCAGACGGAGCGGTTGCTCGGGATTCTGGCGGCGGAGCAAAGGTCGGGGCGGACTCTGGTGCTGGCGACGCAGGATGTGGACCTGGCCTACGCCTGGGCCGATACGGTTTACGTTCTGGACGGCGGTGCGCTCGTGGCCGGCGGGAGGCCGGAGGTGGTTTTGGCCGACGCGGCGCTGGTAAGGAGGGCAGGGCTGCGGCTCCCGGTGATACTCAGTTTTTACCGGGCGCTGCGGGAAAAGGGTCTGGTGACCGGTGGTAAAGTGCCCCGGGATCTGGCGGCGCTCGTCGCGCTTTTGCCACCGGGGGCGGCTGGAGTGGAAGTTAGCGTCGGTGGGGGGAAGGACGGGCGGTGAAGCGGCTCCGCGAGGGTTACACCACCGGAATGTGCGCCGCGGCGGCGGCGAAGGCCGCAGCGCTTCTGCTTTTTACCGGCGAGGTGTTGACCGCGGTGACGGTGGTTACCCCCGAGGGGCGGGAACTGCGGCTGCCGGTGGCGGCAGCGGTACGCGGCGACGGGTGGGCCCGGTGCGGGGTGGTGAAAGACGCGGGGGACGATCCCGACGTGACCGACGGGCTGACGATCTACGCCGAGGTGCGCCCGGCGGCGGGAGGAATAGTGCTGCGCGGGGGCGAGGGGGTAGGCGTGGTAACGCGGCCGGGACTCCCCGTGCCGGTGGGAGATTCGGCGATCAATCCGGTGCCGCGCGCCCTGATCCTCCGGGAGGTGGCGGCGGTACTCCCGCCGGGCCAGGGGGCGGAGGTGACGATCAGCGTGCCGGGCGGGGCGGAGGTGGCGGCGAAGACCTTTAACCCGCGCCTCGGAATTGTCGGCGGCATCTCGATCCTGGGGACGACGGGGATCGTGAAGCCGATGTCAGAGGAAGCGTACCGGGAAAGCCTCGCCTGCACGGTGAACGTGGCGGTGGCCGAGGGCTGGCGGGAGCTGGTCTTTGTGCCGGGGCGGACGGGGGAGAAGCTGGCGGTGGAACGGTACGGCTTTCCGGCGGGGGCGGTCCTCCAGATGGGCAATTTTGTCGGCTACATGCTCGAGCGGGCAGCGGCTGCAGGAGCGAGGGCGGTTCTCCTTTTCGGCCACCTCGGCAAGCTCCTCAAGGTTGCCGGCGGTATTTTCCACACTCACAGCCGGGTGGCAGATGCGCGGGCGGAAATCCTGGCCGCCCTGGCCGCCGCGGAAGGAGCCGCGCCGCCGCTGGTGGCGCGGCTGCTGGCAACGCCTACGGTGGAGGAAGTGGTGCCGCTGCTACGCGCGGCAGGACTGGAGAAGGTCTTCGCCGTAGCGGCGGCGCGGGCAAGCGGGCGGGCGCAGGCCTACGTTCAGGGGAAGCTGAAGGTAGGGACGGTGCTCTTAGACCGCGACGGTGCCGTGCTCGGTTGCGACACGGGGGCACGGGAAATCGCCGCCACTTTCCGCGTGAATTTGCCGGGAATTGGCGGGGAGTTGTCGCCCGGAGTTTACGTGGTTGGCGTGGGGCCGGGCGCGCCTGATCTGCTCACGCCCGCGGCCTGGCGGATCATCCGCGGGGCGAAGGTGCTTGTTGGCGGGGAGCGGGTACTGGCGGAATGTGCCGCCGGGGCGGCGGTTAAGCGCCACTTTATCACGCGGGAGTGGCGGGAACTTCTCCCTACGGTTTTAGCCCGGAGCCGGGAGGTGCCCGTGGCGGTGCTCGTTTCGGGCGACCCGGGGCTTTTTAGCTTCCTCGGGACGCTCCGGCGGGTGCACCCCGAACGGCCGGTGACGGTGATACCGGGGATCAGCGCGGCGGCGCTGGCCTTCGCCCGGCTTGGTACCGGGTACGAGGACGCGGTCTTTGTCAGCCTGCACGGGCGCCAGGAGAACGCAACCGCATTGCTGGACGCGGTGCGCCGGGCGAGGAAAGTGCTCGTTTTCACCGCGCCTGATTTTCCGCCCCGGCGGGTGGGCGCCCTGCTTGCGGGAAACGGTTTCGGGGAGCGGCAGGTATACGTTTTCTCCAACCTTTCGCTCCCGGAAGAGAAAAGCTTTGCGGGTAAGGCCCGGGAGCTCGCGGTCCTACTTGAGCCTTTCCCCAACGCGGTGGTGGTGGTCCTTGGCTGATTTTCCTTACCTGACGCCCGGCATTCCGGATGCGGCTTTTTTGCGGTACGGGGTACCGCTCACCCGCGAAGAGGTGCGGGTGGTGGCACTGGCGAAGCTTAGGCTGCCGCCGGCGGGCGTCTTCTGGGACGTCGGCGCGGGCGCGGGTTCGGTGGCGCTTGAAGCGGCGCGGCTGATGCCGCGGGGGCGGGTTTTCGCGGTCGAGGCAAGGGAAGAGCGGGCCGGCCTCATTGCGGCCAACCGGGAGCGCTTCGGGCTGACCAACCTGACCGTGGTGGCGGGGGAGGCGCCGGCGGCCATGAATAACCTCCCGCGGCCCGACCGGGTCTTCATCGGGGGCAGCGGTGGGCGGCTGCCGGAGATCCTGGCCCATCTGCGGGAGGTCTTGCCGGTGGGGGGACGGCTGGTGGTAAGCGCCGTAACCCTGGAGACTTTAGCGGCCGCGGCCGGGGTGCTGCGGTGGCCCGGCTGGCAGGGCGAAATCGTCGGCCTTTCGGTGGTGCGGGGCGAAAGAGTGGGGGAGAGGACTTTGCTGCGGGGCGGTAACCCGGTTTTTCTGGTGGTGGCGGCTAAAGAATAGCTCTTTGCGGGAGGATTCGGGGATGGCCACACTTTACGGGGTCGGCGTGGGGCCCGGCGATCCGGAACTGATCACCCTGAAAGCGCTGCGCGTGCTTGAGTGCGTGCCTGTAATCTGCGCGCCCCACGCGCGCCAGGAGGGGGAGAGCATCGCCGGGGATATTGTGCTGGCGGTGCTTGGGCCGGAGAAGCTGCGGGAGAAGGAGTTTTTGCCGCTCCACTTTCCGATGACGCGGGCGCCCGCGGCGCTTGAAGCGGCCTGGGCGGAGGCGGCAGCGCAGGTGGTTGCCCGGCTGCGGGCTGGGAAAGACGTAGCTGTCGTCACCCTGGGCGACCCTACTTTTTACAGCACCTTTCCTTACCTCGAGCGGGCGGTCAGGGCGGTGGAGCCCGCGGCAAAGGTTGCGGTGATTCCGGGAGTGAACGCCTTCGCGGCCTGTGCGGCGGCCGGCGGCATTGCCGTCCAGGGGGAGGAGCGTCTCGCGGTGGTCCCGGCCATCGACGTGTCGGACCTGGAGCCGGTGCTGGCGCATTTTGACTGCACCGTTTTTTTAAAGGCGGGGCGCCGCCTCGAGGCGCTGCGGGCGGCGGTGGCGCGTGCCGGCCTTACCGGGCGGGCGTATCTTTACGAGCGGTGCGGTTTCCCGGGCGGCCGGCAAGGGCCGCTGGCCGCGTTCTCGGTTGCGGGTTATCTGTCGCTCGTGGTGGTGAAAAAGTGAAACCGGTCTATATTGTCGGGGCTGGTCCGGGTGACCCGGAGCTGATCACGGTGAAAGGGGCGCGGCTGCTCGGTGAGGCGGACGTGGTCGTTTACGCGGGCTCGCTTATCCCGTCGTCGGTTCTCCGCTACGTCCGGCCCCAGGCCGAGCGCCACAACAGCGCGACGCTCACCCGGCAGGAGATCGCGGGGATCCTGATCGGCGCGGCGCGGGCCGGTAAACTCGCGGTGCGCCTCTCTTCGGGTGATCCGAGCCTTTACGGGGCGGTCGCGGAGCTGATGGCGGACCTGGAGGCGGCCGGGGTCCCTTACGAAATAGTGCCGGGGGTGAGCTCCTTCCTGGCAGCGGCCGCCCGCCTGAAAAGGGAGTTTACCGTGCCTGGGGTGAGCCAGACGCTGCTCTTAAGCCGGATGGCCGGCAAAACACCCGTGCCGCAGGCCGAGTCCCTGGCGGCGCTGGCGCAGCACCGGGCGAGCCTCTGCCTTTTCCTGAGCGTCCACCTGGTCGAAGCGGTGGCCGCAGCCCTTGCGGCCGGTTATCCGCCGGAGACGCCGGTCGCGGTGGTGGAAAAGGTAACGTGGCCTGAAGAAAGGGTTATCCACTGCCGGCTCGGCGAGCTTCCCGCAGCGGTGCGAGAAGCCGGTATTACCAGAACGGCGCTTCTCCTGGTGGGAGATTTTCTGACGGCGGCAGGGGAGCCTTCGCGGCTTTACGGCCCGAACTTCAGCCACGGTTACCGGAAATAGACGTTGGCGGCCGGAGGTGAGGAACTGGAAGCCAAAAGACAGCAAGCCGGAGCGGGAGCGAAACAGGCTAAAACGGCCGCCGGCATTAGCAGAAAACTGCGCAGCTTCTGGAGGGGTAATGCGGAAAGGACTGGCCCTTGTCGTTCTGGGCGCCCGGGGGTACGCCCTGGCGGCGCGAATAGGTTCTTCTTTGGCGGGGCGGCAGGTAGCAATCCACGCGCCGGCCAGTCTCGGCACGGGGGTACCCTACCACTCCCTGAGGGAGTGTGTGGCCGCGCTTTTCCCGCGGGTGGAGGCGCTTGTTTTCGTGGGCGCGGTGGGAGTCGCGGTGCGCCTGGTGGCACCGCACCTCCGGGACAAATTCACCGACCCGCCGGTAGTGGTGGTCGATGAGGCGGGGTACTTCGCGGTCTCCCTGCTGGGCGGCCACCACGGCGCCAACGCGCTGGCGGAAGAGGTAGCCGCGGCGCTCGGTGCCTGCCCGGTCGTCACCACGGCAAGCGATCTCCTCGGGCGCCCGGCGGTGGATCTTTTCGCGGCCAGGTTTAACCTGGCGCTTGAGCCGCGCACGTATCTCGCGCGGGTGGCCCGGGCCCTACTGGAGGGCAAAAGGGTGGCGCTTCTCTGGGACGAGGCGGTGCCGCCGGTTGAGTACCACTGGCCGCCGGAGGTAGCGGTCCTGCGCTGGCGGCCCGGCGCGCGCTTACCGGCGGGGTTTGCCGCCTGGCTCTTGGTTACGGAGCGGGAGGTGGCGCCGCCGCCGGGGCCCTATCTCTTCTTGCGCCCGCGCCGCTATGTAGTCGGGGTGGGTTGCCGGCGGGGGACGGCAGCAGCCGCGATTCAGCGGGCAATTACGGTGACGCTGGTGGGGGCGGGCCTGCCGCTTTTGGGGTTGCGGGAGTTGGCCACGGTGGAGCTGAAGCAGGGCGAGGCAGGCCTGAAGATGGCGGCGGATGCGCTCGGTGTGCCGGTGCGTTTTGTACCAGTGGCGGAACTAAAAAGGGTGCAGGCGGCATTAGGGCCGGGTGTGGTAAGCGAAAGTAAGCGGGTGAAAGAGAAGATCGGGGTGGGAAACGTATGCGAACTGGCAGCGCTGGCGGCGGGAGCAGAGAGACTCGTGGTCCGGAAAACCATTTTCCCCCGGGTGACGGTGGCGGTAGGGGCGGCTCCCTGGCCGTAGTGGGGATCGGCCCGGGGCATCCGGGTTTACTTTCGCCGCTGGCCCGCGAAGCGCTGGCCGCGGCGGAGGTGGTCTTCGGCTACCGCACTTATTTGGGACTGGTGGGCGACCTCCTCGCGGGCAAGGAGGTCCGGGCGAGCGGGATGCGGGAAGAGGTGACTCGGGCGCGGGCGGCAATGGCGCGGGCGGCGGACGGCGCGCGGGTGGCCGTCGTGTCGGGTGGCGATCCGGGCGTTTACGGGATGGCTGCCCCGGTCCTGGAAGTGGCCGCGGCGGCGGGAGTACCGGTAACGGTGGTGCCCGGGGTGACGGCAGCCACAGCGGCCGCGGCCCTCTTGGGGGCGCCGCTCGGCCACGATTTTGCCGTAGTGAGTTTGAGTGACCTGCTTACACCCTGGCCGGTAATTGTCAAGCGGCTCGAGGCCGCGGTGGCGGCCGACTTTGTGCTCGTGCTCTACAACCCCTCCAGCAGCAGGAGAAGGAAGCGGTGGCTGGAGGCGGTAGAAATCCTCCGGGCCGGCCGGCCGGCGGCAACGCCGGTTGGAATCGTCTGGGATGCGGGGCGTCCCGGCGAACGGAGGGTGCTCTGCGACCTGGCCACGGTAACGGCGCACCCGGTGGATATGCGGGCCACGGTGATCGTCGGTAACTCCCATACCTATGTGGCTAACGGCGTGATGATTACCCCGCGGGGGTACAGGTGGTGATTCTCCTTCTCGGCGGTACGACCGAGGGGCGCGCGGCGGCCCGGATTCTATCGGTGGCGGGCTGGCCGGTGTTGGTGAGCGTGGCGACACCCTACGGGGCGGCGCTGGCGGGCGAGGGTTTTGCGGGGCCGGTGGTGGTAGGGCGGCGGGACACCGCGGCGTTTGCCGCACTCATCCGGGAGTGGGGGGTGCGTTTGGTCGTCGATGCGACCCACCCTTTCGCCACGGAAGCGCACCGCGCGAGCCACGCGGCGGCTCATTTTTGCGGGGTGCCCTACCTCCGCTACACCCGGCCGGTAACGCCGCTCCCTGCTGACCCGCGGCTCATCGCCTGCGCCGACTTTACCGCGGCGGCCCGGGAGGCTGCGGCGCGGGGGCCGGTAATCTTTCTCACCACCGGGAGCAAGACGCTACCCCTTTTCCTCCCAATGGCGCGGGCGGCGGGGTGCCGGGTGGTAGTGCGGGTTCTGCCGGAACCGGAAGTCATCGCTGCCTGCCGGGAAGCAGGGCTCCTGCCCCAGGACATCGTGGCGTTACAGGGGCCTGCGCCGGTAGAGCTTAACGCGGCCCTCTTCCGCGCCTTCGGGGCTACGGTTGTGGTCACGAAGGAGAGCGGGGCGGCTGGGGGCCAGGACGGCAAGATTGCGGCGGCGCTTGCCCTGGAGATCCCCGTGGTGGTGGTCCGGCGGCCGCCGGAGCCGCCGGGGGCCGTTTTCACGGTGGAGGAACTCCTGCACCGGGTAACAGAAGTTTTGGGGCAGGGTGCCGGACGGTAAGCCGCCTTGCTGGTAAGGAGGGTTCCTTTTTGGAAGGGATAATTGTGCTCGGCCACGGGAGCCGGGCGGCAGTAGACGAAGCGAACGTATTCTTGGAACGGCTGGCAGCCGTGATCGCCAGAATCTTTCCCACGGTGCGGGTTGAACCGGCGTGGCTGAACCCCAGGGCCGCGCGCCAGAATTTCGCCGGGGCCGCGGCCAAGCTCGTGGCAGCGGGGGCGAAGAAAATAATCGTCGCGCCGGTCTTCCTCACGGACGGGCTTCACATCCGGAAGGATATCCCGGAGGAACTGGTGGCCCTGAGCAGCGCGTATCCGGGGGTGGAGTTCGTCCTGGCGCGGCACATCGGCTTTGACCCGCGGGTGGTGGCGATAGTGGCGGAGCGGATTGCGGAGGTGCGGGATGGAGTTTCTCGCCGACCCCCGGGCCATTGAAGCCCGGAGCATGGCCATCATCGAAGAACTGCTTGCGCCCTGGCGCAACCTTCTGGCGCCGGAAGACTTCCTGGTGGCGCGGCGGGTGGTGCACGCCACCGGGGACCCGGAGGTGGTGGCGCACCTGGTCTTTCAGAACGCTCCGGTCGCGGCGGGCGTTGCTGCCCTGCGGCAGAAGGCGCCCCTGATTTGCGACGTCGCGATGGTGGCGGCGGGAATCAAGGGGCGGTTGCCGGCGGGAACCTCGGTCCGGGTGATGGTCGAAGCGCCGGAAGTAGCGGCAGCGGCTTCCCGGGATGGCGTCACCCGGGCGCTCGCGGGCATCCGGCTTTTGGGCGGGGCACTGGCGGGAAGCGTGGTGGCGGTAGGCAACGCGCCAACGGCGCTTTACGGCGTGCTGGAGCTTTTCCGGGCCGGCATTCGCCCGGCGCTCGTTATCGGAGTTCCGGTCGGCTTTGTCGGAGCGGCGGAAGCCAAGGAAGCGCTGCTGGCGACCGACCTGCCGGCGGTGGTGCTGCGCGGGACGCGCGGCGGGAGCGCGGTCGCGGCGGCAGTGGTCAATGTCCTGGCTGCCCTGGCCTTCCGATCAGATCTGGCCGCGGGATGATATATGGGTCTTGAAGGCTGAAACCGGGGGTGCAACGACGTGACGACGTATTATCCGCGGCTCTGCATCGCCGGGGCGGCCAGCGGCGCGGGGAAAACCACCGTTGCCCTAGGTCTCATGGCGGCGCTCCGGGCGCGCGGTTACCGGGTGCAGGGGTTCAAGGTCGGGCCGGATTATATTGATCCGGGCTTTTACGCGCTGGTGACGGAGCGTCCCGGTCGCAACCTTGATCTTTGGCTCGTCGATGCCCGCCGCCTTGCGTCTTTATTCGCCCGCGGCATGGTGGGTGCGGACGTGGCCGTCATCGAAGGGGTCATGGGACTGTATGACGGGATAGGCAGTTCCCCTGCGGGGAGCACGGCAGATATCGCGAGACGGTTGCGCGCCCCGGTCGTCCTGGTGGTCGACGTCCGCGGCATGGGAAGAACTGCGGCGGCCCTGGTCGACGGGTACCGCCGGTTCGACGGGGCGCTTCATCTGGCCGGCGTCATTTTCACCCGGGCGGGCAGCCAGCGGCACTTTAACCTGGTAAGGGAGGCGGTGGAGAAGCATGCGCGTGTGCCCGTGCTCGGGCACCTGGCGTTTGACCCCGCCTTAAGCCTGCCGGAAAGGCACCTGGGGCTGGTGCCGGCAGGCGAGCGCCCCGATCTTACGGGCTTCTTTGAGCGCCTGAGGAATGCGGTCGAGGCGGGAATAGACGTGGACGCGGTACTGGAGATAGCGCGGGACGCTGACGCGTTGCCCGTCACGGACGACCCTTTTGCGGCCGGCGCGCCGGGAGACGCATCCATAGCGGTGGCCCGGGACGAGGCTTTTCACTTCTACTACCCCGAGAATCTTGAAATTCTGGTTGCCCTGGGTGCCAGGCTTGCGTTTTTCAGTCCGCTGCGGGATGCCCATCTTCCTCCGGGAACGCAGGGCATTTACATTGGCGGTGGATTCCCCGAGGTTTTCGCCGCCGAGCTCGCGGCCAACACATCACTAAGGCAGGAGATCCGTGCGGCGGCGGAGGCAGGCCTTCCCGTACTGGCAGAATGCGGGGGGTACATGTACCTCTGCCGGGGGATCGTGAACGGGGCGGGGTTTCACCCGATGGTCGGGCTCGTCCCGGCCACCGCCGCCATGACCGGGCGGCTCCAGCGATGCGGATACGTCCGGGCGGAACTGCTGCACGACTGCCTCCTGGGGCGGCGAAGGGCAGTACTGCGCGGGCACGTTTTCCATTATTCGGTGCTGGGGCCCGAGGGAAGCTGGCCGTACGCTTTCAAATGCCGCGGCTTGAACCAGGACGAGGCCTTCGATGGAATGGCGGCGGGGAACCTTCTCGCCTCCTACGTCCATTTCCACTTTGCCGGGCATCCGGGAGCGGCGGAAAGGTTTATCGCCTCCTGCCGGGAACGCACAAACTGGATTTGAACAAGGGAGGAGAAGAGGAATGGAACTACTGACACGGGTGCTGGATGGGATCGGCCCTCTGGACGATGCCGCGATGCGTGCGGCACGGGAGAGGCAGGACAACCTGACCAAGCCCCGGGGAAGCCTGGGACGGCTCGAAGACCTGGGGGTGCGGATAGCCGGCGTGACGGGGCGCGCTAAACCCCGGGTCGAAAAGATGGCCGTTTTTGTGATGGCCGCCGACCACGGCGTGGTGGATGAAGGCGTCAGTCTTTACCCGCAGGAAGTAACTGCCCAGATGGTGGCCAATTTTGTGCGCGGGGGAGCGGGGATCAACGTCCTGGCGCGGCACGTGGGCGCCCGCGTGGTGGTGGTCGACGTGGGGGTGAAGGCGGATGTGGCGCCGGCGGCCAATCTGGTGTGCAAAAAGATCGCCCCGGGGTCGCGCAACATTGCGCGCGGCCCCGCCATGACCCGCGAACAGGCGGTGGCCGCGGTGGAGGCAGGGATTGAGGTGGTGGAGGCCGAACTAACGCGGGGGTTAGATCTGGCGGCCACGGGCGACATGGGCATCGGCAACACTACGCCCAGCAGCGCCGTCTGCGCGGTGCTGACCGGCGCGTCCGTAGAGGCCGTCACGGGGAGGGGAACGGGCCTGGACGATGCGGGTCTGGCCAGAAAATGCGAAGTCATCCGGCGGGCGCTGGAAGTCAACCGCCCCGACCCATCCGATCCCCTGGACGTGCTGGCGAAAGTGGGAGGGTTTGAGATCGGCGCCATCGCCGGTGTAATCCTGGCCTGTGCGGCCCACCGGATCCCGGTGGTCATCGACGGCTTTATTTCCGGGGCGGGGGCGCTAATTGCCGCCGGCCTGGCGCCCCTGGCGCGGGAATATATGATCGCCGGTCATCTTTCGGCCGAGCCCGGTCATGCCCTCCTTCTCAAGCATCTCGGGCTGGAGCCCCTTCTTTCCCTGGAGATGCGCCTGGGGGAGGGAACCGGCGCCTGCCTGGGGATGTTCCTGATGGCCGCGGCGGCAAAGATCCAGAGCGAGATGGCCACCTTCGATGAGGCCGGCGTGGCGCGGGCCGGGGCTGAATGATGAGACGGTTTTTTCGCTCCTTTGTTGCTGCCCTCGGTATGCTCACGCTCTTACCGGTGGGCCGGGCCTCCCCTACACCGCAGGACCTGGCGGGCGCGATACCTTTTTTCCCCCTGGCAGGGTGCCTCATCGGGGTCATTCTACTCGCCCTGGATTTTATATTCGCGGCGTTGCCCGAGCTGGTGCGCGCCGCTTTGCTCCTGGGAGCCCTTGTTTTCCTCACCGGAGCCTTGCATCTCGACGGGTTGGCGGATACGTGCGACGGGCTGGCCGGGACCACGCCGGAAGAAAGGCTGGCCATTATGGCGGACACCCGTACGGGTGTGTACGGCGTCGTTGGCGTCATCTGTCTTCTCTTGCTGAAGTTCGCCGCCCTTGCTTCGCTCGGGCCCCCGTTGCGGGGGCCGGCCTTTATCGCCGCGCCGGTCCTGGGCCGCTGGGCCATGACCTTTGCCATAACGCTCTTCCCGTACACGCGCGGGCCGGACGGCCTTGGGTACCACTTCAAGCAGGGCGCGCGCCCGCTGGCTCTTGTGGCGGCAAGCTTCCTCGCCGCCGGAATCCTGGTGCCAACCGTACCGTGGCCCCTCAGCGCTACCCTGACCCTGGTGCTGCCCCTGGTTGGCCTCCTGGGGTGGTGGATGACGCGGCGCCTGGGCGGGCTGACGGGGGACGTTTACGGGACGATTAACGAAGTGGCGGAAACCTTCGTGTTCGTTTTATTTGCAGCCTGGTCCAGGGGTGGTTGAGAACAATGGAAGGGAACCTCGTGCTCATTCTGGGCGGGGCGCGGAGCGGCAAGAGCCGCTTCGCGCAGGAGATGGCGGCCCGGCTGTCCGACCGCGTGCTTTTCGTTGCCACGGCGGAACCGGGTGATCCGGAGATGCGGGCGCGGATCGAGGCGCACCGCAGGGAAAGGCCAGCGACGTGGCGCGTGCTGGAGGCGCCTCTGGACGTCGGCCGGTGCCTGGCCGGCGCCCTGGAAGGGGTGGAGGTAGTTGTTCTGGACTGCCTCACGCTCCTTGTGGCCAATGTCTTTACGGCCGGGCAGGACCCGGTGTCCGGTGGCGGTGACTGTTTGCCGGGCGCGGTGCGGCGGGTGCGGGAGGAAATCGAAGCCTTCCTGGAGGTAGTGAGAGGGCATCCCCTTCACTTCCTTGTCGTGGCCAACGAGGTAGGGCTGGGCATCGTGCCGGAAAACCCGCTGGCCCGTTACTACCGGGATGCCCTGGGGATGGCCAACCAGATGCTGGCGCGGGAGGCCGGCGAGGTCATTCTCATGGTGGCCGGTATTCCGGTCTGGATCAAGAAGCCGTAGCTTAACGCGCACCCCGTCACCGCGGCACCAGCGGCAGCAGGACGAAGGCTACCAGGGAGGCGTATCCAAGCCACAACCCGAACAGGAAGGTCGCCGTTTTCTTAAGGTCGGTTTCAAGCACCAGTGCGCCTCCCAGGGCGGCCAGCCCCAGGCTCCAGAGGCCGAAGGGGTCGACCTGGAGCAGGAAGTTGTAAAGGGGCCCCTGCATGCCCGCCGGAAGAAAGGCGGCCAGAGAGGTGGTTATACTGTTCATCTTTTCCACGGGATTGGCCAGGACAAAAATGCTCTGGAGAAGGTGGGCAACGATGACCGGCGGGTAGGCGTACGCGGCGACGGTATATAAGTGCCCGAAAGGGACGCGGCGACCGATAAGGGCCCCAAAGCCGAAGAGCAGCCCCGCAAGTACCAGCCACCAGAGAAGGGGGAGTACCACCGAGGAAGCGGCGGCCGAGACGACGGCGGTGGCACCGAAAAAGGTTTTTGCCGGCCCGATATCGGCGACGGGCGCTGCCCGGCCCGCCTCCTCGAAGGTCCGCAGGGCAAAGGCGTGCAACCTGGGGGCGGTGAGGAGGGTAAGGGCCAGGTTCAGGCCGCAGAGAACCAGGATCGCCCCGGCGGGCCGGGGGTCGGCGACCACGCTGTTCATCGCCTCCCGCGGCCTGACCAGAACTCCCCAGAGAAGCCGCTCCGGGCGTACCGGTTTTTCATTGGTGCCGGGTTCTTTTGCCGTGATGTTTCACTCCTATTCAGTCTATCCTTCGCGACGCAGGCGCGATATTCCTTCCCGGAAGAGAAATGCGGGAGAAAAATAATTGATTTTACACCGGGCAACGTATATAATGAGGTAGAACTGGAGGGTGCGTGTTGTCGTTGCCTGTTGCATCCGGAGCGCAAACCAGAACGGCCGAAGGTCGAATATGAAGGAGCCTTCGGTTTTTTTATGCCGTTAAGGAGGTTTACTATGTGCGTTGTGGAAACCCGGTTGCCCGGACTTAAATTGCTGAAGCGGGGTAAGGTGCGCGACGTTTACGACCTGGGGGAAGAGCTCCTCATCGTGGCCACGGACCGCATATCTGCCTTCGATGTGGTCTTGCCGACCCCGATCCCGGGAAAGGGCCGCATCCTCACCCAGATCTCCCTTTTCTGGTTCGCCAGGATGCGGCATATTGTCCCCAATCACCTTTCTCCCACCCCCCTGGCCGCTCTTGTGCGGGACGCGGGAACCCTCTCCTTGCTGGCGGGGCGGACGATGGTGGTGAAGAAGGCCCGGCCCCTGCCCGTGGAGGCCATCGTTCGGGGGTACCTGAGCGGCTCGGCGTTGCATGAATACAGGGAGCGTGGCACCGTCTGCGGCATACCTCTGCCACCCGGCCTGCGTGAAGCCGACCGCCTGCCCGAACCCCTTTTTACCCCTTCCACGAAGGCCGAGGGAGGGGAGCACGACGAAAACATCACTTTATCCCATCTGGAAGGCCTTATCGGTGCAGACCTGGCCCGGCGGGTGCAGGAGATCAGCTTGCGGCTTTACGCCGAGGCGGCCGCTTACGCCCTTGAGCGGGGAATCATCGTTGCCGACACAAAGTTCGAGTTCGGGCTGATTGGCGGCGAACTCGTGCTCATTGACGAGTTGCTGACGCCCGATTCGTCCCGCTTCTGGCCCGCAGATGGATACGCCCCCGGAAAGGCCCAGCCAAGTTTCGACAAGCAGTACGTGCGGGATTACCTTTTGGCCAGCGGCTGGGACCGGCGGCCGCCGGCGCCGCCGCTGCCGCCCGACGTGGTGGCCAGAACGGTCGAAAAATACCGGGAGGCGCTGCGCAGGTTGACGGGCCGGGACGAAGAGGGTTGCCACGACCCGGGCGTAACGCTAGAATGTTAAAGGTGATTTTATGCCGAAGCGTACGGATATAAAGAAGATCCTCATTATCGGGTCCGGCCCCATTGTCATCGGACAGGCCTGCGAGTTCGACTATTCCGGTTCGCAGGCCTGTAAAGCGTTAAGGCAGGAAGGATACCAGGTGGTGCTTGTCAATTCCAACCCGGCCACCATCATGACGGATCCCGAAATGGCCGACAGAACTTACGTGGAACCGCTCGCCCCCGACGTCGTGGCCCGGGTCATCGCGCGGGAGCGGCCCGATGCAGTTCTGCCCACCCTGGGCGGCCAGACGGGGCTCAACATCGCCGTGGAACTCCACCGTCGGGGGGTACTGCAGGAGTACGGTGCGGAGTTGATTGGGGCGCGTTTCGAAACCATCGAACGCGCGGAGGACCGCGAGCTGTTCAAGGAAACCATGCAGCGCATCGGACTCGATGTGCTGCGCAGCCGCCACGTCGGTACGGTGGAAGACGCGCTGGCCTTCGCCGACGAGGTCGGCTACCCGATCATTATCCGCCCCTCGTACACCCTCGGCGGTACGGGAGGCGGCATCGCCTACAACGTCGAAGAGTTGCGGCAGCTGGCGGCGCACGGGCTCGACGCCAGCCCCATCCGTGAGATCCTCGTGGAGGAGTCGGTCATCGGCTGGAAAGAGTTTGAGCTCGAGGTCATGCGGGACCGGGCGGACAACGCCGTAATCGTCTGCTCCATCGAGAACTTCGACCCCATGGGCATCCACACCGGGGACTCCATTACCGTGGCGCCGGCGCAGACCCTCACCGACCGCGAGTACCAGGACATGCGCGACGCGGCGCTGCGGGTGATCCGGGCCGTGGGGGTAGAAACGGGCGGCGCCAACATCCAGTTCGCGATCCACCCCGAGACGGGCCGGATGGTGATCGTCGAGATGAACCCGCGGGTTTCGCGGTCGTCGGCTCTGGCCTCCAAGGCCACCGGGTTCCCCATCGCCAAGATCGCGGCCAAGCTTGCCGTGGGGTACACCCTGGACGAGCTGCCCAACGACATCACGCAAAAGACGCCGGCCTGTTTCGAGCCGACCATCGACTACTGCGTGGTGAAAATACCCCGCTGGCACTTCGCCAAGTTCCCGGGCGCCGACACCACCCTGACCACCCAGATGAAGTCGGTGGGCGAGGTCATGGCCATCGGCCGCACCTTTAAAGAGGCCCTCCAGAAGGCCATTCGCTCGCTGGAGCAGGGGCGGTACGGCCTGGGGGCCGACGGCAGGGAACTTCTGGACATTGAGAAGGCGCGCGCCAGCGAAGCCGAGCGGCGGCGCGCGCTGGAGGAAGTCCGGCGGCGCCTTACCGTTCCCAATCCCGAGCGCCTTTTCTACATCCGCTACGCCTACCTGTTGGGGATGTCCACGGATGAGATTTATAGCTTGAGCAAGATCGACCGCTGGTTCCTGGACAATATCAAGGAAATCGTGGCGTGCGAGGAAGAGCTCCGGCGGCAGCGGCGGGACGGCGGTACCCCGCTGGAGGCGTGGGGGCCGGCGATGGTGTTAAAGGCCAAGCAGCAGGGTTTTTCCGATCGGCAGCTGGCGGTGCTGGCCGGCACCGATGAAGGCACGGTGCGCGCCTACCGCCGCCAGCACGGCATCCGGGCGGCCTTCAAGCTGGTAGATACGTGCGCCGCGGAGTTCGAGGCCTACACCCCTTACTATTACTCGACCTTCGACGGGCACAGCGAGGTGCGGCCGTCGGCGGCCCGCAAGGTGATGATTCTCGGCGGCGGGCCGAACAGGATTGGCCAGGGGATCGAGTTCGACTATTGCTGCGTGCAGGCCGCCTTCGCCCTCAAAGAGGCGGGCTGCGAGGTGATCATGGTCAACTGCAACCCCGAGACGGTCAGCACCGACTACGATATTTCGGACAAACTTTACTTCGAGCCCCTCACCCTGGAGGACGTGCTGGCCATCCACGACGCGGAACACCCGGACGGCGTGATCCTGCAGTTCGGTGGGCAGACGCCCCTCAAGCTGGCCATCCCGCTGCAGCAGGAAGGGGTGCGCATCCTGGGCACTTCGCCGGCCAGCATCGACCTGGCGGAAGACCGGGAAAAGTTCGCGGCCATCCTCTCCCGCCTGGGTCTCCGCCAGCCTCCGAACGGCACCGGGCGGTCGGTAGAGGAGGCCAAGCGGGTGGCGGCGGCGATTGGTTACCCCGTCCTGGTGCGTCCTTCGTACGTGCTCGGGGGCCGGGCCATGGAGGTGGTCTACGACGAAGATGCCCTGGCCGACTACATGGCCCGCGCGGTGCGGGTTTCGCCGGAGCACCCGGTGCTCATCGATAAGTTCCTTGAAGGCGCCACCGAGGTTGACGTGGACGCCATCTCGGACGGCCGGTTGACGGTCATCGGCGGCGTTATGGAGCACATCGAGATGGCCGGGGTGCATTCCGGGGACAGCGCCTGTTCTCTGCCTCCGTTCTCCCTCACCGTCGCGCAGGTAGAAGAAATCGAGCGTCAGACGCGGCTTCTGGCCGCGGCCCTGAACGTGGTCGGCCTGATGAATGTGCAGTTCGCGGTGAAAGGGAACGACATTTACATCCTGGAAGTGAACCCCCGGGCTTCGCGCACGGTGCCCTTCGTTTCCAAGGCCACGGGCGTGCCGCTGGCCAGGCTGGCCACGCGGGTGATGCTGGGGGAGACGCTGGCGGACCTGGGCTTTACCCGGGAGGTTGTGCCGGATTATGTGGCGGTGAAGGAGGCCGTCTTTCCCTTCATCAAGTTCCCCGGCGTGGACATCATTCTGGGGCCCGAGATGCGTTCCACCGGTGAAGTTATGGGGATCGACGAGAATTTCGGCATGGCCTACGCCAAGTCGCAGATCGCCGCCGGGAACCCGCTTCCCCTCGGCGGAAGCGTCCTCCTTACGGTGGCCGATAAGGACAAGGAGGACATCCTGCCGGTGGCCAGGGGGTTTTACGAGCTCGGCTTCACCCTTCTGGCCACGAGCGGGACGGCGGCCTTCCTGGAGCGGCACGGCCTGCCGGTGCGGCGGGTAAATAAAATCGGGGAGGGGCGCCCGCACATCCCCGACCACATCAAAAACGGTGAAATCGACCTCATCGTGAACACGCCCATAGGCCGGGGGCCGAAGTACGACGAGTACCAGCTGCGGCGGCAGGCCACCGAACGGGGCGTGCCCATCATCACCACGGTGCAGGGCGCCCTGGCGGCCCTGATCGGCATCAGAACCTTGCGCCGGGAAGGCCTTCGGGTGGCCAGCCTGCAGGAGTATCACCGCCGTAACAGCTGACGCGGCGCCAGAGGAAAAACGCCGGGACCTTCCTGGTCCCGGCGCCAAGGTGAGAGGGTAGGGTAGTTTCGGTTAATCCTTTTTGCCTCTGGCGTTGCCGTTGCCGACGACCTCTATTTCGGTAACAACCCCGTTTTTCACTTCGAGGTGCACTTTCTGCCCGGTGCGGAGGTCGGCAACGGTGGCCGGCCTGTTGTGCACCTCGACCCCGGCGTCGGCTGCCACCTCGAGGTCCAGGACGCGGTTCCCGCTCAGAACCTTAAGGGTAGTTTTGCCGTCAACCGTTACGATGGCCGTTATCGTTCCAGTAACTTCTTCGTAATTCTCTTCTACCTCCTCCTTGTCTTCCCGGCCCGGTTGACCCGTACGGTCCCGCTCCTGCTCGCGTTCCCGGTCTTGCTCCCGGACCGGCTCGCATGCCTCGTCGGGACAAACCCTGATGAACAGGGCCTTTCCGTCGGCTACGATCACCCGGACGGTGGCGCCGATGTCAATGTCTTCCAGGGCGATGCGCTCGCGCCCCAGGTAAATGAGGGTATCCTCGTAGACGGCCACCGTCACCGTGGTGCCGTCCGCTTTCTTTACGGTGAGGGTGCCTTCCCCAACGGCGGTCACGGTGCCCACCAGGCGCATCTCTTTGACGATCTCGGACAACTTATCCTGCAGGTATTCCTGGATTCTCAAAAGCAGCGCGGCCATTTCGGCGCGCTTTACCGGCCGCTGCGGCTGGAACCTGAACCCGGCCTGTCCCACATGCTCGCCCAGCATCAGGCGCTCCCGGTTGGCCAGCCCCACGTAGACCCTTGCCCAGACGGGTATGGCATCCTCGTCCACGAACTGGAGTTCGACCTGGCTTTGTTCTTCCAGGCGAATCTTGAGGGCGCGGACCAGGTAAACGGCGATTTCGTACCGCTTGGCTGGCTGGTTGGGGCGAAACTGGGCCAGATCGGCCTCGGTAAGGATGCCCGCGTAGACCGCTGCCGCTACGGCGCTCTCCGCCCATGCCGGCACCCTGTAGCGCAGCCTCGCGGCAAGTTGCTGGCGCGCGGCTCTGGGTGTCTCCTTCTCCAGGCCCAGGGTATTGGCCAGCATCACGATGGCTTCTGCGTGTGTCACGGGTTTGTTGGGTTGAAAGGTCAGGTCGGGATACCCGCGGATGATTCCCTGCGCTGCGATTTCCAGCACGTCCTGTTCCGCCCAGTGCCCCTTAATGTCTTTCAGCTTAGCGAAGCTATGACCCTTGAAGTTGCCCTTGCCCTGGAAGGTTGCCCGGTCGGGAAAGGCTATGGCGGCCGACGCGGCCACCGTCACCGCGACGATGACGGCGACAAGTAAAATTACTACCCGAGGAAATCTTGGCATTGCACCACGCCTCCTTCATGGGTTTTTACCCATGAATACGGGCGGGCTGACAGTTTTAGGGGGTTCCGGGGGAATTTTTACCGTCTTTAAGCTATTCCTTTTAATTATTCATAGATCCAGCCACTCGTCGAGGGCGGCAGCGAGGCGCGGGTCCAGTCCGGCGGCGGCTGGGTCTTCCCCGGCGGGCTGCTCGTCCTTTTTGCGGCCGGGGAAAACGGCATGGTTAAGGGATGTTTGCAGGGCGACCAGTTCGCGCTTCAGGTCGGCGTGCATCTCCTGCAACCTGCTTCCCAATGCGAGCCAGTTTTCCACCCATTCGCGCATTTTTGCCGCCCGCCGCCCCGGAGGGTAGCTCCAGACCGGGTGGTCTGGCGGCAGGTCGATGGCAATTCGGTGGCGGTTGCGCTTTTTAGCTGGCAAAACCATCCCCCCAGAAATCTTATGGTTACCAAGCCGGAAGAGTTGAGCCGTCTGGCTTGCGGTTAAATTTCGTTAACCCCTGGGAGGCCCCAATGAACCACCGTCTGGTATCTGGCCTCCCGCGGGTTCCGGATACCTCGTATGGGAGTGCCGCCGGGTTGTCCAATCGGGCGATCTTCCACCCCGCTAACCGCGGGAGGCCATGGCTGCCTTCAAGAAACCGGCCGCGTTGGCGAACTGGGCGTCGCCAAGAATTTCCGCTCCCGGAAAGAGTCTCTTTAGGAGGGGAATTTCCAGGACACCGCCGCCGGCAAGGTAAACCTTCTGGAGGAAATCGCCGCGGGTGTCCCAGGCGGCAAACAACCTGTCGGCAATGGCCTGGGCCACCTCTTCGCGCGCCCGGTCCAACGCGTGGCGCAGGTCGATGGGGCGGGAGCGGAAGGTAACGGTCCCGGTCTGGAGGACCATGGGCAGAACGGCGTTGTCCAGGGGCGCCCCGGTCAGGCGTAAAAATTCGTCCTGCACCGCCTGGCGCACCGTGTAGGCGCCGAATTCAATGGAGCCGCACAGTGTGGAAACCGGCCGCACCGTATCCGGGTAGCACTCGGCGACCACATAGTCGGTGGTCTTGTAACCTACGTCGACTACGCCCACCAGCCCTGCGGTGGGCAGCCCCTGCACGGTAAGCAGGGCGCCGACCCCCTGGGGGTAGACGAGGACGTCGTCGAAGGTAACCCATTCCTGGGCCCGGTCGTCAACCTCGACGTGGGCGGCCAGGCCGGAAAGATACTTCCTGACCATGTCGCGCTGGCTTCGGTAATAGGCCACGGGGAGGCCGACGACAAGCCGGCAGGGGCGGCCCGTCCACAACAGGCGCGCCGCCGTGAGCAGGAGGACGTCGTGGGCCGGGTGGCGCAACTTGTTCCTTTCCAGGGTAAAACCCACGCCCCGTCCTTCGCGCAGGGCCAGGTCGCCCACGAAGGCCCTTTCCATCGCCCCGGAAACCCTCTGGATTCGGGCGGCGTAACCGGTGCTGTTGCGGGAAAGGTCGGCCAGGAGCAGGTCGCGGGCCGGCGCGACCACCGAAGGAAACAGTACCCTTTCGCCCTGGTCGTTGACGCCTTTAAGGTATCCGTACCCGAGGTCAATGGCCATGCAGCGCACGATGCAGGCACCTCCTTTGCCCGGTATTATGACATGTTTTCTCCCGGCATGCTAGACGCGGCTTGTTGACCCTGGTTGATTTATCCGGACCAACCGGTTACATTTATCGTAGCGCGGATTGGACCAGACTTTTCCGGCAGGTGATAGGGAAGTGCGGAAATTTGAGGTAGTCCCCCAGCAGGCCTACCGGCTGCTTAACCCCGGGTTCGTCGTCCTTCTTTCTTCGGCCCACGGCGACAGGCAAAACGTCATGACCCTGGCATGGCACATGCCGGTGAGTTTCAAGCCGCCCCTGGTGGCCATCTCGGTGGCGCCCACGCGTTTTACGGCCGGCCTTATCCGGGCCGGCGGCTCTTTCGCCCTCAATATTCCGGGGCGGGATCTCCTGCCTGCCGTGCAGTATTGCGGCACCGTTTCCGGACGGGACGGCGATAAGTTCGCACGGGCAGGGCTTACACCGGTGCCGGGGAGGAAGGTCGAGGCGCCCCTGGTCGGCGAGTGTCTTGCGCACCTGGAGTGCCGCGTCGTGCAAACCCACGAAGCCGGCGACCACCTTATCTTCGTGGGCGAGGTGCTCGCGGCGTCGGCGGCAGAAGGGCTTTTCGACGGCATGTGGCGGCTGGACCGGGCGGGGGAGACGCCGCCCATCGCCCACCTGGGAGGGACGAATTACCTCCTGCCCGGAAGGGGTCTCCGCTTGACGGCGTACAGGGACGCGGCGGGGGAGACCCGGTTCCGGTGCGAGGAGGAGGGGGGAGTCTGAGAGCGTCTGCCTTGCTGAGGGAACTAAAATACCTTCTTGCTCGTAAGATACCCGTGCACGTGGTCCAGCGTCTCGCCGAACCTCTGAAAGTGCACTATTTCTCTTTCCCTGAGAAACCGCAACCCGTCCTTTAAGTCCGGGTCGTCCGTCAGGCGGATGAGGTGCTCGTACGTGGCGCGGGCTTTTTGCTCGGCGGCCAGGTCCTCGTGCAGATCGGCCACCGGGTCGCCGTGAGCCTGGATGTAGGCGGCGGTCCACGGCACGCCGCTGGCGTCGGTCAGAAACAGGGCGCTGTCGTGCATCGCGTAGTGGGTCCCCAGGTCGTGCCGTCGGAGTTCCTCTGCGGGCACACCTTTGAGGAGCTTGTAAACCATCGTCGCGATCATTTCCAGGTGGGCCAGCTCCTCGGTGCCGATGTCCGTAAGCACTCCCTTAGCCCGGTCGGTGGGCATGGTGTAACGCTGGTTGAGGTACCGGAGGGCGGCGGACAGTTCCCCGTCGGGGCCGCCGTACTGGGTCATCAGGTATTTGGCCATGCGTACGTCGGGTTTCGAGACGCGAACGGGGTACTGGAGTTTCTTTTCGTAGAGCCACATGGTAAACACTCCTTAATACTCGATCTCCCACGGCCACGGACCATCCGTCCACCGCCAGGGGTAGGCGCTGGGTGAGAGGCCGAAATGGACCAGCGGGCCGTAGGCCGCCTCGTACTCGCGTTTGAGCTCGTTCAGGCGGGCTACCGTGGCGTTGTAAGCCTCCAGAGCCTCCCGGTTGTCCGGATGGGTGTCCAGAAAAAGGTTCCATTCTACCGCGGCAAACTCCAGCTCCTGGATGGCACGGAGCAATCTGACCCTTTCCTGCAGCCGGATGTCCTCCATGGTTTCACCTCGCCAGGGAGTAAGGGTAGGGACGGTACAGTTCGGGGAAAAGGGTGCCCCTGGTCAACCCCTCGGCCGGCGAGTACGTGCGGTCGAGCGTCTGGGGTGGAATATAGGCGGTGGCCAGCTCAAGGGGCGGCACGCCGGTAAAGAACTGGGCCTTGGCTTCCTCCTGTTCCCGGCCCTCCTGTTTTTCTCCGGGCACTGCGCATTCCTCCCTTGTTTAGGTAGTACTGGCAATATAATATGTGCCGGGCCGGTAATATGTGCCGGGCCGGGACGCCGTGCCGGTTGTGCGCCGGGCCACCGGGCGCCTCCACCTCCGGATGCGGGATGAGTGTCCCGGGGGGAGGACGCCGGTACCGTTTTAACAGGGGACCTCCGGCGGATGTCGGATCCCCGGTTCTGTGTTAATGTTCTGTAAAGCGGCGTATGTGGGCCTTCGTCAAGGAGGTGTGCCTTGTAGTACAGATGACGGTAATAAACATGATTCGACAAAAGTTGTCAAATCATGCAGCATGAAACATTATTGACAAAACCCGACTGTGATGTTATATGGATGTTGAGTTTTCAGTTTATTGTCCCCGCTGGGTTACCTCCTGACCGGGGAGAGGTAGGTAATGGCCGGTGGATGGTTTTAGCTTGCCCAGGCGGGCAGGAAGGGGACGTTCTTGGTGGAAGCTTCTGGCGGGCGGGGCATTTTGTGCCCTGGCCGTTTTTGCCGGTTTGGTATTGTCCCCGTCACCGGCCGCGGCTTTCGGCCTTGACCTGGGTATTGTGAAGGTCGACCTTAATAGGGGCCTCTCTGTGAATGTCGGCGACGGTCTGGTATCGGCAGAAGTGGGTGCCGGCGGTGTGGCCGTCGGCGCGGCCGGCGGGGCCGTTGAGGTCGAGGCCGGGCAGCAGGGTGTGAGGGCCGGCGTCGCGGGTGCTGTAACGGCGGAGGTTAGCGCCGGCGGAGTTCAGGCGAGCCTTGCCGGCGGGGCCGTGGCGGTTGATCTCGGGTCCCAGGGCCTCAAAGCAAATGTGGCCGACGTTATTACGGTCGAAACGCGTACCGGCGGCGGTGACGGCGGCGCACCCGCCGGGCCGGTCGCGCAAGGTATAGCTCAGGCGGTTTCCGGTGTCGGCGGCGTTATCGGGGGAGTTGCAAACGCCGTGAATGACACCGTGAACGCCGTTTGCCGTCTGGCCGGGGACGTGACTGGGGCGGTGACCTCCACCGTGGCGGAGGTGGGGGGTGTCGGCAACGGCCTCGGCGGTGTAACGGAAGCGGTGGGGACCGTTCTTGAAGACGTTGCGGCGCCCCTGACGGGCCCGCTGCAACCGGTAACCGGTACCGTCGGAGGTCTTATATGTGGCGTGACGGATACCGTGGACGGCCTGGTTGTTGACCTTACCGGGGGCCTGGGCGATGTAACCGGGGGGCTTCTTGAAACCACCGGCGATCTCGTCGGGGATCTCGGCGGCGCTTTGGGTGGTGTAGTGGCCGGGGCGGGCCAGGTTGTAGGGGGCGCCCTGCCCGCCGTGGGCGACGTGCTTGAGGGCGTTACCGGCACCCTCGACCAGGTCCTTTCCGGGGCGGGAGACGCCTTGGGCGGTCCTATCGGTGCGCTGGTGGGGACGGTAGGCTCCTTAGTTGGCACCGTCGGCAACGTGGCCGCGGGCCTGACCGACACCGCCGGGGAACTGGTTGGCAACCTGACGGCCACCCTTGGGGATACCGTGGGCGGCCTTACGGAAACTACGGGGGAACTCATCGGCACGGTCGGGGGTGCCGTGGGCGACCTCGTCGGTTCGGTAGGCGAAACGGTGGGCGACGTCGTGGGCGGGGTGGGTGACGTGGTCGAAGACGTTACCGGCGCGCCTGGCACAGTGCCGGACGCCGGTGACGGAAACCCGCCTTCCGGCGGAGAGCCGGGCCAGATGCCTCCTGCCGTTGATGAGCAGCCGGAAAATCCGGAACTGCCTCCCGGGGGCGACGCTACGCCTCCGGATACCGATGCACCTGCACCGTCAGAGGAACCATCGTTTTCCTCGACCCCGGTCGGCGGTCCGGGTGGCGGCTTCGCGGGCCCGACGCACCTCGGGGCCACCCATGGGGCGCAACCTTCTACCGGTGAGAATGGCGTCTCCGGCTGGTCGCAACCTGCCCCGGGTGGTGCCATAGCTGCCACAGGTGGAGATAACGCCGGAACCTCCGGGTCCGGTGATGGCGGCGTACCAAATGGCACGACGGCGACGGATATGGATATCTTTGTGGCTTTGAACACCGGCGCTGCGGGCTCTGCCGGCCCCGGTGCCGCTGGCAGTAATGGCGGCACTACCGGTTCCGGGCCGGCGGCCGTTCTTACGGGCAACTTTTCCCTTGGGCAACTCCCCCTGAGCGGGACGGTTACCGAGACCCCCGATCCGTCCCGTTTACCACCCTTCGTTTCCCTTTTCTCACCTCCAGGATGAGTGTCTTCGCGGTTCCCGGGCATCTTTGTGCGTAAGTAAATAGGCTTTTGCCGTACGTCACCGGGCGCGGGTCTCCAGGCGGCCCGCCGGGTATAACCCTCGTCCCCGGCACCCGTCTGGGCGGGCGTGGGCGGGGTATATGCCGTCGCGTGGCCGGCGCTCCCGTACCGGAAACGGCGGGCGCGTTATGCCGGCGGTATCCGGGGTCGGGCCTTGAACCCAAAGGCGGTTGCCGGCCCCGGCCGGGGCACCGCGATAAGGCCCCGGTGAGCCGGGTATCACCCGGTGGTGTGATGATCGCGCCGCCCGGAGGACCCGGCAGGCGCGGCCCGTGCGACCGCGGCCGTAAAACGGCTTGCGCAGGCGGGCTGGGGCAGCGGCCACGCCCGGTGGGTAGGGAAGCCATTAACACAACGTAGCCGGCAGCGAAAAACTGCGGCGGGGTACGAGGGTTATCTTATTGCCCGGCGCAGGCGCCGCCGGCAACGGGTACAAGGTTGGTTGTTTAATGAAAACCCAACGGGAGGTTATTGAAAAATGCGGAAAAGGTTCTTCCGGATGCTTATGGCCACGGTGCTTCTGGTTTGCCTCTCCTTCGGCGGTGCGGGATCGGCCGTTGCGGGGCCGCTTGACCTCGGCGGCTTGCTGCGTAACCTGACCGGTGTGGTTGGCGGCGTGGTTGAAGATGCGGGCGATCTTGTGGCGGAAGCCGGCGACGTTGGCCTGGGTGCCGTGCAGAAGGTTATAGGCGTGGCCGGCGGACTTGTGGGCGATCTTGGCGCGGTTACAGGGAACCTGGTGCAGGAAGTGGGCACCGTTGCCGGAACGGTGGTCGGCGTGGCCGGCAAGGTAGCTGCGGACCTTACGACCGTTACCGGCGAAGCCCTGGGCGCGATTGTGCCCGGGGATAACCCGGTGGGTGCGGCCCTGGATTCCGTGGAGACACTCCTTGAAACCACCGGTGCAGCTGTGGATGGCCTGACCGGCGGCACGGCGGCCCTGCTAGGGGGTGTTACGAACGCCGCAGGCGATGCCGTTGCCGGCCTTACCGAGGGCGTGGCCGGTGTACTGGAGACTACCGGAGACGTGGTTACCGCCATCGGTGAGGCAACGACCGGCCTGGTGGACGGATTGACCGGAACGGTCGGCGGCATGCTGGATAACCTGGGCGATACGGTTACCGACGTCGTGAGCACCCTTCCGGATACCGGCGCTTTACTCCCGGATGGCCCGGGTGATGCTTTGCCGCCGGTGCCGGGTACGGGGGGCACTGTAGTACCGCTGCCGCCCGTGCTTCCCGACCAGAAGGTAAAGATCACCGTAACCTTCCGGGTGGGGGATTCCGTACTGTATATTAACGGCAAGGCCGTGGGGCGGATGGATGTGGCGCCGTACATTAAGGCCAACCGCTGCTTCCTGCCCGCGCGGTACGTTGCGTACACCCTTGGCCTCAAGCCCGGTGACATTCACTGGGACCAGAGTACCAGGACGGCCACCCTGTCCGGGACGAAGACTACGGTGCGCGTGACCGTTGGGAGTCAAACCATTTACGTTAACGATAAGCCTGTCACCATCGATGTTGCGCCGGAACTGGTGCGTCCCGGGCGGGTGATGCTGCCCTACCGGTGGGTTGCCGAGCCCTTCGGGGCCACGGTGAACTGGGAACCGGGCACCAGAACGGTAACTATCGAGTATTATCTCTAAAGGGGAAGGGGGGCCGGCCCGACGTCCGGTACGCGGCCGGTTCCCCATACTATTGCCCCCCGACATAATTCGACAAATAGTTCCTGGTTTACATGTGGTTGACAGGCAACACAGCTTGTGGTAGTGTATATTTACGCAATATTTTGAGCGGGAGAGGGGTTATGCGCGGGGACGACCGCCACAACTGCAACCGCTGGCCCGCCTGGAAGTCGGCACAGCCGGGAGGGGTAGTTTTTGCCCTTGCCGCCTTTTTCCTTCTTTTTGCCTTCGCGTGGACGCCGCCCGCCCGGGCAAACGACGTCGATGCTCTCGCCAGGGATGTTGCCACTGCCCTGCTGGTGGAAGGCCTGCATCCTGAAGGTGCCGGGGGCGGGAAGGAGATTGCCAGGGATAAGGCCCTGCAAACCGGACAGGAGCTTGGGAACGGTCTGGGTCAGGTGCTCAACGGGGTTGTCTCCCTCGTCGACGGCCTGGCAAACGGCCTGCTGGCCACCGTTGACAGCCTGGCAAACGGGCTGGGTACGGCCCTTGGTTCCCTTTCAAGCAAGGACGGAACTGCCTCGCAGGTAGGCGGCGCCGCGGAACTGTTCGCGCAGGACGTGGCGGACGCCCTGAGAGCGACCGTGGTCTCTTCTATTTCCCTGCCGGGCGAACCGGCTGAAAAAAATGTGTCCGCCGGCGGCGGAGCGCAGGAAACAAAGGCCGGGAGCGTCATCTCCCAGGCCTCCCGGTCCGGCCAGGGGAGTGCGCCCCACCACGAAGACCGGCAACCCCTGCTTGATGACCCGACCGGCATTTTACTAGCCGGGCTCAACGTGGCCGCGAGAAGCGTCGCGGCTACCGCAGGTGGTATGGGCAGCACGGTGAACTCCGGTAGCGGCAACGGCGCCGACCAGGCCGGTGTGCTGGATACCCTTCTGACGCCGGTACATCTACCCCTCAACGGGGTTGTTACCGAAACACACGATCCACTGCGTTTACCACCCTTTATTAGCGTATTCTCGCCTCCGGGATAAGTCTGCCCTTCTTCAGTTTCCCGTAACGCGTTTCGTACAGCAGCATAAGGTTTCCCTGGGTGGCCACCCGCCGTTCGGTAACCTTTAGGCGCGGTGGGGAACAATCGCCTCCTTTTGTTCCCCACGTGCCTCTGGGAGGGTGCTTCCCATCCCTTCTCCTCCCGAACGGCCGGTCGCCGGTGCAGGTCCTTCTACGTGGCCCGCCGGGCGTGGCAGGAGCGATAGCGGCGTGGCAACGGGCCGGGGTGGCCGGCGGCTTGTGCGGACGGTAGTTCCGTCTGCTAAGGATCGCTTTGTCCGCGTAGCCGCCGGCCAAGGGGGCGCTCTGCGTCCGCCCACGCCGGGCCGGCGTGCTTGCCACCCAGGGACTTTCTGGGGCGAGTGCATGGTGGAAAAGCCGCGGCAGCCATGTGCATGATGAAACTTTGCCCGGTGACGGGCCGGGGGAGGTGGTACCGCACAACTCCGGTTGTCGGAATGCGGAGTACCGCCTTGGCCAGGGCGTCCGAGAAATCGTGCCGGGGCATAAGAAAGGAGGGTTCGGCTGTCGGCCCTGGTCAAGGCTCTCTCTAAATTAGCAAGGTTGGCCATGCCAAGTTGAAATTTAAGGAGGGAATTAACTTGCGCAGGCATATCCTTTACGTCCTGCTGGTGCTGGCGGCACTCCTCTGCCTGAGCCTTGGCGGCGCAGGCGTGGCGGCGGCGGAAGACGCGGCGCCGGCGGTGACGGTGGACCCCCTGGTTGGCGGCCTCGTAGGTACGGTGGGCGAACTGGTCGGCACCCTTGGTGAGACCACGGGCGATCTGGTTACCGACCTCACCGGTGTTGCCGGCAACCTTGTAAAAGAGGTTGGCGGGGTCACGGCGGAAGTCGGAACAGCGGCGGTCGGCGTGGTCGGCGGGCTAACGGATACGGCCGGCGAACTCGTGGGCACCCTGGGGACGACGGCGGATGAGCTGGTCACCGGGCTTGGCGCCACGGCCGGCGGCCTTGTGAGCACGGTTGGGGACGTGGTCGAGGGAGTCGCCGTTGGGCTGGGCGGTGCTCTCGGGCAGACCGGTAATGCGGCCGGTCCCCTCGGCGGCGTCGTCGGCACCGTCGGTTCCCTGGTCGAAGGCGTTGGCAGCCTCGTGGGAGGTATTACCGGTGCCGCGGGCGGTCTGGTTACCGGGCTGACGGCTACCGTCGGCGACGTTGTCAGCGGCCTGACGGGCACCGTGGGCCAGGTTGTCGGGACGACCGGCGACCTCGTCGGCCAGGTCGGCAACGTTGCCGTCGGCGTGGTCGGCGGCCTGACCGATACGGTTGGCTCCCTCGTCGGCACCCTCGGCAGCACGGTCGGAAGCCTGGTGGGTACCCTTACCGGTACGGCCGGCGGGCTTCTCGGCGGCGCCGGAGGGCTTCTGGGCGGCGTCACCGGCCCGGTAGGTGACGTTACCGGCGTGGCCCTGGGTCTGACGGAGGATCTGCTCGGCACAGCGGTGGGGGTTGTCGGTGGTCTTACCGATACAGCCGGCGGCCTGGTGAAGACCGTAGGCGAAGTGGTAACCGGGCTTGGCGAGACGCTGGCCGGCCTGGGCAGCACCACCGGCGGCTTGCTCGGTAGCACCGCCGGAGCCGCGGGCGCGCTTCTGGACCTCGGCGCCATCGGAGGTACGGTAGGCGGCCTCGTCGGCGCGGTGACGGGCCTGCTGGGCGGCGTCCTTGGCGCCGTAGGCGGTGTTGTCTGCGGTGTGGGCGACGTTGTTTGCCAGGTGGATACCATTCTGGCGGGTGTGCTGGATCCTGTAGTTAAGACCGTGACCGGCCTCGCCGGCGGCCTGCTGGCCCTTGGTTAAGGAAAATAACCGGAAGGAGTGAGCTGCATAATGAAGTCGAGAAGGAAGACGGTGTCCCTTATTCTTGTTCTCGCCCTGCTGGCGGCGCTCTGGCTGCCGGTCGGGCCGGCCTTTGCGGCCGAAGCGTCGGCAGGTATCGACCTTGCGCTTGACGACCTTCTGGGCGGCGTTCTTGGCGGGGTAGGCGGCCTTCTGACTGGTGTGGGCGACCTGCTTGAGACGACGACCAGCGCCCTCGGCGATACTTTGGACACCACTACCGGCGCGGCCGACGATCTGGTGACGGGCCTGACCGGTTCGGTGGGCGATCTGGTTACCGGCGTCGGCGGCGTTACTGGCGACCTCGTGGGTACCCTCGGCGATGCCCTGAGCGGCATCCTCGG
This sequence comes from Bacillota bacterium, assembly GCA_040751815.1. GTDB lineage: Bacteria > Bacillota > Desulfotomaculia > Desulfotomaculales > UBA12532 > UBA12532. The sequence goes on along the minus strand of JBFMHQ010000009.1, from coordinate 723 downwards.
AGGCCTTGGGAAGACCCTCGACGGGGTGGTTGGCGGTGTCGGCAAGACCCTGGGTTCGGTCGGAGCGGCGCCGGCGGGCAAGAAGAAGGTCGTCGTCACCTTCCGCGTAGGCGAGAAGACCTACACGATGAACGGCCGGGTTGCCGCCATGGATGTGGCGCCCTACATCAAGTACGACCGGTGCTTCCTGCCGGCCCGGTTTGTCGGCTACAGCCTCGGCATTATGCCGGAGAACATCGTCTGGAACCAGGCGACGAAGACGGCCACCCTTTCCAAGAACGGGACCACAATCCGGATGACCATCGGCAGCCGCATTATGTACATCAACAACATGGCCGTCCAGATCGATGCGCCGCCGGAACTGGTGCCGCCCGGACGGACCATGCTGCCGTACCGCTGGGTGGCCGAGGCCTTCGGGGCCACGGTGAGCTGGGAGCCGAACACCAAGACGGTGACCATCGAGTACTACGAATAATGCCGTAATCCCATTGCCCCACCCTCAGGGAGATGGCCGGGCGCGGCCCGGCATCTTCCGGCCGTCCCGGCCGTCTCCCTTTATTCTTTTTTTAAAACGAGCCCCTGTCATAAAGAGGCGAAGGGAGGGAAGAATGGTGCGGACCCTTACGCGGCGCGAATTCATCCAGTTGTGCGCGGCTTCGACGGCGGGGTTAAGCCTGGTATCGCTTCTGGGCGAAGATTTCATCGTCTCGAGCCTGGCGCGGG
>JBFMHQ010000008.1:0-52815 GCA_040751815.1 Bacillota bacterium | reverse complement strand
CCCTAAAACATGCGCTGCGGGTCCATATCTATACTTACCGTTACCCGTTTTCTAAAGGTTCGCGCAAACTCCGCATATCCCTGCCGGCAGACCTCTCCCAGCACGCCGGCGCGGTTGCTCTTCAGCACAAGCTGCCAGCGAAATTGGTCCTTTATCCTGGCCACCGGCGCGGGGGCAGGGCCCAGTATCTCGACGGCGGCCGCACCCGCCAGGAACCTTTTGAAGTTTTCGGCCGCCTCCCGCACCTCGCCCGGGAGAGCCCCCTTAAATATTATGCGCGCCAGGGCGGCAAAAGGAGGGTAGCCCAGCCGGCGCCGCAGGGCGATTTCCTTTGTAAAGAACGCCTCGTAGTCGTGCTGCCGCGCCGCGGCGATACTGTAGTGCTCCGGGACATGGGTCTGGATGAGCACCTCGCCGGGTACGTCTCCCCGCCCGGCACGGCCGGCTACCTGGGTCAGCAACTGGAAGGTCCGCTCCGCCGCCCGGAAGTCGGGCAGGAAAAGGGTGGTGTCGGCACAAACCACCCCCACCAGGGTTACCTGGGGCAGGTTCAACCCCTTGGCGATCATTTGCGTCCCGACCATGATGTTTGCCTGTTGGGCGCGGAATGCCCCGAGCAGGTGCTCCAGCGCCCGCCGCCGCGTTGCCGTGTCCGCGTCCACCCGTACAACACCGGCCTCCGGGAAGAGACGCCTTACCTCTTCCTCCACCCGCTGCGTGCCCGTGCCGAAATGGCGCAGTTCGGCGCTGCCGCAGGCGGGACAAACCTGCGGCACCCGCGCCTGGTAGTTGCAGTAGTGGCAGCGGACGGTTCCTCCCCGGTGGTAAGTAAGGGTGATGGCGCAGTGCGGGCATTCGAGAACAAGGCCGCATTCCCGGCAGAGAATTACGGTGGCAAAACCACGGCGGTTCAAGAACAGGATAACCTGCTCCCGCCGCGCAAGGCGCTCACGGATGGCGGCCTGCAGGCGGCGGCTCAGCACGTGCGGGTTGCCGGCCCGGTGCTCTTTGCGCAGGTCGACGATGTCCACCTCCGGCAGAGGCCGGCCGTCGATGCGGTGCGGCAGGGTAAGGAGGCGGTACGACCTGGCGGCCACAGCGCGCGCAAAACTTTCCAGGGACGGGGTGGCCGAGCCGAGAACCACAGGCGCCCCCGCCAGCTTCGCACGCGCCAGGGCCACCTCGCGGGTATGGTACTTCGGGTCTTCCTCCTGCTTGTACGAGGACTCGTGCTCCTCGTCAACCACCACCAGCCCCAGGTCGGCAACCGGAGCGAAGACGGCCGAACGCGCCCCCAGGACCACCGTCGCCCTGCCGTCCGCCACCCGCTGCCACTCATCGTGCCGTTCCCCGCTGCCCAGCCGCGAATGGAGCACCGCCACCTGCTCCCCGAAACGCCTCTTGAAAACCTCCACCAGTTCCGCGGTAAGGGCGATTTCCGGTACGGTAACGACGGCCTGCCGCCCGCGGGCCAGGGCGCGGGCGATGCCGTGCAGGTAAACTTCGGTTTTGCCGCTGCCCGTAACCCCCCAGAGGAGGAATATCTCCTGCCGCCGGGCCGCGACGGCCTGGGCGATTTCCCGTACGGCGTGGGCCTGGGCCGCGGTAAGCCGCGGCCCGGCGGCGGGCCGGCCGGTGGCGCGACCGGGATACGGATCCCGCCGCAGCGCCTGCTTCACCGGCACCAGCAGACCGCGCCTGAGGAGCGCGTCGACTACCCCGGAGGAGACCCCGGCCCGCGCCGCGAGCTGGGCGCGCGTAAGCCCCGGTTCCGCGCGGGCGGCCTCCCAGGCACGCGCCTGCTTGGGCGCCCGTCCGAGGACCCGCGCCGCCTCCTCCGCGGCACCGACCGCCGCCAGCACCACCGTTTCGCGCTCGCGGGCGGCACGCCGCGGAGCGGCAATACACTGCAGCGCCTCCCACGTCGTGCAAAGATACCGCTCCCCAAGCCACCGGGCCAGGCGGTAAAGCTCCTCCGTGAAGGCCGGCACGGCGTCCAGCACGCCGAGGATCTCCTTCAGGACGATCCCCGGGGGAGGGGGCGAAAACCCCACCACGTATCCCGGCAGACGCCGCGGCCCAAAGGGCACCTGTACCCGGATGCCCGTTTTTACGAGCTGGCGCAGGGAAGGAGGTACGGTGTAGTGGTAAACCTGATCCGTGCGGGCGACGGGCAGTTCCACAATTACCTCGGCGCAGCAGGGTTCAGACATCTCTCAACCCCTGAGCCTCCTGACCTCATCCAGAATACGGTGGGCCAGCGCCAGTTTATCCATCAGGGGCAATGCCTCCGTACGGCCGTCGGGATAGGCGAAAAGCACCTGGTTGGTATCGCTGTCGAACCCGGCCCCGGGCACCGTTACGTCGTTGGCCACGACCAGGTCGCACCCCTTGGCGCGGGCCTTGGCCACCCCGTACGCGGCCACACACTCCGTCTCGGCGGCGAAACCCACAATCACCTGGCGTTTGCGCAGCGCGCCGACCGCGGCCAGAATATCGGTGGTCGGCACAAGCTCGAGTACCAGGCGTTCCCCCTTCTTGATTTTTTGGTCTTTCTCCTGCGCGGGGCGAAAGTCCGCCACGGCCGCCGCCATGACCAGCGCGTCGCACGCCGGGAAGCGGGCCAACACCGCCCGGCACATTTCCTCCGCGGTCTCCACGGCTATAACCTCGATACCGGCGGGCGTCGGAAGGGCCGTGGGGCCGGTTATTAAAACAACTTGGGCACCCCTGTCCCGGGCTGCCCTTGCTACCGCATACCCCATTTTGCCCGAACTGCGGTTGCTAAGGTAACGGACCGGGTCGAGACGTTCACGGGTCGGCCCCGCGGTCACCAGCACGCACATCCCCGCCAGATCCTTTTTCCGGGTCAGAATCTCCGTGACCCGCTCCAGGATGGTCTCTACCGCGGCCAGCCGCCCGGGCCCCTCTTCCCCGCACGCCAGGCGGCCGGTTTCCGGGGTAACGAAAAAGCAGCCGCGCCGCTCCAGGGTCGCCATGTTGTCCTGCACCGCCGGGTGGCTGTACATCCTGGAATTCATGGCCGGGCAGAAAACCACCGGACCGGCAAAACACAGGAACAGGGTGGAAAGCAGGTCGTCGGCAATACCGGCCGCCGCCTTGCCGATGATATTTGCCGTGGCCGGCGCCACCAGGAGCAGCTCACCCCAGGAGGCCAGGGCTACGTGCTTGATGCCGGCCTCGTCGTTGAAAAGGGCGGTATGGACCCGGTTGCCCGACAGTGCCGCCAGGGTAAGGGGGGCGACAAATTGCCGTGCGCTCCGCGTCATTACCACCTGCACCTCTGCGCCCGCCGCCCTCAGGCGCGAGGTAAGCTCCGCCGCCTTGTAGGCGGCGATGCCGCCGGTGACTCCCTGTATAATACGCCTTCCGCCCAGCACCGGCCCTTCCCCCGCCATCCTATTGCCTGCCCGGCGCCGACGGCCGCCGCGCGCGAATTTTCCCCTGGGCGATCTCCCGCAGCGCCGTTGAGACGGGCTTTTCGCTCCTCTGGATAACGCCCAGGTTGCCTTTATCTGTCAGCATACGTGCCCTTCTCGCCGCCATAACCACCAGGGCGTAGCGGCTGTCGGCTTTGTCCAAAAGCTCATCCAGAGATGGATCGTTGATGGGCACCCCAACCCCCTCCAAGTTCCCTGCAAAGTACAACCTGGTTAACCGTTCTTCCGTTGCCGGCATTTTTCCGCCGCCATTATCGACCATATTTCATCAACCACTCTCTCCAGCCTGTCGTTGATAACCACGAAATCGTAGTCCGGCACCCGTTGCATCTCCCGCCGCGCCGCCGCCAGCCGCTTTTCGATGGCCGCCGGCCCGTCCTTGCCGCGGCATACCAGCCGCCGCCGCAGTTCCTCCATGGAAGGCGGGAGAACAAAGATAAGAACGGCGTCCGGGAAATTCCGCTTCACCGTGAGACCGCCCTGGACGTCGATTTCCAGGAGAACGTCCTCGCCGCGGCGCAGCGCCTCGAGCACCGGGCGGCGCGGTGTGCCGTAATGCGCGCCGTGCACCTCTGCCCACTCCAGTAATTCGCCGGCCGCTACCATCCCGGCGAATTCCTCCTCAGAAACAAAAAAGTAATCGACCCCGCCTTTTTCGCCCGGACGCGGGAGGCGGGTGGTAACGGAAACGGAGAGGTGCAGTTCCGGCAGCCGGCGCAAAAGCGCCGCCGTTATAGTGCCTTTGCCGACCCCGGAGGGGCCCGAAAGCACAACCAGGAGCCCCTGCATGTTTACGGCGCGTTCAACTCTCCTCCGCCTGTGCCTCAACCGTCTTGGCGGTAAGGCGGTGCGCCACCGTTTCGGGCTGCACGGCCGAGAGGATGACGTGGTCCGAGTCGGTAATGATTACGGCCCGGGTCCGGCGGCCATAAGTGGCATCCACCAGCATGCCCCGGTCCCGCGCCTCGGTGATGATACGCTTGATCGGCGCCGACTCGGGACTCACAATGGCTACGATCCGGTTTGCCGAAACGATGTTTCCGAAGCCGATGTTAATGAGCTTGATATCCACAGGGACCCCTCCTTAGTTATTCGATATTTTGCATCTGTTCCCGTACTTTTTCAAGTTCGGTTTTAAACTCGACGACCAGGCCGGCAATGACCTCGTCCTGGGCCTTGGCGCCCGCCGTATTGATCTCCCGGAACATTTCCTGGGCCAGGAAATCCAGCCTGCGGCCGACCGGCCCCTCGCCCTCAAGGCACTCCCTGGCCCGCGCCAGGTGACTGCGCAGGCGCACCAGTTCCTCGGTAATATCGGCGCGTTCGGCAAGGAGGGCTACCTCCTGTGCCAGGCGTACGGGATCAACTACCCCCCCGCCCAGTTCCGCCACCCGCTCAGACAGGCGCCGCCGGTACGCTACCGGCACCTCCGGCGCCCGCTGCCCGACCCTCGCAACGATCTCTTCCATACGCGCCAGGCGCGCCGCCAGGTCGCGGCCCAGGGCCTGACCTTCCGCCTCCCGCGCCGCCGCAAGGGCCGCCAGCGCCGCCTCAAGGGCCTCCGCGACGGCCGGCCACCACGCTTCGGCCTCTGCCGGGGAGGGATCCGTAACTATCAACTGCGGTAACCCGACAAGATGTTCCAGCTTCACCGCGTCCTGAAGACCCAGGACGCTTTTAAGTTCTTCCAATGCCTTATAATATGCCAAGGCCAGTCCCTTGTCAACTTTTACCGCGTTTAAGTTGCTTTCTCCCTCTTCTACGCTCAAATAAACGTCAACACGCCCCCTGGCTATATGCGCCGCCACAAGCCGGCGCATGCGTTCCTCTAAGGCCAGGAGGTACCGTGGAAGGCGGATGTTGATCTCGCAGAACCTGTGGTTGAGGGCCCTGACCTCAACCGTGAACCTGCGCCCGCCGGCCAGGGCTTCCCCCCGGCCGTATCCCGTCATGCTCCTCAGCAAACCACCACCACCTGTCGCCTTCTACGGCGCTAAACGCCGTATTTAATTCTTTTCGTCCTCTTCCGGCGCCATTCCTCCCCGGAAAAAAAACAAACTGCCCCTTCCGCCAGGAAGAGGCTGCTGCTTCCGCACCACGCGGTTACGTTTGACGTGCCGGTTCCGGACCCGTCTTTTCACGGCTTGACGTAGGCGTAGCCCTGAAGCTGTTTCCTGATGATCTCCGTTATACCCGCCGGAACGATACGCACAAAGGAAGGGAGGCGATGCCCGGGCACGGAATGCATTGCCAGGGCGTTGCGGCAAAGGACGAAGTCGACGCCCACCCCGGCCAGCCGTTCCATTTCCCTCAGCGCCGATCCCTGCCCGAAACCGTTCGCGAAAACGGTAACGGCCTCCCCGTTGGCCACAACCTCGATCGCAACCTTTTCCGGACCCACGTCGTTCACCAGGTTCCCGGCATTAATGAGGAGTACCGGCCACCTGGACGCCTCGTTAACGTGCAAGAGGACCTTCAGTCTCTCCACCCGGCAGCACCTCCTGACCTTGCCTCCGCTGCGGGACGGTGCGTGCCCGTGCGGTTCTCTCTAAGGAAGGCATATAAGGGGGCAGGCGAGCCGCCGGGCCAGGGCGGTGACTTCGCCTCCGGTAAATCCGCCCCGCCGGGCTTTCCGCCCCGCGCCGCCGCACAGGACCACCGCCGTATAACCGCCCGCGGCGACCTCCGCCGCGACCTTTGCCACCGGCGCCCCTTCCCCCAGCTTCCACTCTATGTCCTCCGCCCCGGCACCGGCTGCGTCGAAGACCTCCCTTACCCGGGTAAACTCCTCCAGGGCGCCGGCGCGCACGTAGGCCACGAACTCGGCCTTTGCCCCCGCGGGGGCCAGGGTATCGGCCAAACCGTAGTGCGCCAGGTCGGCGCCCGGAAAATAAAGGACCGTGAGTCCGGTCCCCAGGCACGCAGCCAGTCTCCGTACCGCGTTCGCCGTTTCCGTCCGCACGGACCTCCGCACCACGATCAGCATCCTGCCTTCCGCCGCGCCCATCAGGCCAGCAGCTTCGCCACAACCAGGCCGAGCAGGCCCAGGGCGATAACCAGGTAATCCTGATAGTGCACCCGGCCGCGGGACTTTTTTGCGGCCTGCCCCGGTGCTTCCCTCTCTACCGCCATCGCTTCTCCCCCCTTCCGGAACGTTGCCAAACCTCCCGGTCCCGGCGCTGCCGCGGCCTTTAGCCGGCCGGGAACGCACCCTCCGGCGCGGCGCCCCGCCGGAACAGCACCGGCCGTAGGCGTCCGACCGCCGGCATCCGGCTTCCTTTACAGGACGTACTTGACTACCAGCAGGGCCAGCGCCGCCTTGAGCGCGCCCACAATAAAGCCGAGGAGCAACCCATCCTTACCCGCCGCCCGCAGGTCCCCGAGTCTCGTTGTCAGCCCGATGCTGGCAAAGCCCAGGGCAAAGGCCCACACCATCATCTGGTTGGTCAGGGCCAGTTCCGCCCTGGTGAAAAGCCCGGCCGTGTTCAGAAAGACGGCCAGGAGAAAAGCCAGGATGAAGACCGGGAACTTCTCCCGTATAAAGCGCCACTTGTTGATTTCCCGCCCCTCCTCCCGGGCGGCGGCCGACTGGCGCCCCAGGGTGATCAGGACCGCGGCCAGCACGACGAAGGGCAGCAGGAGGACGCGCCCCAGGTTATAGATGCCGGCCACGACACCGGCCTCCTCGCCGTAGGCGAAGCCGGCGGCGAGCACCTGGGCCGAGTTGACGATACCCACCCCCACCCAGGCGCCGAACTCTGCCTGGGTGAGGCCAAGGAACTTACCGATGAAGGGGAAAGTGAAGAGCGCCCCCAGGCCGAAAATCAGGATGGTGGCAATGGCGTAGGTAAGCTCCTCATATTTGGCCCTGACGGCCGGGCCTGTAGCGACGATGGCCGACACGCCGCAAATGGAAAGACCGGTGGCGAGACAGGCGGTGAGGGAGTCGGTGGCGCGGAACCACCGTGCCAGGCAGTAGACGAGCCCCACCGTACCAAACAGAAAAATACCGATGAAGAGCATGCTCACCAGCCCTACCTGGCCCAGGGAGGCGAGGGTGTACTTCGTGCCCATGAGCACGATACCCACCTTGGTGAAAACCGTGGCGTACTTCAGCCCCTCTTCGCACCACGCCGGCACCCCGACCGTATTGCGTACCAGCATCCCGGCGACGATGGCCAGAATAACGTAGTTAAGGTGCAGGATCTCCTGTACCGCGCCGTAGTTGGCTTTCAACCACCCGTCGGCATACCTGGCCACCACGGCCAGGACAAGCACAAGTAGAAGACCGGGCAACGCCCTGGCCGCCGCCGTAAGATGCTCTGCCCGCCTCGGCTCCGCTGCGTGGGTTGCCGCACGCGCCATGGCCAAAACCCCCTGCCGTTCGGCGCCGGCGCACCCTCCGGCCGGGCGCGCGCGCCTTTTTGGCTTCCAGTCTACCGCAGGAAGCGCCGCCCGTAAGTCGCCTTGCCGACAATCCGCGCGCAAGTTTCCTTGCCCGGGCCGGCTATTGCGCCCACCTGGCCAGGCGTGCCCGGTCGAGGACCAGGATCTTTCTCCCCGCGACGGCAACGCTCTTTTCCCGCTTGAAGGCGTTGATGGTCTGCGTTACCGTCTGACGGCTGGTGCCGATAATCGAGGCCATATCCTCGTGGGTGAGGCGGAGGTCGATAAGAATGGCGCCGTTTTTGGGGACACCGTAGCGCTCCGCGGCCCTGAGGAGAAAAAGGGCCAGGCGGCCGGACACCGGCAGCGAGGCCAGCTCGTGCACCATCTCCTCCGCCGCCCGCATCCTTTCCGCAAGAAGGCTCGCCACCTTGCAGGCCAGCGCGGGATACTGCAGCAGCAACCTCCGGAAAGCGGGCACGGCGATTTTCAAGAGAGAGACCTCCGTAAGGGCCTCCGCAAAACAGGTCCTGACCTCCCCGCGCAGCGCCTCCGCCAACCCCAGCATCTGGCCGGGCTCGCGGAGGCTTCCCACCGTTACCTTTTGCCCCTCGCTGCCGAGCCGGAAGATGCGCACCCACCCGGCTTCTATGTAGTAAACGTAGGCGGCCGCATCGAGGGCCGAAAAGATAATCTGTCCTCTGGGATACTTCCTCACCTGGCCGGCAACCCGCAGGAGGGCAACCTCTTCGGAGCTGAAAAGATTCATTTTGACCCTTCTCCCCCCTTGTTCTGTATTTGCTCCTGTCTTTATCTTAGCATAACGGCCAAATTTTTGATATTCCTCAAATTCGACTCCTGGCGGGGATATCGGGTGGCGGGACCGGTCCAGGATGATAATGCCGCCATTTTCCTTATTTCCTGTTCGGCTTCCGACAGGCGAGGGCACACAACATGCGAACCCGCCCACGAGGACGGGTTCTGCGGAGAAATCACGTCGGGTCTACCTTCCGGGGAACCCTGAACGGCTTCGAGATGGCAGCTCCTGCCGAAGCCCGGTAACCGCAAAAACGCGAACACGGTACAGGCACAAAGGCCGGTGGGAGGCGTGCCCGGAAGTGCGTGCTCCGCCACTCCACAAGCGTCAACGTCTCCGGGCTTTCGAGAACACATACGGTCCTGACGCCTGCGCTTTTAGTTTGCGGGACGTTAGTACCTGGCAACACTCTCCTAGCTGATCTCGCCGAGGACGGCGGCGATCCGGTCCAGGCCTTCGCCGATGGTCTCCCTGGAAGTGGCATAGGACAGGCGCAGGCAGTTGTCGTCCCCAAAGGCTACACCGGGCACGACGGCCACCTGCGCCTCCTCCAGGAGAAGCTGCGCCAGGTCCGTACCGGAGTTGACGGGTCTTCCCCGGTAGGCGCCGCCCCAGTACGCGCTGAAGTTGGGGAAAACGTAAAAGGCACCCTCCGGCGTCGGGCAGGCCACCCCGGGCAGGGCCCGCAGCCGCTCCAGGATATAAGCACGCCGCCGCGCGAAGGCCGCCACCATTTCCCGGACCGGTTCCTGGGGACCGGTCAGGGCCGCCAGGGCGGCCGCCTGGGCGATGGAGGTGGGATTGGACGTGCTGTGGCTCTGCAGCCTGGTAATGGCCCGGGCCACGTCCCGCGGCGCCCCCAGGTAGCCGATGCGCCAGCCGGTCATCGCGTAGGCCTTTGAGACCCCGTTGATGACCACGGTCCGTTCCTTGACCTCCGGCGCCAGGGAAGCAATGCTCACGTGCCGGTTGCCTTCGTAGACCAGCTTTTCGTAGATCTCGTCCGAAATGATAACCAGGCCGGCGGCCAGCGCCACTTCCGCCAGGGCCTCCAGTTCCTCGCGGCCGTAGACGGCCCCCGTGGGGTTGCACGGAGTGTTGAGGATCAGCACCCGCGTCCGCGGTCCGATCGCCGCCCGCAACTCGTCGGGGAGCAGCTTGAACCCGTTTTCCAGGGAGGCACGCACCAGCTTCGGCACCGCCCCCGCCAGCTTTACCTGCTCGACATAGCTGACCCAGTACGGGGAGGGAATAAGAACCTCGTCCCCCACGTCGCAGAGAACCTGGATGGCGTTGTACAGCGAGTGCTTGGCGCCCACCGAAACCACGATTTCCTCGGCGCTGTAGGTGAGACCGTTATCGTTTAAGAACTTGGCGCTGATGGCCTCCTTGAGCTCCCGTATCCCGCCGACCGGCGTGTACCTGGTCATTCCCGCCGCCAGGGCGGCGACGGCCGCCTCTTTGATGTGCCGGGGCGTGTCGAAATCCGGCTCCCCCGCGCCAAAATTGATTACCCGGACCCCGTTGGCCTTCATTTCCTTCGCCCGCGCGTCGATCGCCAGCGTCGGTGAAGGGCTGATGGCGCGCGCGCGTTCGCTGAGTCTCATTCTTCCCCCAAGACCTCCCCGAAGTTTCAGTTTCTTCCCGCCAGAACCCGCCGCAACCTGTGCATGGCTTCCTCCAGACGCGCGTTGGGCACGGTGAGCGAAATGCGGCAGTAACCCTCTCCCCGGGCACCGTAACCGGTCCCGGGAGTGATGACCACCGCCGCCCGTTCCAGGATCGTTTCGGCAAAGGTCGCCGCGGTGTACCCCTTGGGTACCGGCAGCCAGATGTAAAAGGTCGCCCTGGGCGGGGACAACCGCCAGCCCAGGTCGTTTAACGTACCGATCACCAGGTCCCGCCGCCGGGCGTACAGCCGGCACATGGCCTCCGTGGCGTCTTCGGGACCGTCCAGGGCCGCCGCCGCCGCCAGCTGCACCGCCTGGAAAACCCCGGAGTCGATGTTGGTCTTGAGCCGGCCCAGAGCCTGGACGGCCTCGGCGAGCCCTGCCACCCACCCGATACGCCAGCCCGTCATGTTGTAAGTCTTGGACACCGAATGGAACTCGATGCCGACCTCCTTCGCCCCCGGCATCTGCAGGAAGCTCGGCGCCCGGTACCCGTCGAAGCAGATTTCCGAGTAGGCGGCGTCGTGGCAGACCAGGATGTCGTACTCCCGGGCGAAGGCTACCACCTCCCGGAAGAAAGCCGCGTCGGCTACGGCACCCGTGGGGTTGTTGGGATAATTAAGGAACATGAGCCGTGCCCGGCGGGCAACGTCTGCGGGAATGGCGGCAAGATCGGGCAGGAAGCCCCGGGAGGGATCAAGCGGCATGTAATAGGGCTCCCCTCCGGCCAGGATCACCCCCTGGCCGTATACCGGGTAGCCGGGATCGGGCACCAGGGCCACATCGCCCGGATTGAGGTAACACCAGGAAATGTGGGCGATGCCCTCCTTGGACCCGATAAGGGAAACCACCTCGCGCGCCGGGTCAAGGGACACGCCGAAGCGCCGGGCGTACCACCTGGCGACGGCCTCCCGGAAGGCAGGCATCCCCGCAGAAGAAGGGTACTGGTGGTTGGCCGGGTTTTGCACCTCCCGCATGGCGACGGCCACGATGTGCCCGGGCGTCGGCACGTCGGGGTCGCCGATCCCCAGGCTGATGACATCCACCCCTTCCTCCTTCTTCCGGGCGATCAGTTCCTCGATGCGGGCGAAAAGATACGGCGGCAGGTTCTTGATACGCTGGGCTTCCTCAAACCGCATTAAGATGCCTCCTTATACGCGAGTCTCCGGGAACGGTGCCCCGCCGGTCCCTGGCCGGCTTTTGCTGCTCCGCCTGAACGGCCGTCGTCCCAAAGCCTTTCGTCAAAGCTTATCTTCAAGACCCTTCAGCTTCCCTTCGAAGACCTCCTCGGCCGGTCCGGTGAGGTAAACCTGGCCGTCCGCGGCCCAGGCGACCTCCAGGTCGCCGCCCGGGAGGTGCACCGTCACTTCCCGGGCCGTGCGTCCTGTGATCACCCCGGCGACCACCGCGGCGCAGGCCCCCGTACCGCATGCCAGGGTGGCCCCGGCGCCCCTTTCCCATACGCGCACGCGGACGGCCCGGGGGCCAAGCACCTGCACGAATTCGACGTTGGTGCGCCGGGGAAAAACCGGGTGGTTTTCCAGGGCGGGACCCAGGGCCAGGAGGTCGATCTCCTGCACGTCGTCAACGAACAGGACGGCGTGGGGATTACCCATGGAAACCGCCGTAAGGCGCAGGGTGGACCCGGCAACTTCCAGCGGCTCCTCGACAACCCGCCCCGGCGGCCCCTCCATGGGAATTTCGCCCCGTTCCAGCCGCGGCTTCCCCATATCCACCCGCACCGCAGCCACACGCCCTCCCCGCAGCACGAGCCGGGGTTCCATAACCCCGGCCGGCGTTTCTACCCGGATGCGGTCGCCCGTTACGTAAGCCCTCTCGTGTACATAGCGGGCCACGCACCGGATGGCGTTGCCGCACATCTCGGCCTCCGAGCCGTCGGGGTTGAAGATGCGCATCCCGACATCCGCCTGCCGGGAGGGCCCGATGAGCACGAGCCCATCTGCGCCCACGCCGAAGTGCCGGTCGCAGATCCGCCGCGCCAGGGTACCAGGGGCCTCCGGCAGGGGTTCCCGCCAGCCGTCCAGGACAACAAAATCGTTTCCCAGCCCGTGCATCTTTACGAACCGCACGTTATTTCCCCCCGGATGATCTCCAGCACCATATGTGCGGCGGCCACCATGTCGGCCACCGCAATGCATTCCCCGGTCGTGTGCACCTTCTGCATCCCGATGGAGAGATTGACGGTGGGTATGCCGTGGGCATTGAAGATGTTGGCGTCGCTGCCCCCGCCGCTCTGCTCGAGCCGCGCCTCCAGTCCCGCGGCCGTCACGCCCCGCACCGCCGCCCGCACCACGGGGTCCTCCGGCCGGAGCGCAAATGAAGGGTAAAGGAGCTCGACCTGGATCTCGGCCCGCGCCCCAGCGGCCCGGGCGCCTTCTTCGATTTCCCGGCAAATGGCCGCCGTCAACTCGGCCCGCCGGGCGTCGTTCAGGCTGCGCGTCTCGCCGCGCAGGACCACCCGATCGGGCACGATGTTAATGGCTTTGCCGCCGGAGATTTCCCCGATATTGGCCGTGGTCTCCGCGTCGATACGGCCCAGTTGCAGCCGGCTGATGCCCAGGGCCGCGGCGTAAATGGCGTTGACCCCTTTCTCCGGTTCGATGCCTGCGTGCGCCGCGCGGCCGATGACGGTGGCGGTGATGCTATCCTGGGAGGGAGCCCGCGTCACGATGCGCCCCGGCGCGCCGTCAGCGTCCAGGACGAAACCCATCCGCGCCCGCAGCCTCTTGAAGTCCAGGTGCTTCGCCCCCAGAAGCCCCACTTCCTCACCGACGGTCAGGACCAGCTCCAGGCCGCCGGCGTTCAGGTTCCGTTCCCGCAGGGCCCGGACGGCCTCCACGAGGATGGCAATCCCGGCCTTATCGTCGCCCCCCAGGATGGTATGGCCCCCGCTCCGCACCACACCGCCTTCGACCACCGGCCGCACACCCCGGCCGGGTTCGACGGTATCCATGTGGGCGCAGAAAAGGATGCCCGGACCGGCCCCGGGCCACCGCGCCAGGAGGTTTCCCGCCGTCCCCCCGCAGGCTTCGCCTGCCGTATCCTCTTCCACTTCCAGCCCCAGGCCGCGCAGGATGGGAGCGAGATGGTCGACCAGGGCGCGCTCCCGCCGCGAAACGCTGTCGATGCGCACGAGTTCCAGAAAAGTGGCCAGCAGCCGTTCCTCGTTAACCAGCAACACCGCCCCCGTTCACCCTGCGCCACCGCCGGCAGTTGTTAAGCGCCGGCGCGCTTCTCCTGGCCATATGTTCTCAGTCCCATTTCCTCCGGTCGAGGATGGTAGGTTCCCCTTCTTTTATGGTGCCCGGGGGCACCATTTCCACGCCCACCGTCAGGCGCAGGTACTCCTTGGCCTGCCGCGCGATTGCGGCGGCGTCGGGCACCTGGCAACCGGAGGCGGGTTCAATCCGCAGGGTCAGGACGTCTTTGAAGTTCTCGTCCCGCGTAACCACCGCCTGGGACCGGCCCACACCGGCAAGGCGCGCCGCGAGTTCCCGGACCTGGCCGGGGTAAATGAACAGCCCCCGTACCTTAACCCCTTCTGCCGTCCGGCCGTAAATACCCACCAGGCGCGGTCCGGTGTGGCCGCAGGGGCATGGCGCGCCGGTCATAACGCCCAGGTCGCCGGTACCAAAGCGCACCAGCGGGTAAACCGGGTTAAGGACGGTGACCACGACTTCGCCGGGCGTTCCGTAAGGAAGGGGGGTACCGGTATCGGGGGCGCAAATTTCCACGTGCACGTCCCGGGCCAGGTGCATCCCCGTGCGGCACGGGCATTCGAAGGCCACGCAGCCCGCCTCCGCCGTCCCATAACCCTGGTATACCTTCACGCCGTACCTTTCGTCAAGGGTCTGCCGCAGTTCCTCGGGAAGTTTCTCGGCGGTTATAAAGGCCTTGCGGAGTTTAAGGTCCACCGCGCCATCGTACCCGAGTTCCTCGGCCTTTTTAACCAGCGTATAGAGAAAACTCGGCACGCCGACGAACCCGGTAACGCCGATGTCCCGCATGGCGCGCACCAGCAGCTCCGCGTTCCCGACGCCCGCCGGCAGGACCACCGCCCCCAGGGAGCGCAGGGCGCTATCGAACATCATGGCGGCAGGGGTCAGGTGGTAGGAAAAGGTGTTCACCACAATGTCTCCCGGGCCGAAACCGGCGGCCACCAGCGCCTCCCGCCAGCGCCAGTAGTCCTCCCCCTTTCCCTGGGGGTCGTAAATGGGCCCGGGTGAAACATAGATGCGCTCCAGCTCGCCCAGGGGGACACCGAGGAGCCCGCCAAAGGGCGGGCTTTGCTGCTGGATGGTGGTGAGATCCGTTTTGCGCATCACGGGCAGCCGGGCCAGGTCCGCGAAGGAGGCTATCTCTTCCGGGCGCAGGCCGGCATCCGCCAGACGGGCGCGCAGCACCGGTACGCGCGCCGCAACCTCGGACATGAATTTACCCAGCTTGTTCAAGAAAGCCACCTCTTCCGGCGTTTGTAATGCTTGACGTCGCGGTAGCTTTTCTTTCCCAGCTCCGTCAGGCCCAGGTAGAACTCGCGCACGTCCTCGTTTTCCCTGAGCTTCTCCACCTCGCCCTCCAGGACGATTTTCCCGTTCTCCATTATATAACCGTAGTCGGCGATGCTGAGGGCGATATTCGCGTTTTGCTCCACCAGGAGGATGGAGGTTCCCTCCTGCTCGTTGATGGACTTGATAATCCGGAAAATCTCCTGGACGAGGAGCGGTGCCAGGCCGAGGGACGGCTCGTCCAGGAGCATGAGCTTCGGCCGTGCCATCAGGGCGCGCCCGATGGCCAGCATCTGCTGCTCGCCCCCCGAAAGGTACCCGGCTATGCGGTGCTTGAGGTGCGTCAGGCGCGGGAAGTAATTGTACACCTTCTCCATGTCCCGTCTTATGCCGTGCCGGTCCCGCCGCGTGTATGCTCCGGCGAGAAGGTTTTCCTCCACCGTCAGGTGCTCGAAAACCCGGCGTCCCTCCATGACCTGGAAAATACCCCGGCGCACGATTTCCTCCGCGTCCAGGCCGTTGATCCTCTGCCCCATAAACTCTATGCTCCCGTCGGTAACCTCGCCGTTCTCCCCCTTCAGGAGGCCCGATACCGCCTTGAGGGTCGTCGTCTTCCCGGCCCCGTTGGCGCCCAGAAGGGCCACGATGCTCCCCTCGGGTACGCTGAGGGACATGCCCTTAAGTACAAGAATAACGCGGTCGTAAATGACCTCCACGTTGTTAAGCACGAGCACCGTGTACCCCTCCCGCCAGAGGATGCCCGGCGGCACGGCAGGGGGCGTGCACCCCCTGCCGGACGTCCGGGCCGTTACTGCCTGTAGCTGAACCAGCCGGTCAGGTACTCGAACTTGCCGTTCTTGACCTGGGCCAGCCGCACCTGCTCGGTACCGCGGTGGCTGGACGCCGTGAAGGTGAGCGGCGCGCCCAGACCGCCCGGGCTGAAGTTCTTCAGCTGTTCAAGCCCGTTCTTGATGCCTTCGCCGGTGAGGTTGTCGCCCGCGTTCTTGATTCCTTCGGCCATCACCAGGACGGACATCCAGCCCTGGACGAACTTCTGGTTGATGTCCTTGAGGCTCTTGTTCTGCTTGGCCAGGTAGGCCTCGATATCCTTCATGGCCGGGGCGTCCTCACCCGGGAAGCAGAAGGGAATGACGCCGATGTAGCCTTCCGCGGCCTCGCCGGCCAGCTGGATGATCTTCTCGTCGGCGGCCCAGTTCAGCCCGATAAACTGCGTGGTGAGGCCGTTCTTTTTCGCGTCCTTCAGGGTGGTGGCCGCGAGGTTGGACGTCCCCTGGATGATGGCGAAATCGGCCTTCTTCTGTTTCAGGTCCAGCATCTGGGTGGTGGCGTCGAGAACTTTCAGCTCCAGCACCTCGTCGGCCACCACTTCGAACCCCAGTTCCCGGGCGAACTTCTTCGCATCGTTGATGGGCGAGGTGCCGAAGGGCGTGTTGTTGTACACGAAGCCGATGCGCGGCTTGCGGTTTTCCTTCCAGTTGTCCTTAATCCACTTGAGGGCGGCGCGCGCCTGGTCGGAGTAGGAGGCCGCGATCAGGAAGTTGTACGGGCACTGGTTGATGTCGAGCAGCCCCTCGGAATACGAACCGGAGATGTAGGGAATCTTGTCCCGGGCGATGATGCTCTTCAAGGCCTCGGTGTCACCGGTACCCCACCCGAGGATGGCCACGACCTTTTCCTGCCCCACCAGCTTGTCGTAGATCTCTTTGGCCCGCTTGATGTCGTAGGCGTAGTCCTCCCACTTAAGGTCGATCTGTCGCCCGTTGACGCCGCCCTTGCTGTTGAGGAACTCCACGCAGGCCCGGGCGCCCCGGGCGTAAGGTTCGCCGACGTCTCCGGTGCCGCCGGTGATGTCGAAGATGCCCCCGATTTTCACCTTATCCGCCGTGGTGGCCGTCTCCTGCCCGCCGCCGCACCCCGCTGCCAGGACCGGCAGGGCAAGCAGGGAGAGCATGACAAGCACGGCGCCAAGGCGCTTATACCTGGAAAACACCCTGGTAAGCCCCCTTTCTTGAAAAATTAAGATATTGGACTGTTGATGACCTATTCAAAAGCCAGGAGCGTTCGGGCAAGACCCCCTTTCCGTTTTCTCTTTGCTCTGTTCCCGAGGGCCTGAGGAACTCAGTAAGAAAAGGGCCACAGCTTAAAATAGTCCTTAACGTTTTTCCAGAGCTTGGCCAGCCCTTCCGGCTCGAAAACCAGGAAAAGAATGATGATCAGGCCGAAAAAGGCGTGCTGCAAGCCCAGCATAATATTCTCGATGCCGGGGATGCCCGCCGCCAGGTACCCGGCAAGGCCGCGCAGGATAATGGGCAGGAGGATGATGAAGCAGGCGCCGTAAACGGAGCCCAGAACGCTCCCCAGGCCGCCGATGATGATCATGGCCAGGTATTCGATGGAAACCGCGATGGTGAAGTGCTCGGGGCTGATCACCTCCATGTAATGGCCCCAGAGCGCGCCGCCCACCCCGGCGTAGAAGGAGCTTAAGGCGAAGGCCAGGACCTTGTACTTGAAAAGGTTGATGCCCATAACGGCCGCCGCCAGATCCCGGTCCCGGATGGCCATGAAGGCGCGCCCCACCCTGGTGCGCATGAGGTTCATGGCAAAGACCACCGCCGCGATGGAGAGCGCCAGCACCAGGTAATAGAAAGCCCGGTTGGACTGCAGGACCAGCCCGCCGATGCTGGGGCGCGAAACCACAATGCCGGCCGTCCCGTTGGTAACCGCCGTCCAGTGCACGACGACGAACTCGACGATCATCTGCGCCGCCAGGGTGGCAATGGCCAGGTAAAGCCCCTTCAGCCGCAGCGAAGGAATGCCGAAGACGGCCCCCACCGCCGCCGTTACCAGGCCTGCGGCCGGCAGGGCGATCCAGAAAGAAAGGCCCATCTTGGCCGTCAGAAACGCCGCCGTATAAGCCCCCACGGCCATAAACGCCCCCTGGCCGATGGAGATCTGGCCGGTAAAACCGGTGAGGATGTTCAGCCCCACCGCCCCGATGGCCGCGATCCCCACCAGGTTGGCCACCCCAACGTAATAGGGATTGACCAGCCAGGGGAAGACCAGCAGCCCCGCAATGATACAGGCCACCTTGACCCGGGCCGCCGGCGCGGAAAGGATGGCCATGTCCTCCCGGTAGGAGGCATGGTAGACGCCGCAATCCATTACAAAGGGGTTTCTCAACCGCACCGGCCTTACACCCTTTCGATGATTTCCTTACCGAAGAGGCCGTACGGGCGGATCATAAGCACGAGCACGAGAATTACAAAGGGGATGACCTCCTTCACCCCGCCGCCCACCAGGGGATCGAGGTACCCGCCCACAACATTTTCCAGAAGGCCGATGATAAACCCGCCCAGGATGGCGCCCGGAACGCTGTCCAGGCCTCCGAGGATGGCCACCGGCAGCACCTTGAGGCCGATCTGGGCCAGCGAGGGGTTGACCCCGTTGATGTTCCCGATGAGGATCCCCCCCACCGACGCCACGACGGCCGCGATGGCCCAGGTAATGCCAAACACCTTTTTTACACTGATGCCCATGGAAAGGGCGGCGGTCTGGTCGTCTGCCGTGGCGCGCATGACAATCCCGGTGCGCGAGTATTTAAAGAAAAGGGAAAAGACCAGCAGGAGCAAAAGCACCAGTCCCAGCGACCAGAGGTAAACCTGGGAAACTACCACCGGCCCGAAGTGCACCGGCGCGGTGGGAAAAACCTGGGGGAAAGTGCGGGTTTCCGTGCCCCAGATCACCTGAATCACGCCGCCGAGGAAGCTGGACAGACCGATGGTCGCCATAATCACGGAAATCACGGGTTCACCGATAAACGGGCGCAGGACGAAGCGCTCGACGGCCAGCCCGAGGGCGACGCTCGCGAGCAGGGCCAAAAGAACGGCGAGAAGAAACGGCACCTCGTACACGGTGGCCAGGGTGAGGCTTACGTAGGCCCCCACCAGGAGAAGCTGCCCCTGGGCGAAATTAATAACGTCGCTCGCTTTATAAATGAGAACGAAGCCCAGGGCCACCAGGGCATAAACGCTGCCTACCACCAGCCCGGTGACAAAAACCTGCAGGAAGAAATCCACGGCCACCCTCCTTACGTGACGGTAATCACCCTGAGCGCCGTACCGATCTGCGCTTCACGCCCGTCGCGGTAACGTACCTGCGCCTGCACCCCTATCGTCTCCTCCCCGGCGTAGAGGGCTTCGATCAGCGGCCGGTACTTCTCCTCGACAAAGCGCCGGCGCACCTTCCGCGTGCGGGTAAGCTCTTCGTCGTCGGCATCGAGCTCCTTATGCAGGACGACGAATTTCCTGATCCGTACCGGCTCGGGCAGGCTCTGGTTGACGCGCCGCACCTCGGCGGTGACGAGATCCAGCACCTCCGGCTTCTGGCTGAGGTCGAGGTAGGTGGTATAGGCCAGCTGCCGTCTCTCCGCCCACTTGCCGGTGTTGTAAAGGTCGATATTGACCAGCGCCACCACGTAGGGCCGCTCCTTCCCCACAACCACGGCTTCACGGATGTACGGGGAGAACTTCAACTTATTTTCGATGAACTGGGGCGAGAAAATACTGCCGTCGGCCAGACGCAGGACGTCCTTCAGCCGGTCGATAACCACCAGGTGCCCATCTTCCTCAAGGTACCCGGCGTCGCCGGAGTGCAGCCACCCGCCGGCCAGGGTTTCGGCGGTGGCCCCGGGGTTCTTGTAGTACCCGACGAAGACACTGGGGCTGCGGGAAAGGATTTCGCCGTCCTCACCGATACGCACCTCTGTTTCCGGAATGGGCAGCCCCACCGTATGCGCCCTGATATCGCCGTCCCGGTGCGTCACGGAAATCCCCGCGATCTCCGTCTGCCCGTAAATCTGCTTCAGGTTCACACCCAGGGCGTGGAAAAAACGAAAAACATCCGGCCCCAGGGCCGCGCCGCCGGTATAGGCCCGCTTGAGACGCACCAGGCCAAGGTGGTCCTTAATGGCGCTGAAAAGGGCGAGATCGGCAAAGGCGTAAGCCACCCGGAGCCACAAGGGCACCGGTTTCTTCGCGAAGCGGCAGTCGGCCACCCGGTACCCAATGGGCATCAGCCAGCGATAGGCCGCGCGCTTGAGCCGGCCCGCGTCTTCGATCTTGACCTGCACCCGCGATACCATATCCTCCCAGATACGCGGTGGCGAAAACATCACATGGGGACCGATCTCGCGCAGGTTCTCCTGCACCGTTTCCGGCTCCTCAGGGAAGTTGACGGTCACCCCCGCCCAGAGGGCTGCGGAAACCGCGAGCATCTGTTCCCCCACCCAGGCCAGGGGAAGAAAAGACAGGAAATCGTCGCCTTCGGCCAGCGGGTCGAGGGCCAGGAGATTCTTCGCCATACTGATGAGGTTGCCGTGGGTGAGCATGGCTCCCTTGGGGACGCCGGTGGTGCCGGAGGTATAGGCAATGATGGCCACCTCGTCGCCGTGACCGCGGTTTACTTCCGTCTGAAAAAAGGCCGGATGGGCGGCGCCGTATTCCCGGCCCAGCGCCTCGACCTCCGTAAAGGGCATCAGAAGGGGATCGGTATACGACCGCAACCCCTTAGGGTCGTAGTAAATCACCTTCCTGACCTTCGGCAACCTGTCCTTAATCTCCAGAACCTTGTCGACCTGCTCCTGGTCCTCGACCACGACAACGACGGCGTCGGCATGGTCGATAATGTAGGCCAGCTCCCGGGGCAGGCTGTCCTGGTAAATGCCGACCCCGGCCCCGCCGAGGGCCTGGGCGGCAAGTTCCGCGTAAACCCACTCGGGGCGGTTGTCGCCGATCAGGGCCACCTTGTCGCCCCGGGCAAAACCCAGCGCCGCGAGGCCAAGGGCAAAATCCTGCACGTGCCTGGCGTACTCCTGCCAGGAAACGGACTGCCAGATGCCAAACTCCTTTTCGCGGAGGGCGATTTTCCTGCCCAGACGCGCGGCGTTACGCAGGAGAAGTTTGGGTAGCGTGTCCTCGCGCATGCTCCACCTTTCCTGCTTCCCGCAAGTTGCTCCCTCTACGTCCCCAGGTAGGCGCGGATGACCTCGGGAGACTGCTGGGCCTCTTCCGGCGTTCCCTCGAAGATCTTACTCCCGAAGTCCAGGGCCACCACCCAGTCGGAGATATCCATAACCACACCCATGTCGTGCTCGATGAGGATCATGGTCGTGCCCCACTCCTCGGCCACGTCGAGAATGAAGCGCGCCATATCCTCCTTCTCCTCGGTATTCATGCCCGCCATAGGTTCGTCGAGGAGCAAAAGCCTCGGCTCCAGGGCCAATGCCCGCCCCAGTTCCACCCGCTTTTGCAAGCCGTAGGAGAGGGTGCCGACCGGTTTGCGCCGGATGCTTTCGATTTCCAGAAAATCTATAATCTCTTCCACGCGGCGGCGGTGGGCGGCCTCTTCGCGCCAGGCCACCAGCCAGTAGAGGCCCCCGGCGATAAGGCCCGTCCGCAGGTGGATGTGCCGGCCCAGCATCAGGTTCTCAAGGGTGGTCAGGTGCTTGAAAAGCTCGATGTTCTGGAAGGTACGGCCGATGCCGAGGCGCGCCCGGGCATCCGGCAGAAGGCGGGTAATGTCCTGTCCTTCAAAGAGGATGCGGCCGCCGGTGGGCCGGTAAAGGCCGCTGATGCAATTCAGGAGGCTGGTCTTGCCCGCCCCGTTAGGACCTATGATGGCGGTGATTTTCCCGCGCCGGATCTCCAGGTCGATGTTGTTCAGCGCGGTCACACCGCCGAACGCCAGGGACAATCCCTCAATGGCCAGTTGTACCGACAAAGCCGCGTAACCCCTCCCGGCGGGCTGCGAGGTCCAATCAATTTGAAATCGCAAATACCGGAGACCGCCGCGTTAACGACAAAATTTCTACGCCTTTTTCCCAATCCCTTCTTAGCCGCGCTATTTTCTCCTACGCGGCGACAAGTTCCCCGGGAAAAAGTGCAAAGGGAGGGTGTGGTTCTACCGGGCGCCGCCGGGCATGACGCCGCCTGCCGGCGAAAAGCGGCAACGGCTACCGATAAGGGCGCCCCGGGCAAGGGCCTCGCGGTTCAGCGGCAGGAGGCCGTGGCGGTGCGGCGGCAGGACGTCGGCGAGGGCCTCCATAGCCGTCCCAAGGGATACAATCTGGGTGGCGCCGATCAGGGCGCCCACCATAACCACCGATGCCACCCGGACGTTGCCCAGTTCTTCGGCCAGGGCATTGGCCGGGACGTCCAGCACCCGGATGTCGTTCCGCCCACCGCCGCGGTTGATCAGCGAGGAGTTGTATAGCACGAGCCCCCCCGACAAGACCGCGGGTTCGTACTTGTCGAGGGACGGCTGGTTCATGGCGATGAGCACCAGGGGCTCTGTTACCAGGGGGCAGCTTATGGGTGCATCGGCAACCGTTACCGCGCAGTTGGCGGTGCCGCCGCGCATCTCGGGTCCGTACGAGGGGATCCAGGCCACATGCCTGTCTTCCCGCAAACCCGCGTAGGCAATTAGCTGCCCGGCAAGAAGGATGCCCTGCCCGCCGAATCCCGTGATAAGAATCTCCCAGAGCATTACCCGTCTCCTCCCGTCAGGTCGGGCGGCGCCTTAAACTCCCCCAGCGGGTAGGCCGGCAGCATGTTCTCTTCAAGCCAGGCCAGCGCCTCCAGGGGACTCAGCCCCCAGTTGGTGGGGCATGTGGACAGGACCTCCACGAGGGCGAAGCCCCGCCCTTCCAGTTGCACCCGGAACGCCTTCTTGACGGCGTGCTTGGCCCGCACCACGTTGGCCGGGTTGTGTACCGCCACCCTGGCCACGTAGGCCGCGCCCTCCACCGTGCTCAGTAATTCCGCCACCCGCAGCGGGTAACCGGCCGTGCGGGCATCCCTTCCCCGGGGCGTGGTGGTGGTCTTCTGGCCAAGCAGGGTGGTAGGCGCCATCTGCCCCCCGGTCATGCCGTAGATGGCGTTATTCACAAAGACAACGGTGATGTTCTCGCCCCGCGCCGCCGCATGCACGATTTCGGCGGTACCGATGGCCGCCAGGTCGCCGTCCCCCTGGTAGGTAAAAACCACCCGGTCGGGCAGCACCCTTTTGACCCCGGTGGCCACCGCCGGGGCGCGTCCGTGGGCGGCCTCGATCATGTCCACATTGAAATAGTCGTAGGCGAAAACGGCGCACCCCACCGGGCAGATGCCGACGGTATTTTCCCGCACCCCGAGTTCGTCGATCACCTGGGCGACGATGCGGTGGATGATGCCGTGGGTGCACCCCGGGCAGTAATGAAAGGCCTTACCGGTCAGCGCCTGCGGCCTGGTGAAAATCTTCCTCGGCAACGGATTTCCCTCCCGCGATGCTACTGATGGCCTCCGCGACCTCGCGCACCGACGGCACAATGCCGCCCGTACGGCCGTAGAAGTGCACCGGCGCGGCGCCCTGAACCGCCAGCCGCACGTCTTCCACCATCTGCCCGGCGCTCATTTCCACCGCCAGGAAGCGGCGCACCCGCCCGCGCAAGCCGGCGAAGGGCCGTTCGGGGAAGGGCCAGAGGGTGATGGGGCGGATAAGTCCGGCGGCAAGGCCACGGGCGCGTACCCGGTCCACCGCCGCCCTGGCGATGCGCGCCACAGTACCGTACGCCACCACCACGACTTCGGCGTCCTCCAGGCGGTGCGTTTCCCAGCGCGGCTCCCGCGCCCGGATGGCGGCGTATTTTGCGGCGAGCCGGCGGTTGACCTCTTCCAGGTCCTCCGGCACGATGTACAGGGAGTTGATGATGTTGGGGCGCCCGCGCCCCCTTATACCGGTGGTCGCCCACGGCTTGGGCGGCGGCGCCGGAGGCGCCTCGTCTTTGAGCTCCACCGGTTCCATCATCTGTCCCAGGATGCCGTCACCCACGACCAGCACGGGGTTGCGGTACCGGTCGGCAAGGTCGAAGGCCAGCCCCATGAGATCGATGATCTCCTGTACCGTAGAAGGCGCAAGCACGATGTGGCGGTAGTCTCCGTGCCCGCCGCCGCGGGTCGCCTGGAAGTAGTCGCTCTGCGCGGGGGCGATGTTGCCGAGCCCCGGTCCGCCGCGCATGATATTCACAATAACGCAGGGCAATTCCGCCCCGGCCAGGTAGGAGATGCCCTCCTGCATCAGGCTGATGCCCGGGCTGGAGGAAGAAGTCATCACCCGCGCCCCGGCGGCAGCGGCCCCGTAAACCATGTTGATGGCCGCCAGCTCGCTTTCCGCCTGCAGGTAGACCCCCCCGACCTCCGGCAGCCGCCACGCCAGGTAGTGGGGCAACTCCGACTGCGGGGTGATGGGGTAGCCGAAAAAATAGCGGCACCCGGCCCGGATCGCTCCCTCACCGATGGCCTCGTTCCCCTTCATCATTACCTTCACGCCGCCTCATCCCTCTCTATCTCGATAACCACGTCCGGGCACATCCAGGCGCAGATCGCGCAGCCGACGCACTTTTCCGGTTCGGCCACCGTGGCCGGGTGGTACCCCTGGGCGTTTATCCGTTCGGCCAGGGAAATAATCCCCCGCGGGCAGAACCGGACGCAGAGACCGCACCCTTTGCAAAAGTCTTCGCGGAAGGTTATCCGAACCCGACGCGCCAATACATTTTCCTCCCCCGTTAAAATTTCCGGCCGGCCGACACCGGCGCCAGGGCCCTTCCCGTCTCCCCGTATCCCGCTTCTCAACCCGTCACCATCCGTCTTCTTTCCCGTCTTCGCCCCTCCCACTTCCCGCCTCTCACTTCCCACTTCTCCATGGTACCTCCATGTAAAGGTCCAGGGGCAACACCGGCAGGGGTTGCAGCAATTTCTCCACCGCCGGAGCAAGGTCCCTCCGGGCACCGGCAAAAGCCACCCGGATACCAAGGGACGCCGCGGCCTCTTCCACGACGGCCTGGCCGGCGGCCAAAAGCTCAACCGTCGTCTCCGGCCCCAGGTTGGTGTTGTTCACCAGGTAGTTAACGCGCACCCGGGCGGCCCTTTCCACGGCCCGCACCAGGCGTACCACCCCCGTTGCGTCCCCCGTCCGCGGCCGGCAGGCGTTGACCACAAAAAGAACCGCCGCCCCTTCCGGGCGCAGGTAGGGGCGGAAGGACCCCAGGACCACCGCCCCGATGTCGTCGCCTCCCACATCGCAGACGCCCAGGCGGTCGCCGCCCGCCAGTACCCGCAGCACACCCGGTACCAGCACGGGCGTATCGGCAAAAACCAGTTCGCCGGGGGGACAGACGACCTCGATACCCTTTTCCGCAAGGAAATCGCGGGCCGCCCGCGAACGGAAATACGGGTTCACGATGTCCAGGTCCACGAGGGATACGGGACCGCGGGCCCGCAGCGCCAGGGCCGTGTTTATGGCCAGCTCGGTCTTGCCGCTGCCGAGGGCACCGGTAAAAACGAACAGCCGCTTGTCCTTAAGTTCGTTACTTTTCACCGGATTCCTCCCGCGACCTCCCCAAACGGTCCAGAAAATAGAGCCACCGGTTGCGGCGCACCACTTCACTCAGGGAATACCGCTCCGTGAACAGGTGAAACAGCACAAGGCCCGCCAGCACCCCGAGCCGGGCTTCGAACCCCAGGACCCACACCGCCGTAAGGCCCAGGGTCGCACCGAGAACGTTCGCCCCCGCGTCGCCCATCATGAACCGGGCGCGCAGGTCGCCCGGAAGGTAGGCCAGCAGCGCGCCCGTGACCACGGCCAGGGGCAGGAGCAGCCCCGGGTTTTCCCACCCGGCAAAAAAAAGCGGGGCGGCGCCCAAAAGAAACCCCTTGCCGGCCCTTCCGGGCCGCAGATCCAGGAGGTTCACGGCGTTGGCCGCCAGGGCGATGAGCAGGGCGTTCAACCACACTTCCCCCAGGGGCGCGGTGGCCACGCCGGCCGCGAGGGCCACGGCCACCCCCCCAAGGGCCTTCAGGGCGCCGGTGGTCGGCCGTCCCTGCATAAGCGCCCGGAAATGCCCCCGCAGGCCGGAGGCCTCCCGCGAGCCGAAGACGTCGTCCACCAGCCCGAGAAAACCCATGGCGCCGGCCACGAACAGGAAGGTTGCCGGGTAAAGCAAGCCCGCCGGGGAAACAAAGACGAGAAACATAAATACCCCCAGGAAGAGCGGCACGATGAAGAAGATTATTCCTGCGCCCTGGGGAATGGACCGGCCCATGTAATTAAGGCGCACAAAGCCGGCACACGCAAGCAGCCTTGCGACCAGGGGAAGGAGCATGGCGGTCAGTCCGAAGCCCAGAGCCCCCAGGAAAACAACCAGAAGGTGGTCCGTGGCAGGGTCGCTAAAACCTCTCATTTTTCCTGCGCCCGTGTCCGGCGGTAGCGGGTATAGCAATGCCACAACGTGCGGGCTACGTCCCGAAACTGCCGCCCGCGGTGGTAAAAGCCGGCCAGGTCCCGGCCCGTTTCCCGGTGGCGCATTTGCACCGGCACCTCAACGATGCGCAGGCCGCACCTGGCCGCGGCTACGGTCATCGCCACCTCCACCCCGTACCCGCGGGCAAAGGGGAGAACGGCGGCCAGGGCCCGTCGCGTCAGGGCACGCTGGCCCGAAAGGGGACTCTTCAATCTTACCCCCGTAAAGTAGCGGACACCAAGACGGGCCAGGCCGCGCACCAGGCCAAAACCGCCCCTCCTGCGCGGCGGGGGGAAGACCGCAATGGCCATGTCGGCCGTTCCCTCCAGCAACGGGCGAAGGAGTTTCGCGGCTTCCGCCGCCGTCCCCTCCAGATCGGCGTCCAGGAGGAGGATAATCTCCCCCCGGGCCGCGGCGACCCCGCGGTTGAGGGCCTCCCCCTTTCCCCTGTTCCGTGCCAGGCGGATGACCCGCGCCCCCGCGGCCCGGGCCACGGCAGCCGTGCGGTCGGTGGAGGCGTCGTCCACGACAATGACTTCACCGACTTCGGGGAGGGCACGCACCGCCCTGACGGTCAGGGCGACGGACTGTTCCTCGTTGTGCGCCGGAATAACCGCCGAAACCCTGCTCAACGCGGCTTCGCCCCTGCCTTGTTTACCGGCGGCACCAGCCGGTCGGCCGTGTCCTTGATCCCGTAGTTCCCGGGATGGCCGGCCATCGCCATCACCAGGGCGAATTGCCCGGCCGGCATATCGATGTTGTCGACGGTGGCCGCGCACTTGCGCCGGTAATCTTTAATATAGGAATAGGCAACGCCGCTTTCCTCCACCCCGTAAACGGGAATGCCGCGCGCCCAGAAGAAATCCGCCAGTTCGAGATCTATTTCGCGCACGGGCTGGTTGCCGCGATCGAAGCTGCCGCCGACCAGAACTACGGCGTTAACCGGGGCGCCCCAGCTGCCGCTGACATCCAGCAGGCCTTCCCGTGTGAGGAAGTCGGTAATCTGGTTGGGTCCGGCGACGATGCCCTGGGCGATGGCCGCCGCAAGACGCCGCCGGATCTCGCCCTCCCCCAGGTTGTCCCATCCCGTCAATTGCTGCAGGCGCGCCTTTGCCGTTCCCTCCGGCGCCAGCCCCGGAGCAACGGTAACGGTGGCCGTAACCGAGGCTCCGGCAGCCTCCAGGACCGGTTTGACGCTCTGCCGCAGTTCGTAGGTTGCGGTTTCAATAACCGCCACTTTCATCCCTTTAAGCCTGTCCGCGACAAGCAGGGGCAGCACCTCGTGGGAAAAGTCGTTGAGAAACTTCTTGTCCTTTTCCACCCGGTCGAGTTCCGCCCGCAGCGCATCGTTTTCCTCCCGCAGGCCCTCCAGGTGTTTCTCCAGGCGGCCCGCCAGCTCTTCTTGCTGTTTAACCAGCGTATCGCCGCCCAGCACGGTGCTGCCGACCAGGATGCCGATCCCCAGCGCCAGGAAAACGGCCACCAGGGATACAATATGGTAGCGCAGGTCTATAATCATACTTTCCCCTCAAATTCCCAGTAGTAACCGCAGCTGGATATAGAGGAGCCTCACGATTTCGCGGGTGGCGGGGGAAAGACTGATAACCGCCGCCACCGGCAGCAGGGCCGCGGCGATAATTTCCGCCACGTGGCGGGCTTTAAGCGAGCGCCGGTACAGGCGTGAGACGCCCCTGGCGTCCACCAGCACGTTTCCCACCTTCAGCCGCACCAGGAAGGTGCTCCCCATCCCGGGACGCCCCTTCTCCAGGAAGTCGAACATGTTCGAGTGCGTGCCCACCGCCACGATCAGGTCCGCCCCTTTTTCGTAGGCCAGGAGCATGGCGATATCTTCGCTCGTTCCCGGGGCGGCGAAAAGGTGCGCCTTCAGACCGAGTTGCTGCACCCGCCGTAAACCCGGAGCGTGGCCGTTGGGGTAGGCGTGGACGACGATTTCGCGGGCCGCCCGCAGAGCCCGGTCGCTCACACTGTCCATATCGCCCACGACGATGTCGGGCCGGAAACCGAACTCCAGAAGCGCGTCGGCACCGCCGTCCACGCCGATGAGGACCGGTTTAATTTCTTTGATGTAGGAGGTGATCGCCCGCAGATCTTCCCGGTAGGCTTCCCCGCGCACCACCACCAGCGCGTGCCGCCCCCAGAGCGGCGTTTTCACCGGCGGGATCGTTACGCCGCCGGCGATAAGGCCGATTTCCCGGCGCGCGTGGCTGAGCGTGTTCTCCACAAAGCTTTCCAGGACCTCACTAATCTTGCCCCGCGCTTCCTCCATGCGCCGGGCGATAACGGCGGGGGTGAGCCATTCTCCCCTGGCTACCTGCACCCCCGCCCTGTATACCGCGTTCTCCCTGATTTCTATCCTGGTGCCTTCCGCTACCCGTTCGAAGATTTCCCCGCCCACGGCGTCAAGGAGCGGTATCCCCGCCCGGGCGACGATCAACGGCCCCGGGTTGGGATAGTAGGGGCTCAGGGAGGCGGCAGCGTTGATTACCGCCCTGGGGCGGGCCTTTACCAGGGCTTCTGCCGCCATCCGGTCGATTCCCGCGTGGTCGATGATGGCGATATCCCCGGGCATAAGCCGCCGTACCAGGTTCTTGGTGCGCCGATCCAACCGGGCCTTTCCCCGTATGACGGCCATCCAGGCATGCACCTCTTAACACAAATTAACATCAAGGTTTAGTATAGTACCTTTTATTACTATTATCAACAAGCCTTGTACGGGGCCGAATACAACAAAACCTGGACACCACGCGTCCAGGTTTGGCAACGGTAGACGGGCGCTCAGGCTAGCTAACCTTGGCCTCAATGCGCATCTTATCCGCGATCATGGCGATGAATTCGGAATTGGTGGGCTTACCGCGCTCCACGTTAATGGTATAGCCGAAAAACTTGGTCATCATCTCGACGTTCCCCCGGTCCCACGCCAGCTCGATGGCGTGGCGGATGGCGCGCTCTACCCGGCTGGGCGTCGTCTGGTATTTCTGGGCGATGGCCGGATACAGTTCCTTGGTCACCGCCCCCAGAAGATTTATATCGTTAACCACCATGAGGATGGCGTCCCGCAGGTAATGATACCCCTTAACGTGGGCCGGTACACCCATTTCATGGATGATGTTGGTTACCGCTACGTCCAGGTTCTTGCTCTTAACCGCCGTCACGTAGGACGTAACACGGACGCCGTCGGCCAGCTGGCGGATCCTGTTGGTCAGAATGCCGAAGTCGAAAGGTTTCAATATATAATAATCGGCGCCCAGCTCCATGGCGCGCTGGGTAATGCCCTCCTGACCGAAGGCGGTAAGCATCACCGTCTTGGGCCGGTGCGTGAGAAAACCGGAGGCCATTTTTTCCAGCACACCCAGACCGTCCAGGTGCGGCATGATGATGTCCAGCACCACCACGTCCGGCCTTTGCTGCTCGATGATCTCTACGGCCTCCAGGCCGTTGTACGCGACACCCACGACCTCGAAACCGGTCTGCTGGCGCAGGTATTCGCCAAGGGTCTCGCAGAAGTCCTTATTGTCATCCGCGATCAGGACCTTTATTGCTCTCTCAGGCATCAATAACTCCGCCCCCTAAAACAGAATCGTTCGGATACACTTTCGACGGGAGCTAAATTTTTCCTGCCAAGGGAATTCAAATTTTATGGCCCGACGAGCACTTTATTCTGACAGATTACATCCGGCCTACGCCGCGTTTCTTCCTGTTTCACCTTCCCGGTACAGGCGTGCCCAGTCCCTTACCGACCTGTCGACAGGTCGCAGCAGGCCGCAGGCCCGGAGCATGGCCTCAGCAGGGATGCCGTACCCGCGTGCAGGGTTATTGACGAAGACGTGGGTCACGGCTCCCACCAGGCGGCCGTCCTGTACGATGGGACTGCCGCTCATCCCCTGGATAATGCCCCCCGTTTCGCGCAGCAGGCGGCGGTCCGTGATCCTGATCACGAGGTTTTTCCCGTCTGCCGGCAATCCCGGCTTTACCCGGACGATTTCGATGGCGAACTTCTCGATACGGCGCCCGCGCAGCACCGTCAGCATCTCCGCCGGACCCGGCCGCACCTGGTGGAGCAGGGCCACGGGCAACGGCCGGGGATACAGGGGGTTCCTGCACCCGCAGTCCAGGGTGCCGAAAATGCCGCAGGGGGTGTTACGGGCGATCCGGCCTACCAGTCCGCCTTCGCCGTAAAAAATGCCCACCTTTTCCCCGGGTTGCCCCCGCCGCCCCGGCCGCACCGCCTGAATGGTGGCTTCGACAATCTTTCCGCCGGCCACCTCGATTCCCTCCGCCGTGTCGGCATCGGCAATAATATGCCCCAGGGCGCCAAAGATTTTCGACTGCGGTTCGTAAAAGGTCAAGGTTCCGACACCGGCGGCGCTATCCCGTACCAGGAGTCCCACCCTGTACCGGCCGGTCTGGGCACAGAACTGCGGACGGACCGTGATCTCCAGCAGACGGTCGCCACGCTTTACCACGAACTTCAGGGCGCGGCCCCTTTTGCCGGCGGCGTCCACGGCCTCCCGAATGTCGTCCTCCGCCGCCACGCGCCGGCCGTCGATGCGGACGATAACGTCTCCCACCCGCATGCCCGCCTCCAGGGCCGGGCTCGTTTCCCGCCTTCCCCCGATAACCGGAGCGCCGCCTACAACGAGGACCCCCTGGGTGCGCAGGAGGACGCCTATCGCCTGCCCACCCGGAATTACCCTGACCGGGGGGTACGCGGCCACGGCCACCTGGCGCACGGGGACGACGCCGAAAAGCTTGACGTTGATGTAAAACCGGCCCGCCTCCCGGACCACCGGCAGCGCCTCCGGCGAAGGCCAGGAAAGGGAACCGGGCCGGCTGCTCTCCAGCACCAGTTTTTTCAACAGGGGGGGCGGCAGGGAGAGGGCGAAGGCCAGGGGCTCGCCCACCACCGCCGTCTGGTAGGCGGGCAGGGTGGCGAGGCTGCGGACGTGCGGATTTAAAACGGGAAAACTAAGCAAAATAAGCAAAAAAAGAACTTGAACCCGTTTTATATTTAAACAGGACACTCTTGCTCCCTCCTACGCTCAGAGTGCCCTGTTCACACCCGTTTATGCCTGGGATTGCCCTCCTTAGGCCGCCGGCAGCAGTTCTTCATCCCCGTCCGACAAGGCGGGCGAAGGCCTGCTCGTCCAGAATTTGTAAATCCGGGTGGGCGCCGGAATTGATCAGTTCCATCGCCCTGTCGTACTTCGATCCCGGATTCGCGCCCACCACCACATAATCGGTACGCCGGCTGACGCTGGAGGTGACCCGGCCTCCCAGGCTTTCGATCAGCGCTTCCGCCTCATCGCGGGTAAACCGTTCGAGGGCCCCGGTAAGGACGAAGGTCTTGCCCGCCAGAGGTTTGAGGCCCGCCTCCGCCACGGCGTACGTTTTTACCCCGGCCGCCTCCAGGCGCGCGATCACCCGGCGGTTTTCGGGGGTGGCAAAGAAATCCCGCACGCTGGACGCGATTTTGGGGCCGATTTCCGGGATTGCCGTAAGCTGCTCCTCCGTGGCCTGTGCCAGGCGCGCCAGCGAACCGAAATGCCCCGCCAGTAGCTTGGCTGCGCGCTCGCCCACATGCCGGATGCCCAGGGCGAAGATCAGCCGCTCAAGCCCCTTCTCTTTGCTTGCGGCGATGGCCTCCACCAGGTTCTGCGCCGATTTGCGCCCCATCCGCTCCAGGGGAACCAGGTCTTCCACCCGCAGGCGGTAAAGATCGGCGGCATCGCGGACCAGGTCACGCGCCAGAAGCTGGTCCACGAGGGCCGGACCCAGGCCGTTGATATCCATGGCGTTGCGGGAACCGTAGTGCAGCAGGCTCTCCCTGAGCCGCGCCGGGCAGGCGATGTTGGGGCAGCGTACGGCCACTTCGCCCGGTGGCCGGACGACCCTGGCGCCGCAGGCCGGGCAGCGCTCCGGCATCCTGAAGGGCCGCTCCCCGCCGGTGCGCTTCTCGGGCAGGGAGCGCAGCACCTCGGGAATGATCTCCCCCGCCTTGTAAACTATCACGTGGTCCCCGACGCGGATGTCCCGCTCCCGGATGATGTCCTCGTTGTGCAGGGTGGCCCGGGTCACCGTGGTACCGGCCAGGCGGACGGGGGCGAAAACCGCCGTCGGCGTGAGCACGCCGGTCCGCCCCACCCGCACGATGATCTCCTCGATAACCGTCTCCGCCTCTTCGGGGGGAAACTTGTAAGCGATGGCCCAGCGCGGGCTTTTCATGGTCGCGCCCAGGCGCTCCTGCTGGTCGAAGGCGTCGACCTTCAACACCAGGCCGTCGATGCTGTACGGCAGGTCGAACCGCTTCTCCTGCCACGACCGGCAGTAGGCAATGACCTCCTCGATATCCGCGTACCGGCGCCAGTGCTCGCTAACTTTAAAGCCCAGGGCCTTCAACCAGTTGAGGGCCTCGCTGTGGGTGCGCACCGGCGCGCCCTCGGCAGACCCGAGGCCGTACACGAAGATGTCCAGCCGCCGCCCGGCCGTCACCCGGGGGTCGAGCTGCCGCACGGAACCGGCCGCCGCGTTCCGCGGGTTGGCGAAGGGCGGCTCCCCGGCGTTGTCCCGCGCCTCGTTAAGGCGGGCGAAGGCTTCCTTCGGCATGTAGACCTCGCCCCGCACCTCGAGGACCGGCGGGGCGGGCTGCAGGAGCCGCAGGGGGATGCTGCGAATGGTTTTCAGGTTGGGTGTTATGTCCTCCCCCACCTCGCCGTCCCCGCGCGTGGCCCCCCGCCGGAAAATCCCGTTCTCGTAGACCAGGGAAACGGCCAGGCCGTCAATCTTCATCTCCACCACGTAGTGCACCGTTTCCCCCGGCAGGGCGCCGCGCACCCGCCGGTCGAAATCCCGCAATTCGTTCTCGTCCAGGGCGTTCCCCAGGCTGAGCATGGGCGTCAGGTGCCGGATGGTGGCAAACCCCTCGCGGGGCGCCCCGCCCACCCGCTGTGTCGGGGACTCGGGCGTCACCAGTTCCGGGAAACGCCGCTCGAGGTTCTCGAGTTCCCGCACCAGGGCGTCGAATTCCGCGTCGGAGATCACGGGGTCGTCGAGCACGTAGTACCGGTAGTTGTGGTACTCGATCTCCCGCCGGAGCTCCTCGACCCTTTTCTTTGCGGTTTCCAGGTCCATCGTACCCTTTCCCCCTTTGCAAACCCGCCGGGCAATTGTCCTTTATACAATGAGCTGCGCGGCCAGGCGGATGGCCTCCGCCGCCGGCAGGAACAGCACCTGTGCCAGGAGTGTGCCCAGGAACCTGGTCAGGGCCAGGTACAAGACCATCAGCTTCACGTCCTCCTCCCCCCGCACACCGCGCAGCGCCTGGTCCGTAATCATGGCAGCCGTGGGGTCAACAACCGTCGCCGCCAGGACGGTGGCCACCCCGTTGACCAGGGGCGCCAGAAGCGTGGCGGTGGAACGGTAGAGGGGGAAAAGGGCGCCCGCGTAAAGCGCCGACAGTACCCCCGTGGTGTAGACGCCGGTAACGACGATGTTGAGCAGCAGGAAGGCCTTCGGGATGGGCGGGCTGCGCCGGGTCGCCCGGCGCAGGACCTCGACCCGCGCCACCCGCACCCGCCGCGCGAAACCGAAAACGCGCCGCGGGGAAAAGAAAACCGTAGCCAGCAGGCGCGGCACCGAACCGGCCTCTTCGAAAAGAAGAATCGCCCGCGAGAAGACCTGGACGAAAGCCGGGATAAGGAGCGCGCCGAGCACCGTGCCCAGGGTGGCCGCGGCGATGACCAGCCGTATGTCACCCTGCAGGATGGCCAGGTGTCCGCGATAAAAGTCGCTTTCTACCAGCCGGGAAACCTCCGCCGGCCGGGTCACCGTCCCGAGGCCCGCATTGATGGCCTTCTCCACCAGCGAGGAGAGGAGGGGCGCCTGGATGGTGTTGGCCGTGCTGGCCACCAGGAAGATGACATTGAAAAGGGAAATCGCCAGGGCCAGGCGCTGCGTCCGCACTCCCGCCAGCCGCACGCCGTAAATGAGCGTATTTATAAAATGAATCAGGGCCGTAAGGCCGGCCACGACCAGAAGGCGCGTCATCCTTTTATCAGGCCCTTTCCAGGGGGGCGTACCGCAGGAGTAGGGTTTTGACACCCTGCTGCGGGAAAACCACCCGCACCTGGGCGTCCTCGCCGATTCCCTCCAGGCCGAGGACCACGCCCTCGCCCCATATGCGGTGCCGCACCCGGTCGCCCGGCGCAAAGGCCGCCTCCGCCGGGGCCGCTTCCTCTTCCCAGACTTCGGTAAGCTCCGGCGGTATTTCTTCCAGGAAACGCGAGGGCCGGTTTTCGCCGTAGCGGCCGTACAACATCCGTTGCGCGCAGTGGGTCAGGTAGAGCCGCTCCTGCGCCCGCGTGATCCCCACGTAGCAAAGCCGGCGCTCCTCTTCCAGTTCCCGGGGTTCGTACAGGGCCCGGGCGTGGGGGAAAATACTCTCCTCCATGCCCACGAGGAAGACCACCGGGAACTCCAGCCCCTTGGCGCTATGCAGGGTCATCAGGGTCACCGCATCCGCACGCTCGTCGTAGCGGTCGAGATCGGTCAGGAGGGCCAGTTCTGCCAGAAACTCGCTCAACGTGCCCCCGGTGGAGGCGTCGAAGGTCTGGGTCACCGTAAGGAATTCCAGCAGGTTCTCCATCCGGGTTTCCGCCTCCACCGTCCTTTCGTTAACCAGCGCCTGCCAGTAGCCGGTGCGGTCGTAAACCTCCCGCACCAGGGCCGTCACCGGTCCCGGATGGGCAGCAAACTCCGCCAGCAACGTGCCGAGTTCGACCATGGCCGCCGCCACCTTCTTTGTCAGCCCGGGAATGGCCTCCGCGTGCGCCAGGGAGGCAACCGGTGTCAGGCCCGTCTCGCGGGCGTAGGCGAAGAGGCGCTGGACCGATACTTTGCCGATGCCGCGCCGTGGCTCGTTGATGATGCGCACCAGGCTCAGGCCGTCCGCCGGGTTGGCAATGACCCGGAGGTAGGCGACAACGTCCTTGATTTCTTTGCGCTCGTAAAAGCGCAGGCCCCCGATGATGGTATAGGGAATCCCCTCGCGGAGCAGCACCTCTTCCAGGACGCGCGACTGGGCGTGGGTCCGGTAGAGGACGGCGAAATCCCGGTAGCTCTTGCCTTCGCGGCGCACAAGTTCGCGCACCCGCTCGGCCACGAACCGGGCCTCCGCGTGCTCGTCGGCACCGCAATAGAGGACCAGCGGCGGACCTTCACCCCTGGCCGTCCATAGCTTCTTATCCTTCCGCGCCGCATTGTGACGTATGACGCCGTTGGCGGCCTCGAGGATGCGCGCCGTGGAACGGTAGTTCTGTTCTAGTTTGATCACTTTGGCCTCGGGATAGTCGCGCTCAAAGTTCAAAATATTGGTAATATCGGCACCCCGCCAGCCGTAGATGGACTGGTCCGGATCGCCGACCACGAAAAGGTTCCTGTGCCGTGCCGCCAGGAGGTTCACCAGGACGTACTGGGCGTGATTGGTATCCTGGTATTCGTCGACCAGGATGTGCCGGAAGCGGTCCTGCCACCTGGAAAGCACCGCCGGGTACTCCTGGAAAAGGCGGACCGCCAGGAAAAGAAGGTCGTCGAAGTCCAGGGCGTTGTTGGTCCGCAGCCGTTCCTGGTACAGCCGGTAGACCCGGGCCACCAGTTCGCCATAGCGGTCTGTGGCCTGTGCGGCGTAAGCCTCCGGCCCGACCAGCCAGTTCTTGGCCCAGGAAATGGCGTTGCGGAAGGCCGCCGGGGGGTAATGACGCTCGTCGAGGTTGAGCTCTTCGAGGCAGTTCCGGATAAGGGTCTGCTGGTCCCCTTCGTCGTAGATGGCGAAACGCGGGTCGTAACCCAGGAGGGCGATCTCGCGGCGCAGGATACGGGCGCAGGTCGCGTGAAAGGTTGCCACCCAGAGGTCGCGGGCGGCCTGGGGCAGAAGCCCCTCCACCCGCTCCCGCATTTCGCGCGCGGCCTTGTTGGTGAAGGTAATGGCCAGGATGTGGCGCGCGGGCACCCCGTGGTGGTTAATCAGGTAGGCGATGCGGTAGGTGAGGACGCGGGTCTTGCCGCTCCCGGCACCCGCCAGCACGAGGAGCGGGCCGGAGCCGTGCTCGACGGCGCTCCGCTGGGCGGGATTGAGGTCCGCTAGGAAGTCCACCGGCTTTAACCTCCGGGAGATATTATACCATATTTTTCTTCGCCTCCGGGTGCCGCCGGCGCGCCAGCTCGTCCAGGACGTCTTTGAGCCCGATGTTCTGCTCCGCCAGGAGCACCATCACGTGGTAGAACAGGTCCGCCGTTTCGAAGACCACCTCTTCGCGGCTCCTGTTCTTCGCCGCCACAATCACCTCGGTGGCCTCCTCACCCACCTTCTTCAGGATCTTGTCGAGGCCCCGCTCGAAAAGGTAAGTGGTGTAGGCCCCGGTCTGCCGGTGCAGTTTGCGGTCGACGATGACCTGGTAAACCTCGCCCAGAACGCCGTAGTTTACCTCCGTGTCCAGAGGACACACGGTGCCCCGCGGGTACTCCCGCGTCTCCCCTTTGCCGTACACCTTGGCGGGATCGAAGGCCAGGGCGCCCACCAGGGCGACGCCACCCGAGGGGTCGAGGCGGTAGTGGAAACAGCTATAGTACCCCTCGTGGCAGGCCGCCCCCGACTGCTCGACCTTGATGAGCAGCGCGTCGGCGTCGCAGTCGAAGTAGATCTCCTCTACCTCCTGGACGTGGCCGGAGGTCTCCCCCTTATGCCACAGGGACTGCCGGCTGCGGCTCCAGAACCAGGTCTGGCCGCTCTGCAGTGTGCGCTCCAGCGCCTCCCGGTTCATGTAGGCCAGCATGAGCACCTGG
Organism: Bacillota bacterium; assembly: GCA_040751815.1. GTDB lineage: Bacteria > Bacillota > Desulfotomaculia > Desulfotomaculales > UBA12532 > UBA12532. Next base: position 15,745 of record JBFMHQ010000008.1, on the reverse strand, counting down.
AGCGTCCGGCTGTCCTGGATAATAACCGGCACCAGGCCGTTCTTATCGAACTTGATACGGTCGAGAAAAGCCGATTTCACCCGCACTTCGCCCCTCTAAAGCCACGGTCTCGCTCTCCGCCTCCTCAAAACCAAAAGACGGCCATCCTTCACCTCTCACCTCTCACTTCCCACCTCTCACTTCCCACTTCACTTCCCCTTCACAACCGGACCGGTATGCCAAGCCCGTGCAGGTATTCCTTGACCTCGCGGATGCGGTACGTCCCGAAGTGGAAGATGGATGCCGCCAGGGCGGCGTCCGCGCCGCCTTCGGTCAGCACCTGCGCGATGTGCTCCAGCGTTCCCGCGCCGCCCGAGGCAATTACGGGAAGGCGCACCGCGCCGGTCACCGCCCGGGTCAGCTCGATGTCGTAACCGTCCTGCGTGCCGTCGCAGTCCATGCTGGTGAGCAGGATTTCCCCCGCACCCAGCCGCTCCACTTCGCGCGCCCAGGCCACCGCATCCATCCCCGTCGGGGTGCGCCCGCCGTGGGTGTATACCTCCCACCTTCCCGGAGCCACGCGCCTGGCGTCGATGGCCACGACCACGCACTGGGTACCGAAAGCGGCCGCCGCCTCCGCCACCAGGCGGGGGTTTTTCACCGCCGCCGTGTTGAGGGAGATTTTATCCGCCCCCGAGGCCAGGATCCGGCGGATGTCTTCGAGGGAGCCGAGCCCGCCGCCCACGGTGAAGGGAATGAAAACCTGTTCCGCAGTGCGCCGGGCCACGTCCCGCATGATGGCCCGCCCCTCGGCCGAGGCGGTAATATCCAGGAAAACCAGCTCATCGGCGCCTTCCCGGTCGTAGAAGGCCGCCAGTTCCACCGGGTCGCCGGCGTCGCGCAGGTTGACGAAGTTTACGCCCTTAACCACCCGCCCCGCAGTCACGTCAAGGCAGGGGATGATCCTTTTCGCCAGCATCGTCCTCATCCTCTCCCGCGGCCAGCGCCTCCTGCAGGGTGAAGGCGCCCTCATACAGTGCCTTGCCCACGATCACGCCCTCGAGTCCCAGGGGAGTCAGCCGTTTCAGGGCCCGGATATCGTCCAGGCTGCCCACGCCGCCGGAGGCGATAACCCTGAGGCCGGTGGCGGCGCAGAAGCCGGCCGTGGCCTCCACGTTCGGACCCCGCAGGGTGCCGTCCCGGGCGATGTCGGTGTAAACCACCCGCGTCACCCCCATGGCCCCGACCCGGCGCCCCAGGGCGATGCCGGTCTCACCCGCGGCCGCCTCCCAGCCGCGCACGGCCACCATCCCGTCGCGGCAGTCGATCCCTACCACAACGCGCTCGCCGAACCTTCCCACCAGGCGGGCCAGCAGGTCCGGGTCGGTGGCCGCCGCCGTACCCACGATCACCCGGGCCACACCCAGCCCGAGGAGGTCTTCCGCCGTAGCCTCGTCCCGGATGCCGCCGCCCACCTGCACGGGTACGGCCACCGCGGCGGCGATGGCCCGGATAATCTCCCTGTTCTCCAGCCGGCCCGCGAAGGCCCCGTCCAGGTCTACCACGTGCAGCCAGGAAGCCCCGGCCGCCTCCCAGGCCCGGGCAACCGCCACCGGGTCGTTCCCGTAGACCGTTTCCGCGTCCCGCCGCCCCTGGAGCAGCCGCACACACCTGCCGCCGCGGAGGTCGATGGCCGGAATCACGAGCAAGATTTCACCAGCTTTCCGAAGTTGGCCAGGATATCCAGGCCCACCCGACCGCTTTTCTCCGGGTGGAACTGGGTGCCGAAAACCCCGTCCTGCCCCACGGCGGCGGCAAAGCGCACTCCGTAGTCCGTTTCCCCGGTAATAAGCGAGGGATCGGCCGGCACCGCGTAGTAGGAATGCACGAAGTAGAAGCGGGAGCCGTCCGCGATCCCGGCGAAAAGGGGTGAAGGAGCGCGCAGGAAGACCTGGTTCCAGCCCATGTGCGGCACCTTGACCCCCTCCGGAAGCCGCCGCACGCACCCGCGAAAGATGCCCAGCCCCGGCGTGGCGCCTCCTTCTTCGCTGGTCTCAAACAGCAACTGCATGCCCAGGCAGATGCCCAGCAACGGCTTGCCGGCGGCCACAGCCTCCAGTACCGCCCGGTCGAGGCCGCGGGCCACGAGCTGCCGCATGGCGTCGGCGAAGGCGCCCACGCCGGGCAGCACCACGCCGTCCGCCGCCAGTACCTCTTCGGGGGTATGGGCGACGCGGGCGGGGAGGCCGACGTACTCGCACCCTTTTTGGACGCTTAAAAGATTGCCTCTACCGTAGTTGACAATAGCCAGCACACCAGCACCGATCCTTTAGATTACGCCCTTCGTAGACGGAATTCCTGTTCCCACTTTTTTCACGGCCTCGGCGCACGCGCGCCCCAGGGCCTTGAAGATCCCTTCCATAATATGGTGTGTGTTCCGGCCCGCCAGCACCCTGACGTGCAGGTTCAGCCGGCCGGTACTGGCAAAGGCCCGCAGGAACTCGGGTACCAGTTCCGTGTCGAAATCCCCCACCCGGGGAGCGGGCAGGGAACCCTCGAAACTAAAATACGGGCGCCCACCGAGATCCAGGGCCACCATCACCAGGGCATCGTCCATGGGGACGATGGCGTCCCCGAAGCGGGCAATACCCTCCTTGTCACCCAGGGCCGTCGCAAAGGCCTCCCCGAGGCAGAGGCCGATATCTTCGGTGGTGTGGTGGGCATCGACGTCCAGGTCGCCCCGGGCGCGGATCTGGAGGTCGCAACGCGCAAACTTGGCCCACAGGGTGAGCATGTGCTCCAGGAAAAGGATGCCCGTTTCAAGCCTGGCCTCGCCCTCGCCGTCGACGTTAAGGTAGAGGGTCACCTCGGTTTCCCCGGTTTTCCGCTTCACATGCGCCTCGCGCACGGCTTAAACCTCCTTATCTACGCGTGCGGCGGCTCCCGGCCTGCCGGCGCCCGGAGACCGTCCCGCAACTCCGGCCCGGACCGGGCGGGGCTTGAGCCGACGGCCCTTCCCGACCAAAACAGGACGCACGGGCGCCCGGGGCGTCACCGGTTTTCACCTTCTCCCAGCACTTCGCGGAGCGCCGCAAGGAAGCGCGCGTTTTCCTCGGGCCGCCCGACGGTGACGCGCAGGCACCCCGGCAGCAGCGGGCCGTCCACGTTCCGGATCAGGATGCCGCGCCCCAGCAATCCCTCGTAGACCTCGGCCGCCGGAAGGGGGGTGCGGAAGAGAATAAAGTTGGCCCGCGAGGGGAAGGCCGTTACACCCGGGACCCGCCGCAGTTCCTCATAGAGGGCGTCGCGGTCCCGGCAGATGGCCCTTATCTGCTCCCGGAAGGGTTCCGGATGCCGCAGGACCGCCAGGGCCGCCCGCTGGGAAAAGGTGTTGACGTTGAAGGGCTGCTTCACCCGCCAGACCCCTTCGACCACGTCGGCGTCGGCGAGCATGTACCCCACCCGCAGCCCTGCCAGGCCGAAGGCCTTGGAAAAGGTCCGGAGGAGCACCAGGCGGGGCCGGCGGGGCAGAAGTTCCACCGCCGAAACCCCGGCGAATTCCGCGTAGGCCTCGTCCACCACCACGAGTCCCGGGCAGTTCCCAAGAAGCTCCTCGATAACCTCCAGGGGCGTGACGTTGCCCGTGGGGTTGTTAGGGGAACAGAGGATGAGGACCGCAGCCTCCCGTGCTGCCGCCGCCAGGGCCGCAGCGTCCACCGCAAAATCCGCACGGCAAGGCACTTCGACCGGCTCGGCCCCGGCCACAACGGCGTGCAGCCGGTACATGCTGAAGGTGGGCGCGGCAATCACCACCCGCCGCCCGGTGCCGAAGGTGAGGAGCAGGTTCAGGATGACCTCGTCGGAGCCGTTCCCCACCAGGACGTTCTCGGGCGCCACGCCGGTATACCGCGCCAGGGCTTCCCGCAGTTCCCGGGCGGCGCCGTCGGGATAGCGGGTAAAGGCGCGGCCGTTGACGGCGGCCAGAACCGCCGCCTGCACCGCGGGCGGGAAGGGGTACGGGTTTTCGTTGGCGTCGAGCTTGATGACGCCGCGGTGTTCCGGCACCCGGTAGGGAACCATCGCGCGCAGGGCAGGGCGAACCAGCGCTTCGATCTCCGGCCGCACTAGCCGTCCTGCTCCTTTCCCGCCAGCCTCGCCCGCACCGCCGCCGCGTGGGCGGCCAGCCCTTCGGCTTCCGCCAGGGTGACCACCGCCCCGGCCAGGGCCGCCAGGCCCGCCCTGTCAAGACCCGCGACGTTGATCCGCTTGACGAAGGCCTCGGTGCCCAGGGCGGAGGCGAAACGGGCCGTACCCCCCGTGGGCAGAACGTGGTTGGGGCCGGCCGCGTAGTCTCCCACCGGCACGGGGGCGTAAGGCCCCAGGAAAACGGCTCCCGCGTTCCGGACGCGCCCCAGCCACACCAATGGGTCCGCCACCAGAAGTTCCAGGTGCTCCGGGGCGAAACGGTTGGCCAGTTCCACTGCCTCGGCCAGGTCGCGGGTGACCACGATGCCCCCGAAGGCCTCCAGGGCCTCGGCGATAAATTCCCGGCGCGGGAGTTGTGCGGCCTGCCGCGCGGCTTCGCCGGCCACGGCCTGTGCCAGTTCCGGCACCGGTGTCAAGAGGAGGCACCGGGCGAGGGTGTCGTGCTCGGCCTGGGCCAGGAGGTCCGCCGCCACCCACTCCGGGTCGGCCGTGGCATCGGCCACGATGACCACCTCGCTCGGCCCGGCCGGCACGTCCACGTCCACCTCCCCGTAGACGCGCTGCTTGGCCAGGGTTACGTAGATGTTCCCCGGCCCCACGATTTTGTCCACCCGGCGGATGGTTGCGGTGCCGTAGGCCATGGCCGCCACCGCCTGGGCGCCACCCACCCGGTAGATTTCCTTTATTCCCGCCTCCGCGGCGGCCACCAGGATGGGCGGGGCTACCGTTCCGTCCCGCCCTGGGGGGGTGCACATGACGATCTCGCCCACGCCCGCGGCCCTGGCCGGCAGGGCGCTCATCAGCACCGAAGACGGGTAGGCCGCCGTACCCCCCGGCACGTAGATTCCCACCCGCGCCAGGGGCCGGACAAGCTGTCCCAGGAACGCGCCGTCCTGGGCCTCAAACCAGGACTGCGGGACCTGGCGCGTGTGGAACGCCAGGATGCGCGCCGCCGCCAGGCGCAGGGCGTCAAGGAACGCGCCGCTTACCTCCCCGTAGGCCGCCTCTACCTCTTCCCCGGTTACCCGCAAATCCTCCGGGGCAAGCTGCACCCGGTCGAACCTGGCCGTGAGGGCGCAGAGGGCTTCGTCCCCGCGCTCGCGAACGGCGGCAATGATTTCCTCCACCACGGCCATGCGCGAGGCATCGAAGGGCGGTGCCGCCAAAAGGTTTTCCACCTCGGGGTCCGAGGCGCGGTAAATTTTCAGCACGCTTCCCCCTCCTGCGCCGCCGCCAACCGGGTCAGCCCTTTCCTGCCGATATCGTGGCGGTAATGCACGCCCGCGAAATGAATGCGCCCGGCCGCGTCGTAGGCCCGCGCGACGGCCTCCGCCAGGTCGGCGCCACGGGCCGTTACGCCCAGCACGCGCCCGCCGGCCGTAACCAGTTCCCCGTCGCGCCGGGCCGTACCCGCGTGGAAAACCACCACGTCGGGCGGCACGTCCGCGAGCCCGACAATGGGATCGCCCTTCCGGTACGGCCCGGGATACCCTTCGGCGGCCATAACCACGCAGACGGCAGCCCCCGGATGCCAGACCGGCCGCACCCTCTCGAGTTCCCCGTCCAGGGCGGCTTCGATCAGCTCCAGGAGGTCGCCGGCCATAAGACACATAAGCGGCTGTGTTTCGGGGTCGCCGAAGCGGGCGTTGAACTCAAGCACCTTTGGCCCGTCGGCGGTGAGCATCAGCCCCGCGTACAGCACCCCCACATACGGCGCTCCTTCGGCCTTGAGGGCCCGGACGGTGGGAAGGAGGATGCGTTCCTCGACCTCCCGCAGCACCTCAGGCGTGCAGGCCGGCGCCGGGGCGTAGGCCCCCATACCGCCGGTGTTCGGTCCCCGGTCGCCGTCAAAGATGCGTTTGTGGTCCTGCGCGGGCAGGAAGGGGAGCACCCGCTCGCCGTCGCTAAAGGCCAGGACGCTGGCTTCCTCCCCTTCCAGACGCTCCTCAATCAGGACCCTTTGCCCTGCCGCCCCGAAGGCCCGGCGCACCATGATGATCTCCACGGCGTCCAGGGCCGCCGCCATATCGTCGGCCACGATAACGCCCTTCCCGGCGGCCAGCCCGTCGGCCTTAACCACGCAGGGCGCCCCCAGTTCTTTTATGTAGCTCCTGGCCGCCGCCGGGTTGTCAAATACGGCGGCCCGGGCCGTGGGAATGCCGTATTTTTGCATGAGTTCCTTGGCGAAAACCTTCGACCCCTCGATGGCCGCGGCCCGCCGCGTCGGGCCGAAAATCCGCCCGGAGCCCAACAATCCGGCGCACCGGGCCTTCTGGAAGGCGTCTACCAGTCCGCCTACCAGCGGCGCTTCCGGCCCCACCACCGTCAGGTCGATCTTTTCCTGGCGGACCAGGGCAAGGAGCCCCTCGGTATCTTCTGCCGCTATGTCCACACAGGTAGCCAGTTCGGCGATCCCCGCGTTTCCGGGAGCCGCAAAGAGCTTCTGCACCCGTGGGCTCTGGGCCAGCTTCCACACCAGGGCGTGCTCGCGGCCCCCTCCCCCTACAACCAGAATGCGCATCGCCAACCTCCCGCCTCACACATCTCCTCCCGTTGCGGGCAAGGAAGGGCGTTAATGCCGGAAGTGGCGGACGCCGGTGAAGACCATGGCGATGCCGTGGGCGTCCGCCGCCTGGATTGCCTCCGCGTCGCGGACCGAGCCGCCGGGCTGGATAATGGCCGCGATGCCCGCCCGCGCCGCCTCCTCCACCGTGTCGGGGAACGGGAAAAAGGCATCCGAGGCCAGAACCGCGCCGCGCGCCTTCTCGCCCGCGTGCTCCAGCGCCAGGCGCGCCGCGCCGACCCGGTTCATCTGACCGGCCCCGACACCCAGCACCTGCCGCCCCTTGCTCACCACGATGGCGTTCGACTTCACGTGCTTTACCACCCGGAAGGCAAAATGGAGCTCCGCCATCTCCTCCGGGGTCGGTTGCCGCCGTGTCACCACCCGGAGCTCGCCCTCCCCAAGGACGATGTCGTCCGGCTCCTGCACCAGGAGTCCCCCTCCCACCCGGCGCAACTGCAGGCCGGCGCCGGGATACCGGGCGGCGTCCAGGGGACCGGCGGCCAGCAGCCGCAGGTTCTTTTTCTGTTTCAGGATATCCAGCGCTTCCGGAGAAAAGGCAGGGGCGATGACGGCCTCCAGGAAGATGCCGGCCATGGCGGCCGCGGTTTCCCCGTCCACCTCCCTGTTCAGGGCGACGATCCCCCCGAAGGCCGACACCGGGTCGCCCGCGAAGGCCTTCCGGTACGCCTCAGCCAGAGTGGCCGCGGTGGCCGCGCCGCAGGGATTGGTATGCTTGACCACCACCGCCGCCGGCTCGACAAACTCCCGGACCAGCCCGAGGGCGGCGTCCAGGTCGAGGATGTTGTTATAGGAAAGTTCCTTACCGTGCAACTGCACCGCGCTCCCCACGGAGGCGCCGCGCGCGCGCACGTCCCGGTAAAAGGCCGCCCGCTGGTGGGGATTTTCCCCGTAGCGCAGGATGCCGGCCAGCTCGAAGGGGAAAGCGGCTTCGGCGGGGAAGACCTCCGGCTCCGCAGCAAGCTCGTTCAGGTAGGCGGCGATCACGGCGTCGTAGTGGGCCGTATGGCGAAAGGCTTCCCGCGCCAGCACAAGCCGCAGTTCCGGGTCCACATCCCCCCCGCGCTCGAGGGCCGCCAGGACCTCGCCGTAGCGCGCCGGGTTGACCACCACGATCACGTGGCGGTGGTTCTTGGCCGCGGCCCGGATCATGGCCGGCCCCCCGATGTCGATGTTTTCGATGGCCTCCGCGGGTGTGACGTGGGGGCGGGATATGGTGGCCTTGAACGGGTAAAGGTTCACGGCCACCAGGTCGATGGGGGTGATGGCCAGCTCCCGCAACTGGTTCAGGTGCTCCGGCGTGCGCAGGGCCAGGATGCCCCCGTGAAGGTTCGGGTGCAGGGTCTTCACCCGCCCCCCCAGAATCTCCGGGAAACCGGTAACCTCCGTGACGTAGATAACCGGCAACCCGGCTTCCCGCAGGACCTTCGCCGTGCCGCCGGTGGAAACCACCTCCCACCCCAGGGCCACAAGACCCCGGGCGAAGTCGACCACCCCGGTCTTATCCGAAACGCTCACCAGCGCCCGCCGCATATCCGCGCCTCCTTTAATTTTCCTGAACACCATGGCGGTTTTTTTCCGCCACCTGCTACGGGTAATCCTTAATCCGCACCCTGCGTCCCTCCACGGCGAGCCGCCCCTCGGCGAAAAGGCGCACCGCTTCCACGTAAATCTGGTGTTCATGCTGCAGGATGCGCTCCGCAAGCGTCTCCGGCGTATCCCCCTGCAGGACGGGCACCACCGCCTGGAGGATGATCGGGCCGGTATCCATCCCTTCGTCCACGAAATGCACCGTGCACCCCGAAAAACGCACCCCGTACTCCCAGGCCTGGCGCTGCCCGTCGAGGCCCCGGAAGGCCGGCAGGAGCGACGGGTGGATGTTCATGATGCGGTTTGGGTAGGCCTCGAGGAGCACCCGCCCCACCAGCCGCATGTAACCGGCCAGGCAAACCAGCTCCACGGCATGCTGCTTGAGGACCTCAAGGATCGCCTTTTCGTAAGCCTCCTTGGAAGGGAAGCCCGCGTAATCGACGAGGACCGCCGGGATGTTGTGCCGGCGGGCCCGCTCCAGGACCTGGGCCCCGGGTTTATCGCTGACCACCACCACGATCTGCGCCGGGAGACGCCCGCTTTCCGCGGCGTCGATGAGCGCCTGGCAGTTGGTGCCCCTTCCCGAAGCCATCACCCCTACGCGCAGAGGACCCAAAGCTCTCCCCCCTCCCGGCACTCAAGGTTGGCTGCGTGGTGGGTTTCTACCGGAACTCAACCCCCCCTGCACCTTCCGCCACATGCCCGATGATGTAGGCGGCCGCGCCCTCCTCCGCGAAGAAGGCCTGCGCCTCCCGCGCCTGGTCGGGCGGGACGGCCACGACAAAGCCGATGCCCATGTTGAAGGTCCGCCGCATCTCCCCTTCGGCCACCCCGCCGATTTCCCGGAGCAGCCGGAAAACCGGGGGCACCGGCCAGCTCCCCGCCTCCACAATTGCCGTGAGTCCGGGGGGCAGCATCCGCGGGATGTTTTCCACCAGCCCCCCGCCGGTAATGTGCGCCATGCCCCGGATCTGGAAGCGTTCCAGCGCCTCCAGCACCGGGCGCGCGTAAATGCGGGTGGGCAGGAGCAGTTCCTCCCCCACGGTGCGCCCGAGCTCCGGCAGGAAGTCGTCCACCCCGTACCCCGCCAGCTCGAAGAAACACTTGCGGGCCAGGGAGAAACCGTTGCTGTGCAGGCCGGAAGAGGCCAGGCCCAGCAGGACGTCACCCGCCTGCACGGCACTCCCGTCAACGAGCCGCCCGCGCTCGACCACGCCCACCGCAAATCCCGCCATGTCGTATTCGTCGGGGGCGTAAAACCCGGGCATCTCCGCCGTTTCGCCGCCGATCAGGGCGCACCCCGCCTCCCGGCAGCCGGCCGCGATCCCGGCAACGATGGCGGCGACCTTCTCGGGCACCAGGCGGCCTACGGCCAGGTAGTCGAGGAAAAACAGCGGCTCCGCTCCCTGGGCCAGGATGTCGTTGACGCACATGGCGACAAGATCTATACCCACGGTGTCGTGCCGGTCCATAAGAAAGGCAACCCGCAGCTTCGTACCCACCCCGTCGGTCCCGGCCACCAGCACCGGCTCCCGGTACTTGCCCGGCGGCAGGGCGAAGAGCCCGCCGAACCCGCCGATGTCCGCCAGGACCCCGGGCCGGAAGGTGCGGCGCACCGCCGCGCGCATCAGCTCCACCGCGCGGTTGGCCGCGTCGATATCCACACCCGCCTCCCTGTAGGTCAGGCCCTTCTTCTTCAAAGGCAAACGGCCTCCTCCAGGGCAAACTTCCCGCCCTCGCCCGGCGGCGCGATCTCGACCGGGTAAAATCCGGAGAAGCAGGCCGTACAGAGGTGCGGCGCGAAGTCCCCGAAGACGCGCAGGAGCCCCTCCAGGCTCAGGTAGTAGAGGGAGTCCGCCCCCACGAACCGCCGGATTTCCTCCACCGGCTTCTGCGCGGCGATCAGTTCCTTCTCGTTGGAGGTGTCGATACCGAAGAAGCAGGGATGGCTGATGGGCGGCGAACTCAGGCAGAGGTGCACCTCCCGGGCACCCGCTTCCCGCAGGAGCCGGACGATCTTGCCGCTGGTGGTCCCGCGTACCAGGGAGTCGTCGATCAGGACGACCCGCTTTCCGGCCAGCACTTCGCGGATGGGGTTGAGCTTCAACCGCACCCCCAGGTCGCGCATCCGCTGGTCGGGCTGGATGAAGGTGCGTCCGATGTACCGGTTTTTCATCAGGCCCTCTTCGAAGGGGAGCCCCGCCTCCTCGGCGTACCCCCGCGCCGCCGGGATGCCCGAGTCGGGCACCGGCAGAACGATGTCCGCCGCGGGCCGGTACTCCCTGGCCAGCTCGCGCCCGAATTCCCGCCGCACACCGTTGACGCCGAACCCGTCGAGGCAACTGTCGGCGCGCGCGAAGTAGATGTACTCGAAAACGCAGTGCGCCTGCCGGGGCGCCGCCGGTCCCGCCAGGGACCGCAGGCCATCGGCGTCGGCCACCACGATCTCGCCCGGATTGATATCCCGGACGAACTCGGCCCCCACGGTGTCCAGAGCGCAGGATTCCGAGGCTACCACCCAGCCATCCGTTCCGCTGCGTGCCGGGTCGCCGAGGCGCCCCAGGCAGAGCGGCCGGAACCCGTACGGGTCGCGCGCCGCGACCAGTTTCTCCTCCGTCAGGAGCACCAGGGAGTAGGCGCCGGTGATCTCCCGCATGCACGCCAGCAGGGAAAACTCCAGCGGCTCCCGTCCGTGGCGGGCGATCATGTTGACGATGATCTCGCTGTCCGTAGCCGTCTGGAACACGGCGCCGGCGGCGGCCAGCTCCCGCCGCAGCCGCGCGGCGTTGGTCAGGTTGCCGTTGTGCGCCAGGCCCAGGGTGCCGCGGGCGTACCGGAATACCAGCGGCTGGGCATTTACAGGGTGGCTCGTCCCGGTGGTCGAATACCGCACGTGCCCGATGGCGATGTGCCCGCGCAGTTCGGACAGGGTCCCCTCGTCGAAGACCTCCGGCACCAGGCCCATTCCCTTGTGCAGGTGCACGCGCCGGCCGTCGGCAACGGCGATACCCGCGCTTTCCTGCCCCCGGTGCTGCAAGGCGAAAAGGCCGTAAAAGGTAAAGCGGGCCACGTCGAGGCCCGGTGCGAAGATGCCGAAAACCCCACAGTACTCCCGTGGTTTATCCGCGCCCAGCGGTTCCATCCCCGTTTCCCCTCACAACCCGAAACGGCGGTAAACCTCGTCAACGTGGCGCACGAAGTGCCCGTAGTCGAAAAGTTCGTCCAATTCCTCCGCGTCGAGACCCGCCTCCGGGTCGGCAAGCAACAACTCTTTAAACGGCCGGCCGGTGCGCCAGCTTTCCATGGCGTTGCGTTGCACGACGGCGTAGGCTTCGTCCCGGGACAGCCCTTTTTCGACAAGGGCCAGCAGCACCCGCTGCGAAAAGACCAGGCCGTGGGTTTTATCGAGATTATTAAGCATGTTCTCCGGGAAAACCGTCAGGTCCTCCATGACCCCGGCGAAACGGTAAAGCATGTAGTCCAGCAGAGTGGTGCTGTCCGGGATGATCACCCGCTCCACCGACGAATGGGAAATGTCACGCTCATGCCAGAGGGCAACGTTCTCCATGGCCGCCAGGGCGTTCCCCCGGAGAAGGCGCGCCAGGCCGCTGATCCTCTCGCAAACGATGGGGTTGCGCTTGTGGGGCATGGCCGAGGAGCCCTTCTGCCCGGCTCGAAAAGGCTCTTCAACCTCCCGGATGTCGGTGCGCTGCAGGTTCCTTATTTCCACGGCAAACTTTTCCAGGGAACACCCGATTACGGCCAGGGTGCTGAGAAAGAAGGCGTGGCGGTCGCGCTGGATAACCTGGGTGGAAACCCGGGCGGGAGTGAGCCCAAGGCGGCGGCAGACGTATTCCTCGACAAAGGGGTCCACGGTGGCGTAGGTGCCCACCGCTCCCGAAATCTTGCCCACGGCGATTTCCTCCCCGGCCCGGCGCAGGCGCTCGAGGTTGCGCTCCGTTTCGGCCACCCATAGAAGCATCTTCAAGCCGAAGGTGATGGGCTCCGCGTGGACGCCGTGGGTCCGGCCGATCATCAGCGTGTAACGGTGCCTTTGCGCCTGCTCCAGGAGGACCTCCCGCAAACGCTCCAGGCGCCTGAGAAGCAGGTTTCCGGCGTCGCGCATGCGCACCGCCAGGGCGGTGTCCAGAACGTCGGAGGAGGTCAGCCCCATGTGGACGTACCTGGCCTCTTCCCCGACGTATTCCGCCACATTGGTCAGGAAGGCAATGACGTCGTGACGGGTGGTTTTTTCGATCTCGTTGATCCGGTCGATATCGAACCGGGCCCGCTCCCTTACGGCCCGCGCCGCCTCGCGGGGGATCTTCCCCAGCTCGGCCCAGGCCTCGCAGGCCAGGATTTCAACCTCGAGCATGGTGGCAAACCGGTTTTCGTCGGACCATATGGCCTTCATTTCGGGCAGGGTGTAACGCTCGATCATCCCCGTACCCCTCCTTACCGGCCGGTATTTCCTGCCTCTTGTACCCCCGCGCCCGGCTCTTTTTGCAGTTGCCGGTCCTTTGCTTCCACCGCCGCGGCCATGCGCTCCCTGTAGGCCGCGAGGCGCGCCCGCACTTCGGGGTCGCGGGTGCCGACGATCTGGGCCGCAAGGAGGCCCGCGTTCTTCGCTCCGTTAACACCCACCGCGGCCACCGGCACCCCGGGCGGCATCTGGACCGTGGCAAGAAGGGCGTCCATACCCCGGAGCGCCCCCGCGGCGATGGGTACCCCGATCACGGGCAGGGTGGTGTATGCCGCCAGAAACCCGGCCAGGTGGGCGGCCATTCCGGCCCCGGCGATGATGGCCGCCAGTCCCCGGGACGCCGCCTCGCCGGCGTAGGCCCGCGCCCGGTCCGGCGTCCGGTGGGCGGAAATGATGCGCACCTCGTACCCGATGCCCAGCTCCTCGAGCACGTTCCAGGCCTCGCGCATCACCTCCAGGTCCGATTCGCTTCCCATCACGATGCCCACCAGCGGCCCCGCCAAGATATCGCCTCCCGAAACATACTGCCCGTCCCGCCGGCTGCTGCGTTAACGCCCGGCGCCGGCATCCGGCGCAGCCGGCCTTCCTTTCGCCGGCGGCGGCCGACGAAGCGCCGTTTCTTTTCTCTTCCGGCCTCCGCAAGCCGACGACCGGCGACCGTTCTCATTCCCACTCGATGGTCGCCGGCGGTTTCGAAGTTATATCGTAGACGACCCGGTTCACACCCCTGACCTCCCGCACGATGCGGGAGGCGATGGCCTCCAGCACCGCGTAGGGCAGGCGGTACCAGTCGGCCGTCATGCCGTCCTCGCTCTCCACCGCCCGCACGATAACCGGGTGGGCGTAGGTGCGCTCGTCCCCCATTACGCCCACGCTCTTTATGTCCGGCAGCACGGCGAAGGACTGCCATACGTCCCGGTACAGCCCCGCCTTCTTGATCTCCTCCACCACGATGGCGTCCGCCTCCCGCACCAGGTCCAGCTTCTCCCGGGTTACCGGACCCAGGATCCGCACCGCCAGGCCCGGCCCGGGGAAAGGCTGCCGCTCAATAACCTCTTCGGGCAGGCCGAGTTCCCGGCCCAGGAGGCGCACCTCGTCTTTGAAAAGCCAGCGCAGGGGCTCGATGAGTTTCAGGCGCATCTCCGCCGGCAGCCCGCCCACGTTGTGGTGGGACTTGATCACCGCCGAGGTCGCCGTGCCGCTCTCCACGACGTCGGGGTAGAGGGTGCCCTGGACCAGGTAGTCGATCCGGCCGAGCTTTGTGGCCTCCTCCTCGAAGACCCGGATGAACTCCTCGCCGATGATCTTGCGCTTGGCCTCCGGATCCGCCACCCCTGCAAGACGCGCCAGAAACCGGTCGGCGGCGTCGACCATCACCAGGGGAATGTGGAATTTCTCACGGAATACCCGCCGCACTTCCTCCGGCTCGCCCTTGCGCATCAGGCCGTGATCCACAAAGACGCAGGTCAGCCGGTCCCCGATGGCCCGGTGCACCAGGACCGCGGCCACCGTGGAGTCCACGCCGCCGCTCAGGGCGCAGATGGCCCTTCCCTCATCCCCCACCTCTTCCCTGACGGAGCGCACGGTGTCCTCCAGGAAGGAGGACATGGTCCACAGGCCCCGGCAGCCGCAGACGTCGTAAAGGAAACGGGCCAGCATTTCCCGGCCCCGGGGGGTGTGGGTCACCTCCGGGTGGAACTGCACGGCATACAGCCGCCGTGCCGTATCCCACATGGCCGCCACCGGGGTGTGCACCGTGCGCGCGGCCACAACAAACCCGGGCGGGGCGGCCACCACCGTATCCCCATGGCTCATCCAGCATTGTTCCTGCGGCCCCATGCCCAGAAGCAAAACTTCCCCGGCGAGGATCTCCAGGGTCGTCTTGCCGTACTCGCGGAAGGCCGCAGGCCGTACTTCGCCCCCCAGGTCAAGGGCCATCAGCTGCATCCCGTAACAGATACCCAGGACGGGGATGCCGGCCGTGTAGAGGGCCGGATCGCAGCGCGGTGCCCCTTCCTGGTAAACGCTGGCCGGACCACCGGAGAAAATGATGCCCCGTGGCGCCCGCGCCGTAATCTCCCGCGCCGGCGTGTAGTAGGGGACGATCTCGCAGTACACCCGGCACTCCCGCACCCGCCGGGCAATGAGTTGCGTGTACTGGCCGCCGAAATCCAGGATCAGAACAAGCTCCTGCTCCGGAACCCGCATGTTTCAGGCCTCTGTCCTTTCCTTCCTTACCACCCATACATCGGGCAGGTTGCGAAAATACCCCCCGCAATCAAGCCCGTACCCTGCTACGAAGGCGTCGGGGATGGTGAAGCCGCGGTAGTGGACCGGCACCTCGACCTTGCGGCGCGACGGTTTGTCCAGCAGCACGCAGAGCTTGAGTTCCGCGGGTTGCCGCCGGGAAAGGTTGTCCAGGAGGTAGCGCAGCGTCAGCCCGGTGTCGATGACGTCGTCCACCACCAGCACGTTGCGCCCCTCGATGCTTTCATCCAGGTCCTTCAAAAAGCGGACCACCCCGGACGAGGTGGTGCTGGCGCCGTAGCTGGAAACGGCCACAAAGTCGAGAAAGACGGGGATTTTCAGGCTGCGGAGCAGGTCGGCGACGAAGATCACCGACCCTTTCAGGATGCCCACCACCAGGAGGTCCCTGTCCCGGAAGTCGCCGGAGATTTCCTCCCCCAGCTCGCGGACGCGGGCGGCAATCTGGTCCGCCGTCAGGAGCACACGTTCGACCTCCGGGCGCATCGCTTCCCCTCCCGCAGAAAAGGCGCGTATTTCCTGGAAATCTGGCCTATTATACCAGGAAAAGCGCAACCCTGTCAAACGCGGGGTCTCCCGTCAAGGGGGGTGAACCCCCACCGGGAGCGGCCCGGGAGGCCGTAAAGGAAAGGTTGCAG
>JBFMHQ010000076.1:0-1971 GCA_040751815.1 Bacillota bacterium | reverse complement strand
CCCGGGCCTAGGCCCCCTGTCGCCCTGCCCCTCGGAGGGTAAATCAAATATCCGGAAAGGAGGCGAAAAGCCTGGTCTGGGGGCCGGCTTGGCTGAAGTAAAAACAGTCAAGTTTTTTGAACCAGGGATGTCGAACCGGGAATGTTGACGGGAATGTTGACCGGCATCCGCGGCCGTTTTGTCAGGACGTATGCCCTGCTCGTTCTGCTGGCCATCCTCCTGACCGCCGGGGGCGTCCTGGCCATGGTGCGGCACTACTACCTTACGAGCATCGAGAACCTCCTGGAAGTTCAGGCCGGGTTCGCCGCCCGCCTCTACCGCGAGTACTTCGCCGGGGAAGACCCGGGCCGCGCCGGGCAGGAACTGGCGGAAGTCTTCGCCCAGGGTACGCCCGCCCGGGTGCAGGTGCTGGACCGCGCGGGGAACCTGGCGGGGGACTCCCAGGATCCGGCGCTGCGGGAGCCGCCGGGGGCGGCGCCCGAGGTCGCCCCTGCCCTGCGGGGGCAAGCGGGCGCAGCCACCGGGCGGTGGCCGGCCACCTCCGAGCGGTACCTGGCGGTGGCCGCCCCGCTGCAGCGCGGCGGCGAGACGCAGGGCGTTGTCCGCCTCGCAAGCTCCCTGGCCGCCGTAGACCGGGTTACCCTGACCCTTGGGCTGGCGCTCGGGCTCCTGGGCCTCGGCGCGGTAGGCGTCACGGTACTCACCGCCGGGGCGCTGGCCAACACCGTGGTCCGGCCGGTTACGGAGGTAACCCTGGCCGCCGAGCGGATGGCCCGGGGCGATCTCGCGGTCCGCGTACCGGTGCGCCAGCGGGACGAGGTGGGGCGCCTGGCGGCCACCCTTAACCGCATGGCGGAGGAACTGTCCCGCCTCGACCGGCTCAAGAACGAATTCGTGGCTTCGGTCTCCCACGAACTGCGCACCCCTCTCACCTCCATCAAGGGATTCGCCGTGACCCTGCGCGAGGGACTGCCCGCAGACGCCCGTGAACTGCGCGAGGGACTGGAGGTCATCGACCGGGAGGCCGACCGGCTGGCGGGCCTGGTGGAGGAACTCCTTGATTTCAGCAGGCTTCAGGCCGGGCGCCTTACCCTGCGTTGCGCGCCGGTCCGGGTGGATGACCTGGTAAGGGAAACCGTTCGGCAGATGCGCCCGCGCGCCGGCCGTCTCGGCATCGGCCTTACCGCCGTTATTGCCCCCGGCGTACCACCCGTGGACGGCGACCGCGACCGGCTGAAGCAGGTGCTGGTGAACCTCCTCGACAACGCCCTGAAATTCACGCCGGCGGGCGGCCGGGTGGAGGTGGGGGTTGCGCCCGTGGCGCACGGGGTCCGGGTCACCGTGGCCGACACCGGCCCGGGCATCCCGCCGGAGGAACTCCCCCGGGTCAAGGAGCGGTTCTTCCGCGGCAGGGCCGCCCGGGAGGGCACCGGGCTGGGGCTCGCCCTCGCGGAAGAACTCGTGAAAAGCCACGGCGGCACCCTGGAGATAGCCAGCGACGGGCGCTCGGGGACACAGGCTGCTTTCTTCCTGCCCGGCAAGAGGTAACCTTTGTTACCGTTCTTTAACCGTTCGGTCACCGTTTTTTAACCCCTTCCCCCGTCCCGGATGCTAAGGTGAAAGAAAAAAGCCGGAGGAGGATGTTGCATGTCGGCAGGCGTATTGCAATCCTTGATGGCTTCCCTGACGGCCGGCCTCGTGTTCCTGGGCGGGTGCAACCTCCCGTCACCCGGCGAGGCCATCAGGCCTCCCCGGGCCGCCGGCACCGGTTTGCAGGCCGAGGTCCGCGCCCTCCTGCCGCCGGGCGCCACCCTCGTTCGGCCCGCCGTTTCCGAGCCGGGCGTCGAGGCTCCGCCCGCCATCCAGCAGGTCGACCTGGACGGGGACGGCACGCCCGAACTGGTGGTGAGCTACCGCAGGGGGGGCGAAACGGCCGCTCTCCAGGCCGGGAAGGAAATCCCCCGCCTGACG
>JBFMHQ010000075.1:0-1990 GCA_040751815.1 Bacillota bacterium | reverse complement strand
AGCCTCTCCTGCCAGTCGACACTTCCATCCGCAGCCAGGGTGTAAAGGTACAGAACCACGGGGAGCTTGACGGTGCTCGCCGCCGGAAAGGGCTTGTGCTCGTCGATGCCGAAGGACACGCCGGCATCGATGTCGGCGAAATAGACACCGAACGCGGCCGGCTGCTCCTTTACGTACGCCAGCATCTCCTGGCGGAGGGTCTCGTAGTCGGGTTCCGCAGGCACGGGCCGCCACCTCCGTCACTCAGGCTGCCCTCCATGCTATGCGCCGCCACGGGCACTTGCTAACCCGGAGCGAAAACGCTCGCGGCGGTGGTTGACGGAGGCCGCGGGGCGCGTGCTGCTCCCTTTCCTGTTTGCACCGGACATCCTCCGCATCCGGCTCGGCATCACGGAGGAACAGGTGGGCCCTGAGGATTTCTACCGCCGGCGCATGCACGCCCTTCACGTGCTGCTGACCGACCTGGCAGCCGAACTGGGATACGGGCCGGGAACGGCAGGAAGCGACGCCGGGAGCACGTTGATGGACAGGGTCGGGAAATCCTCGCCTACGGCGCCGCTTGAGGCGCACGAGCGCGACGCCTGACCTCAACCCGGCGGTCGGCCGACGCCCAACAGGCGGTAAAGGCTCGCCCCAAAACGGCGGTCATCGGCCGGGGTCCAGCAGGGGAGGAGATATCCTGCCATGCCCCTGGGTGCGGCGGACGATGCCGTAAAACAAAATCTCCACGAGGGTGTCGAAGGCCTGCTCCAGGGAAACGGCGTGCGCCTGCAGAAAGTCCGGGTTGATGACCGCCCGCAGGGCGGCCAGGTAGGCCGTGAACAGGACGTCGGGATCGACCTCCCGGAAGTACCCCAGGCGGCAGCCCTCAAGATATACTTCCCGCAGGCGCTCGATGCGCTCTACCCGGAAGCGGTCGATCTTTTCCCACAGGTGCGGGTAGTAGCGCTGCAGGTCGCCGAAGTTACGGGGTTCCATGAAGCGCACACCCTCGACGACGGCCCGCACGATGGCGCGGATTTTCTCCGGGGGGGGCGGCCGTTCCGGCTATAATCTCCTGCGCCCGCCGCTCGATACCCGCCGTCAGATCGTCGAGCACCGCCGCGATCACTTCGTCCTTGCTCTTAAAATGCCGGTAAAGCGTGCGCTTGCTGACCCCGGCGGCCGCCGCCAGTTCGTCGACGGTCACGGCGTGAAACCCCTTCTGCCCGGCCTGCTCCTTCATGGCGCGGATAATGCGATCCCTGATTTCCACGCCTGCCTACCCCCCCTTACTCCACCCGCTTGCGGAACCGCCAGGACGCCAGGGCGATGATTCCCGCGCCGAAACCGGCCAGGGGCAGAACGTCGCCCCACAGGTATTCAATGCCCACGCCCTTCAGCATAATTCCCCGGAGGATGTCCAGAAAGTAGGTCAGCGGGATAAAGTTGCCCAGGTACCGGATGACGGGCGGCATGGACGCGCGGGGGAAGACGAAGCCGCTCAACAGCACGCTGGGCAGAATGAAGAGCATGGTCATCTGCATGGCCTGCAACTGGGTGCGGGCGACGGTAGAGAAAAACATGCCCAGGCCCAGGGCAAAAACGAGGAAGAGCAGCGTCAGACCCAGCAGGAGCGGAATGCTCCCCGCGACCGGCACCTTGAACCAGAAAATGCCGATGCTCAGGGCCAGGCCCATGTCCATGAAGGCGACCAGTATGTAGGGGATCAGTTTGCCGACCATCAACTCGAGACTGCGGACCGGGGTGACCATCAACTGCTCCAGGGTGCCCCGCTCCCGTTCGCGCACCAGGGCGAAGGCCGTCAACATAATGGTGATGTTTTGCATCAGCAGGCCGATCAGGCCCGGGATATTGAACTTTATGCTTTCCAGGCCGGGGTTGTACCACGCGCGGGCGCGAAGGTCGATCGCCGGCCCCGGCGGGACGGCCGTCCCCTGCCCGGCAAGCGCGGCCACCTGCAACTCCTGGGAGCGATAGCGGCCCACGA
>JBFMHQ010000074.1:0-2018 GCA_040751815.1 Bacillota bacterium | reverse complement strand
AGCCTCTCCTGCCAGTCGACACTTCCATCCGCAGCCAGGGTGTAAAGGTACAGAACCACGGGGAGCTTGACGGTGCTCGCCGCCGGAAAGGGCTTGTGCTCGTCGATGCCGAAGGACACGCCGGCATTGATGTCGGCGAAATAGACACCGAACGCGGCCGGCTGCTCCTTTACGTACGCCAGCATCTCCTGGCGGAGGTTCTCGTAGTCGGGTTCCGCAGGCACGGGCCGCCACCTCCGTCACTAAGGCTGCCCTCCATGCTATGCGCCGCCACGGGCCCTTGCTAACCCGGAGCGAAAACGCTCGCGGCGGCTGCCCGCGGCTCTTCCTTCCGCCTCACCAACGTCGCCCCTATCCGCAGCGATTGCAACTCCCATCTTTCCAACTCCTGCGCCATTTTTGATTTCGGCGCCACATCCACAAGGCGCCGCATAAACGCGCGAGGATTTCTACCGCCGGCGCATGCACGCCCTTCACGTGCTGCTGACCGACCTGGCAGCCGAACTGGGATACGGGCCGGGAACGGCAGGAAGCGACGCCGGGAGCACGTTGATGGACAGGGTCGGGAAATCCTCGCCTACGGCGCCGCTTGAGGCGCACGAGCGCGACGCCTGACCTCAACCCGGCGGTCGGCCGACGCCCAACAGGCGGTAAAGGCTCGCCCCAAAACGGCGGTCATCGGCCGGGGTCCAGCAGGGGAGGAGATATCCTGCCATGCCCCTGGGTGCGGCGGACGATGCCGTAAAACAAAATCTCCACGAGGGTGTCGAAGGCCTGCTCCAGGGAAACGGCGTGCGCCTGCAGAAAGTCCGGGTTGATGACCGCCCGCAGGGCGGCCAGGTAGGCCGTGAACAGGACGTCGGGATCGACCTCCCGGAAGTACCCCAGGCGGCAGCCCTCAAGATATACTTCCCGCAGGCGCTCGATGCGCTCTACCCGGAAGCGGTCGATCTTTTCCCACAGGTGCGGGTAGTAGCGCTGCAGGTCGCCGAAGTTACGGGGTTCCATGAAGCGCACACCCTCGACGACGGCCCGCACGATGGCGCGGATTTTCTCCGGGGGGGGCGGCCGTTCCGGCTATAATCTCCTGCGCCCGCCGCTCGATACCCGCCGTCAGATCGTCGAGCACCGCCGCGATCACTTCGTCCTTGCTCTTAAAATGCCGGTAAAGCGTGCGCTTGCTGACCCCGGCGGCCGCCGCCAGTTCGTCGACGGTCACGGCGTGAAACCCCTTCTGCCCGGCCTGCTCCTTCATGGCGCGGATAATGCGATCCCTGATTTCCACGCCTGCCTACCCCCTTACTCCACCCGCTTGCGGAACCGCCAGGACGCCAGGGCGATGATTCCCGCGCCGAAACCGGCCAGGGGCAGAACGTCGCCCCACAGGTATTCGATGCCCACGCCCTTCAGCATAATTCCCCGGAGGATGTCCAGAAAGTAGGTCAGCGGGATAAGGTTGCCCAGGTACTGGATGACGGGCGGCATGGACGCGCGGGGGAAGATGAAGCCGCTCAACAGCACGCTGGGCAGAATGAAGAGCATGGTCATCTGCATGGCCTGCAACTGGGTGCGGGCCACGGTGGAGAAAAACATGCCCAGGCCCAGGGCAAAAATGAGGAAGAGCAGCGTCAGACCCAGCAGGAGCGGAATGCTCCCCGCGACCGGCACCTTGAACCAGAAAATGCCGATGCTCAGGGCCAGGCCCATGTCCATGAAGGCGATCAGTATGTAGGGGATCAGTTTGCCGACCATCAACTCGAGACTGCGGACCGGGGTGACCATCAACTGCTCCAGGGTGCCCCGCTCCCGTTCGCGCACCAGGGCGAAGGCCGTCAGCATAATGGTGATGTTTTGCATCAGCAGGCCGATCAGGCCCGGGATATTGAACTTAATGCTTTCCAGGCCGGGGTTGTACCACGCGCGGGCGCGAAGGTCGATCGCCGGCCCCGGCGGGACGGCCGTCCCCTGCCCGGCAAGCGCGGCCACCTGCAACTCCTGGGAGCGATAGCGGCCCACGA
>JBFMHQ010000073.1:0-2117 GCA_040751815.1 Bacillota bacterium | reverse complement strand
AAACACAAGAGAAAAATAACAATGACGTGGCAGCACTTTTCAAGCTGCCAGCAGAAGCAACCTCGATTTTTCAAGCATCTGACGCCCGCGTGGCACGTAAAACCCCGGTTTAGCTTTCAAAGTCCAGCTTGATTTTCCTGGTGCCGAAGGCGGGAGCCGAACCCACACGGGTGCTGAGCCCCAGCGGATTTTGAGTCTGGGCTCCGGTGTGCGGTTGTGAAAGGTCGAGTGCAAGGAATCCAGGTTTTAGGCAGGTCCCGGCCCCGCGATGCGATCGCGATGCGATGTCGAGGGCGGCAGATTTGCCGCCCTTTTTGTCTATTTGGGCGGCAACTATGAAGACCCGGCTATGACAAAACAATCCTCCCCTGCCTCTTGCAGAACACGCCGGTAAACGGCATCTGACAGATAAAACCCTCGCTCTCTGAGCAGGCGATCCAGTTCGGCGCGGAGCGAAGGAATCCTCCCCGTAAGTTTGGCGCGCAGGAGTACACCGACCGTTCCCGCCCGGGGAATGCGGTAGAGCACGGCCGTGCGCCTGGCTTCTGCCTCGTCAAGGAAGATGATATCAGCGCGCCGTTCCACTGCCAGGGCAATTGCCTCCGCCTCACCGTCGTCCAGATCGCGCTTGAGTAACGTGACCAGATCAGTATTACGGGGCACAACGACTTCTATCCAGCCGGCACGGCGGGCCTCTTCCACTTCCGCGGTACCCGGCCTGCCCTGGCCATCCTCCACCACCTCGCGCCACACGGCCGGCGGTACCATAATCTTTCCGTGAAACACGTGAAGAAGCTCAAGACGTCCGATAGCCCCCAGACTGATCAAGGTTGATGCGTCAGCCACCGCGCCGGGCATACCGGACGTCTTCCTCCAGTTCTTCCTCGCCGTAATGCCGCGGTACTCCCCTCTGTCCCAGAAACTCCTCAAAATCCCGCCGGTTCATCCCGGCGAGAAGCCTGGCCTTGCCCAGCGGGAGGGCACCTCTCCGGTAAAGGGCCAGCGCCAGTTCCCTGCGCAATTCCGCTTCTGCCTCCTGGGGCGGCACCTTCAGCGCGCGTACCACTTCTTCAGGAATCCCGATGTTTAGCTGCATTCTTCTTCACCTCCGCCAGATCAAGCCCCGCCTTCCTTCTGCCTTCAACCGCAGCACACGCAAGCACCCGCTTCGCCGCTTTCCCCCTGAGACATTTTCGGAGATTCCGGGAGAGATCAGTCGGTCCCTCACCGGTTCCGACGATGCTCAGGGCTTTTTCAATATCCTCAGCCGTGCGCTTTGCCGGCCTGGCAAGCTCTTTTTTAGCGCCTCCAGCTCTTAACTCTCGGCGCGTTCAGAAGCCATTCGCCGCTCCAGCGCGGCTATCCTTGCCTCCAGATCTTCAATCTTCCGCTCCAGACTGCTCACCCGGCTCCGCCTCCCGCTCATACTCATATATTTATATCAGTATACCACAGCTGCACGGCGACAGGCGCGCGAAGTGGCCCGTTGCAACGTGTCCTGAACGAGCCCCTGCATCGGGCGCGCCACCTATTCGACGTCAAACTCCTTTATCTCGGCCCCTAACTGCAAGAGTGTTTCTCTTACCCTGGTGTCCAAGGTGGTGCGGTCAAAGCCGCCGGCGGATTCGGCTTTGATCTCGATGATAATTTCAGGGTCAGAACCGGCCCCTTTCAACGGCTGGATGACACCTTTGACGATGTGGGAGAGTTTGTCCCAGGGGACGGCGGCTTTAATAGCTACCCGGGTAACCCGGTGGGGTGTCGGGAACTCCGCCCGATCTTCTTTCGCGGTTGAAACCAGACCGGCGCCCGCTCCCGCCTGCTCTCCTCCCGGCGGGTAAACCACCCCGCCGGGAACTTCTCCCGTGGTTTCCCCACCCGCAGTTACTCCTGCTTCGGCCTGTTTCTCGGCCGCCGCTTTCTCAGGTCGCAAAACCAGGGAATCCGGCGGCACATCCGAAACGGCCTCATCAAAGTATACCTTAGCACCTATCCGGACGCCGAGAAGGCGGTTCCTGACCCCCTGTTTGACCGCTTCCACAAGCACGTTTTCGCTCTCCAGGCAGGGAAGACCCGGCGTTTTCAGAAAGAGTTCGTAAATCTCCTGGACGCTCTTT
>JBFMHQ010000072.1:0-2257 GCA_040751815.1 Bacillota bacterium | reverse complement strand
TGCTCAGGCCGAGCGCCCGCGCGCAGGTCCGGGATAGCCCGGCCACACGCACCGAGTGCCCCCGTGTGTACGTGTCTCTGGCCTCCAGGGCCGCCGCCAGCGCGTGCAGGGCGCTCAGGTAGTACGCATCAGGTGTCGGCCCGCCGGCCCTTGTGCCGCAAGGTTTTCAGGCCCCGCCGCCCCCGGTTTGCTAACGTTTGCTAACGCCGCCGCCCAGGGCTTCGCCTATGGCCGCCGCCGCCGCGGCCTGGGTGTCCGGGAGCAGGTGGGAGTAGGTATCCAGGGTGGTCTTCACGCTGGCGTGCCCCAGGCGCTCGGCCACCACTTTTGGGTGGACGCCGCGTCGTAGCAGGAGCGAGGCGTGGGTGTGGCGAATATCGTGGAAGCGGATTCTCCGCACGCCCGCCTTCTTGGCCGCGCTGCGCATCACCCGGCGCACGTCGCTGTGGGTGTAGGGCGTCCCGTTCTTCGTGCAGAACACCAGGCCGTAGTCCTGCCACGCCTCGCCCGCTTTCAGCCGGACCGCGGCCTGTTTTCTTTTGTGCTCCCGCAGGACCTGCACCGTCCCGGGGTCGAGCGGTATCCGCCGGACGGACGCCGCCGACTTGGGTTCCTGGAAGACTACGCCGCCCACCATACACCTGTCCGCCATAGTGCGGCGCACCTGGATCGCCCCGGCGTCGAAATCCACGTCATCCCACCGCAGGGCCAAAAGCTCGCCCAAACGCATTCCCGTCGCCAGCGCCACGCGGAACAGCGCGAACTTTTCCGTCCGGGCGGCCGCGGCCAGAAAGGCCGCCGCCTCTTCTTCCGTCCAGACCCGCACCTCCCGGCGCGGCACGGCGGGCGGCTCGACGTCTTCGGCGGGGTTTGTCCCGATGAGCTTCCTCTTCGCCGCCCACCGCAAGGCGCACCGCAGGGTCGCGAACAGCCGGAGGCAGGTTTTCGGCGCGTACCCGCGCTCCTTCTCGAAGAGGGCGAGCGCCCGCTCGATGTCGGCGGCGGTGAGCTTCGTCACCGGCACCGCGCCGATAACCTCCGACCAGATCCGCATCTCCGCCCTGTGTGCGGCCTCCGTGGTCGGCTTCCACTTGCGCCGCGACGCGTCGGCCCACGCCGCCAGCAGGGCCGCAACGGTCAGAGTGCTCGGGGCCAGACCGAACCTGCCCTGGTTGGCCGCCGCCACGGCTTCGGCCAAGACCGCTTCCGCGTCGCGCTTCGTCCCCCGGACCGTGATCCACTTCTGCCGCCGCTTCCCGGTCTCCGGGTCGCGCCCCAGCTCGACGACCACGGTCCAGGAGTCCTTCGCGCGCTTCCTGATATGTCCCCGCAAGTCTTTTTACCCCCTTTTGGCCGCGCGGGGACGGCTCAGGAATTCGCCGCCCCCGCCCTGTTGTCCTGCAAGCCCGCCATTTCGAGCAGCCGCGCCTTGGGTATGCGGACAAATCGGCCGAGGCGCACGGCGGGTATAATGCCCTGTTGCACGTACTCGTAGGCCGTGGAACGCTTGAGGCGCAGGATTTTTGCCGCCTCCTCCACGGTGAGGAAATCGGGCAGGCTGGTTAAAGTCTCGTTCCGCACGGCGCGAATCACCTCCCGATAAAAGCGAAAGGGCGCGGATTAATTCCCGCGCCCCGGTCTCGCAGTTGCAACAACGCCTTTGTTGCTCTTGTTTCCAGAGTGCGTTCACAGAGATTCGTAACTCTGTGAACCAGGAGCAGGAGCAGGCCGTGAACGACGAAGTTCACGACCGTGAACCCCAGCTTCCACCCTCCCAGACAGCCGTTCTAAAAAAGCACCAGCCGCCCGCCGGCCGTCTTTGTCGCGCACGCGTGGCCGTCGACGCGACGACCGAAGGCACGCCACCGAAACGGAGCGTATGCGACGTTGAGGGGGCGTGCCTTCGGTCGCGGGACAGGCGCAAGCCTGTCCCGAGCGGCGGCGGCCTATCCCGCGTGCGCGTAAGCTCCCAGACCGGCGGGCGGCAGTACAGTAACCATTCTCAAGCGGCTTGAACGGGGTTTTGTACATCCTCAGACGGGGTAGACCAGAGAAAGAAGATGGTAGAGCTGGCAGAAAAAAACAGGACATTTTGTCCTGTTTTTAGCCGCCCAGCTCACTGTGAATATCAGGTTCACCCTCCCCCGTCGGAGGCCGCGGTCGCTTCACGACTTCCGTCCAGTCGCTGTCCGTGTTGTTGGCCAGGTTCGTCTCCTGGACACCTACGGCCTCCACCCTGGCCTGCACGGTGTACTTT
>JBFMHQ010000071.1:0-2753 GCA_040751815.1 Bacillota bacterium | reverse complement strand
TGGCCTCGGCCTTCCTGGCGAGAATTTCCCAGACCGGTGCCAGGTTCCCCGAGAGCAGGAGTTCTGTTACCCTGGCCACGTGGGACCTGACCTCGAACGGGAGAAAGAGGTTCAGGCCGACGAGGGCGGTCATGCCGAGCAGGCAGAAAACGCCCAGCAGGAGCAGCCACGTTTTCCAGCCGGTCTTTCTTTTGCCGAGGCAAGGCCAGAGGACGGCTGCACCGAAGGCCGCGGCGGCCGCCACCGTACCCCCCGCGTTGGCGCCCAGGTTGGGTGCTGCCAGGAAGTAGACCAGGGCGGCATAAAACAAAACGGCCACCAGCTGCAGGTTCTTCCTCTCCCTTCTCCACCCGGCGAAAGCGGCACCGGCCAGGAGGGCGGCACCAAGCAGTACGCCCATGTATTCGTTGCCGATGCCGTAAAACCGCCCGCCGGCAAGGGGATTGAACCCCAGGACGGCCGACCGCATAAGCGGCGAGCCCCGGACCACGTCGACCAGGATCGGCCCGAGGTTAAAAAGCCCCAGGGTCAAGAAGAGGGCCGCATGGCTTCTAATCCGCGTGAGAAGCGCGGTCAGGAAAAGTGCCAGGCCTGCGTATAGCAGGGTTGCGGCGGGTAACCCTAACGACCCGCAGAGGGGCCCCAGAAGGAAAACAAAGGGTAGAACCGCCAGCGAAACCAGAAAGTACTTCCCGCTTCCCGGCTCCGGTTCTCCGGCCGTCCGGCCCAGGGAGTACCGCCGCCAGAAGGCCCGGCCCACCCAGAGCAAAGAGCCCAGCACGACCAGCTGGACATAGCGCAGGTAGGCGTTCAACAGGGGGGAGCGGGTCGCGGCGCTTCCCGCAAGCGCTTCAAATGCACGGTCCACGTCCTTGGCCGACCCGGCCACGCCGGCAACGGGTGCCCCGATCATCGTCCCGGTCGTATCCCCCAGACCAAGGTGCGCCAGCACGGTGGGGGCGATATCGAAGTTGGCTACGACGCCGGGGGTCCGGGTGCTGGCGGAGGTAAGAACGGTGCCCGGCGGTATCTCTCCCCCGGCCATGATCAGGGGGTAAACCTGGCGCCGCTTTTCAAGGCCGCCGGTGGCGGCAGCGGGGAGACCAGCATGATAAGGGTGTGCCTGTCTATCCAGGGAAGCAGGCGGCCGACAAAGGCGTCGACCCTTCTCAAGGCCTGACGGCGTGCTGCCGCGGCCTGTGCCGACAGCATTTCTCCTTCCACCATGGCCAGCCGGTAGAGGTCGCCCGTTTCCACGACAATAAGGTCGGCCCGGTCCCGCAGGGCGGCCAGTCTCCGTTCCAGCCGGGCGTAATCGGTGCGTGAACCGAAAGGCGCAAGGGGGTCGGCCAGCAGGAGATCGTTACCGACATCGCCGGCGTCCACCAGCCCCCGCCCGTCCATAGCCACCAGCGGCGCCCAGCGCTCCGCCTGCTCCATTTTATTGTCCGAGGTGCCGATAACGGCGGTTTTCTTTCCGGCCCGGCGGATACATTCGCCCAGGGCACCGGGCAGAACGGGGTGGTCCAACCGGGCGTTGCTCTCGAGCAGGACACCCGGGGCGATTTGCACCACGGCCTCCGGCGGGGCCTGGAAGCCGGTGTTCCGGAAATAAACGTCCCTTGCGCTGACGGCCGGTTCGGGCTCCTCGGCGGCGTTAAAATTTCTGCCGGCGGCCTGGGGGGCCGCCGCGGGTGTACCCGCCCCGAGGGTCAGGTAGGCGCTGGGGTCCCTTGGCACCCCGGCCGTTTTGACGATCATCAGGCCGCAGGCCCCCCGTTGTGCCAGTTGCCTGATGCCGGGGAGTTGCGCATCACGCAGGTCTTCGTACCCCAGCCTGTTGACGAGTACCATTATTACCTGTTGCCGGGGGACGGCGGCCGCCGCCGACGGCAGGGGAATGCCCCCGGGGAGAAGCAGGAAAACCAGAACGCAAAGAGTGGCGGGCAGGCGGAGCTTCTTCAAGTTCCAACAACTCCGGACTCGCAGGTTGCCAGCGCTTACAGGAAGATTATTCGGTGCCGGGAAGTCTTTTCCTGCCCGGGCGGCAGCGCCGTCCTTTTACCTCAGGCTCACCAGGTAGATGCCCAGGATGATGAGGAAACCGCCGAGCCAGGCCGTGGGGGGCACCCGCTCGCCGAAGAAGACGATGCCGGCGACCATACCAAGGATGTAGGCCAGGCTCTGGAAAGGATAGACCAGGCTCAGTGCGGCCCGGGAAAGGGCCGCCAGCCAGACGGCGGTGGCGACGACGAAGAGGGCCAGCCCGCCCAGGATCCACGGGGAGGCGGCCAGCTGCCAGACGTCGGCCAGGCCGACGGGACCCGTCCGGTTGAGCCCCACTTTCCACAATACCTGCCCGGTTACCAGCAGCAGTACGTTGAGCAGCACCAGGACCGCTATCTTAGGCATGTTTTCCTCCCGTCGAATTTTCCCTGCTTGCAGCCTGTTCCAGGGCCTGGCGCAGCAGGGCCACTTCCTGGGCCAGACGCGTGATGCGCGCGTGCATGCGCGATAGCACCACGGAGTAGTGCAGGAGCAGGGCATAAGCGAAAAGGATGGCCACCAGGAAAAGCAGGGACGGCGCGTAATGCACGCCGAGCCGGCCGGCGACCCAGTCCAGGCTGCGCGGCCAGGCGGCCAGGCCGATAATTACCGCCGCGGCAAAAAGCCAGAGCAGGGCGTACCGCTCGTGCAGGGCTCCCTTGCGTACCAGCTCCAGCACTGTTAGGAAAAACAGCAGGGAAATAGTG
>JBFMHQ010000070.1:0-2757 GCA_040751815.1 Bacillota bacterium | reverse complement strand
CCTGCGAGATGTTGCTCAGGCCGATGATCGTCTTGGGCGGCGGGTCGGCCAGGGTTTTGACCTGGCGCAGGGTCTCCAGGACGGCAGGGGCGTGCTCCTGGCCCACGTTTACCGGGAGCACCAGGGGACGGAGCTTTCTGCCCGGAGCCCCGGCGCGATCAGCGTAAAGAAAACGGCAGTAATAAGAATGAAACTTACGGGTAGCACGGGTATCAGGTTATTGGTAACATGAGTTTTAAGCATGTTCTTGCTGCAGGCCGTGGAAAACCGTATATTGATAAACAGCAAAGCGGAGTGTTAGCATAATGCTTGCCGTCTCTTTACCCCTGCAGGAAAAACCGGCCGAGATCTATGCGCGCTTTTCTGGGGTTCCAGGCACAGCCATTCTGGCCAGCGGCGGCGAGCCGCGACCGAAGCCTCGCTTTCCTCTCGCCCGCTGGTCTTTCATAGCCACAAGGCCCTTCATGGTTCTTTCCTGTTTCCGCGGACGACTGACTCTCACCCCTGACAGGGTCGGCGCTTCCCTTCCCGGCGGCCCGCTGGAGGCGCTAGAATGGCTGCTTGGCGCATTCAGACTCTCGGCCGCAGATGCCCCGGTGCCTCTCCCTGCCGGGGCCATCGGCTACCTTTCTTATGAACTGAGGACGGTCGTTGAAAAGGTTCCGGCTCACGCGGCGGACGATCTCGGATTGCCCTATCTATACCTCGCCTTTTATGACGCTGTCGTAAGCATAGATCACCATCGAAACACGGTCTGGGTCACGTCCACTGGACTGCCCGAGAAAGGCCCCGCCGCGGTAGCGCGGGCACGGGAGCGGTGTGAGGAACTTCTTGAGCAGCTTCGCCCGCCACCGGAACCCGTCCCCTTACATCCGACCACACTGCAGGAGCACGCCTTAACGCCGACTTTTTCGTCCTTTACCCGCCCCGGATACCTGGCCGCCGTGCGCCGTGTGAAGGAGTATATCGCCGCCGGGGACGTCTACCAGGTCAACCTTGCCCAAAGGTTCGCCATACCCGCGATGTTGCCGGGTTTTCCGCTCTTCCTGAAATTGTTAGAAACCAACCCGGTACCTTTCGCCGCTTATCTTTCCGGAGCCGGCTTTGAACTGGTAAGTTCCTCGCCGGAACGTTTTCTCCATTTTGATGCTGCTACCGGCGTGGTTCACACGAGGCCCATCAAGGGAACGCGTCCGCGCGGCAAAACAAGTGAAGAGGACAGGCGGCTGGCCTCGGAACTTCTCGCCAGCGAAAAGGACCGCGCCGAGCACGTGATGATTGTGGACCTCGAACGCAACGACCTGGGCCGCATCGCAGAGCCAGGCTCCGTTCGCGTTCCGGAATTCTGTGTTCTGGAACCTTTTCCCACGGTATTCCACCTGACATCCACCATCGAAGCACGGCTCAAGAGAGATACCGGCGTAGCAAAACTGCTGCGCGCCACTTTCCCCGGCGGTTCCATCACCGGAGCACCCAAGATTAGGGCCATGGAGATCATCGACGAGATCGAGCCCGTGGCGCGGGGTATTTATACCGGCGCCATCGGGTATTTCAGCTTCACCGGCAACCTGGACCTGAACATCGCCATCAGGACGCTGGTGCTGACCGGCAACGGCCTGCATTTCCACGTGGGGGGCGGCATCGTTGCGGATTCGGATCCCGAGCAGGAGTACCAGGAGACGCTCGACAAGGCCGCCGCCCTGTTTCGGGCCATCGGTCACGGCGACAAGGGAGGCGTGAAGCTTGCAGGTGTTCCTTAACGGCGCGTTCGTCGCCGCCGAAGAGGCCAGGGTTTCGGTCTTCGACAGAGGATTCCTGCTGGGGTACGGCGCCTTCGAAACGATGCGAGCCTACCGGGGGAGGGTGTTCCGTCTGGCGCAGCACCTCGAGCGCCTTAACCGAACCTGTGCCGCCCTCGGCATCCCTTTTACCGCCGACGCCGCGCGTCTGAAGCCGACCATCGGGGCGCTCCTGGCCCGCAACGGGCTCGCCGATGCGCGCGTGCGCCTGACGGTAACGGCGGGCCCGGAGGAGGAACGCCTGCCATACAACCCCACCATCCTGCTGGCGGCTTTTCCCCTCCGCGATAGCACCGCGGTACCCGCCTGGCGCGCGTATCTCTGGCAGGGCGCCGTCAGCTCGCAAGATCCCCTCCGGGCACACAAAACCACATCTTACCTTGAAAAAGTGCTGGCGCGCCGGGAAGCCGAAAGGAACGGTTTCGACGAGGCCCTTTTCGTAAACGAAAAGGGAAACGTAACCGAAGGAGCGGCGACTAACATCTTCTGCGTCCGTGCAGGGAGGCTCCTCACGCCGCCCACGGCCGAAGGGCTTCTCCCGGGGATCACGCGGGCGGTGGTCGCCGAACTGGCGGAACGGACCGGCATTCCCTTTCTGGAACAGCCCCTTACGCCGGGCGATATAGTCCGTAGCGATGAGGCTTTCCTGAGCAACTCGGTTGTGGAGATCGTGCCCCTCGTCGCGGTCGGTTATATTCCCGTCGGCACCGGCACACCCGGGCCGTTGACGGCGCGGCTCCGGGTATCTTACCGGGAACTTGTCCGGCAGGAACTGGGCCTTAACTGAGTAATCCGGGTGCGCCTCCCGCCCGCCGCACCGTGCCGCACGGCAGCCCTCCGCCCGGGTTATGCTATGCGCAGGGAACACACTTAACATTAGCAAGATGGGAGTGATGGCCATGGTTAAAAGGCGCATCGTCAGGATCGACGAGGAGAAATGCAACGGGTGCGGGCTTTG
>JBFMHQ010000007.1:15760-56024 GCA_040751815.1 Bacillota bacterium | reverse complement strand
TGGGCGAGGCCAATGAGGGTCAGTTGATTAGAATAGAAAACGCGTGGATTGTCAGCGACTACACCTCCGGCAGCGGTGGAGTGTACATTACCACCGATGGGACAAATAAGCTTCTGGTTTACGCCCAGGCTGGCCCGGACATGAAGACTTACCTGCAGGGGCTGCCCAAGGGCGAGAATAACAAGTTTAATTTTACAGGTATCAGCTCCTGCTACAACACTACCCGGGAACTCTTCCCCCGGACCACGGCTGACATACAGCCGGTAGGAGGTGGTCCCGATACCACACCTCCGGCAGTAAGTAGCAAAAATCCGGCTGAGAATGCCACCGGTGTGGCCCTTGACGCTGAAGTGAGCGTAACCTTTAATGAGAGTGTCGTTGCCGGAACCTGTGCCGGGAACATCACCATCAAAGACGCCAGCAACCAGTCGGTCAGCGGCGTGACCTATGCCTTCAGCGGTGCGAAGCTGACCATCAACCACCCGGACTTTGCGCCTAATACCACTTATACGGTTGCCGTGCCGGCGGGTGCGGTGAGGGACGCCGCCGGGAACGAGACCACCGGTGATATTACCTGGAGCTTCACCACCGGCAGCGGCGGTTCTGCTCCGGGGGTTACGCCCATCAAGGAGTTGGATGCGGTTGACGCCAGCGGACAGCCCACCCGGTTGGACGAAGATAACGTTACTATCGAAGGAATTGCCCTGGTGGGCAAGGGGGTGCTGGATGCCGGCAAGACCATCTACGTCCAGGACGAAACCGGCGGCATTGCCCTTTACGCCAGCGGCGGCCTGCCGGACGTGGCCCAGGGCGACCGGGTGCGGGTGACCGGGAAGGTGGCCTTTTACAAGGGCCTGACCGAACTGAGCCCCGGCAGCAATCCGCAATTCCTCACTGTTTTAAGCCATAACAACCCGTTGCCGACTCCCCGGGATACGGCCCTTTCCGAATTAACGGCCTTTAATACCG
This sequence comes from Bacillota bacterium, assembly GCA_040751815.1. GTDB lineage: Bacteria > Bacillota > Desulfotomaculia > Desulfotomaculales > UBA12532 > UBA12532. Next base: position 55,055 of record JBFMHQ010000007.1, on the reverse strand, counting down.
CCGAGCCCCTGGAAGGGACCCTGGTGAGGGTGGAGGCCAAAGTGAGCGGCGTCCCTGCCAACCCGGACAGTGGCGGCGGGTACAATGTGAAGATTACCGATGCCAACAGCGGCAATGAGATCATCCTGCGGGTGATGACCTCCACCGGCATTGATCCGGCCAGCGCTTTGCAGGTGGGCAAGACCTACACCATCACCGGCATTGTGGGCCAGTACGACAGTTCCAGCCCGTACACCAGCGGCTACCAGATCTTCCCCCGCGCCGCTTCCGACATTGTGGAAAAGCAGGCTGTGGCAGACGATGCTCCGGTGGTCTACAATGCCCACCCGGCGAACATGGCCTTTACTTACAACCGGAAGCCGGTCATCTCCGCTTCCTTTGAAAAGGGCGGGGCGGACATCAATCCGTTAAGCGTAAAGATTTACCTGGACAACCAGGATGTCACCGTGAATGCCGCCGTCTACTTTGACGCCGTCACCCAGAAGGGCACCGTTACCTATACCCCGGCTCAGGAACTGGCCTTCGGCGAGCACGACGTGAAGGTTTCGGTGACCGACGCCGCCTATAAAACAAAGGAGTACGCCTGGTATTTCGTGGTGGACGACGGGCTGTCCGCTAACCCCAGCTTCTATTTCGGCGTGCCCCACTCCCACACCTCCTTCTCCGACGGCCAGGGCACCCCGGCGGACGCCTACCAGCACGCCTTCGAAAAGGGGCTGGACTTCGTGGCGGTCACCGACCACTCCAACTGGCTCGACGGGGACCAGTACCTGGAGTCGACCAAAGAGTTCCTGCCCCAGCCCGGCTCCGAGTGGACCAGGACCAAAGAAATGGCCGAAGCGTTCAACGGGCAGCATGCCGGTGAGTTCCTGGCCCTGCGAGGCTTTGAGATGACTTCCAGCGACTGGGGCCACAGCAACGTCTACAACACGGATAAATATGTGGAAGCCAAAAACACCATGACCTCCCTTTCCGAGTTCTATCAGTGGCTGGAGAAGCAGCCCGGTGCCGTGGCCTGCTTCAACCACCCCAACTGGCCCAGCGACTCCTTCAACAACCTGGCCTACGTGCCGGAAGTGGACCGCATCGTCAACCTGATTGAAGTGGGTAACGGTTCACCACCTTACAGCTACACCCGGGCCGAGGAATGGTATTATCGGGCCCTGGACAATGGCTGGCACGTGGGGGCGGTAAACGCCCAGGACAACCACGCCTGGAACTGGGGCGATCCGGACAACCTGACCGTGGTGGTGGCCGACCAGCTGAATAAAGATGAGTTTTATGAAGCTTTACGGGAGCGGCGGGTGTACGCCACCGAAACCCGTACCCTGGAGCTGACCGTCAAGGCCAACGGCTACTGGATGGGCAGCGTACTGGATCCGCAAGACCTCCAGGATGGCAAGTTGAACTTCGAAATTACTGCCAGTGACAGCGAACAGCCCATTGACAGGCTAGAACTGGTCACCAACGGGGGCAAGGTGATTGCCAGCCAGCCCGGCAACGGCCAGGCCAGCGTGACCTGGAATCCCAGTGTCGAAGTAGGCACCGGCTCCCACTGGTATGTGGTGAAGGTTTACCATAAGACGGGTAAACTGAGCTTTTCCAGCCCCATCTTTGTGGCCGGCGGGGAAAACGACGTGAAGCTGGTGGAGCTGAAGATCAATCCCGAGCCCACCCTGCCGGGATACGATACGAAACTGACCGCTACGGTGTCCAACATGGGCGTGCGGCCGGTGACTGACCTGGAAGTGAAATTTTACCATGACAGTGTCAGCGACACTAATCTCATCGGCAGCGGCAGCATTGCCCACCTGGCGGCCGGGGGCAAGCAGGATGTGGCGGTAACCTGGCGGCCTGCGGCGGCCGGCCAGACCCGCATCTATGCCGTATTGACGCCCATTCCCGGTGTGACCACCGTCACCGAACTGTCCAAAGCGGTGAAGGTGGTATCTTCCAACAGCAAAAAGGTGCTCATTGACCAGGGTCACGGCAATGCCGAGGTGCCCGGCACCCACAACAACCTGATGGAACTGCTGCGGCGCTATGGTTATGAGGCGTCCTTTAATACGCAGCCAATTACCGCTGACCTGCTGAACGGCGTGGATGTGTTGATTCTCAATACGCCCACCGATTACAGCAAGAACCTTACAGAGGACGAAATGAATGCCGTGGCCGCCTGGGTGAAGAACGGCGGTTCCCTGCTCCTGGCCAGCAAGTCCAACTATCAGTTTGCAGGTACGGCCGGGAATAATTACAATGACGGCTGCACCATGCTCAACCCCCTGCTGGCCAAACTGGGCTCGGGCATCCGGTTCAACAACGATAACGTTTACGAACCCAACAGTTCCAAGAACTACAGCGGCGGCATGAAATGGTCGGTCTACGCCCGCACCATACCGCCGGCGCCCAGCGGCTTGAACGCCAACCTGGAGGCCATCCGCTACTTCAGCGGCTGCTCCCTGGTGGACGAGAACCTGCAGGCCCTGACCAGCGACCCGGCCAGCGGCCTGGAGATCCTGGTGGCCGGGAACAAGACATCCTATAATTTCAATGTGCAGCCGGGTTATTACACCTATAACAGTGCCATTGGCGAAGAAAACGACCCCAACCAGACGGCCGGCCCCAACGGCGATCAAATACCGTTAATTGCGAAAGAAAATATCGGCTCCGGCCGGCTGGTGGTGGCGGGAAGGTACTTCTACTCCGACTATGAAATTGTCAACGACGTGAGCAACACTGCCTTTACCCTGCGGCTCATTGACTGGCTGGCTGGTATCGACCGCATCCGCACCATAGCCGACGTGCGGCAGAACGCAAAGCCCGGGGAGATTGTAACTGTCCAGGGTGTAGTCACGGCACCGACCGACAACTTCTTCGACGTGGTCTACATCCAGGACGCCACCGGCGGCATCTGCCTCTACGGCACCCAGGGCCGGGAACTGCCGGTGGGCACGGTAGTCATCGCCACCGGCGGGGTGCAGTACTTCGAGGGCGAGCTGGAACTTGCCTATGAAAATGCCGCAATGGAAGTCCTTTACGTGGGACCGGGCACGCCAGTCGAACCCTTGTGGCTCTCCACCTACGAGGTGATGCTGCCACAGTACACCGGTATGCTGGTCAAGACCGGCGGAACCATTACCGAAGTCAACGAACCGGCCCAGTATTTCAAGATTGACGATGGTTCAGGCGAGGCCTACATCCACGTGGACGGCTACCTGGGCGTGGACATGAGCCGGCTTAAAGTGGGCGGCGAATACACCGTCACCGGCATCGCCTCCATCGGCGCCGCCGGCCCCCGTGTGCGGGTGCGCTTTCCGACGGATGTGGTGGAGGGTTACACTCCGCATCCACCGCCCGGTGAAAACCACCCCCCGGTTGTCAGCCGGCCTGTCGGTGATAAAAGCGCCACGGTAAGCGGATCACCCATCTGGGTTGATCTCTACGATGTATTCAACGATCCCGATGGAGACGATCTGAGTTACAGGGTGACGAGCAGTAATCCGGCTGTGGCCATAGTGGCTGTAATGGACGGCATCCTAAAAATTACCCCGCTGGCGGCCGGGACAGCTACCATCACGGTGACGGCTGCTGACGGCAAAGGTGGCTCTGCCCAGGAAACCTTCACGGTTACGGTTACCTCCGGCAGCAGTTCAAACAGTGGCGGCAGCCCGTCCACCAGCACGCCGCCGGGGGCAACCACACCGGTAAGCGACAGCGTCATTGAGAGTGCCATCAAACAGGCGGCAGGAACCGGCAAAGTAACCCTGGTAGCGGCCCGGGACAAAGGGGCGGTGGCCCTGAAAGTGGAGCAGGTCAACCGCCTGGTGCAGGAGGCCAGGCCGGTGGAAGTGAAAATAGGCGATGTGCAACTGGTAGTGCCGGCCGAGGTCTTGAAGGGCGCGGCAACCCTGGCGGCCGGGGTGGTCCAGGTGGAAGCCCAGGCCAAACCGGTGGCCAAAGACACCGCCAGCAGTATAGTGAGGGAAGCAAAGAACGCCGGGCAATTTAAGCTGGCCTCGGACATGGTGGAACTGGAGCTGGCGGCCTATACCAAGGACGGCAAGAAACAAACCCTCACCACCTTCAGCGTACCAGTAAAGATCGTGCTGCCTGTGCCGGCGGAAAAACGGCCCCAGGCCGCCAGCCTGGTGATTGGGCGTTACAACGAAACGGAAAAGGTCTGGGAACCACTGCCCACCACCTACGACGAAAAGAGCGGCACGGCAATAGCCGAAACAAACCACTTTAGCAAGCATGCCCTCTTAGAAAAGGTGGTTCAGCCTGAAATCAGGACATTTGCCGATATCCAGGGCCACTGGGCGCAGAAGGACATCGAGCTCATGGCGGCAAAAGATGTGGTCCACGGCGTGGCGCCGGATAAATTCGCCCCTGACGCCCAGATCACCCGGGCGGAATTTGCGGCCATGCTGGTCAACGCCCTGGGGGTGACGGAAAGCAGCGCCATACCTTTTACAGACGTACCGGATAATGCCTGGTACCGCCAGAGCGTGGCCAGAGCCTACGCGGCGGGGCTGGTGAAGGGTATCTCCTCCACCAGGTTTGCGCCCCAGGCGCAGATCACCCGCCAGGAGATGGCCGCGATGATGGTCCGTGCTCTGGGCAGGCTGGGCCGGCCGGTGGAAGTGGGCGCTAACGAAGGAACGCAAATTCTCTCCCGTTTCACCGACCGGCGGGAAATCGCTCCCTGGGCGGCTGATGCCCTGGCGGCGGCGGTCAAGGCTGGCCTGGTCGCGGGACGGGGGAATGATCTGGTCGCACCCACGGCCGGCGCCACCCGGGCGGAAGCGGTGGTTATGATCAAGCGGGTGCTGGCCGCTACGGGGAGAATCTGAGGGCGGCAGCAGACCTGAGAAGGAAAGCAGGGGAAAACCCGGCAGGGCCGGGTTTTCCCTCTTGACGTTGCTCCGGGCGCGGGGGAATGGCGCCCGCTTCGAACCGGCCGGGGAAGGGGCGCCAGGCCCCGTCCGGGGCGTTGGCCTGAACTCCACGTTCGTGCCGCTGCACTCGGTGAGTTTGTCGGGTTCTACCCGGCGGCCAAGGTCTTGGCGCCGCCCGGGGTCCGGGCGACGGGGCTCTCGAAAGACGTCGCCCGGGGCTTCTTCTGCTTCTTGTCGGTCTTGGCGGCCATTGCCGTACACCTCCCTTCGGGCATAGCTTACCGTGGCCGCGACGGCCTACGAATAGCAATCCCTGGCAGGGCAGGCTCTTGTTAACTAAAATTTTATTTAGCTTCGGACTAAAGGAGGGAACTCTCCTTGACGGCGCTGGTGACGGCCCCGGTGAAAAGGCCGACGGTGGACCGCGGAGAAGCGTGGACGGTGATGTGCGTCGAGTCCTGCCTGGCGGATATCAGGGCGAGGATCGGCGCCTTTTTCGCCGCCCGCCGGGAAATGCTGCCGGAAGAGGCGCGGGCGCTGGTGGTACAGGGCCGCCCGGCTGGCGAGGTCTGCGCCCTGCTGTTCCCGGAGAGTGCACGGGCGGCCCTGCATGAGGAGATCGCGCTGGCAGTGCGTGAGGCCGGCCGGCGGTTAGGGGTCGAAGAGGCGGCGGACGGGCCGGAGATGGCGGTGGATGTCTGGACTGCTCTGCCGGCGGGCTATCTGGACCGCTTTGCCGGTGAACAACGGCAGATGGTATGCCTGTGCACGGCCGCCAGTTTGGTCGGTGAGATTGGGGGGCTCCTGAGCGTTCTTCCTGGCCCCTCTTCCCCTGGGCGGGCTGTGGCGGCAACTTGGGACGGTATCAGGTATAGAGAGCGCCTTGGTGGGCCTGCAGAACAACCTGGCGCGCGCTGGGGGATATCGAAGCAAGGTTGCGGATGGCGCTGGAGGTCCTGGAGGAGCGCCTGGCGGGCGAGGCGTGCACCCGCGCGGCGGCGCTGCTCTACGCGCTGGCCGATGCGGTAAGGGCCGAAGACGAGGGACGGGAGGCGGTGCTGAGTCTGCCGGCTTAAGGCACCGCGCTCACGCAAATTCAATAGGAGGAGAATTTTAACGTGGACTGCAAATACTTGTCTACCTGTCCGATTTATAATCAATTAAAAACGGAGGTACTCAAGAACCTGTACACGATGATTTATTGCAAAGGGGCGAAACAGCAGGATTGCTCCAGGCTCAAGATGCGCGAGGAAGGTAAGGTGCCGCCAAGGGAGCTTCTCCCGGATGGCAAGATGCTTACGCCGCATCATTTTCGCTAGTAAAGAGCTTTGCCCGCACGACGCTAGATCCCCGCACACCTTAACACCTTACGCGCGGAATGCTACGTCCTGAAAGCTAAAAACATTTCAAGAAACGTGAGGTGTTACCACTGTACGGGGATAAGGCGGACGAGATGGTGGACGTGCTCCTGCAGGAGCCGAGGAACGGTTAACCGAGGAACGGCGCCGGCGGTGGGCGGCCGGTCCGGGAGCGGCGGTGCTGCGCGACGAGGTCCTGAAGGAGTTGCGTAGCCTGAAGGTCCTGGAGGACCGCCTGCAGCGCAGCCGCAACCCCGAGATGCGGGCGTTGGTGCGGGAGCTGGTCGCCCGGGCAGCCGAGCGGGGGCTGACGGTGTCCGACCTATACCGGGGCCTGGCCGGGATCGAGTTCCGCCATGTCTGGAAATAGACCCTGTCAAATATTAAGAGGGGTCGGACCCCTTTCTTAACCGTTTTAAAAGGCAACTGACCCCTCTCTTAATTGATCACTTGCAAGTATAAATATGGGTTGACCCTGTTTCCGGCCTTGCCTTACACTGGAAGGGAAAACCACGCCTCCGGGAGGGGGTTGGCACCGTGAACGTGGTGGCGGAAATTTCCATCGTGCCCCTGGGTACCGGCTCGCCGGGCATCGGCCGCTTTGTGGCGGCGTGCGTCGAGGTCCTGCGCCGGCGCGGCGTCAAGTACCAGGTTACGCCGATGGGCACGGTGGTGGAAGGGGAGCTTGACGCCGTCCTGGACGCGGTGCGGGAAATGCACGAGGTGCCGTTCCGCGCCGGCGCGGAGCGCGTCGTTACCACCGTACATATCGACGACCGGAGGGACAAGGCCCTCACTGTGGAGGGCAAAGTCCGGTCGGTGGAGGAGAGACTGGCGGCGGGGTGCGGTACTTCGACCGTTTAGTGGCCGAAATTCGCGACGGCAGGATTCCGCCCGCCTACCTCTGGCACGGTGAGGAAGTGTACCTGCAGCGGGCGGCGCTGGATGTCCTGAAGCAAGCCCTCCTGCCGGCCGCGGCGGCAGCCTTCAATTACGACGAGCTCGACGGGGAAGAAACGTCGGCGGCGCGCGTCGTCCGTCTGGCGCAGGAGCCGCCCGTCCTGGCCCCAACGCGCCTCGTGGTGGTGAAGCGCGCCGTGTTTCTCGCGGTGGGCTCCGGCCGCGGCGGGGGGCGGGATCTGGGTCCGTTGCTCGCTTACCTTGAGCGGCCCGTGGCTTCGACCTGCCTGGTTTTCATGCTGGGGCAGGCCGCCGACCGGCGCCATGAGGTGTACAGGCGCATTGCCGCCCTGGGCGGGGCGGTGGAGTTCGCTCCCGTCCACCCGCGGGAAGCGGCGGCCTGGGCCGCCCGCCAGGCGGCCGCCCGGGGCGTCCGGCTTGCCCCGGACGCCTGTGAACTTCTGGTGCGGGCGGCGTGCGGCGGGCTCGGCGGCCTGGCCAATGAACTGGAGAAGGTGCTGGCGTACGCGGGGGAACGTGGGGAAGTTTCGGCCGCGGAGATCGCCGCCGTGCTGCCCCCGCGGGCGGAGGACAGCGTTTTCCGCGTGGCCGATGCCGTGGTGGAGGGGAGATGCGGCGAGGCCCTGCGTGGCCTGAAGGACCTTCTGCTGGCGGGAGAACCGCCCTTCCGTATTCTGGCCCTTCTGGCCCGGCAGTTCCGGAACATTCTGGCCGTAAACGCCCTGGCCGCGCGGTCTGGCGGTGCCCCGGATGCCGGCGCCATCGCCGCCACCCTGGGTTTAAAACCCTTCGTAGCGGACAAAGCCTTGGCCCAGGGGCGCCGCCTGGGGCGCGCCCACCTGGAGGCCGTGCTGGAAGCGTTGCTGGAGGTGGATGTGGCGGTGAAAACGGGAACGCGCGGCTTTTACCCCGCGCTGGCCGATGTGTTGTTGCGGCTGGCCGCGGGAAGGAGGTAGGCAAATGGATCCGGAAAGCCTGCGCATCGTTATCCAGGCCCTGGCGCGCATTCCCCCTTTCGAAGGCATGGACGAAACGGTGCTCGTCCAACTGGTGCGACACGCCGGGATGGCCCGCATGCCGGCGGGAACCGTCCTTTTCCGCGCCGGCGACCCGGCGGACCGGGCCTTCATCCTGATCTACGGGGAGGTAGGTATTTACCGCAACGGCGGTGGTGACCCCGCCGCTAAGGTGGGGGCAGGCGAGGTCCTGGGTACGGCGCCTTTCCTTGCAGGGGAACGATACCCGGCCACGGCGGCGACGGTCAGAGATTCCCTCGTCCTGTACATTCCGCGCCACGATTTCGCGCGTTTTGCCGCCTCCCGTCCGGGCCTCCTTAACTACCTCAAGGTACGCCTGGAGCATGCGGATGCCTGTGCACGGGTGCTGGCGCGGGAGACGCCGGCGGAAGCGCCCCTTCCGGAGGAATTCTACTATAAGGCATACCGGTGCCCGGCTTGTGCTGCCCTTTTGCGCGCCCCGGCCGTAAGGTCGCGCTTTGTCCGGGTGGCAAAGACGGATAGCGATTTTTGCCAGCACTACGAGGGCGTGAACCCCCTCCTTTACGAAGTCGTGGTTTGTCCCGCCTGCGGCTACGCCTTCAACGAGGAGAGCAACCAGCCGTTGAACCCGCAGGCCCGGAAAGTGGTCCGGGAGTTTTGTGCCGGCCGGCAAAAGCCTGCAACCCGTTTTCCCCGGACCCTGGACGACGCCGTGGAGTTGTTCAGGCTGGCCGTTGCCTGCCAGGAAGCGCACGCGGCGCGCCCTTCGCTTCGCGGGCGGCTTTATCTGAAACTGGCCTGGCTTTGCCGTTACCGCCGGGATACGGCTGCTGAGGGGGAAGCCCTGGCAAATGCGGTACGTTGTTTCGAAGAGGCTTTCCAGCTTGAACCGGCCGTCGATCCTAAACAGGAGCTCAATCTCCTTTATCTTCTGGGGGAGTTGAACCGGCGTCTCGGGCGCAGGAACGAGGCCGCGCGGTGGTTCGCCCGGGTGCTGGGCCACCCGGAAAAAGCCAAAAACCCGCTGGCGGTGAATATGGCCCGGGATCGCTGGCAGGAAATGAGGGAACACGAAACGCGGCCCGGTTAGGAGGCCGCGTTCATTTTTTTCATAAGGCGGGATTTTTTCCGCGCCGCCGTATTCTTGTGCAGGATGCCTTTGGTGACCGCCTTGTCGATGGCCACCAGGGCGCGGCGGAGCCTCTGTTGCGCTTCCTCCCTGGCACCGGCGGCCAGCGTTTCCTCAAAGCGCTTGACGGCCGTCCGGAGGGCCGACTTGAGGCGGCGGTTGCGCTCCGTGCGCTTGCGGATTATTTCCACCCGTTTCTTCGCGGACCTGGTTTTCGGCACCCTTTCACCTCCCACGCGCCCATTTTACCACGGAGATCGGCCACTGGCAACATTTCCGTATAAAATAACTATTCCGGCGCCATAATAAAACCGAAATTTAAATGTAATGGAAGGGAGGTGCAGGTATGGCGGAACAGGCAACCACGCGCCAGCAGTGGTGGGGGGTTCTCATCCGTTTTGTCGTGTCGGCCGTCGTCCTGATGATCGTGAGCTGGGTGTCCCCCGGTTTCGTGGTTAAAGGCGGCTTTGTCGGCGCCCTCATCGCCGCGGCGGTCATTGCCCTGCTGGGTTACCTGGTAGAGGTGCTGCTCGGCGAGCGCATTTCGCCGCAGGGCCGCGGGATCGTTGGGTTCATCGTGGCGGCGGTGGTCATCTACCTGGCCCAGTTTATCATTCCGGGCTTGCTTTCGGTGAGCATCATCGGCGCACTTATCGCGGCCTTCGTCATCGGTCTCATCGACGCCTTCGTACCCACCCTGCTCCGGTAAGGGGTCAAAGCAGGGTCATACGCACCCCCCTCGGAGGCGTAGTATCTTCCGGAGGGGGTTTTCCTTTTGCGGTGTGTACGTGCCCTGTTGCTCTGCGGGATGGCGCTTGCGCTGCTCTGGGTGCTGTGGCCGCCGGCCCTCGTCCTGGCCCGCGCCGGCGGGCAGGCCATCGTTGCCTGGGGCCGGGAGAACCCGGAGCGCGTGGTGCGCCTGGCCCTGCCCCTTCTCGACCGGGGGGTGTGGCCGGCGGGGGTCTATGGCGCCTTTTTCGGACGCCTGGCGGGCGTCGACCTGGGAAGCCGGGCCGGGCTGCTGGCCTCGCAGTTGCCGGCGCCGGGCCGGGGTACGCGTGAAGCTGCACCGGTGCCGCGGCACGAGCCGGCGGTGCCGGGCGGGGCCACCCTGGCCGTGGCCGGGGGCGGCGGTGCCCTGGTGGGCATCTACCATACCCATACCGGTGAGACCTACGCCCTTTCGGACGGTGTGGAGCGTTACGACGGGCGTCCGGGCGGGGTGGTGACCGCCGGCCGGACGCTGGCCCGGGCCCTGGAAGTCCGGGGTATCCCGGTGGCGTACAGCGCGAAAATCCACGACGTCCCGTACGCCCGCTCGTACCTGGCCTCGCGCGAAACGGCCGAGGAAATGCTGCGTGCCCACCCGGGCCTGGTGGCGCTCCTCGATATCCACCGCGACGCGGCCAAAACCAGGAAGCAGAGCGTGGTCCGCCTGGGCGAGAAAGAGGTGGCCACCATCCTCCTGGTGGTGGGGTCCGACGCCCGGGAGCCGTTTCCCACCTGGCGGGAAAACCACGCCTTCGCGCAGCGGCTGGCCGCAGCGCTGAACGACCGTTATCCCGGCCTTTGCCAGGGGGTAAGGGTTAAGAGCGGAAGGTACAACCAGTTCCTGCACCCCCACGCCCTCCTCGTGGAGATCGGGAGCGTGCAAAACCACACCGAAGAGGCCGTGCGGGCGGCAGAGTTGTTCGCCGAAGTGCTGGCCGGCCTTATCGGCCGGCCGGGCGTAACCGGTACGGGAGAGGGGGAAGGAAGCACGAACGGGGAGGGTGTCTGAAAAATAATACCGCCATGCGCGCGGTTTATTTCCTGTGCCTGACCGTTGCCGCGGCGGCGGTCTTCTACCACGCCTGGCGCTGCGTGGAGGCGTTCAACCGCTTTGTTGCCCCGGAAGAGCCGGTGCGCCTGGTCGAGGTCCGGCGCCTGGACCGGGAACGCGTGCTCCTGGACTTCATGGGGGTGCGTCTGGTCCTGGCCCTGCCCGATGAATTGCCGTCCGTTCAGCCCGGTGTTCCCGCCGCCAGACCCCTCGAGTAAGCGGGAAGGGTGATGGCGGCGCGCCCGGGCCGGAACCTACGGCGCCGCGAACTGCACCGGTACCCGCACCATGTCCAGCTCGCTCCCGTCCTTCGGGCTCGGCCAGAAAACCTCAACAAACCCTTTCCCGCGGCGCGGCGGGGTGAAGGTGAGGGTGGCGGCAAATTCGCCCCTTGCCGGCGCCCCGGCGGTGGCGGTGGTGTAGGTCTCCGCCAGCTTTTTCCCCTCCGCCGTCACCAGGCGCAGGTACACGGTACCCTCGAAGACCATGGCGCTCCCGCGTACCTCGAGGGGGCTCGTGACCACGGCCTCCGGTTGGGGCCTGGTAACCCAGATGGCCGGCTCGATAACCCGGTCGAGGTTGCGGGTGAAGGGCTGCCCGTATAATCCCATATGGCCCCACCATTCCTTCGCCCGTTCGTCCAGGCCCCCTTCGACGAGAAACCTGACGCGCGAAACGGTGGGGAACTCGGTGAGGGAGTTCACGATGCTCTGGATGCCGAGCCCTTCGGCGGCGGCGCCCACATTGGCGCGCAGCACTTCGCGGGAGAAGTCGACGGTGGCCAGGCCGTCCGCGATCTTTACACTTCTGATTTTCGTATCGTGGGGCAGGACGCGGAAAGCCCCCGGCGTCTCTGGCGTACCCCGGATCAATTCTTCCAAAGCGGCACGGGCAACCTCTCGCATGTAGGGCACGGTGTGCACCTCGCGCACCAGGTAGGCGTCCTGTTCGGTCATTTTGACGTAGTATACGGCAACGCGCATTTCTTGCGGCCGCTCTTCCCGCGGCGCCGGCGGCGTCTCCCGCGGCGTCGCGCGGCAGCCGCAGGAGGCGACCAGAAGGCAGAATACGGCTGCCAGAACCAGGGGGAACCTCGTCGTACGTTTCACGGAGATACCGCCCCTTCATGCTCCGCGGATGGCCGCCTTCCGCTGGGTTCTTTTTAGTATACCGCAAAAAGCCGTGCCTTTCTATAGTTTGTGCCGGCAGCCCGGCCCGCCGGGTCTCCTTTCCGTGCCGGTGCGCCCGGGAGGGTGCCCCTGCAGGCCGCGGGGTGCGGAAAACCTTGCTTACCGGAACAACCGTGTGCCATAATCTGTTTATAGCCGTGCGCCTGCGGTGAAGATTTTGGATGTTGTCAAGGGAGGCCTTACTGCGCCGATGACGCTTGAAGAAGTCCGGAAAATTGCCAGGGAAAAGCTCAAGGGCTACTGCCGGGTCTGCCCGGTTTGCGACGGGCGGGTTTGCGCCGGCGAGGTGCCCGGGATGGGGGGCGTGGGCTCGGGGGCCGCCTTTACCGCCAACCTTGAGGCCCTGGCGCGGGTGCGGCTGAACATGCGCACCATTCACGACGCGACGGACCCCGACACGCGCCTGACTCTCTTCGGGGAAGAGCTGGCCACACCGATCCTTGCCGCCCCGATGACCGGCACCCCTTACAACATGGGCGGGGCGCTGACGGAGCGGGAGTTCATCGGGGCCGTCATCACCGGCAGCCGCATGGCCGGCTCCCTCGGTTTTTCGGGGGATGGAGCCGACCCGGCCATGTATGACGCCGGCCTGGAGGCCATCGCCGCCGAGGGGGGCCGGGGGGTGCCCATTATCAAGCCCCGGGCCCTGAATGCCGTGCGGGAACGCCTGGCCCGCGCCGAGGCGGCCGGGGCACGGGCGGTTGGGATGGACATCGACGGCGCCGGCCTGGTGACCATGGCCCTTAAAGGGCAGCCCGTAGGTCCGAAGACCCTGGCCGAGCTCCGCGAGATCATCGCCGCCACGCGGCTGCCCTTCGTCATCAAGGGCATTATGACCGTCGATGAGGCCGAGCTGGCCGTGGAAGCCGGCGCGGCGGCCATCGTGGTTTCGAACCACGGCGGGCGCATCCTGGACCATACACCCGGCGCGGCCGAGGTGCTGCCCGCCATCGCACGGGCGGTGGGCGGCAGGATCACCGTGCTGGCCGACGGCGGCGTACGCTCGGGAGTCGACGCGCTGAAGCTTCTGGCCCTGGGTGCCCGGGCGGTGCTGGTCGGCCGCCCCCTGGTCATCGGCGCCTTCGGAGGCGGGGCGGAGGGGGTGCGCCTCGTCCTGGAGCAGATGACCGCCGAATTAAAGCAGGCCATGCTCCTCACCGGCTGCAGGAACCTGGCCGCCGTCGGCCCGCACATTCTTTACCCCTGAGCGGGTGCCGCCGTCTGATGAGTTGGCCTGACCCCGGGCCGGCGCAAACCCGGGCCCGGGGGCCCGACCGCTACATGCCGACCATGATTTCAACGACGCCCACACGCCTCAGGAACCTGTACTCGGGTTCGCTGATGCGTACGATGGCGATGCGCCTGTCCCGGACGGTCTGCAGGATGACGAAGTAGTTCGCGTCCACCCGGAAGACCCCCAGCACCCATACGGGCTCGTCAAAGCCGTAACCGGGCGCGTAGTCCGAGGGATAACCGGAATAGTAGCTCTGCTTGGATACCTCTTCCTCCGGCATAAGTTTGCTCCTCCTTTCATTTCAATGGCATGGGCTGGTATATTTTATGGCAGAAGCTGGCACTTGGTGCGCACCTATCTTTTGCTTTTGCCTGCCACCCCTGCTATAATGATGCCGGGTGTTCGCCGATGAACGAACGGATCCGCAATTTCTGCATCATCGCCCATATCGACCACGGTAAGTCGACCCTGGCCGACCGGCTGCTGGAGTACACCGGCGCCCTTTCCGCCCGCGAGATGACCGCGCAGGTTCTCGACCGGATGGACATCGAGCGCGAGCGGGGCATCACCATCAAGGCGCAGGCCGTGCGCCTTACCTACCGGGCCGGCGACGGGAAGGAGTACCGGCTGAACCTGATTGACACGCCGGGGCACGTGGACTTCACCTACGAGGTTTCCCGCAGCCTGGCCGCCTGCGAGGGGGCGCTCCTCGTAATCGACGCCACCCAGGGGATCGAGGCGCAGACGCTGGCCAACGTTTATCTCGCCCTGGAGCACGATCTCGTGCTCATTCCGGTGATCAATAAGATCGACCTGCCGGGGGCGGAGCCCGAACGGGTGAAGCACGAGATCCAGGAGGTGCTGGGGTTTGACGCGGCGGGGGCGATTCTGGCCTCGGCCAAGGAGGGGATCGGCGTTGCGGAGATCCTGGAGCGGATCGTGAAGGATATCCCGCCGCCCAAGGGGGACCCCGCCGCACCCCTGCGGGCCCTGATCTTCGACTCCCACTACGACCCCTACAAGGGGGTCATCGCCTACGTCCGGATTTTCGACGGCGCCCTCCGGCCCGGAATGACCATGCGTCTTATGTCCACCGGGCGGGAGTTCGAGGTGGATGAGGTGGGGTATTTCCGGCCCGACCTCACCCGGACCGACGCCCTGGTAACCGGTGATGTGGGGTTTGTGGCCGCCGGCATCAAGAACGTGCGCGACTGCCGGGTCGGCGACACCATTACGGACGCCGCGCGGCCCGCGGCGGTGCCCCTGCCCGGCTACCGCCGGGTAAAGCCCATGGTTTACTGCGGCCTTTACCCGGTTGACCCCGACGACTACGGGCGCCTGCGGGACGCCCTGGAGAAGCTGTCTTTGAACGACGCCTCCCTGGTCTTCGAGCCGGAAACCTCCGAGGCCCTCGGCTTCGGCTTCCGCTGCGGCTTCCTGGGGCTTTTGCACATGGAGATCGTCCAGGAGCGGCTGGAGCGGGAGTACGGCCTGGAACTGGTGACCACGGCCCCCAGCGTGGTCTACCGGGTCACCAAAACCGGCGGGGAGGTCGTGGAGGTCGACAACCCCGCCCGGCTGCCCGACCCCGGGGTCGTAGCCGGGATGGAGGAGCCCTACGTGACGGCCACCATCGTGCTTCCCGCCGACTACATCGGCACGGTAATGGAGCTCTGCCGCGAGCGGCGCGGCACCTTCAAGAATATGGAATACCTGAGCCCGCAGCGGGTGGTCCTGACCTACGAACTTCCCCTCGCGGAAATCATCTACGATTTCTTCGACCGGCTGAAATCCGGTACGCGGGGATACGCCTCGCTGGATTACGAGCCGGCGGGGTACCGGGAGGCGGACCTGGTGCGGGTGGATATCAAGGTGGCGGGGGAGCCCCTGGACGCCCTCTCCACCATCGTGCACCGGGAGCGTGCCTACCACCAGGGGCGGGCCCTGGTGGAAAAACTGAAGGAGCTTATCCCGCGCCATCTCTTCGAGATCCCCGTGCAGGCGGCCATCGGCTCCCGGGTGATCGCCCGGGAAACCATCAAACCCCTGCGGAAAAACGTCCTGGCCAAATGCTACGGGGGCGACGTGACCAGGAAAAGGAAGCTTCTGGAGAAGCAGAAAGAGGGAAAGAAGCGGATGAAGCAGGTGGGGCACGTCGAGATTCCGCAGGAGGCCTTTATGGCCGTTCTGAGCACCACGGAGCGCAAGAAGTGAGGGAAAGGCGTGCCGGCAGGACTTTATCTGCACGTCCCGTTCTGCGTCCGCAAATGCCGCTACTGCGACTTTGTCTCCCACCCCTGTAATCCCGCGGATGCCGGGTTGTACGCGGCGACCGTCCCCCTGGAGGCAAAACTGCGGGCCGCAAGGCTGCCTCCTGAGAAAAGAGGGGCGGCCACCGCCTACGTGGGCGGCGGCACACCCACGGTGCTGCCGGCCCCCGTCCTGGCCGCGCTCCTGGAAAAGGTGCGCGCCTTCTTTCCCTGGCCCGACGGGGCCGAGGTCACCGTGGAGGCCAACCCGGGGACGGTGAGGGGGAAGGGGCTGGAAATTTTACGGCGGGCCGGGGTGAGCCGCCTGAGCCTGGGGATGCAGGCCGCCCAGGACAGGCTCCTTGTGCTCCTGGGCCGCGTCCACAGTTTCGCCGACACGCGGGAAGCCGTCCGCCTGGCCCGGGAGGCGGGGTTTGCCGACCTGAACCTCGATCTCATCTACGGCCTGCCGGAGCAGTCCCTTGCCGACTGGCGCGCCACCCTGGAGGCCGCCGTAGCCCTCGGGCCGGAGCATATCTCGGCCTACGCCCTGGAACTGCACCCGGCCACCCCGCTGGCGGAGATGGTGAGGCGGGGTGAGGTGCGCCCATGTCCCGAGGAGCTGGACCGGGAAATGTACGACTTCGCCCGGGAATTCCTGGCGCGCAACGGGTACGAGCAGTACGAGATCGCGAACTTCGCCCGTCCCGGGCACGCCTGCCGGCACAACCTCATCTACTGGGAAAACGGAGAATACGTGGGTCTCGGCCCCGGCGCGCACACGCACCTTGGGGCCGTACGCCAGGCCAACGAGGCGCGCCTGCCGCGCTGGGCCGCCCGGGTGCGGGCCGGCGAACTCCCGGTGGCGGAGGAGGAGCGCCCGGACACCCGGACGCAGATGGCGGAGACGGTCTTTCTCGGCCTGCGCCTTACCGTGGGGCTGGACCGGCGGGCCTTCCGCGCCAGGTTCGGGCGGGACGTCCTGGACGTTTACGGGGCGGAGGTCAGGCGCCTTGCCGGCCGGGGCCTCCTGGAGATAACCGCGTCCCACCTCCGGCTTACACCGGCCGCGACGCCCGTCGCCAACGAGGTCTTTGCCGCGTTTCTTCCTTAATCACCGTCCTGGCGCCGCCGGGTGATCGCAGGGGTCAAAGCCGGTGAACAGATCGCCGGCGGCGTTGGCGCAAGGGGGAGACCGTTGACCGCCCTGGAGCAGTGGGGGATAGAAGTCATCCTGTGGATCCAGTCCTTCCGGAACCCGTTCCTCGACGGGCTTTTCGGCTTTCTTTCGGCGCTGGGCACGGAGTCCTTCTACATCCTGTTCCTGCCCCTGGTCTACTGGTGTCTCAGCCGGGAGGCAGGACTGGGCCTGGGACTGGTCTTTCTCCTCGGCGACTACATCAACGGGTGCGTCAAGGATTTCTTCGGCCTGCCCCGGCCGAGCGCCGACCGCGTCGCCGTGCTCTGGCCGGAGACCTCGCCGGGCTTTCCCAGCGGGCACGCCCAAAACGCCGTCGTCCTCTGGGGCTATGTCGCCGCCCGCTGGCGCCGCCCGCTCACCCTGGCGCTGGCCGTGCTTATGCCCCTGGGTATCGGGCTCTCCCGCCTCTACCTGGGGGCGCACTTTCCCCACGACGTCCTGGGAGGCTGGCTGCTCGGCCTGGCGGTCCTGCTTCTCTTTCTGTGGGGCGCGCGGCGGGCGGCAGGACTGGCCCTGGGCACCGGCGCCGCGCTGGCGGTCGTGCTTCTGGTCCCCCTGACCCTTCTCGCCCTGCATCCGGGCGCAGGGGCGGTCCGGGATACGGCCCTGCTCGCCGGGCTGGGCCTGGGCGTCATGGCCGAACGGCGGCTGGTCCGTTTCGATGTTCGCGGCCGCGCCGGGCGACGGGCACTGCGGTTTATCGCAGGCCTGGCCGTGCTGGCCGCGCTCTACGCGGGGCTCAAGTTGCTGCTCCCGGCGGATCCGGTGTACCGCTTCCTGCGCTATTTCCTTCTGGGCCTGTGGGGGACCTGGGGTGCACCCTGGCTGTTCATCCGTTGCGGACTGGCACGGCGGGAAAGTCGGATGTCCGTTTAAGGCCGAGCGCGGGTGATCCGGAAAAGGTTTCTTCGGGGTCTGTCATTTTTGGGCGGCGGAGGGCGTTAAGTACATGGAACTAAAATCCTGAAAGGGAGGGGATCGCTTTGCCCACAGGTTGTTACCGCCGCCGGCTGGTCGCGGCCGTGACCGCCGCCGTCCTGCTCTTGCCCCTGGCGCTCCCGGCACCGGCCCCGGCCGGTCCGCCGCCGGTCGCCGCAGCCGGCGCGAAGCAGGGCAAGGTCACGCTGGAGCAGGCCATCCGCATCGCCAGGGAGGCCTTTCCCGAGGTCGCCGGGTTCAAGCAGTTCGACTCCGACTACGCGGAGTACAACGGCCGTGCAGCTTGGCGCTTGCAATGGAGCAACGAGGACGAACCCGGCGGCAACTGCCACGTCACCGTCAGCGCCGCGACCGGGGAGATCCTGAACCTGGAAATCTGGCTTCCTTCACCGCCCGGCCGCTATCAGGGGTTTCCGGCCTACACCCGCGCCCAGGCCCAGGCCCTGGCCGAGAAGGAGGCGCGGCGCATCGTCCCGGAGAAGTTCGCCCAGTGCGTGCCCGCGCCGGAGGAGCGCTGTCCGGAGCCGGTCATCTTCCCCCTGCGCGACCGCGAGTACCCGGTAACTTACAGCTTCAACTTCGTGCGTACCGTGCATGGCATCCCGCTTAACGGCGACGGCATCCGCGTCACCATTAACGCCGAAAACGGCAAATTGCAAAGCTTCAGCCTTTCCTGGCAGGACGACCTCTCCGTGCCCGACCCGGCCGGCCATATAGGCCCCGACCGCGCGGCAAAGATCTTCGCCGACCAGGGCCTGGAGCTGGCCTACGCCTATTACGGCCCGCGCGACAGGGATACGGGGGTGCGTCCCAAGCTGGTCTATCAACTGAAGGACGGGAACTTCATCCTGGACGCCCTCACCGGCAAAGTGCAGGACCCCCGCGAAGGGCCGTACTATTTTGACGTTGGCGGACCCGGCGGGGGCGGCGGGGAACCGGTGTACTCCCGCGCCAAAAAGGAGGAGCCCCTCTCGGAGGCCGAGCAGGCGGCGGTGGAGAAGCTCGGGCGGCTCCTGACCGCCGAACAGGCGCAGGCCAGGGCCGAGAAAGCCTGCCCGCTGCCGGACGGAATGCAGTTGACGAGCAAGAGCCTGATGGCCAACTGGGACGTACCGGGCGCCAAGGTCTGGAACTTCAGCTACGGTAACAAGGAGAGGAAGCTCACCATCGAGATCCGGGTCGACGCCGCCACCGGCGAGCTGCTGGGCTTTTCCACCTGCGAGAACCTGGACCCCGAGGACTACCTGAAGAAGCCCGAGGTAAAGGTCGGCGAGGACCAGGCGCGGCGGATCGCGGAGACGTTCATTAAGAAACAGCAACCCGAGCGCGCCGGGCAGGTCGTCTTCCGCCGCAGCGACAAAGAGATCGGCCCCTGGGCCGAGCGCGGCGACGACAGCCCCCGCGCCTACCGGCTGGAGTACGCCCGCCTGGTGAACGGCGTCGTGTACCCCGACAACGGCTTCAGTGTCACCGTCAACTCCACCACCGGAGAGGTCACCAACTACAGCATGCGGTGGTGGGACACCTCCTTCCCGGCGCCTGCCGGTGTCATCAACAGGGCCAGGGCGGCCGCCCTCTATCTGGAGAAGCACCCGCTGCTGCTGGAGTACGTGCGGGCCTTTAAACATTTCCCCGACGGGCCTGACAAGCCCAGGTACTTCCTGGTTTACCACCCCACCGGCTGGCCGATGGGGGTGCTGGACGCCAAAACCGGCCAGGAACTGGACGGTGAAGGGAAGCCGGTCCCCGGCCGCAAGGCCGAGTTTACGGACATCGCCGGCCATCCGGCCGAGAAGGACATCCAGACCCTGGCCGACCAGGGGATCGTCTCGGCCGAGGACGGACGGTTCCGGCCCAACGACCGGATCACGGGCGGCGAACTGCTGGCCTGGCTGGTCGCCGCCGACCGGGACGGCTACCAGCCCCTGGCCAAGGAGGACGACAAGCAGCTTATCGAACGCGCCCGCGCCCTGGGGATCATCGCCGCCGGCGAGGATATCAGGGCGGCTTCCCCGGTGACCAGGCTGCAGGCCGCGCGCTGGCTGGTCAACAGCCAGGGCTTCGGGCCGCTTGCCCGCCACGGCGAGATCTTTAACCTGAAGGTCGCCGACGCGGCGGCCGTCCCCGCTGCCGACCGCGGCTACGTCGCCGCCGCCGTGGCCATGGGCTACATGACGGTGCAGGCCGGCGGCTGCTTCGCCCCCGACGCGACGCTCACCAGGGGCGAGGCCGCTTCCATGCTGGTGCGCGCCCTGCTGGGTCGCTAGGCGCGTTACGAGAGACAAGTTTTAAGGCCTCCGGGAAGGTTGTTCTCCGGAGGCCTTCTTATTACCGGGACAACCGAATCTTAACAAGCACTTGAAGCGAAAGGAGATTTGCCACCTGTCCGCCGCTTCACGTTGCGCGTGGCTTACATACCCCCTTTAAGGCCGACTCCACAAGCATTCCGTCGCTGGTTATCTAAGTATGGTGCTGCCCGCCGGGCGGGCCGGTTCTTGACAAATGCGGGTCGTTGCTTTATCTTAAGTAAGGAGCTTTAGCACTCTAAGGTCGAGAGTGCTAATCGAGGCGGCAAGCGCCCGTCTCCACCCGGCCAGGGGTGTTTGGCATGCAGATCGACGAGCGCAAGCAGAAAATTCTCTGGGCGGTGGTGGAAGACTACATCGCCACGGCGGAGCCCGTGGGCTCGCGGACCATCGCCCGCAAATACAAACTGGGTATAAGTTCGGCTACCATCCGCAACGAGATGGCGGATCTCGAGGAGATGGGGCTTCTGGAGCAGCCCCACACCTCCGCGGGCCGCATACCGTCGCACCTGGGTTACCGCTACTACGTCGATTTCCTCATGCACCCCCTGGGTATCGGGGAAGAGGAAAAGCGGTTGATCCAGCAGCGTTACCGTGCCAAAGTGAAGGGCGTCGGCGAGATTATCAAGCGCACGGGTCAGATCCTCTCCGAACTCACCAGTTACGCGGCGCTGGTGGCAGCTCCCCATGCCACGCCGCCGGCGGTGAAGTACGTGCAGCTGGTGCCCTTTACGGGCGACCAGGCCATGGTGCTGGTGGTGATGGACCAGGGTACGGTGCACCACCGCCTGATAGAACTGCCGGACCAGATCAACGAGGCCGACCTGGCGAAGATCTCCCAGGTGCTCAACGCCAAGCTGGGCGGGGTAAGCCCGGCCGACATCAAGCTTACTCTGCTGCACGAAATATACGGTGAACTTATCCGCTACCGCCGCTTGGTCAACGCGGTCATGGAGGCGCTGCGGAGCATCGGCCCGGACTTCGAGCAGTTTTACCTGGGCGGCGTTTTCAAGATGCTCAACCAGCCGGAGTTCCGCAATCTTGAGCGGGTGAAAACCCTCCTGAGCCTTCTGGAGCAGGAGGATTTCCTTTCCGATCTCGTGGCCGGACAAACCGATAGTTCCGTCCAGGTGCGCATCGGCCGCGAGGTGCACCACGCGGGCATCGACGGTTGCAGCGTCGTGACGGCCGGCTACACCATCGGCGGCCGGCTGGCGGGTGTGCTGGGCGTTCTGGGGCCCATGCGCATGGATTACGCCCGGGTGGTCGGTGTCCTGACGTACCTGACCGACTACCTATCCCGGGTGCTGGAGGAGATGCTCTACGGGGGCACGAAGACCGGGTAAAATGGAAGAGGAGAGGGCAAGTTGACACTCAAGCAACAGGCGGCGCAGGGAGCCGAGGTTAACGAGCGCCTCGGGGCGCTGATGAACAACGCCGCGGCCATCAGGGCGATCGCCGCCGCCGTGGAAGGAACCCTGGGGCCCAAGGGCCTCGACACCATGCTGGTCGACAGGTTCGGCGACGTGGTGATCACCAACGACGGGGTTACCATCCTCACCCGCATGGAGGCCAACCACCCGGCGGCCCGCATGCTGATCAACATCGCCAGGGCGCAGGAAGAGGAAGTGGGGGACGGCACGACGACGGCCACGGTGATGGCCGGGCAGATGGTGGCCACGGGCGTGGAACTGGTGACGCGAGGCGTGCCGGTGGCCCGGGTCATCGAAGGCATGCGGGCGGCCCTGAAACGCGCCCTTGAGCTCACGCGAGAGGCGGCGGTGCCGGTTAACGGGCTTGACGATCCCCGGCTGCGGCAGGTGGCGCTGGTGGCCGGGCGGGAGCACGACGATATCGCCGACCTGGTGGTGGCGGCGGCCAGGCTGGTGGGGGAGGAAAAACTGCGCGACCCCACCTTTAAACTGGCCGATATCGTGTTGGCTGAAGAAGGAGCGGAAAACCAGGTTTTCCTGGGCGTCATCGTCAACAAGGAGCGCATGAACCGCCAGATGCCGCGGGAGGTTCCCGGCGCGGCGGTGCTGGTGGTTGACGATGCCCTGGAACCCGAGGAAGTAGAAGAGGAGGCCCTCCGCACCGAAGCCGGCTTTGCCCGCTATCTGGAACTTAAGGAGGCTTTCCGGGCCAATATCCAGAAGCTCGCCGGTCTGGGCGTGGGGCTCGTGCTGGTAGACCGCGGCGTGGACGACGCCGCCGAGGAAATCCTCACCGAGGCCGGCGTGATGGTCGTGCAGCGGGTGCTCCAGAAAGAACTGCGCCGGGCGGCGGAGCACACGGGCGCGCGGATGATCAAGCGCACGGGGCTGAAGAAACCGCCGGAGGAGCTCCGGCAATATCTGGGCCGGGCCGGCCTGGTGTACCACGACGAGAAACTCGGCCAGGTGTGGATAAAGGAGGGAGCCGGGCGGCCCATGGCGACCATCCTGGTGGGCGCGGCCACCGAAGAGGTGGTGGGCGAGCGGGAGAGGATCGCCAGGGACGCGGCGGCGGCGGTCCAGGCGGCGGTGAAGGGCGGCGTGGTTCCGGGCGGCGGGGCCCTCGAGCTCTGGCTGGCGCGGGAACTGCAGCAGGTGAAGAATACCGTGCGCGGCATGGCGGCCTACGGCGTGGACTGCGTCATTGAAGCCCTGAAGCGCCCCCTGGGCCAGATCGTGGCCAACGCGGGGTTCAACCCCCTGGAGAAGATCGGGGACGTTATGGCCGCCCAGGCGGAGACGGGGAGGAATTCCCTGGGGATCGATTGCGATACCGGGGAGGTCTGCGACATGGTGGCCGCCGGGGTAATCGACCCGGCCCCGGTGAAGCTGCACGCCTTGCAGGCGGCCGGGGAGGTCAGCGCCGCCATCCTGCGCATCGATACCATCATAAAGAAGCGTGAGGAGCGGGAAGGAGGGACGCAAGAAGCGTGAGCGACCTCCAGAAGGAAACGGAACAACAGCAGCGGGAACGGCGCGGGGCGGCCGGTCCTGAAAACGGGACACCGGCGGAGGCGGCCGGCGAAGGACAGGATCTGGCCGGGGAAGGACCGCCGGAGGCGGAGGCCCAGGCAGCCGCGCCGGAGGCAGGGGCCGTCCCGGCCGGGGATTTGGCCCGTTTGCTGGCGGAAGCCAACGCCCGCGCCGACGCCTACTACCAGCAGATGATACGGCTGCAGGCCGACTTTGAGAATTTCCGGCGGCGCACCCGCCAGGAAAAGGAGGCGCTGTTGCGTACGGCCACCGAGGGCCTGGTGCGGGAGCTCCTGCCGGTGCTCGACAATTTCGAGCGGGCGCTGGCCGCACCAGGGGAAAGTCTTTCGGACTTCCGGACCGGCATCGACATGATCTACCGTCAACTGCGGGACCTCCTGGAACGGGAGGGATTGGCGCCGGTGCCGAGCGTGGGGGAGCAGTTCGACCCCGCGCGGCACGAGGCCGTGGCCCGGGTGCCGTGCACAGAACACCCGGACAATACCGTCATCGAAGAATTGCAGCGCGGCTACTACTTTCAGGGCCGGCTTCTGCGGGCGGCCCTTGTCAAGGTGGCCGCAGGCGCACATACGGCAAGCGAGCGGGAGGGAGAGTAAGCGGTGAGCAAGATTATCGGCATCGACCTTGGCACTACCAACTCCTGTGTGGCCGTGATGGAGGGGGGCGAGGTCACCGTTATCCCCAACGCCGAGGGAAGCCGCACCACTCCTTCGGTGGTGGGCTGGTCCAAAACCGGCGAGCGGCTGGTGGGGCAGTTGGCCAAGCGGCAGGCCGTATCGAACCCCGACCGCACTGTAACCTCCATCAAGCGGCACATGGGCACCGCGTATAAAGTGAATATCGACGGCAAGGAGTACACGCCCGAAGAGATCTCGGCCATGATCCTCCAGAAGTTGAAGGCGGACGCCGAGGCCTACCTGGGTGAGAAGATCGAAAGGGCGGTCATCACGGTTCCCGCCTACTTCAACGACTCCCAGCGGCAGGCCACCAAGGACGCGGGGCGCATCGCGGGGCTCGAGGTTATGCGCATCATCAACGAGCCCACGGCGGCCGCCCTGGCCTACGGGCTCGATAAGGAGGAGGACCAGACCATTCTGGTCTACGACCTCGGCGGGGGTACCTTCGACGTCTCCATTTTGGAACTGGGCGACGGCGTGTTCGAGGTCAAGGCCACCAGCGGCAACAACCGTCTCGGCGGCGACGACTTCGACCAGCGCATCATAGACTGGATGGTGGAGGAGTTCCGGAAGGAAACGGGCATCGACCTGCGCAACGACCGCATGGCCATGCAGCGGCTGAAGGAGGCCGCGGAGAAGGCCAAGATCGAGCTTTCCACGGTGGTCACCACCAATATCAACCTGCCCTTTATCTCTGCCGGGCCTGACGGGCCGAAGCACCTGGACCTGACCCTCACCCGGGCGAAGTTCGAGGAGCTTACCCGGGACCTTGTGGAAATGACCATGGGCCCGACGCGGCAGGCACTGGCGGACGCGGGGCTCAAGCCCGCCGACATCCGGAGGATTCTGCTGGTGGGCGGCGCCACGCGCATGCCGTGCATCCAGGAGGCGGTGCGGCAGTTCTTCGGCAAGGAGCCCCACAAGGGGATCAACCCCGACGAGTGCGTGGCCATCGGCGCGGCCATCCAGGCGGCGGTGCTCGCGGGCGAGATCCGCGACATCGTGCTCCTTGACGTGACGCCCCTTTCGCTGGGCATCGAGACCCTGGGCGGCGTGTTCACCAGGATCATCGAGCGCAACACCACCATCCCGACGTCGAAGAGCCAGATTTTCACCACGGCGGCGGATAACCAGACCACGGTGGAGGTGCACGTGCTGCAGGGCGAGCGTCCCATGGCAAAGGACAACAAGTCCCTGGGCCGCTTCATCCTTTCCGGCATTCCGCCCGCGCCGCGGGGGGTGCCGCAGATCGAGGTCAAGTTCGACATCGACGTGAACGGCATTGTGAACGTCTCGGCGAAGGACCTCTCCACCGGGAAAAGCCAGAGCATCACCATTACCGGGTCGACGCGCCTGTCCGAGGAAGAGATCCAGCGCATGGTCAACGAGGCGCAGAAGCACGCCGAAGAGGACAAAAAGCGCAGGGAACTGGCAGAGGCGAAAAACAACGCCGACTCCCTGCTCTACCAGGCCGAGAAAACCCTCAAAGAGTTCCGCGACCGTGCCGAAAGTAACATCGTGGAGCGGCTGGAAAAGGCCATGCAGGAGCTGCGCGACGCCCTGCAGGGCGAGGACGCCGCGAAGATCAGGGAAAAGACCGACGAGCTGACGAAGCCCCTCTACGAGCTGACCACGGCCATGTACCAGCAGGCCCAGGCGCAGCAGCAGGCCCAGGGCCAGGCGCAGGCCGGGACCAATCCGGGCGGCGGCGACGGCAAGACCGTGGACGCCGACTACGAGGTGAAATAACTTTTTGAGGCGGGAGATGGCGCGTGGCCAAGCGCGATTACTACGAGGTGCTCGGGGTTGCCCGGGACGCCTCGCCGGAAGAGATTAAGAAGGCCTACCGCAAGCTGGCGCGGCAGTACCACCCGGACGCCAACAAGGACGATCCGCAGGCCGCGGAAAAGTTCAAGGAGATCGCCGAGGCCTACGCGGTTTTGAGCGACCCCGAAAAGCGCGCGCAGTACGACCGGTTCGGCCACGCGGGACCGGAGGGCCAGGGGTTCGGGTTTGACTTCTCGAACTTCGACTTCCGGAACTTCGGCTTCGGCGACGTCTTCGGGGATCTCTTTGACATGTTCTTCGGCGGCGGGCGGCGTGAGGGGCCGGAGCGCGGGCACGACCTGCGCTACGACCTGGAGCTGACCTTCCGCGAGGCCGCCTTCGGTACGGAGCGGGAAATCCGGGTGCCGCGCACGGAGCCGTGCGGCACGTGCCGCGGCACCGGCGCGGCACCGGGCACCGGGCCGCGCACCTGTACCGCATGCGGCGGGCGGGGGCAGGTCAGTTTCACCCAGCAGACCCCGTTCGGCCGGTTCATCCAGACGCGCACCTGCGGGCAGTGCGGCGGCACCGGGCAGGTCATCGACCGGCCCTGTCCGAAGTGCCAGGGCCGCGGGAGCGTCCGCCGGCTGCGCAGCATTAAGGTCAGGGTGCCCGCCGGGGTGGATAACGACTTCCGCCTGCGCCTGCCGCGGGAAGGGGAGGCCGGCGTCCGGGGCGGCCCGCCGGGCGATCTATTCGTGTACATCCGCGTAAAACCGGACCCGGTTTTTGTCCGCGACGGGTACGATGTGGTGAGCGAGGTGCCCATCAGCATTGTCCAGGCGGCGCTGGGGGACGAGGTGGAGGTGGAGACCCTCGACGGGAAGGAGCGCCTGCGGGTGCCCGAGGGCACCCAGACGGGGACGGTGTTCCGCCTGCGGGGGAAGGGCATCCCCCACCTGAACGGCCGCGGCCGGGGCGACCACCGGGTGGCGGTGCGGGTGGTGACCCCCACCAGGCTGACGGAGAAGCAGAAGGAACTCCTGCGGGAGTTCGGCCGCCTGGGCGGGCAGCGGGTGGAAGGCGCGGAGAAGACTTTCTTTGAAAAGATGAAAGACGCCTTTATGGGGTAGGCAAAAATGAGATGGCTTGAGGTCGGCGTCACCGTGCCGCAGGAATACGCGGACGCGGTGGCGAACCTTTTCTTTGAACTGGGGAGCGGGGTGCAGTGGGAAGAGCCCGCTCCTTCGCATGTCAGGTTAAAGGGATACTTCGCCGCCGGCACCGGAGGCGCCGCCAGGGCGGCGGAGCTCCGGCGGCGGGCGCAGGCCGTCCTGGGGGAGGAGCCGGAATTCGTGGTGCGGGAAATGCCGGAGGAAGACTGGGCGGACGCGTGGCGCCGGTTCTACCGTCCTTTCCGGGTCGGGCAAAGGCTCGTCGTCCGGCCTCCGTGGGAGGAGTGCCCGGCGCTTCCCGGCGACCTGGTGCTGGTTATTTACCCCGGCACGGCCTTCGGGTGCGGCACGCACCCCACGACGCAGATGTGCCTGGAGGCGCTGGAGAAACACGTCTCTTCCGGCATGCGGGTCTGCGATGTGGGCACCGGCTCCGGCATCCTGGCCGTGGCCGCCGCCCTGCTCGGGGCAGGGGGCGTGGTGGCGGTGGACAACGACCCGGTGGCGGTGCGCCTGGCGCGGGAGAATGTGGCCCGCAACGGCCTCGGCGAAGTGGTCGAGGTGCGCGAGGGGCACCTGCTGGACGGGGTCGCCGGCCCCTTCGACCTGGTGGTGGCCAACATCACCGCCGCCGTCCTCGTGGGTCTGGCGCGGCCGGCGGCGCGCGTCCTGGCGCCGGGAGGGCTTTTCATAGCCGGGGGCATCATCCGCGAAAAGGCGGCGGCGGTGGCGGCGGCCCTCGAAGAGGCCGGGTTCGACCTGACGGACGGGAAAGAAAGGGACGGCTGGGCCACACTCGCGGGGGTGAAGAAGTGAGACTGCCCCGCTTTTTTGTTCCCCCCGCCGCCTGGGAGCGCGACCGGGCCACCATCACCGGGCGGGACTACCACCACATCCGGCATGTGCTGCGGCTGGAGGCCGGGGCGAAGCTCCGGCTCCTGGACGGCGACGGGCGCGTTTACGACGCGGTCATCGAGAAGGTGGACCGTGGTGCCCTGGTGGCCGTGGTGACGGGCGAGGTTCCGGCCCCGCCCGAACCGCCCCTGCGCCTGACCCTGGTCCAGGGGCTGCCGCGCAGAGACAAGATGGAGCTGGTGATCCAGAAGGCCACCGAAATCGGCGTTACGGGCATCGTACCCCTGGCCGCCGCCCGCGCCGTCCCGCGGCTGGACCGCAAGGCCGGGGAACGACGGGTGCGGTGGCAGCGCATCGCCGTGGAAGCGGCGGAACAGTGCGGCCGGAGCCGTTTCCCCCTGGTGGGGGAGATCAGCGGCCTGGCGGAGGTGGTGGGCGGCCTCCCGGCGGGGGCGGCCGGCTTCTTTCTCTGGGAAGGGGAGCAGGCCACCACCCTTAAGCAGGTGTTGCGGGCGGGCCCTCCGCGGCGGGATGTGTACCTCTTCGTCGGCCCCGAGGGGGGCTTTACGGAG
Organism: Bacillota bacterium; assembly: GCA_040751815.1. Lineage (GTDB taxonomy): Bacteria > Bacillota > Desulfotomaculia > Desulfotomaculales > UBA12532 > UBA12532. The sequence continues at coordinate 26,777 of JBFMHQ010000007.1, read as the reverse complement.
GCGGAGGCCGCCCGGGCGCGGGCTGCCGGGCTGGTTTCGGTTTCCCTGGGTTCCCGCATCCTGCGTACCGAAACTGCGGGCCTTATTGCCGCGGCCCTGGTGCTCTACGAGTGGGGAGATCTGGGAGGATAGAGGCCGGAGGCCGGAGGGAGGGGCGGGAAGCGGGGGGAAGCAGTCGCCGGTCGTCGCGCGGAGGGACAGGGCGCAGGAGAGTTGTGATGCGGCGGTCGTCGGGAAATAATGGTTAGAGGGGTTCGTTTTGGCGAAAACCGTGGCTTTCTACACCCTGGGGTGCAAGGTTAACCAGTACGAGAGCGACGCCATGGCCGGGCTTTTCCTGCGGCGCGGGTACCGTGTCGTCCCTTTCAACAGCAGGGCCGACGTCTACGTGGTGAACACCTGCACGGTGACGGGCACGGCGGCCCAGAAGTCGCGCCAGGCCATCCGCCGCGCCCTGCGGGCCAACCCGGGGGCGGTGGTGGCCGTGACCGGTTGTTACGCCCAGGTGGCGCCGCAGGAGGTGGCGGCCATTCCGGGGGTGCGGGTTGTCCTGGGGACCCGGGGCCATGGGAAGATCGTCGACCTTGTGGAGAGGGCGGCCGCGGGGGAGCCGCAGGTGGTTGCGGTAGCGGACGTCGAGGAGATCGGCGCCTTCGAGGAATTGCCGGTGGTGGCGGCGGGCAGCCGCACCCGCGCCTTGCTTAAGGTCCAGGAGGGGTGCCGCGAATTCTGCACCTACTGCATCGTCCCGTACGCGCGCGGGCCGCTGCGTTCTCGCGCTCCGGAAAAGGTCCTGGCCGAAGCCCGCGCCCTGGTTGCGGCGGGGCACCGGGAACTGGTGCTCACCGGAACCCACCTGGGCCTGTACGGTGCGGACCTCCCCGGCGGGCCCGACCTGGCCGGGCTGGTGGCCCGGCTCCTGGATCTTCCGGGCCTTCTACGGCTGCGGCTGAGCTCCATCGAGCCCCTGGAGATAACGCCGGGGTTGCTGGAGCTTATGGCCGGTTCGCCTGTGCTCTGTCCGTACCTGCACATTCCGCTCCAGAGCGGAGACGACCGCATCCTGGCGCGCATGGGACGCCGCTACACCGCCGCCGGGTACGCGGCGGTGGTGGAACGGGTCCGCCGGGCGGTCCCTGAGGCCGGCATTTATGCCGATGTTATGGTCGGCTTCCCCGGGGAGGACGAAGAGGCTTTCGCAAAGAGTCGCGCCTTCGTTGCCTCCCTTGAGCTGGCGGGGCTCCATGTTTTTCAATATTCGCCGCGTCCGGGCACGCCGGCGGCGGGCTTCCGGGAACAGGTGCCGCCGCCGGTGCGCCGGCGGCGGGCCGAGGCCATGCTGGCCCTCGACAGGGCGCTGCGGCAGCGCTTCGCCGGGCTGTTTCTGGGCCGGGAGGTGGCGGTACTGGTCGAGGAGACGGTACGTGGCGGGCTCTGCAGCGGGTACACGCCCCAGTACGTGCGCACGGTGTTCCGCAACGCCGCGGCACGGGTGGGCGAGGTTGTGGCGGTGTTGGCGGAAAGGGTGGAAAATGGTATCATAGAAGGAACGGCAGCCGCGAAGAAGGATTCGAACCGGCATGCGTCAAATAGTTACGTAACCTGAGCGGTGCTTGTCGAGGAGGGTGCCCGTGGAAGACTGCATATTCTGCAAAATTATAAACAAGGAAATTCCGGCGGCGATCGTCTACGAGGACGAACGCCTCCTGGTGTTCAAGGATATCAACCCCCAGGCGCCGGTACACCTGCTGCTGGTGCCGAAGAAGCACATCGCCACGCTCTTCGATGCCGGAAGCGAGGACGAAGTGACCCTCGGTGCCATCCAGCTGGTCGCCGCGAAGGTGGCCCGTGACCAGGGGTTGTACGAAAGGGGCTTTCGCCTGGTACTGAACTGCCAGGAGCCCTCCGGGCAGCTCGTTTTTCATGTCCACTACCACCTGCTGGCGGGACGTGCCTTCGGATGGCCGCCCGGTTAGTTGACTTTTCCGGCGGCCGGTGTTATACTGGCTCGGCACCTGGATGGAGCTGGCGGAGGGGGGGATACAGGTTGGCGGAGGTAAGGGTCGGTAAAAACGAAAGCCTTGACAGCGCCCTGCGTCGCTTCAAGCGCTCGTGCCAGCGCGCAGGCGTCTTTGCGGCGGTGCGCCGGCACGAACACTACGAGAAACCCAGCGTGCGCCGCAAGAAGAAGTCTGCGGCGGCCCGCAAGCGTCGCCGTTACGGTTAAACAAGTTTCGTTGCGGAGAACCCCCCGCCCGGCTTACCGGGCTTTTTTCTTCCCCAGATGCCACTTCCCCGCCCTTCGTGCATACACATTTAGGGAGGCAGTAGTGGGGAACGGCAGCGGTTGACCCCCTGCCTCTAACCTCACACCTCATACCTCTCTCCGGGGAGATGGCGCCGTGTGGTCGGACGCCCGGAAAAGGATTAAGCGTTCCCTGGCCGATGTACTGGATCTGCCCGGCGAGGTGACCCTGGACATCCCGCGCCTCGTGCTCCTTGGCAACCTGCGGGCGACCATCGAAAATCACCGGGGGATCACAGAGTACACCGGCGAGGTGGTGCGGGTGGCCCTGGCCGCGGGCGAGATAAGGATTACCGGGCGGGACCTCGTCCTGCGCACCCTCCTCCCCGACGAGGTCTGCGTGGAGGGGCAGATCGACCGCGTCGAGTTTCTCTAGCTCCCCGGAGCTAAGGTGCTCCGCGCAGCGGGGGTGTTGTTTTGCGGGTCAAAATACGGCGGTATCTTTTTGGACAGGTTGCGATCATCGTCCGGGGCAGGGCGGTGGAGAAGTTTATGAATATGGCCGTCCGGCGCGGCATCCTGCTCTGGGATGTCACCCGGATCGCGCCGGACGCCATCCGGGCGCGGACGCGCCTGCACGGGCTGAGAGCGCTCCGCCACATCGCCCGCCGGACCGGGAGCCGCCTCGAGTTCCGGGAGCGGGTTGGCCTGCCCTTCTGGCTGGCACGATTGCGGCGGCGGCAGGGGCTCATCGTCGGGACGGTGTTCTTTTTTGCGGCCCTTGCCTTTCTTTCCTCTTTCTGCTGGTTTGTAGAGGTCGACGGCAACACCCGGGTACCGGAAGAGAGAATCCTGGAGGCGGCGCGCGCGGCCGGGCTTCACCCCGGCATACCCCGGTGGCGGTGCAACCCCGGGCGGGTCGAGCGGGCGCTGTGCGCGAAGCTGCCCGAACTGGCGTGGGCGGGGGTTGAACTGCGCGGGACGCGGGCGTACATCAGGGTGGTGGAGAAGAAACTCCCGGCCGCCGGCCCGCGGGGCCCCACCAACGTCGTTGCCCGCAAGGCCGGCCTCATTAAGGAAATACTCGTATTAAGCGGCCAGGCGGCGGTACAGGTGGGTGCGACCGTGGAGCCGGGCGAAGTGCTGATCTCGGGGCGGGTGGAGGTGCCGGTCCCGCCGGATCAGCAGGCGGGCACCGCGGCAAAGGAACCCCCGCCAACCCGCCTGCGGTTCGTCCGTGCCCAGGGCATCGTCCGTGCCCGGGTCTGGTACGAGGCTCAGGGAAGGGCGCCTATGGTGGAGCAGGGGGTGCGCCCGACCGGCCGGCACACCAGAAGCGTGGTCCTCCGGATCGGCACCAGGGCCGTCCGGGTAAGGGGGCCGGCCTCTTCTCCCTACCCCCGCTGCCGGACGGAGACCAGGACGGTCCGGCTCCCGGATTGGAGGAATCTTGCCCTTCCCGTCGAAGTTGTAATTACGGAATACATCGAAGAAAGGCCCTACCGCCTGGTACGGACGCGCCCCGAGGCGGTGCGCCTGGCCCGCGAGGCGGCCGTGAAGAAGCTTTCCGGGCGTCTTCCCGCGGCGGCGAAAATCGTCGAGCAGCGGGTGGAGGTGCTGCCGCCCGGCAAAAACCGCCACGAGCTGCGGGTACGGGTGATCGTGGAGACCCTCGAGGACATCGGGGTGGAGCGCCCGCTCAAGAAGTAAAGGTTAGCGGAAAGGTTGTGGTTCGAAGCTTGGTCGAACAGGGACGGGTCCGTATACCCGTTGACGATCAGGAAGTGATGGCGGCCATCGTCGGCGCCTACGACGAAAACCTGGACGCCATCGAAGAAGGGCTAGGGGTCAAGGTGGTGATGCGCGGCGGGGATTTCGTCGTGACCGGCCTGCCGGAGCGCCTGGCGCAGGCCGAGGAGGTGTTTGCCCGGCTTAAGTCTTTTTACAAGGAGCGCGGCAGTATCGGGCCGCGCGATGTCGGCTGCATCATCGAAGCGGTCCGGGCCGGGTACACGGAACAGCTCGACGAGCTGGCCCGGGAAGCAATCCTCACCACCCCGCGGGGCAAGCAGGTGCGCCCCAAGACCATGGGACAGCAGCGGTACGTGCAGGCCATGCGGGAGAACGACGTGGTCTTCGCCATCGGCCCGGCCGGCACGGGGAAAACGTACCTGGCGGTGGTCATGGCGGTGCGCGCGCTCCGGGACAAGCGTGTGGGGCGCCTAATTTTAACCAGGCCGGCGGTTGAGGCGGGGGAGAAACTGGGCTTTCTCCCCGGGGACATCCAGGAGAAGGTGGACCCGTACCTCCGCCCGCTGTACGACAGCCTTTACGACGTCCTGGGGGTGGAGAATACCCAGCGGTACCTGGACCGGCACATCATCGAAATCGCCCCGCTGGCCTATATGCGGGGGCGCACGCTGGAGGATGCCTTCATCATCCTTGATGAAGCGCAGAATACCACGCCCGAGCAGATGAAGATGTTCCTTACCCGCCTCGGTTTTTCTTCGCGGGCGGTGGTTACCGGAGACGTGACCCAGATCGACCTGCCGCGGGGCCAGGTTTCCGGTCTGGTAGACGCGGAGCGCAAACTGGCCGGGATAAAGGGCATTTCCTTCGTCTACCTCACGGGCGCGGATACCATCCGCCACCCGCTGGTCATCGAGATCGTCAAGGCGTACGAGCGGGCCGAGGCGGCCCAGCACCCGGAAGGCTGAATGCCGGGCGGCAGAGGGGTGATTTTTGCCTGTGGGTGTACAAGCACTGACCGGGCGCCTGGGACGGGCCGTGCTCGGCATCGCGCAAAACGAAAGGTTTCGCCGGGCGGCAGCCGCCCTTATTTTATTTATCCTGGTTACCCTTCTGGTAGGGATCGAGTTTATTCCCGCGCGGGCCAACCTGCAGGAGAACCAGGTTTCACCGCGGACGTTTAAGGCCCCACGGACGGTTACCTTCGAGGACAAGGCGAAGACCGAGCGGCTGCGCGAAGAGGCGGCGGCCGGGATTCCCCTCCAGTACGACTACGACCCCCAGGTCGGCGCGGCCGTCCAGGATGATGTCAACGCCCTCGTGGACGGGGTCAAGGAAATCCTTGCCGGCCCTTCCCGCGACGCGGCCCAACGCGTGGCGCGCCTGCGCGAGAGGCTGCCCTTCGCCCTTCCCGACGAGGCGCTGGAGGCGCTGGCGCGCTCCTCGCCCGCTGCCCTGGAGACCGTGCGCCAGGGCATCCTGCGGGTGGTGACCGAAATTTACATCCAGCCGGGCGGCGTGACCGGGGAGACCCTGCCGGAAGCCAGGCAAAGGGCGGCCCGGCGCCTCGCCGAGTTCAAGTGGGCCCGGCAGTTTGAACTTTTCGCCCGCGAGGCCCTAAACCGCTACCTGAGGCCGAACGCCTTTTACAACGCCCAGAGAACCGAAGAACTGCGGGCCGCGGCGCGCGAGAAGATCGCCCCGCAAATGATCACCGTGCACAAGGACGAAATTATTATCCGCGAAGGGGACATCGTCACCCCCGAGCACCTGGCCAAACTTCAGGCCCTGGGCCTGGCCCGCAGCCCGATGCCCTCCCGGAGCATAGCCGGCACGGCACTGCTGGTGGCGGTCCTCATAGGCGTGGTCTGCTTCTACCTCTACCGGCAGCACGGGGACATTTACCGGAACGAAAAGCTCCTGTACCTTCTTTCCCTGGTGGCGATCGGCATTCTGGCCTTCAGCAAGGTGCTCATCGCCATCAGGGTGGGCCAGTGGCCCGAGTTCGGGGACCTCATGGGCTACGCGGCGCCGCTGGCGGCGGCGGGCATGCTGGTGGCCATTCTCCTGGACGCCCGTCTGGCGGTGATGGTAGTGGCCACCATGAGCGTGCTGCTGGGTATGATGACCGGGAACGACTTCCGTTTTGCCCTGGTCGGCTTTGTGGGGGGCATCGCCGGCGTGTACAGCGTCACCCGGTTGAGCCAGCGCGCCGACCTGGTGCGGGCCGGCGCGTACGTGGCGGCGGCCAACGCGGCGGTTATCCTGGGGGTGGGGTTGCTTACCCAGGCCCCCTGGCCCCTGGTGATCATCTCCAGCCTGGGGCTGGGGGCCGCCAACGGGCTCCTTTCCTCCATCCTGACCAACGGCTCGCTCCCTTTTCTGGAGCACGCCTTCGGCATCAACTCGGCGGTGCGCCTCCTGGAGTTGAGCAATCCCGGGCACCCGCTCCTGAAGCGGCTGCTTCTGGAGGCGCCGGGAACCTACCACCACAGCCTGCTCGTGGCCAACCTGGCCGAGGCGGCGGCCCAGGCGGTGGGCGCCGACGCCTTGCTGGCGCGCGTGGGCTCGTACTACCACGATATCGGGAAGGTGCGGCGCCCCTATTTCTTCGTCGAGAACCAGATGGGGGGCGAAAACCCCCACGACAAAATCACCCCTGCCCTTTCCACCCTGATCCTGACCTCCCATGTGAAGGACGGGGTGGAAATGGCCCGGGAGTTCAAGCTGCCGGAGCCGGTGGTGGCCATCATCGAGCAGCACCACGGGACGGGCCTGATTACCTTCTTCTACCATAAGGCCCTGGAAAGTGACGCCAAGGATACCGTGCGCGAGGAGGACTTCCGCTACGACGGTCCCGTGCCCCGCAGTCGGGAGGCGGCCATCGTCATGCTGGCCGACGCCGTGGAGGCGGCGGTTCGCGCCCTGAGCGACCCCACCCCGGGTAAGATCGAAGGGCTGGTGCGCAAGCTGATTAAAGACAAGCTGAGCGACGGGCAGCTTGACGAAAGCGACCTGAACTTCAAGGATCTGGACAGGATCGCCGGGGCCTTTGTCCGCGTCCTGGCGGGTATTTTCCACACGCGGATTGAGTACCCTGACATGAAGGAAGTAGAGAGGAGAAGGGCAAAAAATGGGCGTGCTCGCAAGTAACCTGCAGGAGGCCGTCCCGCTTCCCGCGGGACTGGTGGAGGCGGTGGTGCGGGCCGTGGAGCGGGTCCTGGCGCTGGAGGGGCGGGGAGCCGGGGTCGAGGTCAGCGTGGCCTTTGTCGACGACGCCCGCATCCGGGAGCTGAACCGGGACTACCGCGGGGTGGACGCGCCCACCGACGTCCTTTCCTTCCCGCTGGCCGAACCGGGCGAGGCGCCGGGCGAGATCCCGGTTGAGCTTCTCGGCGATATTGTCATTTCCCTGGAAGCCGCCGCCCGGCAGGCGAGGGCGTGCGGCCACGACCTGGTGCGGGAGGCGGCGTACCTGGCCGTCCACGGCACCCTGCACCTGCTCGGGTACGACCACGAAAACGACGAGGATTACGTTCGGATGCGGCGCCGGGAGAAGGAGGCTATGGCCCTCCTGGGCTGGGAGGCAACCGAGGGGGAGGAAGAGCTCCTGGAAGCCGCGCGCCGGGCCATGCATAACGCCTACGCCCCGTACTCGGGCCTCCGGGTCGGGGCGGCGGTGCGTACCGCCTCAGGGGCCGTCTTCGCCGGGTGCAACGTGGAGAACGCCAGCTACGGCCTTACCCTGTGCGCGGAGCGGGCGGCCGTGGCGTGCGCGGTGGCGGCGGGCGAACGCGACCTGGTAGCCGTGGCGGTGGTCGGCGATGCTCCGGAGGTCCACTCGCCCTGCGGGGGCTGCCGCCAGGTGCTTTACGAATTCAACCCCGAGATGCTCGTCGTGGTTGCCGGCCCCGGGGGTACGTACCGCTACAAGGTGCGGGAGCTGCTTCCGGACGCCTTCGCGCTGCCCGGGGGAAAAGGGGCGGGAGGATAACGGTGGAGGACGAACGCGAATTCAGGTCGGGTTTTGCGGCCATTATCGGACGCCCCAACGTGGGCAAGTCGACGCTCCTGAACGCCCTGGTGGGGCGGAAGGTGGCCATCGTATCGGACAAGGCCCAGACGACCAGGCACCGGATCAGGGGCGTACTCCACCGCGAGGACGCCCAGGTGGTCTTCGTGGACACCCCGGGGATTCACAAGCCGCGGCACCTCCTGGGCCGGTACCTGGTGGAGGCGGCCCTGGGCACCCTCAAGGATGTCGACGTCATTCTCCTGGTGGTGGAACCGGAGGAGGCGGGTCCGGGGGACGAGTTCGTCCTGCGGCAGCTGGCGGACGTCGGGCGCCCGGTGCTGCTGGTTATCAACAAGATCGACAGGGTGGCCAGGCCGGCCCTCCTGCCCCTGATCGATCACTGGCGGCGGAAGTTTTCCTTCGCCGAAATCGTGCCCGTTTCGGCGCGCACGGGGGAAAACCTGGACCGGCTGGCAGACGTTCTGGTGACCTACCTCCCTCCCGGACCTCCCTACTACCCGGCGGATATCGTCAGCGACCAGCCCGAGCAGGTGGTCCTGGCCGAACTGGTGCGGGAGAAGATCCTCCACCTGACCGCCCAGGAAGTACCCCACAGCGTGGCCGTCACGGTGGACGAGGTCGCCCGGCGCCCCCAGGGGGTGGTTTACATCCGGGCCACCATATTCACCGAGAGGGAATCCCAGAAGGCCATCCTCATCGGGCAGGAGGGCCGCATGTTGAAGCGTATCGGGCAGCTGGCACGCGCGGAGATCGAGCCGCTTCTCAAGAGCCGGGTGTACCTCGATCTCTGGGTTAAGGTCCGCCCCGGGTGGCGCCGGGACGAGGTGGAGTTGCGGCGCCTTGGGTTGGTTGAGAAGTGAGATGTGGGAGGTGAGAAGTGGGAGGGGAGAAACGGGAAGGTGGGAGGCGAGAGGCATGAGGTGGGTTGTGGGAAGCGGGATGAGAAGTGGGAGGGGAAAAGCGGGAGTGGGGCAGGGATTGCGAGGGCGGCCAAGAAGTATTTTCTAAGATCTTTTGTCTCTCCGTCCGTTGAAGTCAAGGGAACTTCTGGAACGCTTTTCCGGCAGGTTGGCGAGGAGGGGTTGAGCGTGGGTCAGGAAATTAGCGGCGGGCACCTCTGGGCCCTCAAGGAAAGCCTGCGCCGGTCCGTGGCGGAAATGGCCGGCGAGGAGCTCAAGGGCGAGGTGCGCCGCCGCTACCGCGAATTGTGCGAACGCTTTGGTCTGCCGCCGATCGTCCCGGCTCAGGAGATCGACCGCTGGACCGAGTCCCAGTTGCGGGCCTGGGCCGAAAGCCTGGCACAGGAGCAGATCGAGTAGGCCACCGTTTCCACCTCCCGCACCATCTGGGCGAAGGAGACCGGTGTAAGGGACTGCGGGCCGTCGCAGAGGGCGTTGGCCGGGTCGGGATGTACCTCCACCATCACCCCGTCGGCCCCGGCGGCCACCGCGGCCCTGGCCAGCGGCGTCACCAGCCGCCAGTTGCCGGTGGCATGGCTGGGGTCGACGATCACCGGGAGGTGCGACAGCTGCTGCACCAGCGGGATGGCGCTGAGGTCCAGGGTATTTCTGAGCGCCGGTTCGTAGGTCCGGATCCCCCGCTCGCAGAGGATGATCTGCCCGTTGCCGGCGGCGGCGATGTACTCCGCGGCCATGAGCCATTCCTCGACGGTCGCGGCCAGCCCGCGTTTCAGGAGCACCGGTTTCCCGGCGCGCCCCACCTCCCGCAGCAGGCGGAAATTCTGCATGTTGCGCGCGCCCACCTGGATTACGTCGGCGTAAGCGGCCACCAGTTCCACGTCCCGGGTGTCCACCGCTTCGGTAACCACCGGCAGGCCCGTTGCCTCGCGGGCCCGGGCCAGGAGCTTCAAACCTTCCTCCTCCAGGCCCTGGAAGGAGTACGGCGAGGTGCGCGGCTTGAAGGCGCCGCCCCGCAGGAGGTGCGCCCCGGCCTGCTTCACCGCGCGGGCCGCCTCCATAAGCTGCGCCTCGCTTTCCACGGCGCAGGGCCCGGCGATGATCACCGGCTTGCCCGCGCCCACGGCCACGTTGCCGATGCGCACCACAGTTTTCTCCGGCTTCAGCTCCCTGCTCACCAGTTTATAGGGTTTCAAAATGGGCACGATCCGGTCGACACCGGGCCAGTTAAGCAGAAAATCGGCGGCGACCCTTTTATCCCCGACCGCCCCGATAACGGTCCTTTCCCTGCCGTAAATGGGGTGGGTCAGAAAACCCAGTTCGCGAAGTTTTTCCTCGACTTTCCGGATCTCCTCGGGCGACGCCCCCGGCTCCATGACTACGATCACGAACCATCCCTCCTGGTGGAATTAAAATAAAAAATCCCGTCTCTAGGGACGGGATTTGTGCCCGCGGTACCACCCTGCTTGCCCCGGAAAGGGGCCGCTCGTTTCAGGGTACGGGAAAGACGCTCTCCTTCCGATACCCCCTTCCTTTTAACGGTGGAAGTTCCGGCGCGGCCTACTAGAACGGTCGTCGGTCGTCGGTCGTCGGTCGTCGGACTTGACGGGAATCGCCCGTGGCGATTCCTTCAAAATCTTGACGGTCGTCGGTCGCCGGACGTCGGAGGGGCAGGTTCCACCGTTGCCGGTCGCCGGGAAATGGCTACGGTGGCTTGCCGGTCGTCCTGCCGGACCGTTCGTTCAGCCTGCGGCTCCGGGGTGAACTTCAACCCGGCTCCCTGCCGGCTCGCACCGCACCCGGCTCGCTGGAAAGGTGCCCCGGGCCTACTTTACCCCTTCACGGCCTTTACCCTATTTCAGCTTATTATACACGACGACGCCGGCGATGGAAACCCTCGAATAGCAAAATAGGCGGGAAAAGTTTTTTCAGCTACTTGTCCACCGGGCGATCCTGTGGTATACTATTACCAGTTATTACCGGCTAAGGTAAGGGGTGGCAAGAAACACCCGCAAGGGCGCCTATGCGGGCGCAGGCCGGTGGCGGCGCAAGCCGCGAAATGGGAGCCGA
>JBFMHQ010000007.1:0-15660 GCA_040751815.1 Bacillota bacterium | reverse complement strand
CCGGGCGATCCTGTGGTATACTATTACCAGTTATTACCGGCTAAGGTAAGGGGTGGCAAGAAACACCCGCAAGGGCGCCTATGCGGGCGCAGGCCGGTGGCGGCGCAAGCCGCGAAATGGGAGCCGATGGCAGGCGAGGAGGGAAAATGAAGCGGAGAGTAGCGGTCGGCATTGGTCTGGCAGTCTTTCTGGCCGGTGCGGTGGCCCAGCACTTCCTGCACTTTGTGGAGCAGGTGGGGAGGGGTTTCGCCGCCGCGGGTGCCGCGCTGAACGGCACCCGTCCTGGAGGGTTAAGTCTCTCGCTCTGGCTCGCCCTGGCCCTGGCGCTGGTCCTGGGGAGCGTCTGGGTGCGGGGGCGGAGACGCGTGCTTCGCGAGCAGCCCTATGCCAGGCTGGCCAGCGTTTACGCCGGCGCCCGGCGTTACCGGCAGACCGCGTGGAACACGACCCATGAAGGAGCGGAGCTCGAGCCGGATGCGCCTGACGAGGAAACCGGCGTGGAAACCTATCGCCGCCAAACATTGAAGAGCCGCGCCAGCGGCGCACGTGGACGCAAAAAGTACACCGTGGCAGAGGGCGCGAAGGGAGGGAGCGAAGGTACACCGGTAACCTCCGGCGACTGACAGAGGCGGGTTTGCTTACGCGCCCCCACGGCAAAGGCGCGCCTTTGGAAGAAAATTCCGCACCCCCGCACCGGGCGGGGGTTTTCTTTTGCCGCCGGGTAGCACGCCGGAGGGGCCTCCTTCCGGGAACCGCTTTTGGGCGCGGCAGGCCGCGCCCGGTCTGCCGCGGACGGGGTCCGGCGGCGCCGGGCCGGTCGGTTGCGGAACCCGATGCGAAATTAAGGAAAATTTGCAAAAATTGATTGAAGAATTGAAGGAAATGCACCACCGCAGCAAGAATGTATTTTCCTGTACCCTGGAGGGAGAGTGCAAAAATACTGCCCATCAGGGAGAAAGGAAATGTCGCTGACCGACCACCAGAAACTCAGATCCCTTGCCGGAAGCGCGGAACTGCTCGAATTCTTGATTCACGCCAACCGCCGGCCGCTCCTTCTCGTGGACGCCACGGGCGCCGTGGTGGCGGTCAACAAAGCGGGCCGGCATCGCATACAGCAGTTGCAGGAGGCAGCGAGCCGGGCGATGGACGCCGGGGGCGTGCCGCGGGACGGGGATTTTTCGCAGGGGGGTACCCGGGCCCGGTGCCTTTACAGTCCCGACGGCGTCTTGCTCGGGGCGTGTGCCATACTGGAGCACGGCTCGGGGGTGGCGGAAGAGGCCGAAGGGTACCTCCTGGGGCGGTTCCCCCACGAACTGCAGACCATCCAGGCGCTGGCCGCGGCCATCGCGGCGCGGTCGAGCTACACACGTTACCACTGTGAAAAGGTGGCCGACATTACCGCCGGGGTCGTAGCCCGGATGGGGTTTGATCTTGCGCGGGTGCGCCTGGCGCACCTCTGCGGTACCCTGCACGACATCGGAAAGATCGGCGTGTCGGAGGCCATCCTGGAGAAGCCTGGTCCCCTTACGGTGGAAGAATACGACGTGGTCAAACGCCACCCCTTAATCGGGGCCGAAATATTGAGCCATATCGAAAGCTTCCAGCACATCGTGCTGATAATCAGGCACCATCATGAGCGGTGGGATGGCAACGGTTACCCGGATGGGCTCCAGGGGGAGGAAATACCGTTGCTCAGCCGTGTCATTGCCGTGGCGGATACCTTCGACGCCATCACCTCCGACCGGAGTTACCGCCCCCGGCGCTCGGTGCAGGAGGCCGTGGCGGAAATCGAGCGGTGCGCCGGCACGCAGTTCGACCCGCAGATCGTCAACGTTTTCCTGGCGATGATGCGCGAGGAAGGGTGCCTTTAGGGAAAAGAGATCGAAGCACGGGCCAAGGGGCAGTGCGGTTTTCCCGCGCTGCCCTTTTTGTCGACGCCCGCCCTGCTTCCCCGGGTCCCGGCCGTGCTATACTGATGTCATAAGCCGGGTTGACGGGCCGGCGAGGTGGTTGCCATCCGGGAGAGAAGCGGCGTTTTTCTGCTTATCCTGGTAATCTGCCTGGCGCTTTTGCAGGTTGGGGGCGCGGCGGGAGAAACACCGGTCCCCCAGGACCGGCGGCAGGAAGCCCTGCGCCTTTACCACGAACTGGGAAGGCGGGAGCGGGCGCTGGCTACAGATCTTCTGCGCCTGGACGGCCGGCTTCTGGCTTTGCGCCAGGAGGCGGAAGCGCTGCGGCGGGACCTCGCGCGCCTGGAGGCGGAAAGGGAGCGTTGCCGGCAGACCCTCGGGGACGCCGAACGGAAGGCGGCTGCGGCCCGGGAGAAACTCAAGAGGTGGCTGGTTGCGCGCTACGAAATGGGGAACCTGGCCCTTGTCGCCGTGCTCTTCGAGGCCTCCGGGTGGGAAGAAGTGGCCTACCGGGCGGAGCTTGTAGCCCGGCTCGCCGCCTATGAGGCCTGCCTTTTCCGGGAGGCCCGGCGCACCGTTGCCGCGCACCGGGAAGCCCTGGCCCGCCTCCGGCGCACCGGGGACGAAATTGCCGCCCGTGAACGGGAACTTGGGGTTCAGGCGGCCCGGCTGACCGAAACGCGGGAGGCGCGCGCGGCGCTGCTGGCCCGCATACGCGCCGAGGCCGCGGAGGCTGCGGCCTCCGTCAGCGCCCTCGAACGCTACTGGTTCGATTCCCTGACCTCCCTCAAGGAGGCCTTCCGCGTGCTGCAGAGGTTATGCACCACCGGGCGTCTCCGGCCGGACGGCGTTTCCCTGGGTTATGAAGGCCTGAGTCTGGAAATCTCCGACAAAAGCCTCGAGGCGCAACTGCGAGCCGCGGGCGGCCGGGACATGCCGGCCGTGGCCATAACCCGGGGAGGCATCACCCTGACCGGGGCACGGGCGGGGTACGAGCTCCGGGGCCGGCTGGTAGCTACGGGGGGCGGCACGACGGCGCGGTTTCAACCGGAGGCCCTGCTTCTCGGCGGCGTCCCCGTGCAGGAAGACGTGCTGGTTTACGCCGGCGGCGAACCCCTGCTGACTCTTAACCTGGCCGGTATGCCGGGCCATCCCGTCCTGCGGGATGTCCGGCACGAAAATGGCCGGCTGATCCTGCTGATAAGATAGTGGAGGAAAGAAGGCCGTACCGGCGAATAAAGACAGGAAATTGCCTCAGGAGGTTGCAACCTGGTGAGAGAAATAACGGCGGACGAAGCAAGGGCGGTGTGCCGCGCCGAGGACCTCGGATGCGTGCACACGGACGATTTGAAACCCCTGGAAACCATCATCGGACAGGAGCGGGCGGTGCAGGCCCTGGAGTTCGGGCTGGGTATTCGCGCCGAGGGGTTCAACGTTTTCGTGGCCGGGCCGCCGGGCACCGGTAAGAATACGGCGGTCAAGGCTTTTCTGGAAGAAGTGGCGCGGGGAAAAGCCGTGCCCCCCGACTGGTGTTACGTGCACAACTTCCGCGACCCGTACCGCCCCCGGGCCCTCAAGCTCCCGGCGGGCATGGGCACGGAGCTGTCCCGTGACATGCGGAACCTGGTGCGAACGGCGCGCCGGGAAATCCCGCGCGCTTTCGCCACCGAGGAATATGCCAAGAAAAAAGAAGAGATGATGGCCGCCTTCGACGCCAGAAAGAACGAACTCCTGCGCGAGCTCCAGGCCCGGGCGCAGGCGGCCGGTTTCGTTATTCAGGGAGCGCCGGGCGGCATCTTCATTATTCCGGTCATCGATGGGGAAATTGTGAAGGAAAAGGATTTTGCCAGGCTCCCCTCCGAGCAGCGGCAGGCCATTCTCGAGCGGCGGGAAGCCCTCGAGCAGGAGGTTGCCAGAACCTTCCGCGAACTCAATAACCTTGAACACGAGGCCGCCGAAGCGCTGCAACGCCTGGACGGCGAGGTGGCCGCCTTTGCGGTGGGGCACCTGTTCGCCCATCTCCTGGAAAAGTACGGGTCGCTTCCCGACGTGCGCGCCTACCTGGAAACGGTGCGGGAGGATATGCTGCAGAACATCGGTCTCTTCCGGGGGGAGGGCCGGGGCGGCAACGACCTGCCGGTGCCGCCGTGGGCCCGCGAGACGCCCTTCCGGCGCTACGAGGTCAACGTCCTGGTGGACAACGGCGAACTGCGTGGAGCCCCGGTGGTGCTGGAACTCAACCCCACCTACGGCGACCTTTTCGGGAAGATAGAAAAAGAAGCCCAGTTCGGGACGCTGGTCACGGATTTCACCATGATCCGCGGCGGCTCCCTGCACCGCGCCAACGGGGGCTACATAGTTATTCCGGTGGAGGAAATCCTGCGCAACCTCTTCGCGTGGGACGGGCTGAAACGCGCCCTGCGGGACAGGGAGATAAACATCGAAGAGCCCGGGGAAAGGCTCGGGATCACGGCGGCCAAGAGCCTTCGCCCGGAGCCGGTGCCCCTGGACGTGAAGGTGATCCTGCTGGGCGAGCCCCTTTACTACTTCCTCCTCTACCTCTTTGATCCCGACTTCCGCGAGCTTTTCAAGGTGAAAGCGGAATTCGGCACCCGCATGGACCGCACGCCCGATAACCTGCGCCGTTATGCGGCTTTCTTCTGCACCCTCTGCGAGAAGGAAAACCTCCTGCACCTGGACGCCTCGGCGGTGGCCAAGCTGGTGGAGTACGGTTCGCGCCTGGCCGAGGATCAGCGGAAGCTCGCCACCAGGTTCGCGGAGATCGCCGACGTCGTGCGGGAGGCCTGCTATTACGCGCAGCAGGAAGGCGCGAAGTACACCACGGCAGCCCATGTGAAGCGGGCCATCGACGCCCGGTTTTACCGGTCCAACCTCATCCAGGAGCACATTCAGGAAATGTTCACGCGGAACACGCTGCTCCTCGACGTTACAGGGGGCAGGGTGGGCCAGGTCAACGGGCTCTCGGTGCTCAGCGTGGGTGATCTGGATTTCGGGAAGCCATCGCGCATCACCGCCAGCGTGGCGCCGGGGAAGGACGGCGTCATCGACATCGAGCGGGAAGCGCGTCTCGGCGGGCGCATCCATACCAAGGGGGTCATGATCCTGAGCGGGTACCTGGCGGAGAAGTACGCCCGCGAAATCCCCCTGAGCCTTTCCGCCCGCCTGGTTTTCGAGCAGAGCTACGAGGGAGTCGAAGGGGACAGCGCCTCGTGCGCCGAACTCTTCGCCCTTCTTTCGGCACTGGCCGACGTGCCGGTGAAACAGAACCTGGCGGTGACCGGCTCCATCAACCAGAAGGGAGAAATTCAGCCCGTAGGCGGGATCAACGAAAAAATCGAAGGGTTTTTTGACGTCTGCCGGGTGAAGGGATTTACGGGCGACCAGGGTGTGGTCATTCCGGCGGCCAATGCCGAGAACCTTATGCTGCGGGAGGATGTGGTCGAGGCCATAGGAGAGGGGCGGTTCCACGTCTACCTGATCAACACCGTCGACGAGGGTATTGAGCTGCTCACCGGCCTGCCGGCGGGCGAACGCGGGCCCGACGGGGCGTTTCCCGAGGGCTCCTTCAACGCCCGGGTCGTGGCGCGCCTGGCCGAATTCGGCGAAAGACTCCGCGAAATGACCGAGGAGCAGCCGCCGGGGCAGGATGCCTGGGGCGATGAGGAGCACGACGGTGAGGAGCACGGCGAGGACGCCGGCGATCCGGAAGAAGGGTAGCGGGCCGCCGCGTTGACGGGCGGTCCGTTGCCGGCGCCGGAAGGAAATTCCGCCGGCGGCGGCGAATTTCAGCCTTGCCATGGTCTTTCGCCTGCTCGTCGGCCGCGCCGGGACCGGTTGCACGCGCCGCTGCCTGGAGGAGATTTTCGCCCACCAGAAGCATGCGCCCCTGGGTCCTCCGCTGTTGCTCATCACTCCCGACCAGGTAACCTTCACCATGGAGCAGGAGATCGCCGCCCGCGGCGGCAGCATGCGCGCCCAGGTCTTCAGTTTCCGCCGCCTGGCCTACCGGGTCCTGCAGGAGGCGGGCGGCGCCACGCGGGTATCCGTCAGCGAGCTGGGCCGGCGCATGATGTTGAAGGGCATTATCCTGGACGAAGGTGAGCGCCTGCCCCTGCTGCGGGCGCTGCACAACCGGCCCGGCTGCCTGGCTTCCCTGTCCGGGCTGATCGGCGAGTTAAAGGTCAACCAGATCGGGCCGGACGACCTTGAGGCCCTGAGCGCGGCTGCGGACGGCCGGCTGGTCCCCAAGCTCCGGGAGATAAGCCTGGTGTACCGGCTGTTTGAAGAACGGCTGGGGGATCGGATGACCGACCCGGACGGTTACCTCGACCTGCTGGCACGGCATTTGCCGCGGGCCGCCGGCCTGAGAGGTTGCCGGGTGTGGGTGGACGGATTTGTCACCTTCACGCCCCAGGAATTCGCGGTACTGCGCGCCCTCTGCGCCGTGGCCGCCGGGATCACGGTAACCCTCTGCCTTGACCCCGGGCAGCTTGCCGCAGCACCCCCCGACCACAGCCCCTTCCGGAAACCCTGGGAGACCCGGCGCCGCCTGGCGAACCTGGCCCGGGAGGCGGGCGCCGCATACGACGAGGTCCTGCTGGAACCCGACACCGGGTGGCGCCTGGCGGCGGCCCCCGAACTGGCCCACCTGGAGCAGTACTACTTTACCTACCCCACGCAGCCCTACGGCGGCGAAGTGCGGCGGGTGCACCTCCTTGCCGCTCAGGACCCGCGCGCCGAAGCGGCCGGTGTGGCACGGGCCATCCGGCGCCTGCTCCGTGAAGGCCTGCGGCCGCGCCAGGTTATGGTGGCCGTGCGCGACGTGGACACCTATTTCCCCCTTTTCCGCTGCGCGCTGGCCGATTACGAAATCCCCTTTTTCCTCGACCACCGCCGGCCGGTGGCGCACCACCCGCTGGTGGAACTCTTGCGGGCCGCGCTGGAAGTGGGGCGCAGCAACTGGGCCCACGAGCCGGTTTTCCGCTACCTGAAAACGGGCCTGACCGGCGTAGACCGTGACAGGGTGGACAGGCTGGAAAACTATGCCCTGGCGGCGGGGATCAGGGGCCGCCGCTGGTACGACGAGGAGCCCTGGCGGTACAGGCCCGGGACGCCTTCCTCGGGAGCGGAGGGGAGTGGCGGGGCCGGGGACGACTTCGACCCGGCAGAAAGCGACGCCATCCGGCGGGAGGCCGTCGCCGAACTTGCGTGGTTCCACCGGGAGGCGCGGGCCCTGGCAGGCGCGCCGCAACCGCGATTGAAGGGCAGGGACTGGGCGCGGCTGCTGGTCGAGTTTTGCCTCCGGCTCGGGGTGCCGCGGCGGCTTGACGCCTGGAGCGAGGCGTCCCTTGCCGCGGGGGCGCCTGAACTGGCGCGCGAACACCGCCAGGTCTGGCGCCTGGTAATTAACGTCCTGGACGAGCTGGTGGAGGTGCTGGGGGAGGCCGAGCTGGCGGAAGAAGAGCTTGCCGCCATCCTGGACGCGGCCTGGGAAGGCCTGCGCCTGAGCCTGATTCCGCCCCGGCTGGACGCGGTGACGGTGGGGAGCCTGGAGCGCTCCCGCCCCCCGCGGGACGTCCGGGCCATGTTCCTGGCAGGCCTGAACGAAGGTGTGCTGCCGGCGTTCCCCCGCATCTACGGCTTCCTGACGGAAGCGGAGCGGGAGCAGCTGGCCGGGCTCCTGGGCGGCAGGGACCGCCGGCTGAAGACGGCGGACGACCGCCTGCAGGAGGAGCAGTTCCTGGTGTACCGCGCCCTCACCCGCACCGGGGGCGAACTCTGGTTGAGCTACCCCCTCGGTGACGCCGAGGGGCGGGCCCTGGCGCCCGCGGCGGCGGTCCGCCGGGTGCGGGAACTGCTGCCGGGGCTTGCGCCCCGCTTTCTGCCCGCCGAACCTCCGGGTGGAGCGGCGGACAACGCCTGGATGGAGCACCCGGCGGGGCTGTTGCCGCACCTGGCCCGGTGCTGCCGCGAGGCCCTGGCCGGCAGGCGGATTAACCCCGCCTGGTGGCGCGTCTACAACCTGCTCCTGTCCGACCCGGTCTGGGGGGAGAGGTTGCGCCCGGCCCTTGCCGGGCTCTGGGGGGGCAATCAGGAGCGGCCCGTAGCGCCGGCCATCGCCCTCGAGCTCTGGGGCCGGCCGGGCGGGGGCAGGCGGCGGGTGCTGAAGACCAGCGTTTCCGGCCTGGAGCGCTACACCGGCTGCCCGTTTGCCTTTTTCCTGGAAATGGGGCTCGGCCTCGGGGAGCGCGTGGCGTACGGCCTGACGCCGCCGGATACGGGGCGGCTCTACCACGAGGCGCTGCGCGCCTTCGTAACGCAGGTGCGGGAGGCGGGCCTGGACTGGCAGCAGCTTGACGACCCGCAGGTGGACCGGCTCTGCGCAGAAATCGTGGAGGAACTGGCCGGGCGCCTGCAGGACCGCATCCTCCTCAGCAGCGCGCGGCTCCGCCGGCAGAAGGAGTTCCTTCTGGAACGGGTCCGCCACTCGGCCCGCGCCCTCACCCGCCAGCTGCAACGCAGCCGCTTCCGCCCGCTGGCGGTCGAGGTGGCCTTCGGGGGCGCGGCCCGGGGCGCGCGGCAGGGGGGTCCGCGGGCCGCAACGCCGCCGGAGGGCGGGTGTCCTTTCCTGGCGGAGTTTGCCCTCCCCGCCCTGGAGCTCCCCCTGGAAACGGTGGAGGGCCAGGAGGTCGTGCTGCGCCTGACGGGGCGCATCGACCGCATCGATGTGGCTGCGGACGGAGGTGTTGTTTACTTCCGCGTGGTGGACTACAAAACCGGCCCCAGCGACCTCGACCTCGCCGGGGTGCTGGCGGGCCTCCAACTGCAGCTTCCGGTGTACTGGCTGGTGGTCGAAGCCGGGCTCCCGGCGATCGTGCCCGGCGCGGCCGAGGTGCGGCCCGGCGGTGCCCTCTATTTCCCCGTAGGCCGGCCGCTTGTCAAGCTGAACCCGGAGGTCGTTGACCTCGAAGAGGAATGGCTGCGGGAATTCCAGTTGCAGGGCTGGCTCGTGAACCACGGCCCGGACTTTTTCCGCCTCCTTGACGCGAGCCTGGAAAACGGGGGGGCCTCTGTTATCGTGCCGCTCAGGCTGACCGGGGAAGGCAAACTGTACGCCGCCCTGGAGGGGCGGGTTCTTTCCCCGGCGGAGTGGCGGGCCCTGGCGGAAGAACTGGCGCGGCTGCTGCGGGCCATCGGGCGGGACATTCTTTCCGGCCGGGTCGATATCGCGCCGGTGCAGGCCGGAGGAGCGTCGGCCTGCGGGTGCTGCCCGTACCGGCCGGTCTGCCGCTTCGACCCGCTTTTGCCCGAGAACCGGCCGCGCGCCCTCGCCGGCGACCGGCGGGCGCTGCGCGAGCGGCTGGCGGCGAAAGCGGCCGGAAAGGAGGTGGGCCCCCTTGCCCTCTACCGCCTGGACCGCTGAGCAGAAAGAGGCCGTCACCAGGCGGGGCAAAAACCTCCTGGTTGCCGCGTCCGCAGGGACGGGAAAGACGGCGGTGCTCGTCGGCAGGGTGTTCCGGGCCGTCCTGGAGGAGCCGGGCCTGGACCTCGACCGCCTCCTCGTCGTCACCTTCACCGAGGCGGCGGCCGGAGAATTGCGGCAGCGCCTCGGCGCGGCCCTGGCGGAGGCTCTCCAGAATGACCCCGCCAACCCGCACCTCCAGCGCCAGCTGTTTCTTCTTCCCCGGGCGCACATCGGCACCCTGCACTCCTTCTGCGCCGACGTAGTGCGCCGCCATTTCTACCTCCTGGGGTTGGATCCCGGCTTCCGCATTATGGAGGCACACGAGGCGGCAATGCTCCGGCAGGAGGTGCTGGAAGGGGTGGTTGCCGCCCTCTACGAGGAGCACGAAGAGAGCCCGCCGGAGACCCCCTTCCTCTACCTGGCGCGGGCCCTGAGCGGCCGGCACGGCGACGACCGCAACCTCCTCGCCCTGGTGCTGCGCCTGTACGATTGTGCCCACACCCTGCCGCGGCCGCGGGCCTGGCTGCGGCGCATGGTGCAGGTGCTTGCGGAGGCGCGGGGGAAGCCGTGGGAGAAACAGCCCTGGGCCGGGGTGTGGCGGGAACTGGTGCGCCTGCGGCTTGCCCATTGCCGGGAAAGACTGGCGGCCGCTCAAGACCTGGCCCGGCGGCCCGGGGGCCCGGCCCGCTACCTGCCGGTCCTGGAGGCCGACCTCCGCCGGGTAGAAGGCTGGCTGGACCTGGTGAACGGGCCGTACGCGCCGCTGCAGGAGGCCCTCGGAGGGGGAGACGGCTGGGCCAGGTTGCCGCAGGTGCGCCGGGACGAGGCCGAGGCCGGGCTGAAGGAGCGGGTAAAGAAACTGCGGGACGAGGTCAAGAAGCTGGTGCAGGAACTGGCCGGCACCTGGCTCGCCCGCCCCGAGGACGCCGTTCTCGGCGACCTCGCCCGGGCCGCACCCCTCGTCGAGGCCCTGGTGGAAACGACCCTGCGTTTCGCCGACGCCTACCGGCAGGCGAAGCGGGAACGGTCGGTGGCCGATTTCGCCGACCTGGAGCACTACGCCCTGGCGGTGCTGGCGACGGACGCCGAGCTCTCGCCCTGGGGCGAGGAATCCCGCACTCAGCAACCTGAGTGCGGGGTGGACCCCGATGCCGGTTTCCGGCCTTCCCCGGTGGCCTTCGAGTACCGCGCCCGCCTGGGCGAGGTGCTCGTGGACGAGTACCAGGACATCAACGGCCTCCAGGAGGCCATTCTGCGGCTGGTAGCCCCGCCGGGGAGCCGGTTCATGGTCGGCGACGTGAAGCAGAGCATTTACCGCTTCCGCCACGCCGACCCGCAGGTATTCCTGGCGTGTTACCGCCGCTACCGGGACCTGGACGCGCGGGGCGCCGGCGACCCGCCGGGGTGGCGCATCGACCTGGCGAAGAATTTCCGCAGCCGGGAGGCCGTCCTGGAAACGGTAAACTTCCTCTTCCGGCGTCTCATGACCGGTCCCGTGGGGGAGATGGAGTACGACGCGCGGGCCTCGCTGCGGGCCGGGCGTACGTACCCGGCGCCCGGGTCGGGGCGGGCCGGGGGGCCCGTGGAGTTTCACCTTCTGGAGTTCGCCCCGCCGGGGGTAGGGGAAGTCGCGGCCGCGAGGCCCGGCGGGGAGGCGGCCGAGCCGGGGGAGGGCCGGGATGCCGCCCCCGAGGACATCGACGCCGTCCGCCTTGAGGCGCGCTGGGTGGCGGCGCGCATCCGGCGCCTCGTGCGGGACGAGGGGTGCGTCGTTTTCGACCCGAGCACCGGCGGGTACCGCCCCGTTGCCTGGCGCGACGTGGCGGTGCTCCTGCGCTCGCCCCGCGGCCGCGTCGGGATCTACCTCGAAGAGTTGCGGCGCCTTGACGTGCCGGCTTACGCCGACGGCAGCGGCGGTTACTTCGCGGCCCCCGAGGTGCAAACGGTGCTGTCCCTGCTGCAGCTCATCGACAACCCGCGCTGCGACATACCCCTGGCGGCCGTGCTCCGCTCCCCCCTGGTTGGGCTCGACGCCGCCCAGCTGGCCGCCATCCGCCTGGCCGTGCCGGAAGGGAGTTTCTTCGGCGCGGTGGCCCGGGCGGCCAAGGGGGAGGCCGGGGTGCCGCCGGAGGTGGCGGCCCGCCTCGGGGAGTTCTGGCGCCGCCTGGAGGCGTGGCGGGACCTGGCGCGCTGGCTGCCGCCGGCGGATCTCATCGAGGAACTCTACCGCCAGACCGGCTATTACGACCTGGTGGGGGCCATGCCCGCGGGAACGGTCCGCCAGGCCAACCTGCGCGCCCTGGTGGACCGCGCCCGCCGCTTTGCCGGCACCATTTACCGGGGCCTTTTCCACTTCCTGCGCTACATCGAGCGGGTGCAGGCGGAGGGAGGCGACATGGACACGGCCCGCTCCCTCGGGGAGAACGAGGACGTGGTGCGGCTGCTGAGCATCCACCGCAGCAAGGGCCTCGAGTTTCCGGTGGTCTTCCTGGCCGGCCTGGGGCACCGGTTCAACCTGCAGGACCTCGCGGGGGATTTTCTCTTTCACCGGCGCCTGGGGTGCGGGCCGAAGGTCTTCGACCTGGAACGGGGCGTGGTTTTCCCCACGGTGCTCCACCGCCTGGTGCGGGAGCGTCTCCGCTGGGAGATGCTGGCCGAAGAGATGCGGCTTCTTTACGTGGCCCTGACCAGGGCGCGGGAGCGGCTTTTTGTGACGGCGGCGGTGCGCGACCTGGACGGCGCGGTGGCGAAGTGGCGCGACGAGGTGGCCGGGCTGGCGCCCGACGCGCCCCTGCCGGCCGCCTTCCTGGCCCGGGCCGCGACGCCGCTGGACTGGGTGGGCCCCGCCCTTTGCAGCCACCCGGCGTTCTCCGATCTCCCGGCCGGCCCGGACCGCATCCTCGCCACCGGGTTCTGGCACCTGCACCTGTGGCCGGCAGCCGAACTGGAGGGATTGTGGGCGCGAGACGCCGGCGGGACGGGCGCCCACCCTTCCGAACCCGCCCCGGTTGCCGGGGATTTGCCGCCTGACTTCTCGAAATCGGAAACGGGCACCGGGCCGCTCCGCGCGGCGCTCAGGAACCTGGCCCCCGTTCCCGGGGACTGGCTGGCACGGGAGGAGGCCGCCTGGGCGCGGCAGGAGGGCGGCGTGCTGCCGGCGGAGGAACTGGGGGCGCGCCTCTTCTGGACCAATCCCTACCGCGCCCTGGCCGAACTTCCCAGCAAGGTCACGGTTACCGAGTGGCGGCACCGCCTGGAAGTCCTGGAGGCGGAGACGGAGGAGGTACCCGTCCGGGCGGTGTCCGGCGGGGAGGCCGCGGCCGGAAACGCCGGCGGGGTCGCCGGCGGGAGCGAACTGCCCCCGGGCTTCGTCCTGCCGGCCTGGTTCGCGGCCGGGCGCCCGGACGGCACCGTACGCGGGCGGGCCGTCCACCTGGTGATGAAGCTGCTGGACCTTGACGCGGCGCCGGACGAGGAGACGATCGGGCGGCAGATCGAGGCCATGGTGGCCGGCGATTTGCTCACGGCGGCGGAGGCGGAGCTCGTGCCGGTGCGGGAGATCGCCCGCTTTCTCCGCACGGACCTGGGCCGGCGGGTGGTGACCGCCGCGCGGGAGGGCCGGCTCTGGCGGGAGGTGCCGTTTACCATCGGCCTGCCGGTAACCGAACTCGAGCCGGGGCTCACCGGCGCGGCGTACGCCGGTGAAACCGTGCTGGTGCAGGGGGTCATCGACTGCCTGCTGGCGGCCGGTGATGGCCTGGTGATCGTGGACTACAAGAGCGACCGGGTGGCCGCCGGGGAACTGAACGCCTGTGCGGCACGTTACCGGGTGCAGCTGGAGCTCTACGCGCGCGCGGCGGCGGAGATTTTGGGCCGCCCGGTGCGGGAGAAATACCTTTACTTCTTTGCCCCGGGGCGGGCGGTGGCGGTTCGCTGAAGTCACGCCGCCGGCGGGGCGAGGCGGAAGGGGTGGCGAACGCTGGAGACGCTGCGCATCCTCCATACGGCCGACTGGCACCTGGGCATCAGCCTGGGCCCCCACCGGCGTCTTGACGAACAGGAAGCCTTCGTGGCCGAGATCGCGCGGTTGGCGGACACTTTCAGGGCGCACCTCGTCCTCATCGCGGGGGACGTCTTCGATACCGAAAACCCGCCGGCGCGGGCCGAAGAGCTTTACTACCGTGCCCTGTGCCTGCTGGCCCGGGAAGGGCGGCACGTGGTGGTCATCGCCGGCAACCACGACCAGCCGGAACGCCTGGCGGCCGCCGCCCCCCTGGCAGCGCGGCACAGGATCCACGTTCTGGGCCGGCCGCGGGCCGAGCCCCCGTCCGGTCCCGGCGTCCTGGCGTCCGGTCCCTCGTACCTCCACCTCCGCGGGCCGGACTGGCCGTATACGGCGGCGGTGCTGGCCCTTCCCTATCCCTCCGAGGCCCGCCTGGGCGCGCCGCCGGCGGCGTGGGCGGCCCGCGAAGGGGAGCAGCAGGAGGCCTACGCCGGCCTGGTGGGGGCCCTGTGGCGGGAGCTCGCCGCCGGCTGCCTTCCCGGGGCGGTGAACCTGGCGGTGAGCCACCTTTACGTCCGCGGCGGTCTGACCAGCGCATCGGAGCGCTTCCTTTCCGTCGGCGGGGCATACGCCGTGGACCCCGGCGCCTTTCCGTCCGGCCTGCAGTACATCGCCCTCGGCCACCTGCACCGGCCCCAGGAGGTGCGGGGTGCCTGTGCCCCCTGCCGCTACAGCGGCTCCCCCCTGGCCTACAGCTTCTCCGAAGCCGGCCAGGCGAAAAGTGTGGTCCTGGTGGAGGCGGCGCCGGGACTACCGGCCCGCTGCGAGGAGGCCGTCCTGGACGCCGGCCGCCCCCTGGCCTGCTGGCGGGCGACGGGCGGGTTTGCGGAGGCCCTGGCCTGGTGCCGGGAAGGGCGCGATCCCGCGGCCTGGATCGACCTGGAGGTCCATTCTCCCGCACCCCTCACCCGCGAGCAGGAGAACGCCCTGCGCGAACTCCGGCCCGAAATTGTCAACCTGCGGGTGGTGTTGACGGGGTCGCCGGGCGCGGCGGGTGCACGGGCGGTGGATTACGCTTCCCTGCCGCTGGACGAGCTTTTTGCCCGCTTCTACCGCCGGCAGACCGGCGGCGGGGAGCCGGACCCCGAACTGGTAGGGGTCTTCCTGGAGCTGGCCGGGGCGGCGGAAGGGGAGGAGGCGCCCGATGCGACCGGTTGAGCTCAGGTTGAGCGGCCTGCACAGCTACCGCGAGGAGCAGGTGGTGGACTTCGCCGCCCTCTGCGCCCACGGGATCTTCGGCATCTTCGGAGCCACCGGGAGCGGCAAGTCGACCCTCCTGGACGCCATCATCCTGGCCCTGTTCGGGGAGGTGCCCCGGGCCAGCCACGGCACGCAGGGAATCATCAACCAGCGGCTGGACGAGGCGCGGGTGGCCTTCACCTTCGACCTCGGCCGCGGCGCGGAGCGGCGGCGCTACCGTGTGGAGCGGGTGCTGCGGCGCAGCGGCGAGTTCGGGGCCGCCACGGCGAGATGCCGGCTCGTGCTGCTGGACGGGCCGGCCGAGCGCGTGCTGGCGGAGAAGGACGGGCAGGTGAAGGGCGCCCTGCGGGAGATTGTCGGCCTCAACGCTTCCGACTTTACCCGGGCGGTGGTCCTGCCCCAGGGGCGCTTCGCCGAGTTTCTCACCCTCACCCCCGCCCTGCGGCGCGAAATGATGGAGCGCCTTTTCGAACTGGAACGCTTCGGCGAAAAGCTGCGGCAGCGGACCGACGCCGCCCTGGGGGAGGCCCAGGAAGCCCTCGGCCGGGTGCGGGCCGAGCAGGAGGGCCTGGGGAACTGCTCGCCCGCCGCCGTGGCGCAGGCGCGGCGGGAACTGGAGGCGTCCCGCGCGGCCGCCCGGCAGGCGGGAGATGCCTACCGGGCGGCCCTCCGCCGCCGCGAGGAGGCCGCCGCGGTGGTCCAGCTGCAAGAGCGGCGGGATGCATACCGGCGGCGGCTCGCGGAACTCGAAGGGCGGGAAGCCGAAGTCGCGCTCCTGGAGGCGAAACTCGGCGCCGCCGAACGGGCGGAGGGGCTGCGGAGCTTGCTGGAGCAGCAGGACCGTCTCCAGGAGGATCTTTTCCGCCGGCGCGAACTGCTGGCGGCCCTCGCCCGCCGCGAGGAGGAGGCGGCCGCCGCCGCGGCGCGGGCGGCGGAAGAGGCCGCAGCCCGGCGGCGGCACCGGGCAACGGAAGAACCCCGCCTGGTCGAGGAGCGCGGGC
>JBFMHQ010000069.1:0-2796 GCA_040751815.1 Bacillota bacterium | reverse complement strand
AGCGCTTTGACTGGCCGGGAGCGGTGCTGGCCTTCTGCGGCCTCGGCGCCCTGCTTCTGGCCGTCAGCCGTGGCGAGGCCTACAACTGGTCGTGGCCCATCCTGGCGCTCGGCCTTGCGGCTCTCTTCTTGCTCGGCTGGTTCCTTGTGGTGGAGAAGCGCTCTCCCGAACCCATGCTGGACCTCAAGCTCTTCCACATCCGCGCCTTTGCCGCCGGCAACCTGGCCGCCCTTCTGAACTTCATGACCCAGTACGTCATCGTTTTCCTGACCCCTTTTCTCCTGCAGCAGGCGATGGGACTTTCCGCCGGCCGGGCAGGAGCAACCATGACCGCCTTTCCCCTGACGGTGCTGGTAGTAGCTCCCCTGGCCGGTGCGCTGTCGGACAGGATCGGGCAGCGGGGACTGGCCTTCACGGGCTCGCTTATCTGTACCGTCGCTGCTCTGCTCCTGGCCGGACTGGGGCAGCATTCCGGCACCGGCGATGTGGCCTGGCGTCTCAGCCTCTTCGGGTTGGGCACGGGACTATTCCAGTCCCCTAACAACAGCGCCGTGATGGGCTCCGTGCCCCGCTTCCGGCTGGGCATTGCCGGGGGAGTGCTGGCCGCTACCCGGAACGTGGGAATGGTGCTGGGTATTGCCCTGGGCGGCGCGATCCTGACGGCCCGCCAGGCCGCTTACCTGCACCTGGGCCCAAGCGGAGCCTTCCTGGCCGCCCTGAGAGAAGCCTACCTGGCAGCAGTGCTGGTTTCGCTGGTGGCCACCGTAGCCTGCCTCTGGACCAAACTGCCCCGGCAGGAATCGTAGCCCGGCCATCGGATTATTATGCGCCACACGGTTGAATAGAAGATTTTTGGCGAGCGGCAGGAACTACTGGAGGAACGGCGAATAAAGCCCGGAAATGGCGGCCGAAGCCGCCGTGGCGGATCTACAGGCAGTTACGCTGTAGAGCGTAAGGCATCTTATTAAGGGAGCACCGCGCAAACAATTAAGGCCACGGAGGTCTTGGCCCCGCAGAAGCGGGGGTCAGAGGCTCCGTGGTTTTTTATTTCATCTCACGGGAGGCAGGGAGGTAGTCGGATGAACGACTTACGGGAGAGGATGCGGGCGCGATGGAACGCCAGGGGCCCTCATTACGACCATACCGACGCTCACGGTACGAAAAGCCCCGCCGAGAAGGAACGTTGGCGGA
Source organism: Bacillota bacterium (assembly GCA_040751815.1). Taxonomy (GTDB): domain Bacteria; phylum Bacillota; class Desulfotomaculia; order Desulfotomaculales; family UBA12532; genus UBA12532. Next base: position 1,605 of record JBFMHQ010000069.1, on the reverse strand, counting down.
ACATCCTGGCCCGGCTGGGACCTGGCCCGCTGGAGGTGCTGGATATCGGAACGGGCACCGGGTTCGTGGCGTTGATCCTGGCCGAGTTGGGACACCGCGCGACGGGCGTCGACTGGTCGGTAACCATGCTCGACCAGGCTAGGGCGAAGGCCCGGGAGACATGTCTGGAGATTGCTTTTGTCGAGGGAGAGATAGAGGCGCTTCCTTTTCCGGACGCGTCTTTTGACGCCGTGACGGCCCGGCACGTGCTCTGGACGCTGGCGGAACCGGAGCGGGCCATTGCCGAGTGGTACCGGGTGTTGAGGCCGGGCGGCCGGGTGCTGGCCGACTTCTCCCCCCGCCGGCCGGGGGAGAAGGGCCATCATTACCCACCGGAAATCGAAGAGAGGCTGCCCCTGAACAGGGATATCAGGCCGGAGGAAGTGGCCGCGCTTTTTGTAAATGCCGGGTTTGCCGGTGTGGATGTCGAGCCTCTCCCGCGTGATCCCGGCGGCGATAGAGTCACCTATCTCATCAGCGGGTTCAGGCCCCGGGAGGTGTAAGAATGGCGCCGCACAACATCTGGATCGAGTGCCCGTACCGGGCGCGTCGTGGAGAGGAGTTAACCGCCCGCATCAGGTTCGGCCACGATTTTGTCATGCAGGGGAAAGCCGACCCGTTACGCACCAGGATCTGGTTGATTTCCCCGGCGGGCAGCAGAATCCCGCTGGCCGTGGAGGCCGGGGAGGCGGACCTGACTGCCGTTTTTACGCCTGCCGAAACCGGCGTGCACACTCTTCTGGCCGAGTATGACGGGAAGATCTGGAGTATCAGTCGGGACGGCCGCCACCTGCGCGGTCCCCGCGCCGACCATCCGGGCGTAACGATCATGAAGTCGGTCTACTATTACCAGTACGCCAAGGCTCTGGTCGCCGTGGAACGGGACGGTCCCTGGCCGGGGCCGTCGGGCGCGGAATTTGAGATCGTGCCGCGGCCTCCCGCGGAGGAGCGGCTGGAGGTGGTGGTTCTCTATGAGGGTCGTCCCTTGGGAGGGGCCAGGGTGCAAGCCTTTTGTTCCGGCAACCCGTTTCCTTATGCCGCCAGCACCGATGCGGAGGGGGTGGTGTGCTTCCCGTTCAGGGACGGGAACTGGATGATCCAGGCCAGTCATAGCGACCCGCGAAAGGGGGCCCCCAGCTGGTACGACGAACGCGTGCTGATCGCCGTTTTCACCTTCACGACAATTTAAACGAAGGGGGATGGAAGAAGTTGCTCCGGCGATACCTTCTGTTAGTAGTCATCTTAGGCGGGCTCATCCTTGCCGGATGCGGTAAGCAAGAGCCCGGGGCGTCAACGGGAAAGCAAGCGGTAAAGAATGCGGACCGAGTCCTGGTAGTCGGCGAGCGCGATCCCATTCGCACGCTGGATAATGGCTTCCTGCTGGTGGAAAAGGCCCACATTGCCGAAACGCTCCTGAGGATGGGCGAGGACTACCGGCTTGAACCCCTGCTGGCCACGAGCTGGAAACAGGTTGACGCCAACACCTGGGAGTTTATCCTGCGCGACGGCGTCAAGTTCCACGACGGCAGCGCCCTGACCGCCGCCGTCGTCGTCCGGGCGCTGGAT
>JBFMHQ010000068.1:0-3008 GCA_040751815.1 Bacillota bacterium | reverse complement strand
CTGAAAGATGCCGACCTCGGTACGAAGGGTTCCGGCGAGGTCGTCCGGGAGTATTTCTTGACTCCCGACGGGCAACCGCGCATCAGCGCCCTGATAAAACTCGTCTCTTTCTTCCTTGAAGCCCGCACCAGGACGGACGACTTCCTGCGCGAAGAAGTGGCCTCGGCGGGGGTAGCCCTTCTCACACAACTGGGCGTACCCGTCTTCCAGCCTGTGACCTCCTCCTACCGCACCGTGGAGGAATGGTACGAGGATCCCCAGGGTCTGAACCGCGACATCTCCTGGTACGTGGCTATGCCGGAGTTCGAAGGGGTTATCGAGCCGCTTTTCATTGCCGGCGCAAAAAGGGAAGGGGAGCTGGAAATCCGCGTTCCGGTGGAGGAACGCTGCAGACGCCTGGCAGACAGGGTGGCGAAGTGGATCCGCCTGGCGCAAAAGCCCGTGCGGGAGCGCCGGGTGGCCTTTATCCTGCACAATAACCCGTGTGCCTCCGTCGAGGCCACGGTGGGCGGCGGGGCCAACCTCGACACCCTGGAGAGCGTGGCTCGTGTCCTGCAGCGGATGAAAAAGGCCGGGTACGCGGTCGAGCCGCCGGCGAGCGGCAGGGAACTCATCGAGACCATTATGAGCCGCAAGGCCATTTCCGAGTTCCGCTGGACCACCACGGAGGAGATCGTCAGCAAGGGCGGGGCGCTGAAGCTCATGCCCGTGGAGGAGTACCGGGAATGGTTCGACGGGCTTTCCCCGCGCGTCAGGGAGCGGCTCAGCGAAGCCTGGGGGTCCCCGCCGGGCGAAGCCAGGAACGGTGTCCCCGCGGCCATGGTCCACGAGGGTAAGATTGTCATCACCGGCGTGCAATACGGCAGCGCGGTGGTCTGCGTCCAGCCCAAGCGCGGCTGTGCCGGCGCCCGTTGCGACGGGCAGGTCTGCAAGATCCTGCACGACCCGGATATCCCACCCCCGCACCAGTACCTGGCTACCTACCGCTGGCTGGAACGCGGTTTCGGCGCCGACGTTATCGTTCACGTGGGCACCCACGGCAACCTGGAGTTCCTGCCCGGCAAGGGCGTGGGCCTCTCCGGCGAGTGTTATCCCGACCTGGCCATCGGTACCCTCCCACACCTTTACATCTACAACGCCGATAACCCGCCGGAGGGGACCATCGCCAAGAGGAGAAGCTACGCCACCCTGGTGGACCACATGCAGACGGTTTTGACCCAGGGCGGGCTTTACGACGAGCTGGCGGAACTCGACCGGTACCTGGAGGAGTACGAGCAGGCGCGGGTGGCCGATCCGGCGCGGGCGCACACCCTGGAGCACCTGATCATCGAAGAGATCAAGAAGACCAACCTCGACAAGCAGATTCCGGTAGAAGACGGCCACCAAAACTTCGCCCTGATAAAAGAGAAGGCGCACGCGGTCCTCTCCGTTATCCGGAACACCCAGATCCAGGACGGCCAGCACATCTTCGGTGAACTTCCCCAGGGTGAGCGGCGGCTCGATTTCTTGAATGCGGTCCTGCGCTTCGACGCCGGGGAGACGGTCTCTTTACGCAAGGCGGTGGCGCGGCTGATGGGGCTGGAGTTTGGGGAACTCTTGGCCGCGCCGGAGAAGTTCTCGCCCCGCCACGGCAAGTCTCACGGCGCGCTTTTAGAGGAGATCGACCGGGCGGCGAAGGCTTTCATCGGCTTACTCCTTCGGGGGCGGTCCGTGACGCACGAGGAGGCGGCAAAGGTTCTGGGCGAGGCTTTGGCGGCGCCGGAGCACCTGGAGGAGCTGAACTCACTTCTGCCGCGGGTACTGGACCTCAACGCGCGGCTTGAGGCCTCGCAGGAGATCGAGGCGCTGCTCGACGGCTTTGCGGGCCGCTACATCCCGTCCGGCCCCTCGGGCTTAATCACCCGCGGGCGGGACGACGTTCTGCCCACCGGCCGGAACTTTTACTCCTTGGACCCGCACCGGGTGCCTACTAAGGCGGCCTGGGAAGTGGGGAAGCGGCTGGCGGAAAAGGTCCTACTCAAACACCTCACCGAAGAGGGCCGTTACCCGGAGAACATCGCCATCTACTGGATGTGCAACGACATAATGTGGGCCGACGGCGAAGGGCTGGGGCAGATGTTCTACCTCCTTGGCTGCCGTCCAAAGTGGCTGGCCAACGGGCGGGTGGCCGGGATCGAGGTGATCCCGCTCGAAGAGCTTGGCCGTCCCCGCATCGATCTCACCGTCCGGGTCTCCGGCATCACGCGGGACAACTTCCCCAACTGCGTCGAGCTCCTTGACGAGGCCGTCCAGACCGTGGCGGCGCTGGAGGAGCCGCCGGAAATGAATTTCGTGCGCAAGCACACCCTGGCCCAGCTCGACGGGGCGGCCGGCGATCCCCAGGCCTGGCGGGACGCTACCCTGCGCATCTTTGCCTCGAAGCCCGGCACCTACCAGGCCGGGGTGAACCTGGCGGTTTACGCCTCGGCCTGGAAGGACGAGAAGGATCTGGCCGACGTCTTTGTCTTCTGGAACGGCTACGCTTACGGGAAGGGTGTTTTCGGAAAGGAAGCCTTCAAGCAGCTCCAGGCGAACCTCAAGACGGTGGACGTTACTTACAACAAGGTGGTTTCCGACGAGTACGACCTCTTCGGCTGCTGCTGTTACTTCGGCACCCACGGCGGGATGACTGCCGCCGCCCGGGTGGCCTCGGGCAAGGAGGTCCGCACCTACTACGGGGACACCCGCGAGCCGGAACACGTGGAGGTGCGCACCCTTGCCGACGAAATCCGGCGGGTGGTGCGGACGAAGCTTTTGAACCCCAAGTGGATCGAAGGGCAGAAGCGGCACGGTTATAAAGGCGCCGGGGATATCTCCAAGCGCATCGGCCGCGTCTACGGGTGGGAGGCCTCCACCCGCGAGGTGGACGACTGGATCTTCGACGACATCACCCGCACTTTCGTGCTCAATGAGGAGAACCGCAAGTTCTTCGAGGAACACAACCCCTGGGCGCTGGAGGAGATCGCCCG
>JBFMHQ010000067.1:0-3400 GCA_040751815.1 Bacillota bacterium | reverse complement strand
CGCTCCTGAAGCGATATCCGGGTGCGAAGTGGGTCACGGAGCGGGAGCTGCGCCGGGAAGCGGGGCAGAAATTCGGCGTCGGCTGGCAGGGGCACGTCCCGGACGGCGTGCTGGTCCTGCCGGACGGAACGAAGGTGGCGGTGGAGTACGAGAACACGACCAAATCGCGCGCGGCGTTTGGGAAGTTGATGCGGCACTACCTGCGGACCGATTACGCGCAGGTGTGGTTCGTCTGCCGCACCAGGCGGCAGGCCGACCGCCTGAAAGAACTGGCGCGGTCTTACGACTTTGTCCGAATTCTCATCTTTGAGGGGGGAATGCTCTATGAATCCGACGGTCGCGAAAATCTGTGTGCTCATCCTTCTGACCATCTTTCTGTTTCCGGTGATGATGGTGGCCGCTCCGGTGTACAAGCTCCTTGAGCTTGCGCCGTGGGAGCGGCGCGCGGTGGGCCTAGGGGCGGCCCTAGGCGGGGTGATCATCTTAGCCGCGGTGAACTTCTCATTTGCGGGCCCGGGCTTCGTGGGGTACGCCACAGTGAAGTGGATCAGCAGTGGGTTTGTGCACGCCTTCCGGGTGGCTGCGGCGGAACTGCGGGGCGAAGAAGCGCCGGAAAAGGACGTGGACTACTTTACCGGCTACTTCGCGCTCCCCAGGGTGACGGTATCATCCCTGGGGTGGGGGCTGGCCGCCGGGGGCCTGACCTTCGCCTTGCGGCGCAAAAAACGGGGAGCCCCGGGGTCAAGCCTGTTTGAGAAGCGGCGGGAGAAGCGGGTGGCGGAGATGCGGCACCCGCCGGACGGCGCGCTCCTGGGGACCGAAAAAGGTACGGGCAAGCCGGTAATCATCACCGACCGGGAAGCGAACCAGCACGTTTTTCTCGTCGGAACAACCGGCAGCGGCAAGACGACGACGCTGATGAACTTCGTGGAAAGCGCGGTGACCCGTGGCCTGCCGCTGGTGCTGGTGGACGGCAAGGGAGACCCGGCGTTCGCGGGTGCCGTGAAAATTTTGTGCGAACGTCACGGCCGGGATTTCAGGCGTTTCAGCATGCGCGGGCCGTCCTGCCGTTACGACCCGCTGGCGCACGGCGGGGTCACCGAACTCAAAGACAAGCTCCTGTACCTGACCGAGTGGTCTGAACCCCACTACGAAGCCCTGGCGGGAAGGTATTTGCAGTTCGTCTTCCGGGTGTTCGAGCGCGCCGTGATGCGGCCGGACCTGGCCGAGCTCGGCCGCCATCTCGACCCGGACGCGCTGGCGGGGATCATCAGGCGGGTGGCCGACCGGCAGGAGCGGGCGGATATGCTGGAGCTGTTGGACACTTTCAAGACGGGTGAGATCCGCGGGCTGGCAGCCAGGTTGGCGCAGCTCACCGAAAGCGAGATCGGCCACCTTTTCCGGCGGGAAAGAGACGTGATCGACCTTTACCGGGCCATCCTGGAGGGCCAGGTGGTGGTCTTCTCCCTGGACAGCCTGGCCTACCCGGAGTACTCGCGCCTGCTGGGACGGCTGATCGTGGCGGACATCAAGTGCGCCGCGGCACGGGCCTACCAGGAGCGCCGACGCCTGACTTACTGCATCTTCGACGAGTTCAACGTGTTCTGCTCCCCCGCCGTGATGGACCTGATCGGGAAGGCGCGGGGCGCGGAGATATGCGCCATTATCGCTACGCAAAGCCTTTCTGACATCGAAGCCGCCGCGGGGAAGGCGGTGGTCAACCAGATAGTGGACAACTGCAACACTTTCATCATCCAGCGGCAGAACGCGCCGGAATCGGCCGAAACCCTGGCCGACGTCGTCGGCACGCGGGAAGGCGCGGAAGTGACCAGACAGGTCCAATCCATCGCGGGAATCACTTTTGACACTGGGCTGGGAAGCGTCAGGCGGGTGCGGGAATACGTCGCACACCCGGACGAAATCAAAGATCTCAAGACCGGGGAAGCAATCGTGGCCAGGAAGCTCACCGGGGAAGTGCTCCGGGTGAAAGTCAGGAAGTGTTGGGACAACACCGCAAGGCAAGCTAGGAAACCTTGAAGTGTGGGCGTTGCTCGACGCCGAGGGCCGGGTGGTGGACCTGAAAACGCTCTAGGAAGTCCAGGAAGGCCGTTCTCTCCGTAGCGACTGCGCGGTAAACCGGCAGCCTTTTCTTCTTTCGCTACTGCGGTGGTCTTCCTTCAAGGGTTGACCTGAGGGACATTTTGTCCTTCAGGCGCGAAAGCGTTTATAACGACCGTTATAATCGTCTATAACGGCGTCTCCCACTGCTTTTATAACGGGGGCCTGAATCTCCGTCATACTTTCGCCCAGGTGGTGGACGCTGCTCCGGGATCCACCCTGGATCCCCCGCCCCAGGTGGGGGGAAATGCTCATTCGACCCGGTGCGCGGCGTACGGTGGCCTGGCCTACTCCAAACTCGGCGGCTATCTTCTGTGCAGTCCACTTCTGGTCATTTTGACCAGGAGTTAAATCTCTTCTGGCGCCTTGCCGCTTCTCCCGTTCGTAAATCCGGCCCGGCACCACGGCAAATTGGGCGTCCGCGGCACTTTCTTGGAAAAAGTGCGCTCCCGACCCCAGGAGGGAGTGTCGCCGGAGCCCAGGGGGGGCGCGCCGCCAGGCGCGTTCCCTTTCAGGAAAAAGCGTTTTCTGGAAAACAATTTGGTCATTTTGACCACATTGTTTTCCAGACCGTTCCGTTTGCTGCGTCGAGGTCAAAATTCTCCTGACGACAAGAAGACTCTGGGCACGGTGCCGCCGGAAAAAACCCGGGTCGCGTCTCTTAAAAAGTGTTCAAAAATCGTCGAAAGTGGTAGAGCACTCGATCGCAAGTGCTCTTTCGTTTTTCTGAGCAGCGTTCAAGAAGAAAGCTTCGCTGCTCTTTTTGCGCGGCGGGATGAGAGCCCGGGCGGGTAGCGCACCGCGCACGTTGTTCATCGTTGTTCATCTCTAATTCACCGGGGTGATCCAGGTGAAAGTATCGAAGTTGCTTTTCGTTACGGTTTTCGATCTGGCGCGTTACTGCGTGGAGAACCCTGCTTTCGCTTCTAAACTGGCAGACATTTACACCGAAGAAGGAGCGAAGGCGGCGAAACAGTACGTGTACAGGATGCTGCGCGTCAAGGTAAAGGCGCGGGAGATTCGCGCTGCATTGGGGCTTCCCGATGACCCGGGCGCAAAGCTGGCGCAGGAAGCGCACTGGCTTGCTTGGCGCAACCTGGGCTACGCGCACAGCAGGTTCAACCGCTAGAGCGCTGCTCGGCGAGTTTTTCCGCTACCCAGAGCTGGATCAGGGTCTGGTAGGGCACGCCCCTGGCCCTGGCCACCCGCCGGATCTCTTCCAGGATGGCCGGGTCAAAGCGGATGCTGACCTGCTTTTTCTTCGGCCGGGCGACTTCGAACT
>JBFMHQ010000066.1:0-3799 GCA_040751815.1 Bacillota bacterium | reverse complement strand
GAGCGCATGCAGCTGACCGAGACCCTGCGGGGACAGGGCACCTTTATCCGCGGGGATCCGGACCTGGTGGCGCGCCTCCGGGCCGAAATGGCCCGGGACGCCCTGGGAGCGTTTCTCAGGGAGATGTTTTCCCTGGGTTATACCGCGGACGAGATCCGCCGCCTCGTGGATGCCGCCCTCGACGAGCAGACGAAAAGAGGTGATGCCGGTGCCGAATAGCCGCTATATTGTGGAAATTGACGGCCTCCACAAGACTTATTTCCGCACCCGGGCCCTCAACGGTATCGACCTGAAGCTTGAACGGGGCCTGATTTTCGGGCTGCTCGGCCCGAACGGGAGCGGAAAATCCACCCTGCTGAAGACCATCGCCGGCCTCGTCCGGCCCACATCCGGGCGGGTGCTGGTTGACGGGCAAACGCCTTCGGTGGCTACCAGAGCGCTGGTCGCCTACCTGCCGGAGACCGACCACCTTTACACCTGGATGACCGTGCGGGAGACGCTGGACTTTGTGTCGGCCTTCCACGCCGACTGGGAGGCCCGGCGGGCGGCGGCGCTTCTGGCCTTTATGGAACTCGATGCCGCCCGGCGGGTAGGGGACCTCTCCAAGGGGCAACGCGCCCGCCTCAAACTGGTCCTGGCCCTTTCCCGACGCGCACCCCTGGTTTTGCTGGACGAACCGCTGTCCGGCATCGATCCCCCTTCGAGGGCGCGGATCATCAGGGCCGTCGTCGGCGAGTACCGCCTCGGCGAACAAACGATTGTTCTCTCCACCCACCAGGTCAAAGAGGCGGAAGGGGTCTTCGACAGGGTTGTATTCCTGCGCGAGGGCCGGGTGGCCCTCTGCGAGACGGCGGAAAACCTGCGCGCCGCTCACGGCTGCTCCGTTCAAGACCTGTGGGAAAGGGTGTATGGATAGATGGCGTTCCGGCGCTTGCTGCTCAAGGAGCTTAAAGGCACCGTCCTGCCGGCCGGGGGTTTTGCGGTGCTGGCGCTGCTCTGGTGCCTCTTCCTGGCCTCCCGGGTGGGCACCTGGGACCCAAACCACGTGACGGCCCTGGCGTATGCGCCCCTCCTGGTGCTGCCGGTCTGGGCGGCGGGGACGGCATACTACGGGCTGCACGTCGAGTGGAGCACGAACACCTCCCAGCTTCTGCTCGCGCTGCCCCTGCGCGGCTGGACGACCGCCGGGGCCAAGGCGCTGGCCGTGCAGCTCGGCTTCACCGCCCTGAGCCTGTTGTGTGTCGGCGGTCTCGCGCTGGTGGCCCCCGATGCCCTGCGGGAACTGTACAATCCCCGCGTTCCCCAGCCGTGGGCGCTGCCGCTGTGGCTCTACGTCGGCTACTGGCTGTTTACGGCGGTGGCGGTGGTGGTGGGGCAGTTCACCTTTCTGGCGGGCCGGATGGTCCCCCGCTTCCGGGGTCCGGTGTCCGGCGTGGCCTTCTTCGTCGTCTCCTGGCTGCTGTTCCGGCTGGGCGCCCTGCTCAGTCCCCTGTTTGCCTGGGTGCCGGACGTCACCCTGCGGACCGGGAGCATGGTCGGGGAGAATGTGGCCCAGGTCAGCACGTCCACGGTGAACACCGCGCCCGTTGCAACGGTTCTCTTCCTGGCGGCCGGCCTTTTCGCCCTGAACGGCTGGTTCCTGGAACGGGAAGTGGAGGTGTAAGGCATGGGCAAAGTGCCGACGAAAACCATTTTTGTGCTTTTCCTGGTCGTCCTCGCGTTCCTCGCCGTTCAGGACTTCGCGCTCCGCGGCGCCGACGGCGTTTTCGGCGACTACCTGCGCCGGGTGTTCGACGAGGAGGCGCGGGATTTTCGGGGCTGGGAAAACATGCCGCACCGGGCGCGGACCGGCGCCGTCACCCGCGCGGCCGGCGGCATAAAGGTTGTAAGGTTCCCGCACCCGGGGGGACGCGTGGAGCTCAGGAGAGGAGAAGTCAACCAGATCCGGGTCGGCTACGAGATCGTCGTCTACGCCGACCGGCCGGAGCAGGCGGCCCGCTACCTCTCCCGGGTGGACGTGCAACAGGTTGTGGACGGCGGATTGTTGACCTTCAGGCTGCAGGAGCCCCGGGTCCGGGACGAGGGGGTGCGCAGCGTCCGGGTTAACTACACGGCGGCGCTGCCGGCGGGCCTTCTGACGGAAGTCACCGGCAGCGAGGGGGTAACGGCGCGGGGACTGACCGGCTCGCTGGTCGTGGAAGGCGGCGGCCCGGTCACGGTCGCCGGTGTAACCGGTGACATCAAGATCGACGGTTGCCCGGGCCTTGAGATCACCGGCGTAAAAGGTAATGTTTGGGTGAGGGCGTTTGCGCAAGACGGCTACATCGCCGGCGTAGACGGGAACCTGACCCTGGACAACCGCAACGGTGACGTGATCGTAGAGAACCTCCGGGGCGACCTGGAGGCGAAGTTCGACGGCCGGCTCCTGGTCAACGGCGTCGCCGGCACGGTGAGGGTCGAGGGGCGCGGCGGCCTCTTCGACGCGGCGCACATCGACGGGCCGGTGACCGTGAACGGCCGGGAATTGCTCGTGAACCTGCGGGACATCCGGGGCGATACCCGGGTAACCGCCGCCGGCCGCAGCAATGTCCTGTGCGAGTTGCCCGCCGGGCGAGAGGGCTGCCGGGTCACGGCCCTGTCCAGGGGCGGGAGAATCGTCACCAACCTGCCCCTGACCCTGGTGGAAACCGGCGCCGGGGAGCAAAAGGCCACCGGCCGGGTCGGCAACGGGCGCTACAGGGTGGACATCGCGACGGAGGCGTCCAACATCTATCTCCGCTCCCCGCAGGGGAAATGAAACAAGCGGAAACGGGCAGGAAGGGCTCCGGGGTACGGAGCCCTTTCCTTATGCCTCCCGCGCCGGGGCAGGCCGCCCACCGGCGGCAACGCAGGCCGGCCCCCGCCCGGCGCGACTTCCCGGCGCGAACGCAGGGATACCGGCGGCGCGTACAGAAGTAAATGCGGGGAGGTCGGGTACATGCCGGAAGACAACAGGCACATCCTGGTTATCGAAGACGAGCCCCCCATCCGGCAGTTCATCCGCACCAACCTCGAGCGGGCGGGCTTTCAGGTAACCGCCGTCGCTACGGGGGAGGAGGGGCTGGCCGCCGTGGCGCGGGAGCACCCGGCGCTGGTGGTCCTCGACCTGCGGCTGCCCGGCATGGACGGGTTCACCGTGTGCCGCCGCCTGCGTGACGAGCACCCGGAGGTGGCCGTCATCATCCTGACGGCCCGGGCCCAGGATACCGACAAGGTCCTCGGGCTGGAACTGGGGGCCGATGACTACGTGACGAAGCCCTTCAACCCCCTGGAACTGGTGGCCCGCGTGCGCGCCATCCTGCGCCGGCTGCAGGCCGCCGCGCCCGCGCGCCGGTTGAAGCTCTGCGGCGGCCGGCTCCTGGTCGATCCTGCCCGCCGGGAGGTGCTGCGCGACGGCCGGCCCGTCCCCCTCACCCCGCGGGAGTTCGACCTCCTGGCCTGCCTGGCCGGCGCCCCGGGCCGGGCCCTGAACCGGAACGATTTGCTAGACGCCGTCTGGGGCCGCGGCTACGTCGGCGACCCGAAAACGGTGGACGTTTATATCCGCCGCCTGCGCGAAAAGCTCGAAGACGACCCCGGCCGGCCCGCCCTTATCGAAACCGTCTGGGGCGTGGGGTACCGTCTCCGCGGTTAAGGGAGGTTTGCAGCAGCTTCAAGGGCTTTGACTATAATTGACTGTACTTAACTATTCTGCTACAATAAAAGTATGGAGCTTATATCCATTGGAGAAGCAGCAAAGAGATTAGGTGTACACCCGAAC
>JBFMHQ010000065.1:0-3856 GCA_040751815.1 Bacillota bacterium | reverse complement strand
ACGAAACCCTTCCGCAGGCAGAAATTTTCTTAACGGTCTTTTAAATTATGCTTTTTGCCGGCATTGCGTCACCCCGGTTTGCGCGCCCCGGCCCGAACGGTGCCGACGAAATGGACGAACTCCGTAATCTCGACATCCACGAAACCAACGTGCTCCAGTAGCGCACGCAGAAAGGAGCTTGAAAAGCCGGTCGCGTGGAACTAAGGATAAGCGCATTGCCGCAACCCACGTTGAGCTAACACCGTTTCCTCACTCCCGCTCTTGGCCTGTAAGTACCAGTTATGGATTATTATAGTAGCTCCCCGGCCCGCCGGTTACTTCGCCCGGGAATTTCGGCTACGGCAACGTGGGCGGACAGCCTTCCGCAAATTGTGATATACTTTTCCGTGGGGTGGGCTTGTTGCCGTCTTACAGGAGCTTTTTCATTGCCTTTCTGGCGCTGGCGGTTATCCTGGGCGGCGCCATCTACGGCTACGCCAGGTTCGAGGGCCTGGCACCCCTTGACGGCCTGTGGCTGGCCATTGTCAGCATCGCCACCGTGGGGTACGGGGACATCGTCGCGGTTACCCCGGCCGGGCGCATTCTTACCCTCTTCCTGATCGTCACCGGTCTGGGTCTCTTCAGCTACCTGGTCAGCTCCATCCTGGTCTTCTTTATCGAGGGACGCATTTTTCATGCCTGGAGGATGAAGAAGATGCTCAAGGAGATCGCCAGGCTCCGGCAGCACATCATCGTCTGCGGCGCAGGGCGCGTCGGTACCGCGGTTATCCAGCAACTCCGGCACCACGGGGCCCCCTTCGTGGCCATTGAACTGAACCCCGTCCTGGCGGAGCAGCTCGCGGCGGAGAAAGTGCTGATTTTGCAGGCCGACGCCACGGAGGACGAGGCTCTGGTCAGGGCCGGTGTGAAGCGTGCCAGGAGCGTGATCACCACCCTTCCCGACGATGCCATGAACGTCTTTGTGGCCATCACCTGCAAGGACCTGAACCCGAACGTCAAGGTAATAACGCGCATCACCCGCCCGGACAGCGCCGCGCGCCTCAAGCGGGCCGGCGCCGACGCCATCATCTCCCCGGCGGCCATCGCCGGCAACCGCATGGCCCTGGCCGCCCTGAAACCGGCAAGCGTCAGTTTCATCCAGACCCTGGTGGAACGGCGGGATGTGAGCCTCGAACTGGAGGAACTCGTCGTGGGCGAAACCTCCCCCCTCGCCGGCCGGACCCTCGCCGAGTCGCGGCTGCGGGAGGATTTCGGCGCCCAGCTCCTGGCCATCCAGCGCGGCGAGGAAACCCTGGTGAACCCGGAGCCGTCCACGACCATCCTGCCCGGCGATCTGCTGATCGTCTTCGGCCGCGGCGACAGGCTCGCCGCCCTGGAATTGTACGTCATGCCCAGGGCTCTTCCCACGCCAGCTCGATGACGTCGCCGTCCTTGAGGGGGTCGGTGTAAGCGGCTTCCCTGCCGTTCAGAAGAATGCGCGGGGTGCGCTGCCGGTCCGCGGGCTCGAGATCGATATAATTGAAGATGTCCACCAGGATGGGGTAGCGGCAGCCGGTAAGCACGACCGGCGCACCGTTGACCGTCACGGTGACGCCCCGGCCGTCCGGCGCCCCGGCCGGCGCAAAGGTGATCCGGTCGCCGTCGGTCAGCACGTGGTCGGCCGCCGCCGGCGCGCCGTTCACCAGCACCTGCCGGCCCGCCAGGTCCAATCCCTCGCGCCGCGCCAGCTTCTCCACCGTCCACCGCGCATCGATCCAGAGGTGGTCGTCGGCGTGGATCTCCGCCTCCGGTGCCGCCGGTACGTCGTTGAGGGTGCAGACCGGCTCCAGGAAAAGCGTCCGGCCCTCCAGGAAGACGGTAATGCCGCCTCCCGGCGGGAGGAAGTCGCGCACAAAGGCCCGGGCGTCGCGTCCGTTCCGGGCGGGCACCACCTCAATGACGTCCCCGTCCGCCAGCGGCGTGCGCAGGTGCGCCGGCTGCCCGTTCAGGCTGACACTCGCCGGCCGGCCGAGTTCGCCCCGCACGATCTCCGGGCGGCCGTTAAGGTTGAACCGCAGGTCGGCGCCGTTCTTCGCCAGGAGGAGCCGGGGGTCGAACCCGGCGGCGCTCAGGCCGTCGGCCACCACGAGCTGCCCGCTGTTGAAGAGACGGCACGGGGTGCCGTTGACCGTGACATCGAGGAAGACGTAGCCCCGGCTCCTGAGGGTTACGGTGGCGATGCCCACCACCGTGACCCCCTCGGGGCCGGCCAGGGGGTCCTCTTCGGGCGCCACCAGTCCCCCGAGCATGCGGCGGTCCTTGATACCCACCAGGCGGGGAGGAAGCTTCAGCTTTTCCCCGATGCGCGCCGTCAGGGTGGGCACCCGGCAGCCGCCGCCTACGCACAGCACCGACCGGGGCGGCCCGCCGTTCAACCTTTCGATTTCCCGGGCCACCTCTCCGGCCAGGCGGTCGAGCACCGGCTCGATGGCCGCCAGGAGTTCCTCGCGGCGAACGGTGTTCGGGTTGCCGAGGATATCGGTGTAGGGTATTTCTTCGGTATCGCACAGGCGCCGCTTGATGGCTTCGGCCCCGGCGAAATCGACCAGGCAGGCCTCGACGATGGCCTCGGTGACCTCGTCGCCCGCCACGGGCACCATGCCGTAGGCCACCACGGCCCCCTCCCGCGTAATGGCGATATCCGAGGTGCCCGCGCCGATGTCCACCAGGGCCAGGTTCAGGAGCCGCATCCCCTCCGGTATGGCCACGTCAATGGCCGCGATGGGCTCCAGGGTGAGGTTGAGGGGCTCAAGCCCCGCGCGGCGGAGCACCGCCAGGAGGCTGTCCACCACGCTGGCCGGCAGGAACGTGGCCACGACCTCGACGCCGGCCGCCCGCCCCCTGTGGCCGAGGAGATTGGAAACCGGCAGGCCGTCAAGGGTGTAGGTTACCGCGCTGTGCCCCGCGCAGTAGAAAAGCCCCTGCTCCCGGGTAAGCCGGGACATCTCGTCGCGCGCCGCGGCGAGGGCCATAAGTTCGAGGCTCCGCACCTCCGCTTCCCCGATCTCGCGGTGGGGGTCGATCTCCTGCTCGGCGCGCGCGCGGGTGGTCTTCAAGGCCCGCCCCGCGGCGGCCACCGCCACCCGCCGCAATCCGGTCTCCAGGGTTTTTTCCAGGCTCTCCTTAACCTGTGCCACGGCCTCCGCAACCCGCGGGATGTCGTGAATCTGCCCGTCGTACATGGCCCGCGAGGCGTGCTCCACCACGGCCTGGGCCAGGATGCGCAGCCCTTCGCCCGCCGGCTCCGCCACGATGCCGATCACGGTACGCGTGCCAATGTCCAGCGCAAAGATGGCCTCGTCCCCGGGATACACGGCACCCACTTCCTTTCCCGGCTTCTGAAGTTATCGGCGCCAAGCGCGGATTATGCAGGGCCTGGCCCTTACTTTCTTACCTGTTCATGTTATCAAAAAGAAAACCGCACCGGGAGGGGATATGGCGGGCACAGGGTGCGGCGAGGAATGTGCCGGAGAGCGTGGCCGCGATCGCGGCGCCTACCCGCGCCCGCTGCTGTAACCTTTGTCGGACAAGGAATGGACCAGAAGAGATCCCAGCCAGAATCCGGCGAGGGTGGTGAACGGGAACGAGTGGCGCTGACGCGATAGAGTCAGTTTGCTGGCGAAATTTTAGACTGCGGGGGATGACACGGTACCATTAATACACGGAGAACGATACCCCGATAAAGCCTCAGACTCAACTTTGAACCCCTCGACCAAAGAAATCCTTGCGGCTCAAGGGCTGCAAGGAATGAGAGGGTCACGTACCACTACAAACCTCTCGGGGGGTCGGGTCAGGCACGTGGCATCTCGGTTACGTG
>JBFMHQ010000064.1:0-4131 GCA_040751815.1 Bacillota bacterium | reverse complement strand
CTCGCGCGTTTGCCGGCGCGTCTCATTTCCCCCGGTCACACCGGAGCGGCATCGCGTACCTGCCCGCCGTCGTACCCCAGCGGACGCGGCGGGCACCTTGTCCGCCGGGGTTGGCGTGTTTGTTGCTCGTTAGCCCACCGCCCCCCGGACCCCGTGAGGGGGTGGCGCGCGGCGGTGGGGTTATGAAGACATATTCACGTTTTTAAGAAGATTTTAGCCGGTCTTTTTTCTTTTGTCAAGAGGAGGAATTCTCTTTTTTGTGAAGAAAAAGTAGTTTTTGTGGAGAAGTCTAGTGAAGAAATCCGGGAGGGAGTAAGATGCCGATACCTGTTTTTCTTACTTTGTCACACATGAGGAGTTTCCTTGATCTATCTACTGAAGCCATGGCTAAAAAACTTGGCATAGCTGCTTCTTATCTTTTTTATCTAGAAGAATTTGATCGCCCGCCGGATCCTGCGTTAAAAACCCGTAACGGTGAACCGCTAATAGATCGTGTTGCAAAATTCTTCCTAACTCACTCCCATTTACCATCTGCCTTGCGCTATCCTTCTAACTTAAACCTGTGTTTTTTCAATGAGTCCCTTTATCATTCCCTTTGGCCCTACCTGCGCCGTGTCGCTGGCTATCAAAGACGGTTTTTCTGGCGGTTTTTTTCTTCCCTACATTGTGAGCGGCACTGCTACCAATCCTAACACTACGGAACGGTGGTCCGTGGTGGCCCCGCAGGATGTGCAAACTGCCCGGGCTCTCTGGTGGTTTCTTGTTCGTTCCTGGGGTAGTTTTGCTGCGGGACAGCGAAAGCGTGCGCGGTATATAGACCCTTACCGACAGGTGTCTTTTGTGCCAGAGAATGATTCGGTTGAGTCGATTTTTGACATCCAGGAGGGAGGGCAACGCCTGGGCAAGCTTTATATGCCCCTTCTGTTGAAAGAAGACGAGGCTTTTGACTCGAAGGTGCGCTTGTTGTACTACCTTTACATCGTAAAATTTGCGTATACTTTCGAACCTAGTGACAATAAAACCCGTGACAGATGGCGCAATTGGCGTTCTCATTGGAATAAACCGCTAGATTTGGCGTCTAACTCCCGCGATGTAATTTGGTTAGAACTGCCCCCGGACGCGCCCGAGCCACAACTTGCTATAGTTTTTCATACTCCTTTCCCGCCCGGGCGCGTCACGGTGTTTTTCGAGGGGTTTTGGCAGCAGGATCAAAGTGATCCTGTTGGTGGTTTTTACGCTGTCCTAGGAGACTGGATTACTTCGCATTCGCCGATTTCCAGCGAAGGTAAAGATACCTGAGCTTGACCGCCTGAACCCTTGCTTTCTTATCCTGTGCGGGTGCGCCGTATACCGCTTTTGCCAGCCCGCCGGGCGTGTTGATGCCGCGGGCTACAGCCTCCATAACGATCTGCTTGCGCTTCTTCAACCGCCGCATAACTTATCACCTCCAACAAAATGTTCGACCGGTTCACCCGGCCCCCATCAAATAAAGACCCCGCACCTCCTCCGGCACAGGGCCTTCCTTGCTAATCTTTTGCTAATCCACACCCGGAAACACCCGGAAACAAGCGGGTTTCCGGGGACACCCGGCCGCCCCTCCCGGCCAAACAAGAAAACCCGCGAAGCCTTGGTTTTCGCGGGCTTGCGCTTGCTCTTATGGTGCGCCCGGGCAGGACATGCTTCCCTGCATGGATTAGACCGTTGCACGGAGATGCAAAAGTCTAATCCGTGCGGGAGAAAGCGGCAAGCGCCCCTGCTTCTTCCAGCCTGAGCACGACAGTGACCGTCACGCCCCGCATGGCCGTCCTGGGATACGGCCTGCCGGAAACCACGACCTGGGCCACCAGCGCCCGCACCAGGGCGCGCTTCTCGGCGAAGGAGAGCTCGTCCATCCTTTCCAGCACGTCCCGGGCCACCGCGCGCAGCTCCTCCAGCTTCGCGACCGCGCCCTCGGCCCCGCGCAGGGCCGCCTCGAGCTCCCTCTTCCTGGCCTCAAGCTTGTCCTTCCTGCGCTTGAGCTCGGCCAGCTTCGCCTTCGCCCTCGCGTCGAGCTCGAACAGCCCGGACGCCAGGGCGTCGAGCACCGCCGCCCGGCCCCTCTCCACTTCGGCCAGGCGCCTTTCCACGCGGTCAAGCTCCTGCCGCAGCTCTTCCGCCCGCGGGGCGCGGGCCGCCGCCTCGCGCGCCAGGGCGTCCGGGTCGGCCAGGGCCGCCTTCACCTGCTCCCAGACCGCGGCCTCCAGGTAGTCCGCCATCACCATCTTCGTCGGGCGGCAGCCGGTCGCGCCCGCCACGGCGCGGGCCTTCCGGCAGGTGTACCGCCGCTCCCGCCTGCCCCACCACTTGGCGTAGCAGCCGTGCATCGCCGTCCCGCACTCGGCGCAGGTGACGATCCCCGACAGCAGGTACTCGTGCCGCCCCTTGTTGGCCCACAGCCGGCGGGCCTCCCTCAGCTTCTCCTGCGCCTTTTCCCAGGTGGCCGCGTCCACGATGGCGGGCACGGCCACGGTCACGCCCCGGTAGCGCCACTCGCCCTTGAAGACCGGGTTTGAGAGCATCTGCCTGACGACCTGCCGCCGCCAGAAGGGGGCGTTGCGCCTGGTGGGGACGCCCAGGTCGTTCAGGCGGTTGGCTATGCCCAGGACGCCGGTGTCCTCCGTGACGAACCAGGTGAAGATGTCCCGCACCACGGCGGCCTGCGCCTCGTCGACCTCCACCCTCCCGGTCTCCGGGTCGTAGCGGTAGCCGTACACGTCGAAGCTCACCGGGATGCCGCCCATCCTGGCCTTCTGGAGCTTGCCCCGCACCGTCCGCTCCCGGATCTTCTCCCGCTCGTACTCCGCGAAGGCCCCCTTGACGGCGTAGAACAGCCTACCCTCGGGGGTGTCCTTCCACTCGAAGTCCAGGAACTCAAGGCGCACGCCCGCCTTCTCGAACTCCTCCGCGAGCAGGAGCTGGTGCGCCAGTTTGCGGGAAAGCCTGTCCGGGTCGCGGGCGACCACGGCGTCGAGCCGCCCCTGCTTCACCCACTCCCGTAGCCTCGCGAGCTCCGGCCTGTCCAGGGTGGAGCCGGAGACGCCCAGGTCGGCGAAGACCTCGAAGCGCACCTGCTTGTCCGGCGGGGCGATCTGCCGCCCCCTCTCCTTCCCGGCGGCCTCCTGCTCGGGCGCGCTGTACCCGTGCAGGGCCTGCTCCTCGGTGCTCACTCGGACGTAGACGCCGACGGTGTAGACGCCCCGCATCTCTCCCTGCGCTCCTTCTCCTCCAGGACTTTCTTCGCCAGCAGGCCGAGGGCCACCCTCCTGCCGTCGCCCGCGACGACGACCACGCGCACGGCCGGTCTGTCGGGTTCCCTCCTGGGTTTGCGCTTCGGCAACATCGCCCATCCCCTTTCGCCAAATTCTACGCGCCGGGCGGATTGTCCTATGCCCCGCCCTGTAAAAAAAGCGAAAGGCGCGGGATTGAACCCGCGCCCCGCCAGGTGGAACCGGCTAACTCTTAAGCCCCAGCATCTCTTTGATTGCCTGGTTTTCCGCTTCCGCCTTCTGCCGGTCGTACTCTTGCAGTTGCTTCAGGGCGTCCCGCAAGGCCACGACTTCCACCTGCTTGCCGCCCAGGTACAGAGTACAGGCGTATTCCTGCGGCACCTCGGGCACGTCGTAGGCGGGTATGACGGCCACGGTGTCCGCGCCGCCCAGGTAGCGGTAGACCAGCGTCAGGCCCAGGATCACCCTGCCATCAGGCAGGTCGACCAGGACGGGTTCCGCATACGCTACACCCGCAGGCAGGCAGGACAGTGACCCCGTCTTGACCACGGTCGCCTTTTCGCAGGCGAGCGCGGGCGCGGCCAGGGACAGGGCCAGAAGAACAGTAAGGGCAAGGCTTGCGAGCTTCCGCATCCGGATCACCTCCTTTCCCTGAAAAAAGAAAAGGCGCGGGATTGACCCGCGCCCCCGGTGTCGCAACTGCAACGCCGCCTATGTTGCATCAGTTTCTTCCGCTGCCCTCTACGCCTCGCCCCTCTCCAGCGCCGCCGCCATGTCGGCCAGGGAAGGCCGGACGTAGACCGCCGTTGTATCGAGCCTCGCGTGCCCCAGCACCCCGGCCACGGTGGCCAGGTCGGCCCCGGCC
>JBFMHQ010000063.1:0-4272 GCA_040751815.1 Bacillota bacterium | reverse complement strand
GGTAGTCGTCCAGGGGCACCCGCACAATCTCGCCGGTTTCGTGAACGTAAAGCCGCACGTGCCGCGGCAGGACCAGCTCCCGCAGCGACGGCTCGGGTTTCTCGGGCCCGGGCGTAAGGGCCAGGTAACCGGCCAGGGCAATGGTCAAGAGCATGAGCCCGGCAACAAGTCGGCCCACGGTTATCCCTCCGGTATACATTATTGCCATTTACTGGCGCAGAAATGCTTCCGGAGGGTATTTACCGGGCATTCAAGTTAAAGATACAAACGCTTTGACAATGTCAGGCCCATTACGATGTATACGGGGTGATAACGTTGGGCCGGATGGTACGCAAGCAAACATATATTCCAGCCGACCTGGATAAAAGGCTTAAGCGGTGGGCACGCCAAACGAAGTCTTCGGAGGCCCGGATAATCAGGGACGCCCTTGAAGTATACCTGGGTAGCCAGGAATACCGGGAGGACCCACTTCACCGGGTAATCGGCATCGCAGAAGGTGGACCTGCCGATGGCGCGGAGAAGCATGACAGATACATCGCCACCTGGCCTTAAGCGGACGTACCCTGTTGCCCTGAGCCGCAAACGGGGCAGGACGGGTTCCTCTCGTAGGTAAAGACGGCGCAGCGGGCGGGAAGCACCTCGAGGACCAGAAGGCGGCCGACGAGAAGTTCGCCCAGGCCGGTAAGGTACTTGATGACTTCGGCCGCCTGGAGGGCGCCGACGGCGCCGGGCACGGGGCCGAGTACGCCCCGCAGGGGCCGGGCCTGCGGCTTCGGGAAGCGGTAAAGGCAGCAGTAGCAGGGGCCGCCCGGAACGAAGGTGGTCACCTGGCCGGTGTACGTGCAGACCGCCCCGTGCACCCAGGGTTTGCCCGCGGCCACACAGGCGGCGTTGAGGGCCAGGCGGGCCGGTATGTTGTCGGTGGCGTCGACGACCAGGTCGTAGGCGGCGACCAGGCCGGGGGCCGTTTTTTCGTCGAGGCGCGTCCCGGCGACCTCAACGTGGATTTCGGGGTTCAGGGCCAGGAGTCTTTCCCGCGCGGCCTCCGCCTTGGCGCGGCCGAGGTCGGCGGTGGCGTAGAGGATCTGGCGCTGCAGGTTTGGGAGGGTGACGGTATCCCCCTCGACAATCCCGATGGCCCCCACGCCCGCGGCGGCCAGGTAGTAAAGGACGGCCGAGCCGAGCCCCCCGGCTCCGACCACCAGGACCCGCGCGGCGGCCAGGCGCGCCTGCCCCGCGCCGCCGAACCCCGGCAGGGCAAGGTTCCTGTCGTAGCGCCCGGCCACCGTTCAGCCCCCCGCAATGGGCGGAAAAAGGGCCAGCCGGTCGCCCTCCGCCAGGACGTGGTCCGCATCCCGGTGCACGCCGTTCACCATGACGATGGCCACCTCCTCCGGCGGCAGCCCGAGGCGGGCAACAACATCGCCCACCGTCGTTCCGGGCGGCACGTCCAGCACCTGCGGCGCCCCCAGGCGCGCGCCCGGTACGTACTCCAGGAGGGTGGCGTAGAGGTGCACCTCGATGCGCACGGCCTTACCCCTTTCTCAGACCAAAACGTGACCCGGGCCGGGCTCCGGCAGGCCCCGGTTGGGCGCCCGGAGCCCTTCCTGCCCGGCCCGGTCTCCGGTATGCGTTTCGGGAACCGCACCTGCCCCCGGTGCTTCGCGCCGGCGGCTTTCCGGCCCGGCGCGGAACGTTGCGGCGCCTTCTGCGGATTGCTGCCGGACGCCCGTTTTGGAGCGGGCACCTGAAGGAGCGCGCCAAGGCCAGGGAAGGCACCCGGCGTCTATAAAGCCATCACCCGGTCAAGGTCCGCCTCCGGCACGTCGAAGACGACGTCGTGGGGCGGGAGCTTCTCCTCGTACATGAACTCGGGCAGGCGGTCGTGGACCGCCGTGAACCCGGCCGCCCGGTTGAAGCCTACCTCGGTCTTCAGGACCTCCAGCCCGTAGGCCACGGCGTCGTCAACGGTCCAGGTCGTCCCGTAGGCGGCGTTGATCAGGTCGACGGTGGCCTTGAGGGCGTCCGGGATGTCGAGGAGGGCAAAGGCGGTGAAAAGGCACAACCCGGTCGAATCCACGTAGGCCGTGGCGATCTGCAGGTTCCTGGACAGTTCGGCCTGGCCCTCGGGCTTGAGCGGGTCGACGTAGCCGCCGACCTTGAGCACGTTGGTGGCCACCGCGTACCCCGCCGTGTGGTCGGCACCCATGGGAGTGGTGGCGTAGGTGACGCCGATGCCCTTGACCGCGCGCGGGTCGTAGGCCGGCATCCCCTGGCCCTTGACGGCCGGCACCCGGCGGACGCCGTAGACCCTGCCGGCCACCGCGGACCCGGCACCGATGATGCGGCCGAGCGGAGTTCCCCGGCGCACCTCCTTGTCAAGAAGCTCGATGGCCCGCGGGCCGTCGCCGAAGGCCAGCACGCCGGCTTCCATGAGGACCGCCAGGGTAACGCCCGTCTCGATGGTGTCGAGCCCTACGTCGTTGCAGAGGCGGTTGAGCATGGCGATGTGGTCGAGATTGCCGATGCCGCAGTTGGCGCCCAGGGCCCAGGTGCTCTCGTACTCGACCGGGGCGCAGAGCACCTCGCCCTTCTCGTCGGGGATGATATTGGAGCAGCGGATGACGCAGCCGGGATGGCACGGGTGGCCCATCACACCCTTGCCGCCGCGCTGTTTCACGGCCTCGGCCATGGCCTCGCCGCCGGTTTTCGCCGCCTCCTCGAAGCGGCCGGAGCTGAAGTTGCGCGTGGGCAGCGCGCCCGCCTCGTTGATGACGTTGACCAGCGCCGCCGTCCCCAGGCTGGGCAGCGTCTGCGCGGTCACCGGGTGCTCGTGGAGGGCTTTCGCCAGCCGCTGCTGGGCTTCCTTGAAGGCCTCCCTGTCCTGCACCGGCGCGTCGAAGATGCGGCTGCTCTTGACCACGATGGCCTTCAGTCCCTTGGCGCCCATGACCGCCCCGAGGCCGCCGCGCCCCGCGTACCGCCCGGGGTCCCCTTCGCTGTCGTTGGTGGAAACACCGGCCAGGGCCATCTTCATCTCGCCCGCCGGGCCGATGGAAATGACGCCGCAGCCCTTACCGTAGCGCTCCCAGAGGCGCCGGTTGAGCTCGTAGCACCCCATGCCGGCATACTCCGGGGTGGCCTCCAGCCGCGCGCCCCCCTCGTCGACCACCAGGGTGTACAAGCCGCCGCCGGGCCGGTCGCCTTCAACGATGATCGCCCTTATGCCGAGGTTGGCCAGTTGCTGGGCGGTGATGCCCCCGGCGTTGGCCTCCTTGATGGTGCCCGTAAGCGGCGACTTCCCGCCTACGGAAAGGCGTCCGGAGCTTGGCGCCGTGGTCCCCGTGAGAAGGCCGACGGCAAAGACCACCTTGTTGTACGGACCCAGAGGGTGGCAGGTGGGCGGCACCTCGTCGGCGACGATGCGCGACGTGAGCGCGCGCCCGCCAAGCAGGCGGTAATCGTCCGGCAGATCCTCGAACTTCGCCTCGAGCCGCGCCATGTTAACCCGCAACAGCCTCGCCATGCTAACCCCTCCTCCTTTTTTGAGGTTCTAGGGCTTAGCTTCGACGCCCCGGCGGAAATTCCTGCCGGGATGGAGGAGAAGTCAACCAAGAGCGTTCCAGGCCAGCCGGGCCAGCCGGGCGATGGCGGCGAAGCCGGCGGAGGGTTCGTTCCAGCCGCGGGAAAGGACGGCCAGGATGAAGGGGCGCTCCCCGAAGACGATCCCCACATCGTTGGCCACGCCCTCGATTTCCCCTTCCTTGTGGGCGACCAGGGTGCGCTCCGGCAGCTCGCCCGGCAACCCCACGTGGTAAATGGTGTGGGCCAGGTCGTCAAGGAGGCGCTCCCCGGCGCGGCCGTGCCGGGCAGTAAAGCGCAGGAGACCCCAGAGGTAGGCCCCCATATCCGCCGCCGTGGTCACGTTCTGGCCGCGCGGGAAGACCGTTTGCCCTCCCAGGAACCGCATGAAGCGGGCCACGCGGTCCTGCCCCAGCCGGCGCAGCAACATCCGGTAGGCAACGTTGTCGCTCAGGGTTATGGCCAGAGTGGCCAGGGTGCGGAGGGAGTAGGTTTGGCCCTCCCTCGCGTGGTGGCGCAGGATGCCGCAGCCGTCCTGGTAGTCGGTGGCGGGCCGGTAGGCCAGCCTCTCCTGCCAGTCGACACTTCCATCCGCAGCCAGGGTGTAAAGGTACAGAACCACGGGGAGCTTGACGGTGCTCGCCGCCGGAAAGGGCTTGTGCTCGTCGATGCCGAAGGACACGCCGGCAT
>JBFMHQ010000062.1:0-4322 GCA_040751815.1 Bacillota bacterium | reverse complement strand
GGTCCGAGAAGGACAATGAGCAGGGCGGGAAAGATCATGAATATGAGCGGGAAAAGCATTTTAACCGGGGCCTTCATAGCCGCTTCCTGGGCTTCATAACGCCGTTTCTGCCGGAGGGCGGCCGCCTGCTCGCGCATGATGGCCGCGATGCCCACGCCAAACTGCTCGCCGGTGATTATAGCGCCGACAAAGGTGTGTATATCCTCCACGCCGACCCGGTCCGCCATATCCCGGAGCGCCTCCCGGCGCGGCTTGCCCATCTGAATCTCCCGTAGGGTCTGTCCAAATTCTTCGGCCAGAGCGCCGGGCATTTTCTCGGCTACCTTGAGGAGGGCGCCCTCAAAACCGAGGCCTGCTTCCACGCTTACCGTTAGAAGGTCAAGAGCGTTGGGCAGGTCCTTCATAATTTTCTCCCGCCGGCGCGCGGCCCTGCCCTGCAGGTAGGCATCCACCCCGAGCCAGCCGCCAATAAAAGGGAGAAGCACGGGCAGAGAGACGATCGGCCAGGGCAACCCGGCCGCAATGCCGGCGATACCGCCCAGCAAACCGAGGGTACCGCCCGCGGCGTATTTTAGCGAGAGCACCTCGTCAGGTGTAAGCCCACCGGGCTTGCCGGCCCGCTCGAGCCGCCGGACAAAGCCCAGGCCGGCCCTGCCGAAGGGCAAATGCTGGACCCATGCACCCACCCTCGACCAGAGCGGCTTTATTACCCGCTCGAACAGGGGGCGGCTCAGTTCCTGCTCCCGCACGATGTTCCGGCGCCCCATGCGGGTTACCTCATCGAGGCGCTGTACGGCTAACTGCCGGGGAACAAAGACGTACCTGTAAAGCACAAACAACCAGAGCCCAACCGCCAAACCGAAGCTCGCCGCGATCGCGTATAACAACACTGCCGCCTCCTACAAGTTTTGCAGCGGACCCCTACAAGCCAAGGGCGACGATCCGCCTTATGATCAGGGCCCCAATGATTTCTCCCAAGACCGCAACGCCAAGGGCAACCTGACCCCCAAAGGTTTCCAGCATTACGCTGAAGTAGCCCGGATTGAGGACGAGAATGAGAGCCGCGACAACCACCGGCAGCAGCCCGATAATCCAGCCCGACATCCGTCCCGCAGCGGTAACGGCCCGGATCTCGCTTTTGATCCGCAACCGGTCACGGAGAGTAGCGGCAATGTTATCCAGCACCTCGGCCAGGTTGCCCCCGACCTCGCGTTGGATGAGCACCGCGGTAACCACCAGGTCGAGTTCTGTGCTGCGGACCCGAACGGCAAGGTCGGCCAGGGCTTCGTCGGTGGGTGAGCCAAGTTGAATCTGGCGGAAAGTCTGACCGAATTCCCGTCCCACCGGCCCCGGAATCTCTTTATCCACCATTTCCAGGGTCTGGACGAAGGGAAAACCGGCCCGCAGGCCGCTGGCCATAAGGAGCAGGGCATCGGGTAAGCGGTTATTGAACCGTACGAGGCGCGAGGTCCGGGCGCGCACCAGGATAAGCAGCGGCAAGGCCCCGCCCACCACGGCGAAAACAAGGCCGCCCAGGAAGCTGCGGCATAAGAAAAGGCCCACCAGGCCGCCGCCGAGGGCGGCAAACACCATCGAACCCAGGAATTCCTCCGCGCGCAACGGGACATCCGCACCCGCCAATTCGTTCTCCAGGGCACCGGTGAGGCGCAGGGGAACCAGAAGCTTTCCCGCGGCGGTCAACAGACGGCGCTCAGGGCTAACCTTCTTTTCCTCGCGTGTGGTCGCCAGGGGTTTCCTGGAGCGGATCTTTTCCACTCTCTCCTGCGCCACGGTGCCGCGCCCCAGAGCCAGCTCCAGGAGGGAAAGTACCGCCACCATAACCAGAGTGGCCGGCAGCCAGGGACCAATGGGTTCCACCGTGCTCACCCCGCAACCAGGAAGATTTCGCCGGGTAATGTAATGCCGCGCGCCTCGAGTTTATCGATAAAGCGCGGCCTGATGCCCGTAGCGGTGAAATCGCCGACGATCCGGTCTTGCTGGACGCCTTTTTGCCGGAAGGTGAAGAGATCCTGCAGCAGAATGACCTGCCCCTCCATCCCCTGTACCTCCGTGACGTGGGTGATACGCCGCGAGCCGTCCTTCAACCGGCTCTGGTGCACAATGAGGTCGATGGCGGAGGCGATCTGCTCCCGGATCGCCCGCACCGGCAGCTCCATACCGGCCATGAGTACCATGGTTTCCAGGCGCGCCAGGGCGTCCCGCGGGGAATTGGCGTGGACGGTGCTCAGGGAGCCCTCGTGCCCCGTGTTCATGGCCTGCAGCATGTCCAGCGCCTCCCCGCCCCGGACCTCGCCGACGATGATGCGGTCGGGGCGCATCCGCAGGGCGTTCCGCACCAGGTCGCGGATGGTTATCTGGCCCCGGCCCTCGATGTTGGGCGGACGGCTCTCCAGGGTCACCACGTGTTCCTGCTGCAACTGCAGTTCGGCGGCGTCCTCGATGGTCACGATGCGCTCATCGGGCGGAATAAAGGAGGAAAGGACGTTCAGGGTGGTGGTTTTGCCGCTGCCCGTGCCGCCCGAAACGATGATGCTCAGCCGCCCGCGCACGCAGGCCTCCAGGAACCGGGCCATCTGGGGCGTCAGGGTGCCCAGCCGGATCAGGTCGTTCATGCCCAGGCGCTCGCGGTAGAACTTGCGGATGGTGATCGTGGGACCGTTCAGGGAAAGGGGAGGGATGATCACGTTCACCCGGGAACCGTCCGCTAAACGCGCGTCGGCCATGGGCATGCTCTCGTCAACCCGCCTGCCGATGGGCGCCACGATCTTCTCAATGATCCGCATGACGTGCCCCGCGTCGCGGAAGGTGACGTCCGTTTTCTCGAGCCGGCCGTACCGCTCGACGTAAACCTGGTGGGGTCCGTTGACCATGACTTCCGTGATCTCCGGATCGTTGAGGAGGGGCGTGATGGGCCCGAACCCCAGCACCTCGTCCAGCACGTCCTGGGCCAGGCGCTGCCGCTCGCTCCGGGGAAGGGGCCATCCCTCCTGGTCGATCAGCCGGTACACCAGGTCGGTCAACCGGCGGTGGATTTCTTCCTCGTCTTCCCGGCCCGCGGCCGAAAGGTTTTTCAATTCGCCGATGACCTTCTTGTGCAGTGCCGCCACCCGTTCCTTATACGGGTCAAGACGCCTGTCCCGTGTTCCCGTTTCCCGTTCGCTTTGCATTTGTGCAACCTCCTGCCAGATCTAACACGACTAGAAGCGCGGCCATTTCGGGTTGCCCCCGGTACGGCCCGTACCCGCCAGATCGGCGGCCAGTTGTAAGATGGTCCTGGCCACGCGGGCATTTGTATGGCCAAGGGTAAAGGGCTGGCCCTTGTTGGCCGCCGAACGCACCACCTTGTCATCGAGGGGGACAATGGCCGTGAAGGAGGAACCCAGCGACTTCTCGAAGTCCGGGATCTTGATCCCGTTTTCCATGCCCGCCTGGTTGAGGACCAGGCGCACCTCGGCATGGGTGCGTAACTCGGTGAGCCAATCGAGGGCCGCGCGCGTTCGCTTAACGCTAACCAGATCTTGCGTGACGGGAATCAAAATAACGCCGGCCTCGTCCAGAACCGCCTGCAGGAGCGGATCCGGTGTGGGTGCAGTGTCCACTACAACGTAGTCGTACCCTTCCTTAAGATAAAGAAGCACCTCCTGTACGCGCTCCGGCGTGACGGCCTCCGTGCCCCAGGGAACCGCCGGGGCGGGCAGGACCTTTACCCCGGAGATATGGGGAACC
Organism: Bacillota bacterium; assembly: GCA_040751815.1. Taxonomy (GTDB): domain Bacteria; phylum Bacillota; class Desulfotomaculia; order Desulfotomaculales; family UBA12532; genus UBA12532. The sequence goes on along the minus strand of JBFMHQ010000062.1, from coordinate 575 downwards.
AGGTACGAGTCCACCAGCGCCTGATCGAGTTCTTCCTCCTGCAGGAGATCGACAATGGTACCGCTCACGTCGATGTTCAACATGGTCGCGACGTCGCCGCCCAGGAGGTCGAGGTCCACCAGGGCGATTTTCCGGCGCGTTTCTCGCGCCAGCCCCACGGCCAGGTTGCATCCGATGGTGGTCCGGCCGACGCCGCCCTTCAGGGAATAGAGGGCGATCAACTTTCCCTGCACCTCGCGGGCCGGCCTGGCGGCAACGGCGGTTTCTCCCGCCGCCCGCCGGCCCACCAGGCGGTACACCCGGCGGATGGTTTCCGCAAGTTCACCGCTCGAAAGGGGTTTGGTAAGGAACTCCCGTGCCCCTGCAGACATCGCCCTGCGCAAGTAGTCGGGTGTCATTTCGCTGCCGCAGATAATCACCCCCGTGTCCGGTAGACGCTCGCTAATGGCGGCGGTGGCCGCAATCCCGTCCATTTTCGGCAGGTCGATCTCCATAAGGACGATGTCGGGGCGTAGCCGTTCCGCCAGCCGCACGGCCTCCTCCCCGGTGTTCGCCTCCCCGATGACGCGGATGTC
>JBFMHQ010000061.1:0-4396 GCA_040751815.1 Bacillota bacterium | reverse complement strand
CCCGGGCCTAGGCCCCCTGTCGCCCTGCCCCTCGGAGGGTAAATCAAATATCCGGAAAGGAGGCGAAAAGCCTGGTCTGGGGGCCGGCTTGGCTGAAGTAAAAACAGTCAAGTTTTTTGAACCAGGTATCGGGTTGCGTAAGAGGTTGTTGCTGTTGGTGGTGGGCCTGGCACTGACGCTGGCCTGCGCGGGCCTGGCCCAGGCGGCCGAGGTTACGCCGGGGGGGTTGCTGGGGGTTGTCCCCGGACAGGCGGCGGACGCGCCCCTTACCCGCGGCGCCCTGGCGGCGATGCTGAACGCGGCGGCGGAGCTGCCCGCGGCCCCGGAGGGAACGGCGCTGCCCGCCGACGTGGCGCCCGGCGCGCCGTACGCGGCGGCGGTGAAGAACCTGCTCGCGGCGGGCATCGTGCAGGGTTACCCCGACGGGACCTTCCGTCCCGGCACGCCCGTGACCCGCGCCCAGGCGGCGCTCTTCGTCGCCCGCACCCTGGGCCTGCCGGAGGTCGCCGATCCCGGTGCGGTGGCCGGCCTGGAGCGGTGGCGGCACCACTGGGCCTACGGGCCGTACGCCTGGGTGGTGCGCGAGGGGCTGATGGAGGCCGGCCCGCCCGACGGGCGGCTGACGGCCGGGGAAGGCGCGAGGCTCCTGGCCGGGGTGTTCGGCCCTGCGCTGGCCGAGGGGCGGGAGATCGAGGCAAGGTCGAGGCTGGCCCAGAAGAATCTCCGCACCATGCGTGCGGAGGGCACGGTCCAGATGCGGATGAAAACGCGGCCGGTGCCCGGCATGCCGGCACCCGAGGGCCTGCCGCCTGATCTCCACATGACCATGGACGTGGCCATGGAGATGAACCTGGAGCAGGGGCTGCACCAGACCATGACCATGAAGCTCCCGTTCCCCGGCGCACCCGAAGGGATGACCGTGGAGCAGTACTACACCCCCGAGGGCGTCTTCATGAAGGTGCCCGGCCCCGAGGGGGGCGAGGCGAAGTGGCAGAAGATGCCTGCGGACTTCATGCCGGACTTTACCGCGTTGATGCGGCAGAGCCTGGAGATGGCGGCCAACCCGCTGCCGCCGGAAATCGAGAAGGCCTTCTACCACCGCTACCTGGGAGAGGCCGAGGTGGACGGCCGGGCGGCGTATAAGGTGGCTACCTACGGGCGGGTTACGGATCTCGCGCCGCTCATAAAGCTCTTCTCCGGCCGGTTCGCGGGCGATTTTGGCGCCGGGTTCGAGGAGGCGCTGCGGCAGTTGTCGTCGTTCGTGAAGTCGATGCACATGGCGGGGACCACATATCTCGACAGGGAGACCCTGGTCCCGCTAAAGGTGGACGCGGTGCTGGTGGTGGCCTTCGCGCCGGAGTTCATGGGCCAGCCGAACCCCGTGGCGTCCTTCGTGGGCGAGTACCACCTCACCTTCCGCGACATCAACGGCAAGGTGCCCGTCGTGCTGCCGGAGGCGGCGAAAAACGCCCCCGTGCTCGAGATGCCGCCCGCGGGAGCGGAGGTGCCATTGCAGCGCGCGCCGTAGCGCAGGGCAACTCCTTGCGGCCGCACCCCTTCAGGGCCCGGGTCAACCCCGGGCCCTCAGCCTTCCCGCGCTACGGTAAACCCCCATTCGTCCCAGCGGAGGATAACCGTGCGGGCGTTCCGGGTGTCCGCGGTGTAGATTTCCCCGCGCAGGCGGCGGTAGGTGCCCTCCCGCACCACCAGCTCGTTCTCCCCGTCGCCGTCGACGTCCTTCACGGCCATGGAGATGACGGGGCGGTCGAGGTTCGAAGAAAGCCACACCGGTTTCAGCCGCTCCCCGGCCAGGTCGTAGACGAAGAGGTGGTTCTTGTAGCTCCGGTCCTCTTCCGTATGCCAGAAGGGCCGGTGCCGGCCGAAACTCCCCCTTTTCCAGACGGAAAGCAGGAGATCAGGGGTGCCGTCGTTGTCGGCGTCGCCCAGGGCGAAGGCGCTCACCCGCCAGGTGGAGGGCGATTTCCAGAGGATTTTCCCGCCTTCGGCGACGGTAAGCACTCCCCGGCGTAGAGTGTACGTCTCGGGTGCACCGTCGCGGTCCAGGTCGGCGGTGGCCTGGACGGCGGGCAAAGAAAAGGCGGGGGAGCAGGACGCCCCGTAGAGCGCCCCGCCCCCGAGGGTGGGTAGGAGGAGCAAGGCTAGTAAGAGACGCCGGCACCCTGCGAAACGGTGAACTCCCTTGTCCATCCGGGGGCCTCCGGCGCTTTCCCCTCCTGCAGCATCTGCCGCCACTTCGCGTCGGTCAACCGGTCGGTGGCGGCCCAGGGGAACTCGTAGTAGGAGTAGACGCCGCCCCTGGCGATGCGGAGCCTGCCGTCCACCGGCACCACCACGTAGATCGGATAGACGTAGCCGGTGCCTTCCTCCAGCACCAGGTCGGGCGGGGCGGTGGCCACGTCGGCCACCACGGGCGCCGGGTTGTCGGCCGCCAGGGAACGGTGGTCGACTCCCTCGTCGCGCAGCGCCTCCAGCCAGAAGTGTTCAAGCTGCCCGCCGAAGGAGCGGATGAGTTCGTAATCCTTTGCCGCCAGGGGCGTATTATTGAGCTCCTTTTCGGCGATGGCTTTCAGGTCGAGGGCCAGCCGCTCCAGGCGTTCCAGGCTGGCCCGGTCGCGCTCACTTAGCAATTCCCGCGCGCCCAGGCCGTCAATGGTGAGCCGGGTCAGGGCGGCCAGGCGGCCGAAGAGGTGGGGGTTCGGCTCGACGTACCCGCGGTCGTCGGAAGGCTCCTCGCCGCCGCCCATCTCGGCGTACACCTGCTTGGCGTAGAGGATGGTGTCGTGCTTCAGCTCCGTCCAGCTGCCCAGGTAGGTCACGAGCTCCTTCCTGGTCCAGGCGCGGTTGCGCATGAAGGACGGGTACCCCTCCCCCTTCTCCCAGGTCAGCGGCAGGAGGGTGTAGAGCCAGCTCCAGTAAAGGTTCTGGGTCCATACGTCCCGGTCCAGGCCGGCGATGTGGGTTCTGAGCTTTTGCATGTTTTCCCGGTAGCCGGCGAAGCCCGTCTCCCCCATGGCCTCCAGGATGGCGTAGGCCTCCTGCGACCCCATGGCCGCCGGGATGTCGAGGCCCCTGGGCAGCAGCCGCGTTGCGCCCCGGTCGTTGGCTCCCACCGCCCGGTAGACCAGTTGCTGAAAAACGGCGGCGTCGATGGTGAAGCGCTGGCCCATGAAGCGGAAGCCCTTGATCTCCTGCTCCCGGTCGGGCTGGAGGCGGGCGTTGAAGACGGGGATGGAGTTGATGGCCGGCGGCTCCAGCCTGGCCGCGGCCCGCACGAAGGCCGCCCACTTCGCGGTGTCGCCGGTGAGCCTGTCGAGGGTGGGGACCGCGCCGTAGACCTTCGCCAGGAGGTCGCGGTACTGGTAGAAGTTAAGGTCGTCGCTCTTCCCCACGAAGAACGCGGTGGGGTCGTAGATGCGGCTCCAGCGGGCGAAGTTCTTCCCGTCTTCCAGGAGCAGGGTGATAAGGGCGGCCGATTTCGTCTCGTCCTCGTTCCTGGTCCGGAAGGTCATCCTACCGTACCACATCATGGCCTTAAAGTAGGCCTTCAGGTCTTCGGACTTCGCGTAGTGCCCGCGGGGGATGTACTGGGTATAGTCCTCCTTGAAGGCGGAAAGGGGGTCCATGCGCCCGGCGCCCATGTTCATAACGGGAGAAGGCACCACCCCCTGCTGCCGCCCGATGAGGTAAAGCTCCTGCTCCACCTCCTGCCGGACCGGGGCGGGAATGGCCGCGCCGGGGTCGAGCAGCCTGGCGGCCACGGCGAAGAAGGCGACGTTGCGCCGGGCGGCGTTCTCCCACGGCGTGCCCTTAAGGGCTTTATACTGCTCCCCGGCCCCCGCCAGCATGGACGCGGTGAGGGCCTTGAGTTCCGGGCCAAGTTTTTCCTTCTCCAGGGTGCGCAGCAGGTGGCTGAAGAAAAGGTGGTAGTTGTGCAGCATGGCGTCGGTGGTGATGAAGCTGGGCACCGCCGCGTAGCGGTTGTCTTCGTAAAGGCCGAAGAACTCGTTAAAGCCGTAGGGCGGGTGGGGCAGCTCCGTGACTACGAAGCCGTTCCGGGCCAGGAGCCTTTGCGCCTCCGGGGAGAGACGGAACCTGTCGCGGTTGGTGACGTTGCCCAGGTCGGGCGCCACCCGGTAGGGGGGAACGGCGGGCCTGACGTTCACGGGGACTTCTTTGTACGCGGCAAACCCGGCTTGGGCCTGCCGTACGGCCGGCGCCGGAGGAGGTTTCCCTTCACCCGCGGGCTGCTGTGTCGCCGGCCGGGCGCACCCGGCGAGGAAGGCCGCGGCCAGAAGGGCGGCGGCCAGCCGGCGCCCGCAGCCGCAACAGAGTCGCGGCATGTATCTTCTCTCCTTTCTTTCGCGCCGTTTGTAAA
>JBFMHQ010000060.1:0-4637 GCA_040751815.1 Bacillota bacterium | reverse complement strand
TGGGCGTAAACCAGAAGCTTATTTGTCCCATCGGTGGTAATGTACACTCCACCGCTGCCGGAGGTGTAGTCGCTGACAATCCACGCGTTTTCTATTCTAATCAACTGACCCTCATTGGCCTCGCCCACCTGGTCGATGGTGACGGCACTGGGGATGGGAGTTGGGAAATTATCGCCAGAGAGTACAGTATATGAAGAAACTTCGATCTCGCGATCTCCATAATAATCTTTGACAGTCCCGGTAACCTCTACCTCCTGGCCCACCTGCACGCTGGTGATGTTGCCACCGTACAGACGGATACCGGCGGTGCTGTCCTGCATCCAGGCGCTGGTTCCCAGCACCGCCGTTACCTCACCCCGCGTGGTGACGGTAGTACCGCTAGCCGCCGCCCGGGCTGCGGAAACCGTTAAAGCTGCCGCTGGTGTATTGTTGGTTACAGATTGGTCAGTGAACTCAGCCGCGTCATTGCCTGCGGTGTCCTGAAGGGGGTTGTCACCCCTGGTATAGCTGACGGTTACCGTATCGCCCGCATTAACGGCCGCCGCCAGGGTGAGGGTTACCTGGCTGCCGGAAATGGAAACGCTGGCGGGAGAAGCTTGCGCCTGGCCGTTCACCTTCACGGTGAAATAGACTGCTGAGGGCACGGAAGCACTATCTAGTGTTTCATTATAAGTAAGCACCAATTGGTTGCCGTTGACGGTGGCCGAGACAAGGACCGGGGGTGTTGTGTCGCCACCGCCGCCTCCAGAGCGCAGGCTGTTGATCCAGCTGGTATTGGCCTCATTGTTGCCGGCTCCGGGGGTAGTTTCCGGAGTGGCGCCATCGTTAATAATGCTCCAATTAGCGGCATTATTCACCCCGGCAGCATCACCGCCGTTATAACGGGCGGCTTTGGTTGAGCCAACAAGGCTTAATTGAGGAGTCTGGGTTGTATCGGTGCCATAGGAAATGCCGTCAACTACCTGATCCGAAGCATCCCTTAAAACCACCGCATCCCCGCCGGAGTTATTCAAGCCACCCCAGTTGCCGGAGAAAAGGGTGGTATTATTATGAGGGATTACGGCGTTAAAATCGCCATTCCCAAAATCCAGGTCGTCTGCCGGGAAGTTAGATGTCTTGCCGGTTACATTGTTATAAATGACAATTATGGTACCGGCAGGAACGGCAGACCACCTGGCGTCATTGGTGAAAGAAAGATCTCCAGGCGAGGTGTCGCCCAGGTCCCAGCCCCGCATGTCCACCGTGGAACCCGGGCCGGTGCCCACAACCACCAGCTCCACCCACTCAAAGGAATTACCGCTTGTACCCTGACCGAATTCATTGATGACTACCTGGCCTGTTTCGGCTGCCGCCTCCGCCTGCCCCGCCCCCACGGGCGCAAAGGGCAGGACGCCGGCCACCATCACCAGGACCAGGAATACGGCCAGCAGATGCTTCAGGTGCTTGGGCGCGGTCTTCGCCCGCCGCAAAGTTTAAAACCCCCTTATAGGTTTGTCCACATTCTTGAGCCGGATTACTCCCATTCTTATTACCATAGGAATTTTAAATTTATGCGCCTTAGTTTTAAGGTAATGTTAAAAAGGAGTAAAATTTTTGTAACTCTTGCCCGTATATTTCTTTCAAGGATGTTTTAATTAAGCAATAAGGACCGGTAAGAGCCGGTCGTCACTTAAATTGAAGTGAAAAACCAGGCCTATGCAGCACATAAATTGTAATTGTTATAACTTGACTTCATTACGAAGGCTATCTATACTCACCTTAAACACCAGAAAATGACAGGGAGGGTGATAACCGTGCGGTCGGCTAACCTTCCGGCCCGCTGGGGATGGCGGGATGTACAAGAAAAACTCGAACGCCTCTGGGACTTTTTGCGCCGCAAACGGAGCCTCCCATGGCGGGAGTGCCTGGACCCCTGTTGACAGCAGCGGGTGGACAGGCTAAAATACATTTTGCCTTCTAAGGGGAAAACTAACTTAAAAACCTGAGGAGGTGGCCGTATGAGTCTCAGACGCTGGGACCCGTTTGCCGAACTGGCGAGCCTGCGCGAGCAAATGAACAGGATGTGGGACGCGCTCCGCCCGCCGTGGCGGGAGGTGGCTGCGCCGCGCGTCGACGTGTACCAGACGGAAGACGAGGTCGTGGCTTCGGCCGAGCTGCCGGGCATTGCCTCGAAAGACGACATCGAGGTGGTTGTTACGCCCGACAGCCTGAGCATCAAGGGTGAAGTCAAGCGCGCCCGCGAGGTCAAAGAGGAGGACTACTACCACAGCGAACGCTTCTACGGGAGTTTCTCCCGCACCCTGCCGCTGCCGGTAGAGGTGAAACCGGACCAGGCCAGGGCGAAACTCGCGAACGGCATCCTCGAGGTACGCATCCCCAAGGCCGAAGCCGGGAAACCCAAAACCCACCGCGTGCCCATCGAATAATTGACAACCTTCTTTGCCCTGCAAAGGCGCCGGCCCCGCAACGCGGGGCCGCGCTTTTTCCGGAGGAGGCCAAATAACAGGGACTTTTTAACCCGTGAGCCTTCCTCTCTCCGGTAGCGTTTGAACAGGGCACCGGTGTCGGGAAAGGGCCTTAATTCACACCTCGAGCCGGTGCTCGAAAAGCCAGCCGGCCAACCAGAAAAGGAGCGCGCCGGCGGCAAGGACGGCCAGCACCGGCCAGAGAGGCAGGTAGACGAAAAAGAAGGTGGCTTCGCCGCCGGAAACTATGATGCCGCCCGGAAAGGGAAGATCTGGCCCGCCGGCGGGCCACCAGTCTAACAGATCGAGAAAGGGGTAACCGTAAAACCAGGCGCCGATAAGGGCCGCGCCGGGAAGCCAGCGCAGGGGAGAGCGGATCCAGATGCCGGTGACGCGCAGCAGCACGCCCGTTAAGGCACTGAAAAAGCTTCGCAATGGAGGGGCCAAAGATAAAATAGGCATAAATGAGTTCGGACGGCCCCCCGTAGCGCCCGCCGACGCCAAAAGGAAGCGGCGGCGCGAAAGAAGAAATGCCGCCCGGCCAGAAGATGCCCAGCAACCCCAGGACGAGCATCACCGCCGGGACCAGAGCCACGGTCAGGGCGGCGGCCAGCTTGGCGCCGGCAATGGCGTGGCCGCTCACCGGCAGGCTTAACAACTGGTAGACGCTGCCGCTGTCCCATTCCCGCTGCACCACCGAGGCGCCAAGCCACAAGGCCAGAACGTCCAGCAGCACCAGGGCCAGCATGGCCCAGCCGAAGATCGCATCTGGCTCGAGAGTGTGGCGGCGCACCGTCAGGTAAAGCATCAACGCGGCCGCCGCTGCCGGCCCGCAGAGGAGATAGGCCGGGAGCCCGCACAGTTCGTGCACACAAAGTCGCCAGAACGCCCTCACGCCAGCACCTCCCTGAAAATTTCGTCTATGGAGCGCCCGGAGCCCGCGCGCAGCGCCTCGGCCTCCTCATCAAGAACCACCCGCCCGTTGTGCAGAAAAACGACCCGGTCGAAGAGGGCCTCGGCCTCCCCGACCAGGTGCGTCGCCAGGAGAACCGTGGTCCGGGAGGCGCGGTAGCCGTGGAGGAGGCCCTCCATAATCCGGTCCCGGGAGATGGGATCGATGCCGGAAAAGGGTTCGTCAAGGAGGATGAGGTCCGCATCCCGGGCCAGGACCAGGACGAGTTTCAGCCGCGCCCGCAGGCCCCGGGAAAGGCCGTCGATGGGGCTCGCGGGCCTGAGCTGCATCAGTTGGAGAAGTTCAATCGCCCGTACCCGGTCGAAATCGCCGAAAAAGGACGCGCTGAATTCCAGGGCATCCCCCACGTCCATCCAGCGGTAAAAATGGTCTATCTCCGGCGCGAAGGCCACCCGTGCCTTGCTGAGGCGCCCCGGGGGTAAGCCCGCAACCCGCACCTCGCCGCAGGTGGGGCGCTGCACCCCGGCCAGGATGCGCAGCAGCGTGGATTTGCCGGCCCCGTTCACGCCGAGGAGGCCGCAGATGGCGCCGCGCGGGATGGCCAGGTTCACCTCCCGCAGCGCCCAGACGCGCCCGAACCGCTTCGCCAGCCCCCTGACTTCAACAACCGTTTCCACCCGTTCCTTCCCCTCCGTTTTCGGTATGGCCGGTTTCAAGGATGAACGCCAGCGTTTCCTCCGGCGTCAGGCCCAGGGCGCGGGTTTCGGCCCAGAAGCGCCGGGCCGCCTCCCGCGCGGCCCGCACCCGCAGCTGCGCCACCATGTCCGGGTCCTGCCGCACGTAGGTTCCCTGGCCCCGCAGGGTAAAGATGATCCCCCGGCGTTCCAGCTCCTGGTAGGCCCGCTGCACCGTGTTGGGATTGACCCGCAGACCGGCGGCCAGTTCCCGCACGGAGGAGATCTGCGCACCGGGCGGAAGTTCGCCCCGGACGATGCGGCGCTCGATCTCCTCCACAATCTGCAGGTATATTGGCCTGTCGTGGCGGAATTCCAAGGCCGACCCTCCAGCCAACTGTTCTATCGTAATAATACACTACTACGATAAGGGCGTCAAGGGAGAAAAATATCCCGCCGCAAGGGTAAGGAAAAGGGATAAAAGCCGGCCGGAGCGGTTGGCCGATAGGCCGGGAAAGAGGTTGGCCCGGAGCAAAGCGGGGGTGGTCCGGGACGCCGCCCGGCCTTCACTTCCTCCGGTAGTGC
>JBFMHQ010000006.1:49496-58217 GCA_040751815.1 Bacillota bacterium | reverse complement strand
CAAAGCCCGCACCCGTTGCATTTCTCCTCGTCGATCCTGACGATGCGCCTTTTAACCATGGCCATCACTCCCATCTTGCTAATGTTAAGTGTGTTCCCTGCGCATAGCATAACCCGGGCGGAGGGCTCCGTAGCCACCAGCACCTTCGACCCTAGCCTACCTCGCCGGGACCGTCCGGTCAACTACCTTGAGTTGGCCGGTCGACGGCTTTCCGCGACGGTTAACCGGCAACCCGCCGCCGCAAGGCGGCAACTGGCGGCGTTTTTCTTGCCCTCTTCTTTCCCGTCCGTAAAATTATGAGCACAGGCTCCCCTTACCCCAGGCGGGCACGGGCCCGCGTCTTTGTTATACCTTGAACTCGATTTTTCTAAGGGGGCGTCAGGCATATGCAGCCACGTATCCTGGACGGGAAGGCCATCGCCGCGCAGGTCAGGGCCGAAGTCGCACGTGAAGTTAGCGCTTTCCGGGAGAGGTACGGGCAGCCGCCCGGGCTGGCGGTTATCCTGGTCGGGGACAACCCGGCGTCGCAGGCTTACGTCCGCAATAAGGAGGCTGCCTGCCGGGAGGTGGGCCTCGCCTCCGAGGTTTACCGCCTCGAGGCAGGCACGCCGGCGGATGCGGTGTTCCGCCTCCTCGCGCAGTTGAACGCCAGGGCCGACATCCACGGCATCCTGGTACAGCTGCCCCTGCCGCCGCACCTCGACCCGCGGCTGGTAATCGGGGCCATCCGGCCGGAGAAAGACGTCGATGGCTTCCACCCCCTGAACACCGGCCGCCTGGTCAGCGGAGAGCCGTGCCTGGTGCCGTGCACGCCGCGCGGTATCATCACGCTTCTCGAACGGTCCCACATTCCCATCCGCGGCAAGCACGCCGTGGTCGTGGGCCGCAGCAACATCGTCGGCAAACCCGCGGCGCTTCTGCTCTTGCAGCGGGATGCCACCGTTACCGTGTGCCATTCCCGCACGCCGGACCTTGCCCGGATAACGGCGCAGGCCGACATTCTGGTAGTGGCTGTAGGTCGGCCGCGGATGGTCACGGGGGAAATGGTGAAGGAGGGGGCCGTGGTGATAGACGTCGGCATTAACCGGGTGGATGGCCGGCTGGTAGGGGACGTGGACTTCGCGACGGTGGCGCCGCGTGCCGCGGCCATCACCCCGGTGCCCGGCGGCGTCGGCCCCATGACGGTGGCCATGCTCCTGGCGAACACAGTGGAAGCGGCGGGGCGCCTGGCCGGCGCGGCGGGGGCAGATGGGAATGTCTCTGCCGCCGGCTTATGAACTTCTTCTGGAGGAAGCGCGGGCGTGGCGGGCGGCGCGTGAAGGGAAGGTAAAAGTCAGGGTCGGCATGGGCAGTTGCGGCCTTGCGGCGGGCGCCGCGACCGTCCTCGAAGCGGCCCGCGCCGCCCTTGCGGGGCTTGGGGTTGACGGCGTTGCCGAACCGGTAGGATGCCTTGGGGCGTGCGTCTACGAGGTTATTATGGAAGTTGCCTGCCCCGGGGGGTTCACGCTGACCTATACCGACGTGGCGCCCGAAAGGGTGGCCTCCCTCCTTGAGGCGCACCTCGTACGCCGGCGACCCGAACCGGACGATCGACGGGAGAGCCTGAAATCTTTTCTAAAAGAGCAAACGCGCCTCTGCCTGGCGCGGTGCGGGAGGATAAACCCGGAGAGCGTCGAGGACGCAGTTGCGGGTGGTGCGTATGCGGCCCTGGCCCGGGCACTTACCGGCATGCGTCCCGAGGAAGTTTGCGCCGAAGTGGACCTTGCCGGCCTGCGCGGGCGCGGGGGCGGCGGCTTCCCGGTAGGGGAGAAATGGCGCCTGGCCCTCGGGGCGCGGAGCCCCCGGAAATTCGTCATCTGCAACGGAGACGAGGGCGACCCGGGCATCTTTGTTTCCCGCGTGCTTTTTGAGAGCGATCCCCACGCAATACTGGAAGGCATGGCCCTCTGCGGGTACGCAGTGGGCGCGCACGAGGGATTTATCAATATCCGGGCGGAAAACAGGCTGGCCCTGGAGCGCGTGCGCCTGGCGGTGCGCCAGGCAGAAGAGAAGGGTCTCCTGGGCGAGGATATCCTGGGGACCGGTTTCAGCTTCGTCGTGCGCGTTGTGGAAACGTGCGGCACCTATGTTGCCGGCGAGGAAACGGCCCTCATCGCCTCGCTGCAGGGGGAGCGCAGCGTGCCCCGGCAACGGCCCCCCTACCCGGTGGAACGCGGTCTTGACGCCTGCCCTACCGTGGTCCACAACCCGGAGACCCTGGCCAACATCCCCCGGATTTTGCAGCGGGGGGCCGCCGGTTATGCCGCGCTGGGTGTGCCGGGCAACACGGGGACCAAGGTTTTCACCCTGACCGGGAGGGTAAACCGCCCGGGCCTTGTCGAAGTGCCGCTGGGGACGCTCCTTGGCGATGTTATCGGGCGCGTCGGAGGCGGGGTGGCAGGGGGCAGGATCAGGGCCGTACATCTGGGCGGCCCTTCAGGTGGATGCCTGCCCCCGGGCTTACTCGATCTGCCGCTGGATTACAAGGGCCCGCGCGAGCACGGCGCTCCCATCGGAGCGGGCGAAATCGCCGTGCTGGGTGAAGAGGATTGCGTTCTGCACCTCGTTAAACTGGTCGTGGGCTTTTCCGCCGCGGCATCGTGCGGAAAATGCGCCCCATGCCGCGAAGGCCTGCCCCGCATGGCGACCCTTATCGAGCGCATCGTCGCGGGCCGGGGCGAGAAGCGGCATCTGGCCGAACTTGAGACGCTGGCGCGGCTGCTCAAGGATACGGCCCTTTGCGGCCTGGGCCGGGAGGCCCCCAATATCGTCCTCAGCAGCCTGACGTACTTCCTGGAGGAATACACGCGGCACATTGAGGAAAGGGTTTGCGCGGCAGGGGTCTGCCCCGAACTGCGCCGCGTGAAAATAGACGCCGCCCGCTGCCGCGGTTGCGGGCTGTGCGCCAGGGCCTGCCCGGCCGGCTGCATTACCGGACGGCCAAAGGAACCACACGTTGTTGACAGCCGCAGCTGCATCCGTTGCGGCACCTGCGCCCGCATCTGCCCGCGGCAGGCCATTGCCCTGTGAAAAACGATTTACCTTCCGGGGGTAAGGATTTCTGCATGGAGAGGCTGGCTCTGTTTGTCGACCAGAAAGAGGTGACGGTGTCTGCGGGGGCTACCGTCCTCGACGCCTGTCGGGCCGCGGGGGTGGAGATACCCACCCTGTGCCACCACCCGCTGCTAACACCGGACGGCAACTGCCGCCTGTGCGTCGTTGAAATTGACGGCTCAGAGCGCCTGGAGCCGGCCTGCTGCACCCCCGCCGCGGCAGGGATGCGGGTGTCGACGGCTTCGGCGCGGGTAATTGCCGCCCGGCGGGAAATTCTGCGCCTTCTGCTCGCGGCACACCCGGCCGGCTGCCTGACCTGCGAAAAGAACGGCGCCTGCCGGCTGCAGGCTTACGCCTACCTGTACGGCGTCGAGCCTGACGGCCGCCGCCTGCCCGCCGGCGGTACCGACGAAAACGCCTTTTTTCTCCGCGACCGGGGGAAGTGCATCCTTTGCGGGCGCTGTGTGCGCGTCTGTCGCGAAGTAGCCGGCAGGTCGGCCATCGATTTTGTAGGACGGGGAAGGCACACCCGGGTCGGCACTCCCTTCGGCCGGACGCCGGAGGAGGCGGGGTGCGTCTTCTGTGGCAACTGCGTGGAGGTTTGTCCCACGGGCGCCCTTATACCACAGTTCCGCCGGGGCAAGGGCCGGGAGTGGGAACTCAAACGGGTACGCACAGTTTGCAGCTACTGCGGCGGCGGGTGCAATGTCTACCTGGTCGTCAAGAACGGAAGGGTTATCGGCGCGGAGGGAGCCGACGGACCGCCGAACCACGGCATGCTCTGCGCCAGGGGGCGCTTCGCCCAGGATTACGTCCACCATCCGGAGCGGCTGACGCAACCCCTCGTGCGGCGGGACGGGCGGCTGCAACCCGCCACCTGGGAAGAGGCGCTACGATACGTTGCCGCCAACCTCCTGCGCTTGAGGGAAAAGTTCGGCCCCGGCGCGATTGCGGCCCTGGGCTCGGCCAAATGCACCAACGAGGAGAACTACCTTTTTCAGAAGTTTTTCCGGGTGGTTCTGGGTACCAACAACATCGACCACTGCGCCCGTCTCTGACACGCGCCTTCCCTTGTTGGGCTCGGTCGGGCCTTTGGCAGCGGCGCGATGACCAATTCCATAGACGATCTCGAACAGGCGGCATGCTTCCTGATTGTAGGCTCGAATACCACCGAGGCCCACCCGGTCGTTGCCTACCGTATACGGCGTGCCCTGGATCGTGGTGCGCGGCTTCTGGTCGTCGACCCGCGCCGCACGGAGCTGGCGGAGGCGGCCGACCTGCACCTGCAGGTGCGCCCCGGGACGGATATCGCGCTCCTCAACGCGATGGCCCACGTTATCACCGACGCCGGCCTGGAGGACCGGGGGTTCATCGCCGCACGCACCGAGGGATTCACCGACCTGCTGGCTGCCGTGCGCTCCTGGACACCCGAGCGGGCGGCGGCGGTTACGGGCGTGGCCCCGGAAGATATCCGCCGGGCGGCCGTCCTCTACGCCACCGCGAAGCCCGCCGCCATCGTCTACGCCATGGGGGTCACGCAGCACACGGGGGGTACGGCGGCGGTGCTGGCCCTGGCCAACCTGGCCCTTCTTACCGGGAACGTCGGCCAACCGGGAAGCGGAGTCAACCCCCTCCGCGGGCAGAACAACGTGCAGGGGTGCTGCGACGTGGGGGTGCTGCCGGAGTTTTTGCCCGGATACCGCCCGGTTGCCGATCCCGAGGCCCGACGCCTCTTTTCCGCCGCCTGGGGCGCGCCCGTTCCCGCGCAACCGGGCCTGCGCGCCTCGGAACTGGCCGAAGCCGCCGCCGCGGGTGGGGTCCGCGCCCTGTACATAATGGGCGAGAATCCCCTCGTTACGGACGCCGATACCGGCAGGCTGGAAGACGCCCTGGCCGGACTCGATTTCCTTGTGGTGCAGGACATCTTCCTCACCGAGACGGCGCAGCGCGCCCACGTGGTCCTGCCGGCCGCCGCCCTGGCGGAAAAAACCGGGACGGTGACCAGCACCGAGCGGCGCGTGCAACTGGTGCGGCGGGCCGTGCCGCCTCCGGGCGCGAGCCGGACCGATCTGGACATTATCCGCGCGCTGGCGGCGTACTGCGGCACATCTTTAGGCCCCGCGTCGCCGGCAGGAGTGATGCGGGAAATCGCGGCCCTTGTGCCCGCTTACGGCGGGATCACCTACCCGCGGCTGATCAAGGGGGGCCTGCAGTGGCCCTGCCCCACCGTGGATCATCCGGGAACGCCCATTTTGCACACCACCGGCTTTCCGCGCGGCCGCGCCCGATTTCACGCCGTATCCTTTGTTCCGCCTGCGGAGGAGCCGTCCGCCGCATACCCGTATCTGCTCGTCACCGGCCGGAACCGCTACCAGTACCACAGCGGTTCCCTGACCCGCCGCACCGCGCTCCACGCCCTGGCGCCGGCTCCGTACGTGGAGATAAACCCTTTGCTGGCGGTGAAGCTTGACGTGAAGGAGGGGGAAACGGTGCGTCTCGTTTCCCGGCGCGGGAGCGTCGAGGCCGCCGTCCGTTTGAGTCACGCGGTCCGTGAGGAGGAGCTGTTCATGCCCTTCCATTACGCCGAAGCGGCGGCCAATCGCCTGACGGGGGCGGGCCTGGATGCCGAGGCCGGCACGCCGGCCTTTAAGATTTCCGCCGTAAGGCTGGAGAAAGTGGGGTGCAGGAGTAAGTGAGCTGCCGCTACGCCCTGATGGAACGACTTATCGCCGTCCAGCAGCGGGACGGCTACATCACCCGCGCGGCGGCCGAAGCGCTGGCACGCGAGTTCGGCCTGCCGCTGAGCCGGGTTTACAGCATCGTGACCTTCCACAGCCGGTTCCGTTTTGCCCCCCGCGGGGAGCACACGCTGCAGGTTTGTACCGGAACGGCGTGCGCCTTGCGCGGCGGGCAGGAAATCCTGCAGGCGCTGAGCGCCGCCCTGGGCATCGAGCCCGGGGGGACCACACCTGACGGCCGCTTCTCCCTGGAGACCGTGGCCTGCGTGGGCGCCTGCGGGCTGGCACCGGTGGTTCTCCTGGATGGGGAGGTGCATGACCGGTTGACCCCGGGGGAAATAGGTGCCCTGATTTCCCCAAACGGCCAGAAAAACTCCCCCAACGGCAAAAAACGGCCGTGAACGGTTCCGGCAAGCGGCGCCGCAGTACTCCGGCACGGTTTTAACAGCAGTTCGCGGCGCCATGCGAGCATTTCACAGCCGAACCGTTGCCCGGGAAACGGCCTTTTCTCTATACTTCTGGTATCTACCCGGCTCTGGCCGCCGGGAAACTGCCATACGGCAAAGGAGCGGTTTGACCGTGCAGAACGGGTTCTACGAGCAGGCAGCGGAACTTGTTTTACCTTACCGCGGGCGGGAGGGGGTCCTGGTGCACGCGCTGCAGGATGTGCAGCGTGCCCTTGGGTACCTCCCCGAGGAAGCGCTGCGGGCCATTGCGGACGTGCTGGGGGTCACCCCGGCGCACGTCTACGGCGTGGCTTCGTTCTACGACCGCTTCTATTTTCACCCCCGCGGGAGGCATGCGGTGCGCGTCTGTACCGGCACCGCCTGTCACGTCCGCGGCGCCGAGAAGCTGGTACGAGACCTGGCCGGCGTTCTGGGAATTGAGCCCGGGGAAACGAGCGCCGACCTGGCATATACCCTTGAAACGGTGAACTGCGTGGGTTGCTGCGCCCTGGCACCGGTCGTGGCGGTAGACGGGCGCGTGGTCGGCGGCCGGGAGGCGGTCAGGATCGCCAGGCGCCTGCGGGAGGGAGAAGACGTCCGGTGACCAGGTTGGCGAATCTCGCAGAACTCTCCGCCTATTGCGACGCAATGGAAACCCGCCTGCGCAACGGGCGGCCCCGGGTGCGGGTCTGCACGGGCACGGCGTGCCGGGCGGCCGGTGCGCTGGAAGTTGCCGCCGCGCTCCGCCGGGAAATCGAGGGCGCGGGCCTGGCGCCGACCGTCGTGGAAACCGGTTGCCACGGCTTTTGCGAACACGGGCCGCTGGTGACCCTGGACCCGGAGGGTATATTTTACTGCCGGGTGCGGGCCGGCGACGCCGCCGGGATTGCCGACCTTACCCTCGGGCGCGGGCAGCTTATAGACCGCCTGCTTTACCGCGATCCTGTTCGGGGAGTGGCAGCCCGTACGGTTGCCGAGATTCCCTTTTTCAGGCACCAGGAACGCCTGGTTTTGCGCCGGTGCGGTCACATCAACCCGGCCAGCATCGACGAATACGCGGCCACGGGAGGCTACCGTGCCCTGGGAACCGTACTGGGCAGCATGACGCCGGAACAGGTCATTGCCGTCGTGAAAGAGTCGGGCCTGCGGGGCCGGGGCGGGGCAGGGTTTCCCACCGGCCGGAAATGGGAAGCGGCGCGGGCCGCCGCGGGCAGCCGGAAATTTGTGATCTGCAACGGGGACGAGGGGGACCCGGGAGCCTTCATGGACCGGAGTTTGATGGAAGGCGACCCGCACGCCGTACTTGAGGGCATGCTCATCTGCGCCTACGCCATCGGCAACTGCACCGAGGGCTTCATCTACGTGCGGGAGGAATACCCTCTGGCCGTCGAGCATCTACAGGCCGCCATAGAGCAGGCCAGGGAAAAGGGGCTCCTCGGGCGAGATATACTGGGCACCGGCTTTTCCTTTGACATCGAGATCAAGCGCGGCGCGGGGGCGTTTGTCTGCGGCGAGTCCACGGCGCTCATGTATTCCATAGAGGGGAAACGGGGGATGCCCCGGGTCACGCCACCGCGCTCCGTGGAGGCCGGTCTCTGGGGGCTGCCCACGTGCCTTAACAACGTGGAGACTTTTGCCAGCGTACCGCTGATCATCGAGCGGGGCGCAGCCTGGTACGCCCGCCTCGGAACTGCGGGGTCGAAGGGGACCAAGATTTTCGCCCTTTCCGGTAACGTGTTGCACACCGGCCTTATCGAGGTGCCTATGGGCGTAAGCGTGCGCCGGATTGTTTTTGACATCGGCGGCGGCATACCCCGTGGCAAAAAGTTTAAAGCCGCGCAAATCGGCGGGCCCAGCGGCGGCTGCGTGCCGGCGGAGCATCTCGACGTGCCCGTCGATTTCGACTCCCTCAAGGAAATCGGAGCCATGATGGGTTCCGGTGGGCTGGTGGTGGTGGACGAGGACACCTGCGCCGTGCGCCTGGCACGGTATTTCCTGGCCTTCACGCAACGGGAGTCCTGCGGTAAGTGCCCGCCGTGCCGCATCGGGACCTACCAGATGCTCAAGATCCTCGACCGCATCCTGCAGGGTGCCGGGCGGGAGGACGATCTGGACCGCCTGGAACAACTGGGGAAATACATCGCGCGGGCCTCCCTCTGCGGCCTGGGCCAGTCGGCCCCCAATCCGGTTCTTTCCACGCTCAGGTACTTCCGCGAGGAGTACGAGGCGCATATCAGGGAAAAACGGTGTCCGGCCGGTGCCTGCGCGGCCATGAAAATCTACAGAATCGGCGAAGAATGCGTCCGCTGCGGTCTCTGCCGGGCCAGCTGCCCTGCGGGGGCCGTGGTGGAGACCACCGACGACTACTACATCGACCCGACCCTCTGCACGCGCTGCGGCACCTGCGCCGCCGTCTGCCCCATGGGCTGCATTCAGGACGCGAC
>JBFMHQ010000006.1:0-49396 GCA_040751815.1 Bacillota bacterium | reverse complement strand
GGTGCCGCGGGCTTTGTCCGGAGGGCGCCATTGTCGGTGCGCCGGTTCCGCCTTACAGGGCGGCCTGCCGGCCCTACGAGATCCTGGGGGCCAGGTGCAACCGGTGCGGCGCATGTATCGCGGCGTGCCCCGAAGAAGCCATTGTGGCGGTATGAACGTAAGGAGGCGGCATGGTTTGGGAAGAATGGTCAACCTGGAAATAGACGGCACGAAAGTTGCAGTGCCCGAGGACACGGTGGTTCTTGCAGCGGCGGCCGCCGCGGGCGTAGACATCCCGCACCTCTGCTACTGCCCCGGGCTGGAAAGCACCGGCGCGTGCCGCCTGTGCCTTGTGGAAATTGAGGGGCTGTCGCGGCCCGTCGTTTCCTGCCGCTACAAGGTCCGGGAAGGGATGCGGGTCCGCACGCAGACCGAGGAGTTGCGCCGTATGCGCCGCTTTGTCCTGGAACTCCTCCTTTCCCGCCATCCCGGCGACTGCCTGGCCTGCGAAAAAAGCGGCGAGTGCCTCCTGCAGCGCTATGCCTACGAACTGGGAGCGAGGCGGGACGTCTTCCCGCAGGAGCATCCCGGCTACGCCGTCGAGAACGGCAACCCCTTTATTTTCCGCGATCCGAATCTCTGCGTCCTCTGCGGGCGCTGCGTCCGGGCCTGCCAGACAAGGGGCACGGGGGTCCTCGACTATGTGCGCCGGGGCCTGGAAACTAAGGTTGACACGCCCTTCGGGAAATCGCTGGCCGAGGTGGGGTGCGATTTCTGCGGCTCCTGCGTGGAGGTTTGCCCCACAGGAGCCCTGTTGGAAAAGACCCGCCGGGGCCAGGGGCGTGTCTGGGAGTTGGAAGGAAAACCGGCGGTGTGCACCCACTGCGGGCTGGGGTGCGCCGTGCGCCTGGACACCAGGGATGGGCGGGTCGTGCGGGCCCGCGCTCCCTCGCCGGGCGATTACCTCTGTATCCGCGGCCGCTTCGGCTGGCCTTACCTGTCCAGCGAGCGGCGCCTGACCGCACCCCTGGTGAGGAAAAACGGCGCGCTCGTGCCTGCCGCCTGGGATGAGGCTCTGGACCTGGCCGCCGCCGGGCTGGCGGGAGTATCCCGCCGCCACGGTTCGGGGGCGGTGGGCGGTATCATCGGAGCCGGAGTTGCCGCCGAGGAGATGTCCGCGTTTTGCCGCTTCATACGGGAGCAGCTCCAGGGCACTTACGTAGGGAGCATCCTATCGTGTATTGGTCCTGCCACCCTACAGGAACTGGTGCGCCTCTTCGGCAACGGCGGGTGCGCCGCGCCGGACGACCTCGCCAGGGCGGGTTGCCTGCTGGTTGTCGGCGATGTTACGGACCGTGTGCCGGGGGTGTGGCCGCGCATCAGGGAAGCCGTTAGCCGGGGGGCGACCCTCATCGTTGTTGATTTTCGGGAAAGCCGTGCGGCCCGGGCGGCAAACCTGTGGTTGCGCTGCCGGACCGGCATGGAGGCCGCCCTTCTGGAGCAGATCGCGGCCCGCGTCATACGGCAAAGGCGGTATGCCGGGCACCAGGTGCCGTTTTCTCCCGGAGCCGGTCTAGAAGAGGCGCTGCGGGGGCTGGAGGCGGAACGGACGGATACCGGCGTCGGGGAGGACGCGGTTAAAGAGGTGGCCGCCCTCCTCGGCGACCCGGCAGCGGGGGCGGTGGTTGTTTTTGCCATTGACGGCCTGACACCCGATGCGGTCCGGGCGGCGTTGCATCTGGCCGGCCTCGTTGGGCGGGTGCCGGGAGGTGTTTTCCCCGGGTCAGGCATTCCCAACCTGTGGGGGCTTTTCCGGGCGGGAGCCTTCACGTCCGGAGACGGGGACCTCCTTTATAGCGATAACGGCGCCCTGCGCGCCCTCTACGTTCTGGGTGAAGATCCCCTGACCGCCTTTCCCGGGTCCGACGCGGTGCGGGCGCGGCTGGCCGGCCTGGAGTTCCTGGTTGTGCAGGACCTCTTCCTGACCCCCACGGCGGCCATGGCCGACGTTGTGCTCCCGTCTACGGCGCCGCCGGAAACCGGTGGCACCGTGGTGGCGTACGACGGAACCGTAAGGGAGTTCCAGGCCGCGGTTGGCGCCCCCGTTCCCCCGGTTACCGAAGTACTGTCCCGTCTTGCGGAGAAAATTGTCGCGGCGTCCCGCCACGGCGCCACGGCACCTCCGGTTGGCCGGGGAAAAGGTGACCGGCAGCCGGGATCTCCCGTAACGGCGGGAAAGGGCGGCTCCGGTTTCCTGCTGGCCGCGTACGCCGCGCCGTACCGCGCCTACCGTACTTCGCTTTCCGAAAACGCCGGTCTGCACGCCGCCGATCCGCAGGCCGATTGCCTGCGCCTTTCCCCGGAGGATGCTGCCCTGATGGGTATCGGCGCCGCGGGCAACCCGGTTGTGGTATACAGCGCGGCGGGGACCGTGCGCGTCCGGGCTGTCCCCGACGCTACCCTGCCGGCCGGGGTTGTTACCCTGCCGGCGTTCGGCAGCGCCTTTAATAAACTGGCCGTTCCCGGCCAGACAACCGTGCCCGTTACCGTAGCTGTGGCCGTGGAAGGGGAGGAAGACACATGAGCCCACGGGAAACATCCTGCCGTGCTACCAGGCAGGTCCTGGCCAAGGCGGCCCGCGAAGGCGTGGAAACCATGTTCAGCCGGGCCGCAACCCGCAAGCGCTGCCCGTTTGGGAGCGGCGGAACCTGCTGCCGCATCTGCAGCATGGGGCCGTGCCGGGTCAGCGAGGATATTGCCGCCCTCCAGACCGGCGTTTGCGGCGCCACGGCGGATACCATCGCCGCCCGCAATTTCTGCCGCATGATCGCCGCCGGAACGGCAGCCCACTGCGATCACGCCCGCGAGGTGTTGCACACCTTTCTGGCGGCGGCACGTGGGACGGCACCAGGATTCGCCATCAGAGACGAGGCCAAGTTGCGCTCCCTGGCCCGGGCCCTGGAACTTGCCCCTGTCGAGGGAGAGGAGATTAACGCGCTGGCGCTCAGGGTAGGCGCACGCCTCCAGGAAGCGTTTGGCGCCCAGGAAGGAGAACTTCCCTTCGTGAGGCGGGCGCCGGAGCGGCGGCAAGAGGTCTGGCGGCGGGCGGGTGTGACGCCCCGCGGTATAGACATGGAGGTCGTCGAGTTGCTGCACCGCACCACGGTGGGCACGGACCAGGATTTCGCGCACCTCCTGCTCGGTGGCACCCGTACGTCCCTGGCCGACGGCTGGGGTGGATCCATGATCGCCACCGAACTGCAGGACGTGCTTTTTGGCACCCCGGTACCCGTGCGGGGGAAGGTCAACCTGGGCGTTTTGAAAGAGGATCACGTCAACATCGTCGTGCACGGCCACGAGCCGCTCCTTCCCGAGGCGCTCCTTGCTGCCCTCCGCGATGAAGAACTGCTTGCGCTGGCGCGGCAGGCCGGTGCCCGGGGGATCAACGTCGCGGGCATCTGCTGCACGGCCAACGAGCTTCTGATGCGTCACGGGGTTCCGGTGGCCGGGAGCGTGTTGCAGCAGGAGCTGGCCATTGCCACGGGGGCCGTGGACCTCATGGTGGTGGATGTCCAGTGCGTTATGCAGGGGCTGGGGGCGGTGGCGGCCTGCTACCACACCGAGCTGGTTACCACTTCGCCGCGGGCGCGCATCCGCGGGGTGGCCCACGTTGCCTTCGACCCCCACCGCGCAGGGGAGACGGCGCGAGAGCTGGTAAAGCGGGCCATCGCCAATTTCCCGCGGCGGGGGGCGGTGGAGATACCGCGGGAGGAAGTGGATCTCGTCGCGGGTTTTTCCCACGAAACCATCAGGTATATGCTCGGAGGGCGCTACCGGGCCTCCTATACGCCGCTGAACGAAAATATCATCAACGGGCGCATCCGCGGCGTGGCGGCGGTTGTCGGATGCTCCAACCCGCGGGTGCGGTTCGGCGACCTGCACACCACGGTGGTGAGGGAGTTGATCGCCAACAACGTGCTTGTCCTGACCACGGGGTGCGCCGCCATTAACTGCGCGAAGGAAGGGCTTCTGACACCCGAGGCTGCCGACCTGGCGGGAGCCGGACTGCGGGAGGTCTGCGAGGCGGTGGGAATGCCGCCGGTGCTCCACTGCGGCTCCTGCGTCGACAACTCGCGTCTCCTGATCGCGGCCACGGAAATGGTGCACGCGGGCGGGCTGGGCGACGACCTCAGCGCCCTGCCCCTCTGCGGCTGCGCCCCGGAGTGGATGAGCGAAAAGGCGGTGGCCATCGGGCACTACTTCGTGAGCAGCGGCATCACGGTGGGTTTCGGCGTCAGTTTCCCCACCGCGGGAAGCGAAACGGTTACCGACTTCCTCTTTGGCGGTATCGAGGAGTTCACGGGGGGCCGGTGGTTCTACGAGCCCGACCCGGTGGAGATGGCCGCCCGGATTATCGCCCGTATCGACGAGAAGCGGCGGGCGCTGGGTATTGAAACCCGGAAAGAGCGCGTGCTTTACGATATGGATATGAGGAGGCAGCTCAAGGTTGTCTAGGATCATTTGTCAGGCCGCCATTCGCGGTGCGCACAGCATCGTCGCCAGGGCGCGGGAGCGGCTGCGGGAGGCCCTTGATACCGCCGGGCCGTCGTGCCCTGTGGAGTTTCCCAACACGGGGTACTACCTGCCCGTCATCTACGCCATCACGGGCCTCAAGGTGACCCGGCTGGCCGATATGGAGCGGGTGCTGCGCCTCGCGGAGGAGCTTCTCCCTCCCGTGCCGCCCGACCGTCTCTGGACGCCGTATCTCGGTCCGGCGCTGGACGCCGGCATGGCTACCCTTTTCGCCGAGGAAATCATTGAGGGCCTGCGCTACGCCGTGGGTCCGCCGCCCGTGTACGACATCTGGCTGGCGGCGGCGGACGATGTCATCCTGCGCGAGCGGGGGATCGAGTTCGTCGACGGCCGTGCCCCGGGCTTTGCCGCCGTAGTGGGCGCCGCCCCGGACGAGGCCACCGCCGTGAGGCTGGCGCGCGAAATGCAGCAGAAGTGCCTCTACGTCTTCATGGCCGGCCACACCAACGGAGACTCCTTCGCCCGGCAACTGTCCCGGGCCGGGGTGCAACTGGGCTGGCCGACGCGCCTGGTGCCCTTCGGCGAGGAGGTTTACGCCCATATCTACTCCCTGGGTTTTGCGGCGCGGGTGGCCCTTTCCTTTGGCGGCGTTGCGCCCGGCGATTACCGCCGCGTGCTCCTTTACAACAAGAACCGGGTCTTCGCCTTCGTGCTGGCCCTCGGGGAAGTCACCGACGAGTGGTACGCCACGGCGGCGGGGGCCATCAACTTCGGTTTTCCCACCATCGCCGATACGGACATCCCGGAAATTCTGCCGTACGGCGTCTGTACCTACGAGCATGTGGTCGCTAATGTTCCCCACGACAGGATTGTGGCGCGGGCCGTGGAGGTGCGCGGCCTGAAGGTGCCCGTGGCCGAGGTCGACGTGCCGGTGGCCTTCGGCCCCGCCTTTGAGGGGGAAATCGTGCGCCGTCCCGACATGCATATCGAGATCGGCGCGGGCCGGGCGCCGGCCTTCGAACTTCTCCGGATGCGGGAAATGGGCGAGGTGGAGGACGGCCGCGTCGCCGTCCGCGGACCCGAACTCGACCGGATTCCGGCGGGAGAAACTGTTCCCCTGGGGATTGTGGTGGAGGTGGCCGGGCGGAAGATGCAGGAGGACTTCGAACCGGTGCTGGAGCGGCGCCTTCACTATTACATCAACTACCTGGAAGGCGTGGTGCATATCGGCCAGCGGGACCTTTTGCGCATCCGCGTGGCGAAGAAGGCATTTGCCGCCGGGCTGCGCCTGGAGCATATCGGACGGGCAATTTACGCGCAGCTGAAAAGGGACTTTGCCGCCGTGGTCGATAAGGTGCAGGTTACCCTCTATACGGACCCGGAGGAGGTCGAGGCGCAGCAGGAAAGCGCCCGGAGAATTTACGAGGGCCGTAATGCCCGGCTGGCCGCCCTTACCGACGAAGGGGTGGACGTTTTCTACACCTGCACCCTCTGCCAGACCTTCGCGCCGGCCCACGTCTGCATTGTCACACCGGAGCGCATCGGCCTTTGCGGGTCGGTGAGCTGGCTCGATGCCAGGGCGGCCTACGAATTGAAGCCGTCCGGATCCAACCAGCCGGTACCCCTGGGGGAAGTTATCGACCCGGTTAAGGGGCAGTACAGCGGGGTCAACGAGGCGGTGGCCCGGCACTCGCAGGGCAGGGTGACCGCCCTGAACCTCTACTCCATCATGGAGAACCCCATGACCTCATGCGGCTGCTTCGAAGCCATTGCTGCGGTGGTGCCGGAAGCGAACGGCGTCATGATCGTCAACCGGGAGTACGCCGGCGAGACCCCTTGCGGGATGCGTTTTTCCACCCTGGCCGGCATGGTGGGCGGCGGCGAACAGACGCCGGGATTCATGGGGATCGGGAAGCTTTACGTGGTCAGCCGCAGGTTCATCCAGGCCGACGGCGGGATGCTCCGCGTGGTCTGGATGCCGCGCCAGCTCAAGGAGTTCCTGGCCCATGGCATCCGGCAGCGGGCGGAAGAGCTGGGCCTGCCCGACTTCCTGGACCGTGTTGCGGACGAGGGCGTCGGAACGACCGTCGACGAGATTCTTCCCTATCTTGAGGAAAAGGAACATCCCGCGCTGACCATGGAGCCCATTATGTAAAGGCCGGGTAGAGAGGGAAAAGCGATGGGTTTAACAGGACTGCAAATTTATAAACTGCTGCCAAAAACTAACTGCCGCGATTGCCATTTTGCCACGTGTATGGCCTTTGCCATGGCGCTGCCGCCGGCAAGGCCTCCCTGGAGGCGTGCCCCCACGCTTCCGAAGAGGCCAGGGCTACCCTTGGCGCAGCGGCGGAGCCGCCCATGCGCCTGGTCACCATCGGCCGGGGGGAGCGCGAGGTGCAGGTCGGGGGTGAAACGGTCCTCTTCCGCCACGACAAGACCTTCTATCACCCACCGGGTATCGCGGTAACGGTACGGGATGATCTGCCGCCGGCCGATCTCGCTGCCCGCCTGGAGACCGTCCGGGCGCTGGCCTTTGAGCGCATCGGCATCGTAATGAGGGTGAACCTGGTGGCCGTGGATAACGTATCCGGGGATCAGGAGAGTTTTGTCCGTACGGCCGAAGCCGCCCTTCGGGAGACGGGCCTGCCTCTTGTTCTCAAAACCGGCGATCCCGAGGCGGCCGCCGCGGTTCTCGCCGCGGTGGGGGCGGAACGTCCCCTTCTCTGGGGGGCCGCCCGGGAAACCCTGGCGGTGATGGTGGAGCTGGGCCGGAAGTACGACGTACCCCTGGTTCTGGAAGCGCCGGACCTGGAGACGCTGGCCGAGATGAGCGAGCAGGCCGTGCAGGCCGGCCACAAAGATCTCCTGCTGGCCTTTGCCGGCACCGGTCCCGGCGAGGTCCACGAGGCCGTCGTGACCATGCGCCGCATGGCGCTTGTAAAACGTTTTCGCCCCTTTGGCTTTCCGGTCGCCGCCGCGGTGCGCGGAGAAAACGCTGCCAGGACGGCGGCGCACGCGGCCGGCCTTATCGCGAAGTACGGGAGCGTGCTCCTGCTGGACGTCGCCGACCCGGCGGCCCTTTTCCCCCTGCTCGTGCTGCGTCAGGACATCTATACGGACCCGCAAAAGCCGATCCAGGTGCAGGCGACCTGCTATCCCATCGGCAACCCGGGAGCCGACGCGCCCGTGCTGGTGACCACCAACTTTTCGCTTACCTATTTCACCGTGGCCAACGAGATTGAGGCCAGCAAGGTGCCGGCGTACCTGGTGACGGTGGACACCGACGGCACCTCGGTGCTGACGGCCTGGGCGGCGGGCAAGTTCGGCGTCGAGCAGATCGCGGCGGCGCTGGAGAAAAACGGCCTGACCGGCAAGGTTAACCACCGGAAGGTCATCATTCCGGGTTCCGTGGCCGCCCTGAGTGGCAGGCTGGCCGAAGCGTCGGGTTGGGAAGTCATTGTCGGTCCCCGTGAAGCGGCGGGGCTGCCTGCCTTTCTGCGCGCGTCCTGGCCCGGCGGGCGGTCTTAAGGGGGGTTGAAGCATGGGATTTACCATTGCCCTGGCAGGCAAAGGCGGTTCCGGCAAAACCACGGTGGCGGCCCTCACCATTCGCCACCTTATCCGGCAGGGGCGGGCTCCCATTCTGGCGGTGGATGCCGACCCAAACGCCAACCTGGCAGAGACCCTGGGCATGGCGGCGGCGGGCGATCTGGCCGGGATCCTGGCAGAAATGGGCGGCGGCACCGGCCGTTTTGCCTCCCTGAGCACGGATAAACTCGCCTACATCGAGGCCCGGGTGCATGACGTGCTGACCGAAGGGCAGGACGTGGATCTCCTGGCCATGGGTTGTCCGGACGGGCAGGGGTGCTATTGTTTCGCCAACGCGGTGCTGCGCGAGCAGTACACGCGCCTCGCCCGGAACTACCGTTATGTTGTTATCGACAATGAGGCCGGCCTGGAGCACCTCAGCAGGCGCACGACCGGCAGGGCGGATCTTCTGGTCGTCGTAAGTGACGCCAGCATCCGTGGTGTCCGGGCGGCAGGGCGGATCGCCGGCCTCGCGGCCCGGCTTAAACTGGAGATTACCCGCACGTGCCTCCTGGTGACAAAAGTCCGCGGGCGGCTGGCACCGGAACTCCGCAGCGCCATTGAGGCGACGGGGCTGGAGTTTGCCGGTGTGCTCCCCTACGACCCGCTGGTGTACACCTACGACGGCAGCGGGCGCCCTCTGGTGGCGCTGCCCGACGAGACCCCCGCGGTGCGGTGGTTCACGCCCGTGGCGGAAGGCTGGCTGGAGGACCTGGAGAAACGCGAAGGAAAGGAGCCGCACAAGGCATGTCCTTTACACCGTATCGTGAGCAATGGCGGCACAGGGTCTCTGAAGTAATGCTTGGTGGCAACGGCCGGAAAAGCATCGCCGTGGGCGGGGCCGGCGCGCTCCCGTTTATGCGCCACGACGGCCCCCTGCCGCACCGGCCGGTCATTGCGGTAGAAGTCTGGAACATCCCGCCGGTCTGGCCGGCTTCCCTTGCCGCCGCCTACGGCGATGTTTTAAACGACCCCGCCGCCTGGGCGCGCAAGGTCGTGGAGGACGGGGCGGATCTCGTTTGCGTGCGCCTGGCCGGCGCCGATCCGGAGGCGGAAGACGCGTCGCCGGCGGCCTGCGCGGACGCGGTGCGCGCGGTGCTGGCCGCCGTTAACGTACCGGTGATTATTCTCGGGTGTGGTGACGACGAGAAGGATAATCTCGTTTTTCCCACCGTCTGCACCGCCGCCGAAGGAACGCGGTGTCTCGTGGGGCCGGTGCACAAGGACAATTACCGCACCATCGCCGCCGCGGCTAAGGTTGCCGGGCACGCCGTTATCGCCCAGAGCCCGGTCGACGTGAACATCCAGAAACAGGTGGCGGTGCTTCTCGAAGAAATGGAGCTCGGGCCCCAGGACATCGTCTTCGACCCGACCACCGGCACCCTGGGGTACGGCCTGGACTATACCTATTCCGTAATGGAGCGAATTCGCCTGGCGGCCCTGCAAGGGGATAGACACCTCTCGTCGCCCATGATGGTCTTCCCCGGGTATGAAACCTGGAAGGTAAAGGAGGCAGGCCTTGCGGAGAACGCCGCCCAGGGGATTATCTGGGAAATCGTTACCGCCACCGCCCTTCTCCACGCCGGGGCCGACATCCTGGTGCTGCTGCACCCGGAGGCGGTGCGGGCGGTAAGGGGGTACCTGCAAGAAATGCTGGGGGAGGCGGCGGCATGATCCTCATTGGTGAACGCATCAACGGGCTTTTCCGGGACGTGGCCGGGGCCATCCGGGCGCGTGACCCCGCGCCCGTGCAGAAGCTGGCCGTGGCCCAGACCGAGGCGGGGGCCGCCTACCTGGACGTCAACGCCGGCCCTGCCGTAGACGATCCGGCGGCGGTGATGCCCTGGCTTGTCCAGGTTATCGAAGAGGTGGTGGCCACTCCGCTGTGTATCGACGCGGCCAGGCCCGAGGCCATTGAAGCCGGACTGAAAGCCGTGACCAGGGCCAGACCGCTCGTCAACTCGACCACAGCGGATCCCGAGCGGCTGGCGCGCTACCTGGATATGGCGGGAACGTACGGTGCGGGCCTGATCGCCCTGACCATGAACCGCCACGGCGTTTCACGCGACGCCGCGGACCGCCTGGCCCTGGCCATGGAGATCGTGGTGGCGGCCGATGCGGCCGGTTTTCCCCTTTCCGATCTTTACATCGACCCGCTGGTGCTACCGGTCAACGTGGGGCAGGAGCACGCGCCCGCGGTGCTGGAAACCCTGCGCCAGGTGAAGACCCTGGCGGATCCACCGCCACGAACGGTCATCGGTCTGAGCAATATTTCCCAGGGGTGCCCGCACCGGCCCCTTCTGAACAGGACCTTCCTGGCCATGGCGATGGCCGCCGGGCTGGATGCGGCCATCGCGGACGTTCTGGACGGAGACCTTGTGGCCACGGTGGCGGCGGGGCGCGTGCTGCTGAACCGGGAAATTTACAGTGACGCCTTCTTAAGCCCCGCGCTGCGGCGCTGAGCGGCCGGAAAGAAGGGAGGGGTAGGCGTGCCCGGCAAGAGCGGGTGGGAACCCAGAATTATCGCCTTTTGCTGCCATTACTGCGCCTACGGCGCGGCGGACCTGGCCGGGTCGCTCAGGTACCGCTACCCGGCCGGTGTCCACATCATCCGGGTGCCCTGTTCGGGGCGGGTGGACGAGAGGTTTATCCTGCGGGCCCTGGCCCGGGGCGCCGACGGCGTGCTCGTGGCCGGCTGCCTGGAAGGGACCTGCCACTACGTGGCCGGCAACGTACGTGCCGCCCGGCGGGTGCAGCGGGCGCGGGCGTTGCTGGCCGAGATGGGACTCGAGGCCGAAAGGGTAGAGATGTTCCGGGTTTCGGCTTCCATGGGGGCGGCTTTTGCCGCTTTCGTGCGGGATTTCGCACGGCGCGTCAGGAACCTGGGGCCCCTGGCAGCGGATACCGGAGAAGGGGGTGCGGGGGATGATCGTGGCGCGGTTGAAACCGCTTCCCGCGCTGCTGGCGGCCGTTGGTGACAGCAGCCCCGTGCTGGTTGCCGGGTGCCAGGGGTGCGTGGCGGTTTGCGCCGCCGGCGGCGACAAAGAGGTAAATGTCGTCGCCGACCTCCTGGAATTAGACGCCCGGAGGCGTGGGGTGGAGCGGTCCACCTTCCGAATAACGGTGCCGCGGCAATGCGATTGCCGGTTTTTCGATCCCCTTGCCGCGGCGATGGCTGCGGCGCGGGTATGTGTCTCCCTGGGGTGCGGGGTAGGAGTGCAGTACATCGCCGATTGCTACCCCGACAAGCCGGTTATCCCCGGGGTCGACACCCTTTTCGCCGGCGGTTCACAGGCTGCCGGTGTCTGGGAGGAGAGGTGCCGCCTTTGCGGCGACTGCCTCCTCGGCGAAACGGGGGGCATTTGCCCGGTGACCCGCTGTGCGAAGGGGCTCCTGAACGGCCCTTGCGGCGGTGCGGTGAACGGCCGCTGCGAGGTCGACGCCGCCAAGCCCTGCGCCTGGCAGCTCATATACGAAAGGCTGAAGGCCCAGGGGCGCCTGGCGGAACTGGAGATCATCCGGCCGCCGAAGGACTGGTCGGCGGGGGCGGGTGCCGGGCCGGTGGTGCGGGAGGATCTGGTGCCGTGACGCCGGTGAGCAATCTGCAAAGGGTCCTTGATCAGGGGCACTTCGCCGTGACGGCCGAGGTCGGCCCTCCGAAAGGTGCCTCGGGGGAGGAAATCGCCCGGCTTGCCGGCCTGCTCAGGGATTACACCGACGCCCAGAACGTCACCGACAACCAGGCGGCGGTGGCGCGCCTCTGCTCCCTGGCGGCGGCCGTGCACGTGCTGCGCGCCGGGGGCGAACCGGTATTTCAGCTCACGACGCGCGACCGGAACCGCCTGGCCCTGCAGAGCGACCTCCTGGGGGCGGCCAGCCTGGGAATAAGAAACGTGCTCTGTCTCACCGGCGACCACCAGAAATGCGGCAATCACCCCCAGGCCAGGGGCGTCTTTGATCTGGATTCCGTCCAGTTGCTGGAGACGGCCCGGCGGCTCTGTGCGGGGCGCTTCCTCTGCGGCGACGAGGTAAAACCTCCCCCCAGATTCTTTGTCGGCGCCGTGGAAAATCCCTTCGCCGATCCCCTGCCGCTGCGCGTCCTGCGCCTGGGGAAGAAGGTTGCCGCGGGCGCTCGCTTCATCCAGACGCAGGCCGTTTTCGACCTGGAACGGTTTGTTCGCTGGATGGACGCCGTCCGGGAATGCGGCCTGCACAGGCGGGTGTACATCCTGGCGGGGATCGTCCCGCCAAGGTCGGCCGGAGCCCTCAAGTACATGAGCAGGATTCCTGGGATCATCGTTCCTTCCGCGCTCATCCGGCGCATGGAAGCGGCTCAAGATCAGGCACGGGAAGGAAAGAGAATCGCCGTGGAGCTGATACGGCAGCTGCGCGGCGTGGAGGGCGTGCGGGGCGTCCACATCATGGCCATCAGGTGGGAGGAAGCGGTGCCCGAGATCGTTGCGGAAGCCGGGCTCTTACCCAGGCCCGGGGGAGAAGACAATAACCGGTCAGGAAACGGGAGGGAAGAAGCGTGACCATACCGCCCGATATCGAAATAGCGCGGCGTGCCTGCCTGCGGCCGGTAACGGAGGTGGCGGGCGACGTCGGCCTGTGCGAGGAAGACCTGGAGCTGTACGGAAAGTACAAGGCTAAGGTGACTTTGCGCCTGTGGGAGAGGGTGCGGGATAAACCGCCGGGCAAACTGATCTTTACCACCGCCATAACCCCGACGCCGGCGGGCGAGGGGAAGACATGCACGGCCATTGGCTTAACGCAGGCCCTGGGCCGGCTGGGCAAGAAAGTGATGTGCTGCCTTCGTGAGCCTTCCATGGGTCCCACCTTTGGGGTCAAGGGCGGGGCCGCCGGCGGCGGGTATTCCCAGGTTCTGCCCATGGAGGATATAAACCTCCACTTCACCGGCGATATCCACGCCGTGACGGCCGCCCACAACCTCCTGGCCGCCGTGGTAGATAACCACGTTTTCCAGGGTAACGAACTCGGCATCGACCCCAAACGTATTCTCTGGCGGCGGGTGGTCGACGTAAACGACAGGCAACTGCGCAACGTCGTCTGCGGCCTTGGCAACAGAGTGGACGGTGTCCCGCGGGAGAGCGGGTTCGACATCACCGTCGCCTCGGAGATTATGGCGCTCATGTGCCTGGCCGAAGGGTTGCAGGATTTTAAGGAGCGGGTTGGCAGGATCCTGGTGGCCTACACCCGCGACGGGCGTCCCGTCTTCGCCCGGGATCTCAAGGTAGCTGGGGCGGTGACGGTAATCATGAAAGACGCCCTTAAACCGAACCTGGTGCAAACCCTTGAAGGCCAGCCGGCCTTTGTCCACGGCGGGCCGTTCGCCAACATTGCCCACGGCAACAACTCCATCATCGCCACCCGGCTGGCGCTGCGGCTTGCCGATTACGTGGTCACCGAGGGAGGTTTCGGTTCGGACCTGGGGGCCGAGAAATTCTTCGACATCGTCTGCGGGTACGGGGGGTTCAGGCCCGACGTGGTGGTGCTGGTAGCCACCGTGCGGGCCCTCAAGATGCACGGCGGCGTCCCCCTGGGCGAAGTAACCCGGCCCGACCTGGAGGCCCTGCGCGCGGGTCTGGCCAACCTGGACGGACATATTGATAACATCACGGGTAACTTCGGCCTGCCGGTCGTGGTGGCCGTCAACCGCTTTCCAAGCGATACCGGTGCCGAGCTGGACCTGGTGCGCGAGCATTGCGCGGGCCGCGGCGTCCCGGTCGCCCTTTCGGAGGTTGTGGCCCGCGGGGGTGAGGGAGGCCTTGAGCTGGCGGAAAAGGTCCTTGATATCCTGGCGCATGGGTCGGGGAACTCCTTCCGGCCGCTCTACGATTGGAACCTCCCCATCGAAGAGAAGATTGAACTCCTGGCCCGCAAGGTGTACGGGGCGGATGGCGTGATATACACCGACCAGGCGCGGGCGGACATCGAAACTTTTACCCGGCTTGGCTTCGGCGGGCTGCCCATCTGCATGGCCAAAACCCAGAATTCCCTGTCCGACAACCCCCGGCTCCTGGGTCGCCCGCGGGGGTGGCAGCTCACCGTGCGCGAGATGCGCGCCTCGGTTGGGGCCGGCTTCCTTGTCGCCCTGGCGGGCAAGATTATGACTATGCCGGGGCTGCCCCGGATCCCGGCGGCCGAGAAAATTGACATCGACGAGGCCGGCAATGTGGTCGGGTTGTTTTAAACAACGGTGGCGGCTTGCCGGGGGTAAGAAGAGGCGGGAAGAAGGAGGGATGAAACCCCATGCCCCTCCGGACCTTGATCGTTGACGACGAATACCCGGCCAGGCAGGAGTTACGCTACCTTCTGAGCCGCTGCGGCTGCGTGGAAGTGGTAGGCGAGGCTGCGGACGCGCGCGAGGCTATGAAGCTCATCAAAGCCCTTGATTACGACGTTGTCTTCCTGGATATCCGCATGCCCGGTATCAGCGGTATCGATCTTGTACGCGAACTCCGCGCCCTCAAGAAGGCGCCGGGGGTCGTTTTCGTCACCGCCTACGAGGAATACGCCCTGGATGCCTTCTCCGTGGGGGCAGTCGACTACCTGGTCAAGCCGGTCAGCGAGGAGCGGCTGCTGGAAGTCATTGCTAGATTAAAGGACCGCCTGCGGGTTGACAGGGAAAAACCCCTCGCGTTTCTGGCCGTGGAAAAGGGCGGGAATATTGTCCCTGTACCTGTTCGTGAAATTACTTACGTGTACGCCGAAAGCGACCGCGTCTTTGCCTGTACTTTCGACGGCCGGGCGCGGGCCCCCTATACCCTGGAGCAATTGACCGGCCTGCTGCCGCAGGACATGTTTTTTCGCTGCCACAGGAGCTATATCGTCAACCTGAGCCACATCAAAGAGATAAAGCCGTACCTGAACGGCACCTACGTCCTCCGCCTGAACGACCGGAAAAGCAGCGAAGTCCCGGTCAGCCGCAGCCGCGTTCCTGCCCTTAAAGAAAGGCTCGGCCTGCGCAAGCGCCTCCGTCACAGGAACAGGAGGTCGTGAGGCGCTACTTCGGTTCCGTCCAGCCAAGGGCGCGTGCCGCCTGCAGGTAGGCCGCAAGGTCTGGATCGCCAAAAAGCACGAACCGGATTTCGGTGAAGGGTTTTGTCTCCACGTACCCGGCCACGGTGGCCAGGGCGATGCGGGCGGCGCGCTCTTTTGGGAAACGGTAGGCGCCGGTGCTGATGGCGGGGAAGGAAAGGGACGAGATGCCGTGCGCTGCCGCCAGGTCGAGGCAAGAGAGGTACGCCCGGCGCAGGAGCTCGTCCTCGCCCGCCCCGCCGCCGCGCCAGACCGGTCCGACGGTGTGGATGACGTAGCGCGCCCTGAGCCGCCCGCCGCCGGTGAGCACGGCCTTTCCGGTCGGGCACGGCCCCTGGCGGGCGACTATTTGCTTGCACTCTTCCAGGATCTGCGCCCCCCCGGCGCGGTGGATCGCTCCGTCCACCCCGCCGCCTCCCATAAGGCTCGAATTGGCGGCGTTGACAATGGCCTCGGTATCCTGCCGGGTGATATCGCCTTTCAGGATGGTGATTTTTGTCTCACCGAGGATGTACTGCACACCCTTCACCTTCTTCGCCCCGATCTCGGTCTGCCTCGTTTCCACAAATCATACAGCACCGCTTCCCGCAACGCAACCAGCGCGACGGTGGGTTTCTATTGCTTGCCGCAGCCCTGGGGCGGGCGAGGTCTTACGGAACCGGTGGCCTCCGACAGGCTGCCCCGACAGCAGGTGACGGAGAGCATGTTTTAAACTGGTGTCGGGGCATCCCGTTTTTCATCGACGGCGATGCCAAAATCAGCAACCGGGAGAAGGTGTCGAGATGATGGAATTTAACATCGGCAGCCTGTTGGACGACTTGAGCTGGGGTGAACCGGAAGAGAAAGAAAACATGACTCTGTTCCCGCTGTTCCTGAAGGGTGACCACCCGGTGTCGTACCTGCTCCTGGAGGAGGCATTAGCCGCCCGGGTGCTGGAGATTGGGGAAGTGGGCGACGGCGGCGAGGTCAACACCATCCTGGCCGTCAACAAGGGGGAACGCCCGGTCCTTATCCTGGACGGCGAAGAGCTGGTCGGGGCGAAGCAGAACCGCATGGTGAATGCAACGGTGCTCATCCCGCCCCGGGCCGCGGTAAAAGTACCGGTGAGCTGTGTTGAAATGGGGCGCTGGCAATACGGCGCCACGCGGTTTGAGCGGGTGGGTAATTTCGGGTACGTCACCCTCCGGGGCCGGAAGGCGGCGCAGGTGGCCGACAGCCTGGCCGCCGGGTACAGTTTTAGGGCCGACCAGGGGGCCATCTGGGCCGAGATCGACCGCAAGCAGGACGGGCTACTTGTCGCTTCGCCAACGGATGCCCTGCACGATATCTACATCGGGTACCGGCGTGAATTAGAACGCTGCGTAGAGGGGTTGACACCGCATCCGGATCAGGCCGGCGTGGCGGTCTTTATCAACGACCGGTTTGCCTGCCTGGATCTTTTCGGTGCGCCGGCAACCCTGTGCGCCGTCTGGGGCAAACTCATCCGTAGTTACGCCATGGAAGCCCTGGAGGTTAAAGGGCGGAGCCGGCCTGGGAAGCAGCCCGACCTCGCCCGGGTGCTGCAGGCCGTGCGGGAGGCCGAGTGCCGCACCTACCCATCTGTGGGGCAGGGCACGGACCTCCGCCTGCGGGGTAAGGATATCGTGGGTGCCGGTCTCGTGGACGAGGGCCGCGTCCTGCACCTGAGCGTCTTCGCCGGCCGGGAGGCAGACACCGGGCGCCGCAGGACGAGAATGGCGGGTCCGCGGCAGAGGCGGCGGGTGGTGGAATAGGTTGCGCAAAAACGGACCCCGCCTGGTGTGCTATAATGCTGCAAGACGAGGCACGTGATGGTGGGGAGGGACTCAGGTGGATAATGCCGCGCGGTTTCTCGACGCCTTCAACCGGGTGGAACACCTTCTGCGCAGGATGACCGGGGACGGCAGGGGCGTACCCTTTGGGGTGCTGGTGGACAGGGCGAGCCGCACCGATACGGCGGTGAGACGCTTCCGGGACGACCTGAAGCAGTTTGCCCAGTTGCGCAACGCTATCGTGCACGAGACGCGCAATGGGCGCGTTATCGCCGAGCCGAACGCGTGGGCCGTGGCGGAAATAGAACGCATTGCGTCCCTGCTGGGCGATCCCCCGCGGGTCATACCGCTGTTTCAAAAGAAGGTTTTCGCCCTGGATACGCGGGAATCGGTTGCCAGGACCGTCCGGGCCATGCGCGAGCATTCCTTTTCCCAGCTTCCCGTTTACGACGCCGGGCGCTTTGCCGGCCTCCTTACGACCAACACCATCGTCCGCTGGCTGGGGGCGCAACTCGCCGGCGGGGAACCCGACCTGGCCCGTACTTCTCTGGGCGAGGTTCTCACGCATGCCGAGGAGCCGGACGTCTATTGCTTTCTGGGGCCGGAGGCGACCCTTTTCGAGGTCCTGGAGCAATTTACGGCGTACGAGAGAAAAGGGAAGCGGCTGGAGGCCGTGCTTATCACCGACGACGCCCTGCCCGACGGAAAGCTCCTGGGTATCATCACCGTCTGGGACCTGCCGCGGGTGTACGAAATTTTAGAAGAGCACGAAGATCAGGGATGGACGGCAAAAAATCCTTGACACTGGCGAAGGTAATTCAGTATACTTACCATTAAATTTACGGGCAAAGGCAAGGAAGGGGACGGAGGCTCTGTAGCCGGCCGTGACAGAGAGCCGGGGCAGCTGAAAACCGGTGCGGGGCGCAGGTGCCGTGATCACCCCGGAGCCGCAGGGGCGAACGGGCGGAAAACCCCAGTAGTCTCTGCCGGGTCGCTTCCGTTAAAGGCGGTGTGGTGACACACGGAGTGGCTGCGGCCGCGAGGCGGCGGCAAGCAGGGTGGTACCGCGGGGTAAACAACCTCCCGTCCCTGGTCCGGTAAGAGAGGGTGCCGGGCCGGGGGGGAGGTTTCGTTATTAATTCTCACAAGGGAGTGGTGGGCTTGGGGCTTATCGTCTATGTCAACGGCGAGTTCGTTCCCGAGGAGCGGGCGGTGGTATCGGTTTTCGACCACGGCTTTCTCTACGGCGACGGCGTTTTTGAAGGTATCAGGGCCTACCATGGCCGGGTGTTCCGCCTGCGGCAGCACCTCGACCGCCTTTACGACGGGGCCCGCGCCATCGCCCTGACCATTCCTTTATCCCGGGACGAGATGAAGGAAGTCGTCCTGGAAACCCTGCGGCGCAACAACCTCCGCGACGCCTATATCCGTCTCGTCGTCGCCCGCGGCAAAGGAGATCTTGGGCTCGATCCCCGCAAGTGCCCCCGGCCGACGGTGGTCTGCATCGCCTCGTCCATCCAGCTGTACCCGGCGGCCCTCTACGAGACGGGGCTTGAGGTCATCTCGGTGGCCACGCGGCGTAATCTGCAGGAGGCGCTGAACCCGCGCATCAAGTCCCTTAACTACCTGAATAACATCCTGGCCAAGATCGAAGCCGGACTGGCCGGGATGGAAGAGGCGATCATGCTGAACGCCGAGGGGTATGTGTGCGAGGCTACGGGCGACAACATCTTTATCGTCAAGAACGGCATTCTCATTACGCCGCCCTCTTCGGCGGGCATCCTCGAGGGTGTGACCCGCAACGCCGTGATGGAGCTGGCGCGCGAGGCCGGTATTACGGTGGAAGAAAAACTTTTCGGGCGGTACGACGTTTATACCGCCGACGAGTGCTTCCTGACCGGCACGGCAGCCGAGATCATCCCCGTGGTGAAGGTTGACGGCCGGCCCATCGGGAACGGGAAACCGGGGCAGATAACCTGGCGGTTGATCCGCGCCTTCCGGGCCCTTACCGAGTGGGACGGCGAACTGATCTATCCCCAAACAGAGGAGTGCGCAGCCAATTGAGAAGTAACGCGGTGAAAAAGGGTCTGGAAAAGGCGCCGCACCGGTCGCTTTTCAAGGCGCTCGGCCTCACCAATGAGGAGATCGAGCGTCCGCTGATCGGGGTGGTTAATTCGCAAAACGAGATTGTTCCGGGGCATCTGCACCTCGACGAGCTGGCCCAGGCGGTCAAGGCCGGTGTCCGGATGGCGGGCGGCACGCCGGTAGAGTTTTGCACCATCGCCGTCTGCGACGGCATTGCCATGAACCACACGGGGATGAAGTATTCCCTGGCCAGCCGCGAGTTAATTGCCGACTCGGTGGAGGTCATGGCCCAGGCGCACGCCTTTGACGCCCTGGTGTTTATCACGGCGTGTGACAAGGTGGTGCCGGGCATGCTGATGGCGGCGGCGCGCCTGGATTTGCCCTGCGTTTTTGTCAGCGGCGGGCCGATGCTGGCGGGGCATTTCCGGGGGCAGCGGGTATCGGTGAGCACCGTCTTCGAGGCCGTGGGCGCAGTGGCGGCGGGCAAAATGGACGAGGCGACCCTTGCCGAACTCGAGGACGCTGCCTGCCCGGGGTGCGGCTCGTGTGCCGGGATGTTCACCGCCAACTCCATGAACTGCCTTACCGAGGCCCTGGGACTGGCCCTGCCGGGCAACGGCACTATTCCCGCCGTCAGCGCGGCGCGGCGGCGGCTGGCCAAAATGGCCGGGATGCAGGTGATGCACCTTCTCCAGGAGGATATCCGGCCGGCGAAGATTCTCACGCCGCAGGCGTTTGAAAACGCGCTGGCCGTCGATATGGCGCTCGGGTGTTCCACCAACACCGTTCTGCATCTCATGGCCGTCGCGCACGAGGCCGGGGTGCAGCTTGACCTGGACACGGTGGACGCGATCAGTGCCCGGACGCCGAACCTCTGCCGCCTGAGTCCTGCCGGACCGGCTTATCTCGAGGACCTGGACGAGGCGGGCGGCGTCCCGGCGGTGATGGCCGAGCTGGCGCGGAAGAACCTCCTGCACCTGGATGCCCTGACCGTTACCGGGAGGCCGGTGCGGGAGAACCTGCACGGGCGGGGTATACGCCGCCCGGACATCATCAGGAGCGCGGATGATCCCTACATGCCGACCGGCGGGCTGGCCGTTCTGCGCGGAAATCTGGCGCCGGATGGGGCGGTGGTCAAGGCCTCGGCCGTGGCGCCGGATATGCTGGTGCACAGGGGACCGGCACGGGTCTTCGACGGCGAGGAGGACGCGGTGGCCGCCATCCTTGCCGGAGAAATCCAGAAGGGCGAGGTGGTGGTCATCCGGTACGAGGGCCCGCGCGGGGGGCCGGGGATGCGCGAGATGCTGACCCCCACGGCGGCCCTGGCCGGGTGCGGCCTCGACAAGGACGTGGCCCTGCTGACGGATGGACGGTTTTCCGGGGCGACGCGCGGGGCCTCCATCGGGCACATCGCCCCCGAGGCGGCGGAGGGTGGCCCGCTGGCGGCGCTGCGGGACGGCGACCCCATCGAGATCGATATTCCCGCCCGCAGGTTGAACGTGCTGCTTGACAGGGAGGAACTCGAGGCCCGACTTGCGAACTGGGTGCCGCCGGCGCCGAAGGTCAGCAGGGGATACCTGGCGCGTTACAGCCGGCTGGTCGGCTCGGCGGCAGAAGGGGCGGTGATTAAAAATGGGTAAAGAGAAGGGCAAGGAAGCCTTGACCGGTGGCGAGATTCTGGTCCGCTGCCTAAAAGAGGAGGGGGTTGAGACCGTCTTCGGCTACCCGGGCGGGGCCATCCTTCCCGTTTACGATGCCCTTTACGACGCGGATATCAAGCACATCCTTACCCGGCACGAGCAGGGGGCGGCCCACGCCGCGGACGGATACGCCCGGGCCACCGGCCGGCCGGGGGTTTGCATGGCCACTTCGGGTCCTGGCGCGACCAACCTGGTGACGGGAATCGCCACCGCTGCCATGGACTCCGTACCCCTGGTGGCCTTTACCGGGCAGGTGCCAACGGCCATGATCGGCCGCGATGCCTTTCAGGAGGCGGATATCACCGGCATCACCATGCCGGTAACCAAGCACAACTTTCTGGTTAAGGACGTGCGCCGGCTGGCGCAAACCGTCAAAGAAGCCTTCCATATCGCAACCACCGGACGGCCGGGTCCGGTGCTGGTCGACCTGCCGCGGGACGTAACCGCGGCGAAGACCGCCTACGAAGAGCCGGGGCCGGTCAAACTGCGGGGTTACCGCCCGCCGCGGGAGGGAAATCCCGCCCAGGTGAAGAAGGCTGCGGCCTTAATAGCCGGGGCGGAGCGTCCGGTAATTTACGCCGGGGGCGGCGTCATCAGTTCGGGGGCGGCGGAGGAACTGCGGCAACTGGCCGAAACCCTCATGGCGCCGGTAACCACGACCCTGATGGGTCTCGGGGCCTTTCCCGGGGATCACCCGCTATGGCTCGGCATGCTGGGGATGCACGGTACCAAGTACGCCAATTACGCCGTTTCTGCCTGCGACCTTCTCATCGCCATCGGCGCGCGGTTCGACGACCGGGTGACAGGCAAGGTGGAAAGTTTTGCGCCGGAGGCTAAGGTCATCCACATCGATATCGACGCGGCGGAAATCGGCAAGAACGTGCGGGTCGATGTGCCCATCGTCGGTGACGTCAAGGCGGTGCTCCGCCAGCTCCTGGAAATTCTCCAGGCGAACCCTAACCCGGCCTGGCAGGAGAAGGTAGCGCAATTGAAAAAGGAATATCCCCTGGAGTACAAGGAAAACGGGCTGAAACCCCAGGCGGTGGTGCGTGCGATCTACGAGGTGACCCGGGGCAAGGCCCGTATCACCACCGAAGTGGGCCAGAACCAGATGTGGACGGCGCAGTACTTTACCTTCACGCGCCCGCGCACCTTTATTTCCTCCGGGGGGCTCGGCACCATGGGGTTCGGCTTCCCGGCGGCCATCGGTGTACAGGTAGCCTGTCCGGACGAACTTGTTTTCGACATCGCCGGCGACGGCAGCATTCAGATGAACATCCAGGAACTGGCTACGGCGGTGAACTACGAGTTGCCGGTGAACGTTGCCATTTTAAACAACGGTTACCTGGGCATGGTCCGCCAGTGGCAGGAGCTTTTCTACGAACGCCGCTACGCGTACACGGAGCTTTTGAACCCCGATTTTGTCAAGCTGGCCGAGGCCTACGGGGCGGAAGGAATCCTGGTGGAGAAGCCGGAGGAGATCAAGCCTGCGCTGGAGCAAGCCATCGCTTCGCCCAAACCTGTCTTTATCGATTTCCATATCGACCGCGAGGAAAACGTGATGCCCATGGTCCCGCCGGGCGAACCGATCCACAAAATGCTTGGTTAAAGGGGTTTTGCGCATGCGCCGTACCTTCTCGGTCCTTGTGGAAAACCATCCCGGGGTGCTGGCTCGGGTGGCTTCACTTTTCAGCCGCCGGGGATACAATATAGACAGCCTGGCCGTTTCCCGCACCGACGACCCTTCGGTTTCCCGGATGACCATCGTGGTCGAGGGGGACGAAGGGGTGCTGGAGCAGGTGGCCAAACAACTGCGCAAGCTCATCGACGTCATCAAGGTGCAGGACGTAACCGCGGA
Organism: Bacillota bacterium; assembly: GCA_040751815.1. GTDB lineage: Bacteria > Bacillota > Desulfotomaculia > Desulfotomaculales > UBA12532 > UBA12532. The sequence goes on along the minus strand of JBFMHQ010000006.1, from coordinate 26,801 downwards.
GGAGCACGTGGAGCGGGAGCTGGCCCTCATCAAGGTGAGCGCCGATGCCGCCGCCCGCGCGGAGATTATGCAGATCGTGGAGATCTTCCGGGCGCACATCGTGGATATCGGGCGCCGCACACTCATCATCGAGATCACCGGCGACGAGAAGAAGATCGACGCCTTCGAGGAGGCCATGCGCCCCTTCGGCATCCGCGAACTGGTGCGCACCGGCAAGATCGCCTTGCTGCGGGGGAGCAGAACAACTACGGCAAGCGAAAGGGAGGAATAACGGTGGCGCGTGTCTACTACGATGAAGACGCCGACGTACGTGTTCTGGAAGGCAGGCGGGTGGCCGTCATCGGCTACGGGAGCCAGGGCCACGCCCACGCCCAGAACCTCAAGGACAGCGGGGTGGACGTGGTTGTGGGGCTGCGGCCGGGTAGCGCCCGCTGGGCGCGGGCGGAGGCCGACGGCCTGCGGGTCCTGCCGGTGGCCGACGCGGCCCGCGAGGCTTCCATCATTATGCTCCTGGTGCCGGACGAGGTCCAGCCGGCCGTCTACCGGGAAAGTATCGCGCCCGGCCTGGCCGCCGGCAAGGGGCTTATGTTCGCCCACGGTTTCAACATCCACTATAACCAGATCGAGCCGCCGGCCGACGTGGACGTCTTTATGGTGGCTCCCAAGGCGCCGGGGCGGATGGTGCGGCGCCTGTACCTGGAAGGGGCCGGCGTGCCCGCCCTCATCGCCGTGTACCGGGACCACACCGGGCAGGCCAGGCAGCTGGCCCTGGCGTACGCCCGGGCCATCGGCTGCACCCGGGCCGGGGTCTTTGAGACCACCTTCCGCGAGGAGACGGAGACGGATCTTTTCGGGGAGCAGTGCGTCCTCTGCGGCGGCCTGACGGCCCTCATCAAGGCCGGCTTCGAGACCCTGGTGGAGGCCGGGTACGCGCCCGAGATGGCTTATTTCGAGTGCCTGCACGAGATGAAGCTGATCGTCGACCTTATCAACGAGGGCGGCCTGACGAAGATGCGGGAAAGTGTAAGCAATACGGCGGAGTTCGGCGATTACACCGTTGGCCCGCGCATCATCAACCAGGCCGTGCGGGACGAGATGAAAAGGGTGCTCAGGGACATCCAGGAAGGCCGCTTCGCCCGGGAATGGGTGCTGGAGAACCAGGCCAACCGGCCCGTTTTCAACGCCCTGCGCAAAAAGGACCGCGAGCACCTCATCGAGCAGGTCGGCGCGGAGTTGCGGCGGATGATGCCGTGGCTGAAAGAGAAGTGAGAAGTGAGAGGTGGGAGGAGAAGAAGAGGAGCAGGGTAGGGGAGAAGAGCTGGGGATGAGCCGGAGCGGCAGGTTTGAGGAAGGTTTGGTCTGACGACCGGCGTCCGGCGACCGACGACCGAAATGGGAGGGGAAAAGCGCTTGAGCGAGCGCGTATACATTTTCGATACCACCCTGCGCGACGGGGAGCAGTCGCCGGGGGTAAGCCTGAACGTGGCGGAGAAACTCCAGATCGCGCGGCAGCTGGTCAAACTGGGGGTGGATGTGATCGAGGCGGGTTTTCCCTACGCCTCGCCGGGTGATTTCAAGGGTGTGCAGGCCGTGGCGCGCGAGGTGCGCGGGGTAACGGTAGCGGGGCTGGCGCGCTGCAGTGCTTCTGACATCGACGCGGCCTGGGAGGCTTTGATGGAGGCGGAACAGCCGCGCATCCACGTCTTCATCGCCACCTCCGACATTCACCTGAAGTACAAGCTCCGCAAGGACCGCGAGCAGGTGCTGCAGGCGGCGGTGGAAGGGGTTAAGCGCGCCAAGCGGTACACCGCCGACGTCGAATTCTCGGCGGAGGACGCCTCGCGCTCCGATCTCGATTACCTCTGCCGGGTGCTGGCGGCGGTGATCGAAGCCGGCGCAACGGTGGTCAACATCCCCGATACCGTGGGGTACGCCACCCCCGAGGAGTTCGGCGCCTTCATCCGGGCCATCCGCGAGAAAACCCCCGGCATCGAGAAGGCGGTGCTCAGCGTCCACTGCCATGACGACCTGGGGCTGGCGGTGGCCAACTCCCTGGCGGCGGTCCGCAACGGGGCGCAGCAGGTGGAGGGGACCATCAACGGGATCGGCGAGCGGGCCGGAAACGCCGCGCTGGAGGAGGTTATCATGGCCCTTTACACCCGGCGGGACGTTTTCGGCAAGCAAGTGGGCATCACGACCGAGGAGATTTACCGCACCTCCCGCCTGGTGAGCACCCTCACCGGCATGCCGGTGCAGTATAACAAGGCGGTTGTCGGGAAAAACGCCTTTGCCCACGAGTCGGGCATCCACCAGGACGGGGTGCTGAAGGAGCGGACCACCTACGAGATCATGAACCCGGCCATGATCGGCATTACCAGGTCAAGCCTGGTGCTGGGGAAGCACTCCGGCCGGCACGCCTTCCGGCAGCGGCTGGCCGAACTCGGTTACGAACTGACGGAAGAAGAACTGAACAAGGCCTTCGTCCGTTTCAAGGAACTGGCCGACCGGAAGAAAACCATCACCGACGAGGACCTGGAGGCCATCGTCGAAGGGGAGATCCGGCAGGCGCCGCCCACCTTCGAGCTCGAGTACATGCACATCCTGTCCGGCACCACGGTGGTGCCCAGCGCGACGGTGGGCCTGGCGACGGGCGGTGAGGTGGTGGAGGAAGCGGCCTGCGGCGACGGGCCGGTGGATGCCATCTACCGGGCGGTCGACAAAATAACCGGTGTGAAGGCCACGCTGGTGAGTTATGCCCTGGACGCGGTGACGGGCGGCAAGGACGCCCTGGGCGCGGTGACCGTCAAGGTCGAGAACGAGCAGGGCAAGGTTTTTACCGGCCGCGGCCTGAGCACCGACGTGCTGGAGGCCAGCGCCAGGGCCTACATCGACGCCATAAACAAGATCGTCAACGACCTTAACGGGCGTGGGCGAAACCGGGGTTGAGAAGAAGCATGGGGATGACCATCACGGAGAAGATCCTGGCGGCCCACGCGGGGCGCGACGCGGTGCGGCCCGGCGAGCTTATCAGCGCGCGCATCGACATCGCCCTGGGGAACGACATCACCGCGCCCCTGGCCATAAAGGAATTCGAGAAGATCGGGGTGCCGGTTTTCGACCCGGAGCGGGTGGTGCTGGTACCCGACCACTTTACCCCTAACAAAGATATCAAATCGGCGGAGCAGGCGAAAATCGTCCGTGATTTTGCCCGGAAGCACACTCTTACCCACTATTTCGAGGTCGGCCGAATGGGCATCGAGCACTGCCTGCTGCCGGAACAGGGCCTCGTCGTGCCGGGCGACGTGGTGATCGGGGCCGACTCCCACACCTGCACCTGCGGCGCCCTCGGCGCCTTTGCCACGGGTATCGGCTCCACCGACCTGGCCGCGGCCATGGCCCTGGGGGAAACGTGGTTCAGGGTACCGCCGACCATCAGGTTCGTGTATGAGGGAGAGTTGCGCCCCTGGGTGGGGGGCAAGGATCTTATCCTGCACACCATCGGGCAGATCGGCGTGGAGGGGGCAAGGTACTGTGCCATGGAGTTCACCGGCCCCGTCATCGCCGGCCTCGACATGGACGGACGCTTCACCATGGCCAACATGGCCGTAGAGGCGGGGGCCAAGAACGGCATTATCCCCCCCGACGCGGTTACCGAAGCCTACGTCCGGGCACGGGCGCGGCGGCCCTACCGGCTGTACGCGGGCGACCCGGACGCCTCCTACCTTGAAGTTTACACCTTCGACGTATCTAACCTCGAACCCCAGGTGGCCTTTCCCCATTCTCCGGCCAACGTCCGGCCGGTGTGGGAGGCGCGGGAGGTGCGCATCGACCAGGCGGTCATCGGCTCCTGCACCAACGGGCGGCTCGGCGACCTGCGGCTGGCGGCCCGCGTGCTGGCGGGGAAGAAGGTGCACCCGGACGTCCGCCTCATCATCATCCCCGGCACCCAGGAGATTTACCGGCAGGCCCTGGAGGAGGGCTTGCTGAGCATTTTCCTCGCGGCCGGCGCGGCGGTGAGCACGCCCACCTGCGGGCCGTGCCTGGGCGGGCACATGGGGATCCTGGCGGCGGGGGAACGGGCCGTGGCCACGACGAACCGCAATTTCGTGGGGCGGATGGGCCATCCGGCCAGCGAGGTTTACCTGGCCAACCCGGCCGTCGCGGCGGCCTCGGCCGTGGCCGGGCGCATCGCACATCCGGAAGAGGTGATTTAGGTGCGTTTCGAAGGCCGTGCCTGGAAGTTCGGGGACAACATCGACACCGACGTCATTATACCCGCGCGGTATCTGAACACCACCGACCCGCGGGAACTGGCCGCCCACTGCATGGAGGACGCCGACCCGTCCTTTGCGCGGGCGGTGCAGCCGGGCGACATCATCGTCGCCGGCAAGAATTTCGGCTGCGGCTCGTCGCGCGAACACGCGCCCCTGGCCATCAAGGCCGCGGGCGTGGCGTGCGTGGTGGCACGCTCCTTCGCCCGTATCTTTTACCGCAACGCCTTCAATATCGGCCTCCCCATCCTGGAGTGCCCGGAGGCGGTGGACGGGATCGGGAACGGCGACCGCGTGCTGGTGGACGCCGCCGCCGGCCTGATCACCAACGTCACCACCGGCGTCACGTTCCGGGCCGAACCGGTGCCGCCCTTCATGCAGGAAATCATTTCCGCCGGCGGCCTCATAGACTATGTCAGGAAGAGAGTTGGGAGTGGCGCGCGCTATGGCGGCGGTTGAAATCTACGACACGACCCTGCGCGACGGTGCCCAGGCCGAGGGCATCTCCTTTTCCGTGGAAGACAAGGTGAAAATCGCCCGGCGCCTCGACCGCCTGGGCTTTCACTTTGTGGAGGGCGGCTGGCCCGGTTCGAACCCGAAGGACATGGAATTCTTCCGGCGCATGCGGGGCGAGCAGCTGGCCGGCGCCAGGATCGTCGCCTTCAGCAGTACGCGGCGCGTGGGCGTGCGGGTGGAAGACGACGTCAACCTGCGGGCGATCCTGGAGAGCGGGGTGAAGGTCGCCACCCTCTTCGGAAAGAGCTGGGATTTCCACGTTTTCCGCGCCCTGGAAACCACCCTGGACGAAAACCTGGCCATGATCCGGGAGTCGGTAGCCTACCTGCGGTCCAGGGGGCTCGAGGTCATCTACGACGCCGAGCACTTCTTCGACGGGTACAAGGCCAACCGGGATTACGCCCTGGCCACCCTGCGGGCGGCCGAGGAAGGGGGCGCCAGAACCCTGGTGCTGTGCGACACCAACGGCGGCACGCTGCCCCTTGAAGTCTACGAGATCGTAACCGACGTGCGGCGGCACGTGTCCGCCCCGCTGGGCATCCACACCCACAACGACGCCGGGGTGGCGGTGGCCAACGCCCTGGTCGCCGTGGACGCCGGCGTGGTGCACGTCCAGGGCACGGTGAACGGTTTTGGCGAACGCTGCGGCAACGCCGACCTGTGCGTGGTGATCCCCAACCTGGCCTTCAAGAAAAAGATTTTCACCCTGCCGCCGCAAAACCTGGCCCAGCTGACCGATCTTTCCCGGTACGTCTGCGAGGTGGCCAACATGCACCCGGACCCGCGGCAGCCCTACGTAGGCGCGAGCGCCTTCGCCCACAAGGGGGGCGTGCACGTCAGCGCCCTGATGAAGGCGGCCGAGACTTACGAGCACATCCCCCCCGAGGCCGTGGGCAACCAGCGGCGGGTGCTCATATCGGAGCTGTCGGGGCTTTCCAACCTCATGTACAAGTACCGGGAGCTTAACCTGGGGCTCGAGCGGAGCAGCGAGGAAACCAGGAAGCTCCTGTCCGAGATCAAGGAGCTCGAGCACCAGGGCTTCCAGTTCGAGAGCGCGGAAGGCTCCTTCGAGCTTTTGTTGCGCCGGGCCTATAACGGGTATGAGGAGCCCTTTGTCCTGGAAAACCTGCGCACCATCATCGAGATCCGGGAAGGTAAGATGTACACGGAAGCCGTCATCAAGCTGCGCGTCAGGGATCAGGTGGTACACACCGCCGCGGAGGGGAACGGCCCGGTGAACGCCATCGACAACGCCCTGCGCAAGGCCCTGGAGGAATTCTACCCGGCCATCAAGAAAATGAAATTGAACGATTACAAGGTCCGTGTCCTGAACGAAAAGGCAGGCACGGGCGCGGTGGTGCGGGTGCTTATCGAAACGGGCGACGGGAAGCATTCCTGGAGCACGGTAGGAGTCTCCGCCAACATCATCGAGGCCAGCTGGCAGGCGCTGGCCGACAGCTTCGCGTACGGTCTCCTGAAGCTGGGGCGAAATTCCAGTGCAGAGCCGTAGGCGGGTTTCAGGCGGCAGGCATATGCTGTAGCAGAAGATGACGGGAGGCTGGGCAGGAGCATGGCGCTGTTCGGTACGGACGGCGTGCGCGGGGTGGCCAACCGCGACCTTTCGCCGGAACTGGCGTTTAAAATAGGCCGCGCTGGCGCCTTTGTGCTGGTCCGGGAAACGGGAGCGCGGGCCATCGCCGTCGGTCGCGACACCCGCATTTCTGGCGACATGCTGGAGGCGGCGGTGAACGCGGGCATTCTTTCCACGGGGGTTGACGTCTGGCGCCTGGGCGTGCTGCCGACGCCCGCGGTGGCCCACCTGACCCGCGAACTGGGGGCCGGGGCAGGCTTAGTGATCTCCGCCTCCCACAACCCGGTGGAGGATAACGGTATCAAATTCTTCGGCGCCGACGGCTATAAGTTGCCCGACGCCCTGGAGGAAATGATCGAGCGTCTGGTGCTGGACGAAGGGGCTGACATTCCGCGTCCCACGGGTACCGGTGTGGGGAAGGTGCGGGAGGTGCCCTGCGCGGCGGAACGGTACCTTGCCCACGCGCGCCGGGCGGGGCCGGTCACGCTGGGCGGCATCAAGATTGTTGTGGACTGCGCCAACGGCGCGGCCTGCACGGTCGCCCCGAGCATCCTGAGCGCCCTCGGGGCGCAGGTGGTGGCCATAAACCACGTGCCCGACGGCACCAACATCAACGTGGCCTGCGGTTCCACCAACCCTGCTGCCCTGCGGAAAAGGGTCCTGGACGAGGGTGCGGACCTGGGGCTGGCCTTCGACGGCGATGCCGACCGGGTCATTGCCGTGGACGAACAGGGAAATATCGTCAACGGCGACCGGATAATGGTCGTCTGCGCCAGGTACCTGAAGGAACGCGGCCGCCTGCCCGGGGACACGGTTGTCGTGACGGTTATGTCCAACCTGGGCCTGCACATTGCCCTGCGGGAAGCCGGCATCCGCGTTTTGCAGACCAGGGTCGGCGACCGCTATGTGCTGGAAGCCATGCTTGCCAGCGGGGCGCGCCTGGGAGGCGAGCAGTCGGGCCACATCATCTTTCTGGACCACAACACCACCGGCGACGGGCTCATCACCGCCCTGCAGCTTCTCCACGTGATGATGGACACCGGCAAGCCCCTTTCCGAACTGGCGACGCAGATGCAGGAGTTTCCGCAGGTGCTGGAGAATGTAAGGGTAACCGATAAAGAGAAGGTAATGGCCAGCTCCATCCTGGCGGCGGCGGTGGCGGCCTGCGAGGCCCGCCTCGACGGCCAGGGGCGCGTCCTGGTTCGCCCCTCGGGTACGGAACCGTTCATAAGGGTGATGGTCGAGGGCCGCGACGAAGAGGAGCTTCTTCAGGTAGTAAACCAACTGGTTGAAGCCGTGGTAGAGGCCGACAGGGGGTGAAATATAAAGAAGCGGGTGAGAGCTTTTGTTAATCCTAACTGAATAACCAAGCGCCAGAACCATAACGGGGGTCAGAAACCGGCTTGCGTCCTGCCTCCGAAATGGTTGACGAGGGGGAGGTTTATCGAAGTCTTCGGCGGATGCCTCCCGGCCGGTCACGGCCGTTAAAGGCGTCACAAATCCGACGGGCAACCGTCGGGACAAAAGCGCCGGGTGACGGAAGGCAGAAGGCGAAAAAGAAAGGGTGCTCGCGCCGGGTGGGTTGTTTTGTTCCTGCCGGCGGGTGCCGTTTGCGTTGCGCGATGCCGTGCCTTGAGCCGGCATTTTGCTTTCTGTAACAGAGGAGGTTCGTACCGATGTGCGGCATTGTGGGCTACGTGGGAAAGCGCCCGGCCGTTCCCATATTGCTGGACGGCCTGCGGCGTCTCGAATACCGGGGGTACGACTCCGCCGGCGTGGTGGTGGCGGAGAACGGGAGCCTGGTGGTGGTAAAAAAAGCCGGCACCCTTAAAGTGCTGGTAGAGGCCCTGGACGGCATTCCTTACAGTGGTACGGCGGGTCTCGGGCACACCCGCTGGGCCACCCATGGTGCGCCGACCGACGGCAACGCCCATCCCCACACCGATTGTGAGGGGCGCTTCGCCGTGGTGCACAACGGTATTATCGAGAACTACCTGGCCTTGAGGTCCTGGCTGGCCGGTCTCGGCCACCGGTTCAGGTCTGAAACCGATACCGAGGTCATACCCCACCTGATCGAGCATTACTACGAGGGCGATCTGCGGACCGCCGTGCTTCGCGCGGTAGAGCGTCTCAGGGGGAGCTACGCTTTCCTCGTGATGGCGCGTTGCGAGCCCCAGCGCCTCATCGCCGCCAGGCAGGACAGCCCGCTGGTCGTCGGCCTCGGGCGCGGGGAGAACTTTCTCGCTTCGGATATCCCGGCCCTTCTCCCTTACACCCGCGACACCTACCTTTTAAACGACGGGGAACTGGTGGAGGTGACCCCCGGCGGGGTCGAAATCTTCGACGCCGGGGGTGTGCTCCGGTCGCGGGAGGTTTTCCACGTGACCTGGGAGGCCGACCAGGCCGAAAAGGGCGGCTACGCCCATTTCATGCTCAAGGAGATCTTCGAACAGCCCCGGGCGCTGCGCGAGACGCTGCGGGGGCGTCTGGGCGAAGACGGGCGGGTGACCCTTGAGGAGCTTGAAGCTCTGGATGCCGATTACCTGGCCGGCATCCGCCGCGTCTTTGTCACCGCCTGCGGTACCGCCTACCACGCGGGGGTGGTCGGGAAATACCTTATCGAGCGGCTGGCGCGCGTCCCCGTTGAGGTGGACATCGCTTCAGAGTTCCGCTACCGCGATCCTTTAATCGGTCCCGCCGATCTGGCCATCGTCGTCAGCCAGTCGGGTGAAACGGCAGATACCCGCGCCGGGCTGCGGGAGGCACGGGCCAGGGGCGCGCGGGTGGTGGCCGTCACCAACGTGGTCGGGAGTTCCATCGCCCGCGAGGCCGACGTGGTCTTTTACACCTGGGCCGGGCCGGAGATCGCCGTGGCCTCCACCAAGGCGTATGTTACCCAGCTGGTGGCCTTCGTTCTGCTGGCCGGGTGGCTCGCGGAGGGACGGGGCCGGCCTGCCGGGGAAGATGCGGTGATGGTTAACGACCTGCGTTGCCTCCCGTCCCAGGCGGCTTTGGTCCTGGAACAGGCGCCAGTTATCGAGTGTCTGGCCCGCCGGTTTGCCGCCGCGGAACACATCTTTTTCATCGGGCGCGGGCTGGATTACGCCGTGGCCATGGAGGGAGCCCTGAAGCTCAAGGAAATCTCTTATATCCATGCCGAGGCCTACGCTGCCGGCGAGCTGAAGCACGGCACCCTGGCTCTGGTGGTAGACGGCACGCCGGTCATCGCCCTGGTGACGCAGCCGGAACTGGAGGAAAAGACCATCAGCAACATCAAAGAGGTCAAGGCGCGGGGAGCCGAGGTCCTCGCGGTGACCTGGGAGGGGAACAGGCACCTGGAAGAGGTGGTGGACCACATCCTTTACATCCCCGCAACGAACCCCCTCCTCGCTCCCGTTCTGGCGGTTATGCCGCTGCAGCTGTTTGCCTACTACGCGGCCGTCGCCCGCGGCTGCGAGGTGGATAAACCCCGCAACCTGGCGAAAAGTGTTACCGTGGAGTAGGGGAAGGGACAAAGGGATGCGAGGGCTACAGATAAAGGCAAGGCTTTTTCACGACGGCCGCCGGTGGGTTGCTACCGGCGACCGTTTCACGGCGTATGGCGTCACCCTGGAAGAACTGGGCGAGAATGTCAGGAGGGCCGTCACGGCTGCCGGTATATATCCGCCGGGAACAAAAGTTACCGTGGTGCTGCGCTTCGACTACGATACCCTGCCTAACGCGGCGTGGTACCGGCAGTATATGCCGTACTATTTCGACCACTTGATTTCGTTTGCGGTCGGCCGGTAAACCGGATAACATCATTCAAACCCTGCCCGGGGGACGGGGGGTTTTCTTGCGGCCGTTCCCGGATGGAAAGGTGTCGCCCTGTCGCCGCGTGCTTAGGATAATGATTAGCAACCGTCACGCACTGCCAGAATAAGAGTGAAGGGGGGTCTAAAAATGGCCAAGTACCTGAGCGACCGTACCAAGTACGCGCTGGCCCGCGAAATGGGCGTTGCCCACCTGATTCGGGGCAACTACTACGGGTACCTGAGCTCCAGGGATTGCGGCCGGTTCGTCCAGAAGGCGATCGAGCTGGCCGAGCGGGCCATGCTTTAGACTCTCTGCGGGCGCCCCGGAAAAAAAGCGGGGCGTCCGGCATGCTGGGGCCCCTTAAGGTACGCGCGGGCGGTGACGTTCTTGCGGGCCGTCGCCGGCTGCAGCTTCTTTTGCCGCGCCGCAGAACCCGAAGAAGGAAATCGGCGTGTCAGGATGAATATACCATGCCGGGGGAGGTGTGATCTCGGGGAAGGATACGGGTGTGAAAAAGGGAGGTAAGAACCCATGAAGGTACTCCTGGTATCGCCCCTGGGCGGGCCGAACCCGCAGCGCACGGGTCGGGGTGTCCTGCCGCCTTTGAGCCTGCTGACCGTGGCCGGGCTCACGCCACCGGGTGTGGAAGTGCGCCTGGTCGACGAGGCGGTGGAGGAGGTTGACTTCGACGGAGACTGGGACCTCGTGGGGATTACGGCTACCACCGCCCAGGCCAACCGTGCCTACCAGATCGCGCATGCCTTCAGGAGCCGCGGCGTACCGGTCGTTCTGGGCGGCATTCACCCCACCGCCCTGCCCGAAGAAGCCGCGCAGCACGCCGACGCGGTGGTGATCGGAGAGGCCGAGGGGTTGTGGCCGCAAGTGGTCGAGGATTGCCGCCGGGGGAACCTGGCGCGCTTCTACCGCCATGAACGGTTCCCCGAACTGACTAATGTACGGCCGCGCCGGGATCTCCTGAAGAAGGGGGCTTACCTGACAACCGCCACGGTGCAGGTAACGCGGGGATGCCCGTACAACTGCAGTTTTTGCTCGGTCACCAGGTTTTTCGGCGGCACCATTCGCCAGCGGCCCATCCGGGAAGTTATCGAAGAGGTCAGGAGTCTTAAAGAGAGGCTGGTTGTTTTCGTCGACGACAACATTATGGGCAACCCCGGATACGCGCGCAAGCTTTTTGCCGCCCTCAAGGAACTCGGCAAGCGGTGGGTGAGCCAGGCTTCCCTGCCGCAGTTGCAGGATGAGGAACTGGTGAAGCTGGCGGCGGAAAGCGGTTGCCGGGGTCTCTTCATCGGCTTTGAGAGCCTCTCGGCTACGGAGCTATCCAAGTTGCGCAAACTCCATAACGATACGAAGAATTACATCAATACCGTCAAGCGCCTGCACCGGTACGGCATCGGCGTTATCGGCGCCTTCATTCTCGGCCTGGACGGGGATGACCGGTCGGTTTTCGACAGGATTAAGGAGTTTGCCTTCAAGGCCAGAATTGATCTCCTGCAGGCGTCGATCCTCACCCCGCTGCCCGGCACAAGGCTCTTTGCCGAACTGGAAAAAGAGGGACGCATCATCGACCGGGACTGGTCAAAATACAATGGTAACAACGTGGTTTTCAGACCCCTCAAAATTACTCCCGAGCAACTCCAGGAAGGGTTCCAGAGGCTGCTGTCCCAGGCTTATTCCATACCCGGCATCCTGCGGCGGCTTGGCATTTTTCACAACCGCTGGCCGGTTTTTGGCACGCTGAACCTGGTCTTCCGGCACGGTGTCAAAAACTACTGCCGCAAGGTCAGGCAACTGGGATACGCTATGGCTCCCCGCGCTACGCACCTGTGAGAAGCTTAAATATTTACGCCCGGCCGTTTGTGTAGTATAGTTTAAGCAGAAGCCGTTCTTGGGGAAGGAGCCGGGTTGTACATTCAGAAAATTCCCAATAATGGCTGGGTCCGGTTCGCTCTGGTTGAGCTGGCGGTCGCCGGCGCCGTACTCGCGTGGAACTGGAAGCTGTGGCCTGCGGTGCTGGTTCTTATCCTGGCTAATGCCGCGGCAGTGTACTTGTTTTTGCGGGAGACCACCGTTGGGCGGCGGGTCGTCACGCTGAAGTTCGACGAGCAGCCTATGGACCCGACGGTGCGCATCGCGAGCGAAACGTTACCCTATATGCGGCGCGGGCTCAATGAAGAGACGGCCCGTAAGACGGCGGAGATCATCCAGAAGATCGGGGATGTGCCGGCCGTGGCCATCACCGACCGCGAGCGTGTCCTGGCCTTTATCGGCCCCGGCTGCGACCGGCACCCGCCGGGGAAAGAAATAATTACCTTTGCCACCAAGCAGGTTCTGGCCACGGGCGAGTTGAAGATCGTCCAGCGCAAGGAAGATCTGCGCTGTCCCGTGAAGGATTGCATCTGTCCCCTGGAGGGGGCCGTCATCGCCCCGCTGAAGCTGCGCGGCGAGGTGGTGGGGACGGTCAAGCTCTACCGTACCGACCAGGGACCTATACCCGCGGCCATGGTCAAGCTGGCGGTGGGGATCGCGCAGCTTCTGGGCATGCAGATGGAAATGGCCGAACTCGACCTGCAGGCGCAACTGGTTACCAAGGCCCAGCTCGAAGCTTTAAGGGCCCAGATCAACCCGCACTTTCTCTTCAACACCCTGAACACGATTATCTTGTTCAGCCGGACCGACCCGGAAATGGCCCGCCGCCTGCTGATTCGGCTGGCCTCCTTTTTCCGGCACGCCTTCAAGCAAACAGGGCATTTTATTACCTTGCGCGAGGAACTGGAATGCGTCAATACGTACCTTGTGCTGGAAAAGGCCCGGTTCCACGAAAAACTCCGCTTCACCCGGGACGTCGACGAGGTCCTTCTGGACTACCAGGTGCCCGTACTTACCCTGCAACCCCTTGTGGAAAACGCGGTGAAGCACGGAGTCATGCCCAAGATGGGTGAGGGAACCGTACACATCGTCGTGCGCCGGGCCGGTAGTGAGATGTACGTGGAGATCAGCGACGACGGCGTGGGCATCAGCCCGGAGATCCTGCCCCATGTCTTCAACCCCGGATTCGGTTCCGGAAGCGGTGTCGGCCTCAGTAACGTGAACGAGCGCTTGAAGAGCCTTTTCGGGCCGGAAAGCGCCCTGCACGTCGAAAGCCGGGTCAACCGGGGCACGCGTGTTTATTTTAAGATCCCGCTGATCAGGGGTCGCGCCGAGGAGGAAGAGGAAGGGGGTGCGTTAGTTGAAGCTCAAGGCCTTAATCGTCGATGACGAGTATCCTGCCCGCCAGGAGTTGCGCTACGCCCTCAGCAAGTTTGACAACGTGGAGATTGTAGGCGAGGCGGCCAACGCGCAGGAGGCCATAGCCCTGATCAAGGCCCTCGACTACTCGGTCCTCTTCCTGGACATAGCTATGCCCGGGATGAACGGGCTTGAGCTTGGCGCCGCCATCCAGGAACTGCCCCGGCCGCCGGCGGTCATCTTCGTTACCGCCTATGACGAATACGCGGTCAAGGCGTTCGAGGTCAACGCGGTGGATTACATTCTAAAGCCCATTGACGAGGATCGCCTCCGCCGCGCCATTAATAAGGTAATGCGGGCCACCGTCCAGGAGGCGGCGGCCGCGGGGGAGGCGCCGGTCGAGGTCGCCGCGGTGCGGATCGACCGCATCCCGGCGGAGAGGAACGGAAAAACGGTGCTGGTTACCGAAGCCGACATCGTCTACGCGTTCACGGAAGGGGATGCCGTCTACCTGAAAACGTATGCCGACAAGCTGATCACCCACTTCACCCTGAAAGAGCTCGAAGCCAGGCTTAATCCGGCCATCTTCTTCCGTACCCACCGCTGCTACGTGGTGAACCTGCATAAAGTGAAGGAAATTATTCCTTTCTTTAACGGCACCTATACCCTGGTGGTTGACGATATGGAGCAAAGCGAAGTGCCCCTGAGCAGGGCGCAGGCTAAAAAATTGAGGAAAATACTCGGCTTCTAGTACGATTGCCCGGCCCGGATACATGGGGGCCGGCATAAAGGTCGCGGAGGTTTTTCTTGATCGCGGGTATTGGCGTCGATATCGTGGACATCCACCGCATAAGACGCGCCGCCGCAAAGAGCGGCGGCCGTTTTTTGGACCGCATCTTCACGCCGGGCGAGCGGGAATACTGCCTGGCCCGTCCCGATCCCTACCCCTCCCTGGCAGGCCGCTTTGCAGCGAAGGAAGCGGTTCTGAAAGCCCTGGGTGCCGGCCTGGCCGGCTGCGGCTGGCAGGATGTCGAGGTTTTACCGGGGCCCGGCGGGACGCCCCTTGTGCACCTGCACGGTGGCGCGGCAGCCCTTGCCCGCGCCCGGGGAGTAACGGAGGTGGTGGTAAGCGTAGCCCACGAAAAAGAGTACGCGGTGGCCTTTGCCGTTGCGCTGGGGAGGAAAGAATAGCATGCGTCTGGTGACTGCCGGAGAGATGCGCGAAATCGACCGTCAGGCGATAGAGGAATACGGGCTACCGGGCATCGTCCTTATGGAGAACGCCGGCCGGGCCGTGTACCGGGAAGTCTGCGATATCGTTGGTACGGTTAAAAGGAAGGCAGTCCTTGTTCTGGCGGGCAGGGGAAACAACGGCGGGGACGGTTTTGTGGCGGCCCGTCATCTCCTTAACGCCGGAGCGCACGTGCGGCTGATGCTCGCGGCGGAGCCGGACAAGGTCGCGGGGGACGCCAGGGTGAACCTGGAGATCTGGCGCCGCCTGGGGCAGAAAATTTACCTTCTCAGCGACCGCAACGCCCTCCAGGTCCTTCAGCTGGCCCTGATGCAGGCCGATGTGGTGGTGGATGCCCTGTACGGCACGGGTTTCCGGGGCGTTATCCGGGACCGCCTGGGAAGGGTTGTGGAGGCGGTGAACGAGAGCGGACGACCGGTGGTGGCGGTGGATATACCCTCCGGGGTGGAAGCCGATACCGGCAGGGTGCACGGTCCCGCCGTCCGCGCCACGCGCACGGTCACCTTCGGGCTGCCGAAACTGGGTCTGGTCCTGCAGCCCGGGGCGGCCTACGCGGGCCGGGTAACGGTGGCCGATATCTCGCTCCCGGGAGCCCTGCTGGGTGGCGGCCGGCGGTTTCTCCTGACACGCGAAACGGTTTCCTCCTGGCTCCCCCCCCGGGAAGAGCACGCGCATAAGGGGCATTTCGGCCACGTCCTGGTGGTGGGCGGTTCGCGGGGGATGGTAGGGGCGGCATGCCTGGCCGCCCTGGCCGCGCTGCGGGCCGGGGCCGGGCTGGTGACCCTGGCCGTGCCCCGGAGCCTGCAGGATGTGGCCGCCACCAGGGTTACCGAGGCCATGACCCTCGGCCTCCCGGAGGCCGCGGAGGGGCGTGTGGGCCGTGCGGCAGGGGACGAGATCCTGGGCTTCCTGGAGAAGGCCACCGTACTGGCCGTGGGACCCGGGCTGGGTACGCACCCGGAAACGGCGGCTCTGGTGCTGGAACTCATATCCCGGGTGAAAATTCCCTGTGTGGTTGACGCCGACGGGCTGAACGCCCTTGCGGCGGCCCGGGGGGAAGAGGCGGCCCGCGAGACCGCGGCCGGCGAGGTCGTCGCGGCCCTTCCGGTACGCCCGCAGGCCCCCCTTATACTTACCCCGCATCCCGGAGAAATGGCCCGCCTCCTGGGAAGCCTTTCGGCCGGGAAGGTGCAGGAAGACCGGCTGGGTGCCGCCGAGCGTGCGGCGGAGGCGTGGAACTGTGTTCTGGCGCTCAAGGGAGCCCGCACCATTGTGGCTGCACCGGACGGCATAACCTACGTCAACACCACCGGCAACCCGGGTATGGCTACGGGAGGAAGCGGTGACGTCCTGACGGGAGTGGTGGCCGGTATGCTGGCGCAGGGTCTCGATCCCGCCCGGGCCGCCGCCGCGGCGGTATACCTGCACGGGCGCGCCGGGGACCTGGCGGCGGAGGAAAAGGGGGAGCAGGGAGTTATTGCCGGGGACATTCTCGAAAAGCTGCCGGAGGCCCTTAAAGAAACTTTCGTCACAGGGGAAGGTACCGGCCGATGACTATGCCGATCTGCGCGGAAATCGATCTGCGGGCGATTTCCCACAACCTTGCAGAAGTACGCCGCCTGGTGGGGCCGGAAGTGGAGATTATGGCCGTGGTGAAGGCCAACGCCTACGGCCACGGCCTTATTGAAGTGGCGCGACACGCCGCGGCAAGCGGGGCGGGCTGGCTCGGTGTCGCCCGGGCCGCCGAAGGATGCGAGCTGCGCCGCCACGGCGTGGAAATTCCCATCCTCGTGCTGGGTTACACGCCGCCCGAGCAGTACGCCGAAATCCTGGCGTGCGACCTGGCCCAGGCCGTCTACGACTTCTCGCTGGCCTCGGCCCTGGCGGAGGCGGCCCGCAGGGCCGGCCGCACCGTGCGCGTGCACCTGAAAATCGACACGGGTATGGGCCGCCTGGGTTTCCCCGCCGACGAGCCGGGGCTGAAAGCGGCCTTGCGCACGGCCCGCCTTCCCGGGCTCGAAGTCGAGGGTATCTTCACCCATTTCGCCACCGCCGATGCGGCCGACAAGACGTTTGTGCTGGAGCAATTGACCCGCTTCCGGGAGGCCCTGGCGGTGCTGCGCCGGGCCGGTCTGGAGGCGCCCCTCATCCATGCCGCCAACAGCGCCGCCATCATCGACCTCCCGGAGAGCCATTTCAACATGGTCCGCCCGGGCATCATGCTGTACGGCCTTTACCCGTCCCACGAGGTACAGACCCGTCTGGTCGACCTGCGCCCCGCCATGACGCTCAAGGCCCGAATAGCCATGGTAAAGAAAGTGCCCGGCGGCTTTCCGGTCAGCTACGGCTGCACCCACGTCACGTGCCGCCCGACCACCCTGGCCACCATCCCGGCGGGTTACGCCGACGGGTACTTCCGCGCTTTCGCGAACCGCAGCCGGGTACTCGTTCACGGTACCCGCTGCCGCGTCGTGGGCACGGTGTGCATGGATCAGATAATCGCCGATGTGGGTCACGTGACGGACGTCGCCGTGGGTGACGAGGTGGTGCTTTTCGGACGCCAGGGCGAGGCCACCCTTCCGGTGGACGAACTTGCCGCCATCGCCGGCACGATAAACTACGAGATCGTGTGCGCCGTAAGCGCCCGCGTTCCCAGGGTTTACCTGCGCTGAAAAGTGCCGGCCTGACCGCCGTTGACCGGACGGAGCGGAATGTGCTAACATTGGGAAAAAGCCGGGCGTTCCTTGGCAACCGCATACGGTCGGCAGGACCTCCGGAGAAGCTCGCTAAAAGGGGGTCCTTAGTATGTTAAACGCGCCGAATGAGCACAGGGACAGGGTGGCCGTTTTCGTGGACTACGAAAGTCTTTACTACGGTCTCCTTAACGAGCACGGCGTAAGACCGTTTGAGGCCGATGCTGTGGATCGAATCAGGCAGTTTGCTGCCGACCTGGGATACATAGTCAAATTCGATGCTTTTGCGGATTTTGAGGGCAACGAAGATCTGAAAACCGAGATGAGCCGGTTGCGCAGCAAGGGCGTCAGCCCGCAACACGTAATGAAAATAAAGGAAAAGTCCTATACCGATTTTGTGATGCTGGATTCGATTTACAGAACGACTTTAGAAGACCCCAATGTAAACATTTTCGTCGTGGTAACCGGCGACGGCCATTTCGCGCCCTGCCTGGGGTATATCCATAACCGGCTCGGGCGGGAAGTGGTCGTTGTTGGCGTCCGGGGTACGATAAGTTCCCAGTTGTACGACGCCGCCTCCCGGGTTGTGGAGCTTGACCCTCCGGGAACAGGTCCCGGTGCCAGGCTGACGGCCGGAGAACTTGAAAAAAGCCTTATCAGGTTTCTGGACGAAGGTGAGAAAAGGTACGGTCACATATCGTTCGGCAAAAGCGTCGACGCCTTTGTTAACAGGGGACTCGGCAACCGTAAAGCGGCGGTTCAGTGCCTGAGCCGCCTTATAGAGCAGGGAGCCGTGGAGCAGTACGAGTGCGAGTTTGACGGTTTGCCACGGAAGTTGATCCGGTTGAACCGTGCCCATCAACTGGTGATGGAAGCGCTTGCCGGTTAGAATCTCCGCAGGGCAGCAGCCGTTCTAGGGTTACGTTCCGGCTGTGCCGGCAGGTTCTGCCGACCGGAATCTCGTGCACCGCCCTGAAGTTCATGACGGTGCACTTTTTATTCTGGATGGAATTTTCTTACTTGTGCCGGTGGGATAAAACCTGTAGAATAGAGGCAACTTTTGTCGCTTTTATCGGTGAAGCGAATGGGGCGGATACGGCAGCACTTTCTTCCAATGCTCTTATTTATCCTGCTCGGTCTCCCCTTTCCCTGTGCGGCGGATGTTCCGTCTTTATGGGTCACGAAGGATATCTTCTCCCCGACCGGGGAGAAAATTGTTGCCGGCCCGCGCGTCCTTGCCACCGTGGGCGGCCAGGTCTACATGGCGCTCGCTGCCCAGAGCCGGGTATACCTCCTGTCCACCACGCCTCAGCTCGTGGAAGAAGGTTCGACAAGGATTCTATACACCTGCCCGGCGTCTTTCCCGGTGGGTGCGTGCCTTGATATGGCGCCGACTCCGGCGGGGTGCCACCTGGTCTGGGATGATAACGGGGTGATACGGCACCTTTTCGTCCCCTGGGACGGGGACCCGGCAAGAGCGTTACTCACCGAAGTGGGTGCCGGCATCCTTCCGGTGTGTTTTCCGGCGCACGATGGCGTGGTGCTCCATTATCTTAAGAAAAAGGACGGGCTCTACCGCGTTCTTGCCCGGCGTTCCTGGTCTTTACAAAGCGGCTGGTCCGGTGAGGAGACCGTCGGCATCACCGGCGATCAGTATGCCGGCCTGTGTGCCGGGCCTGGGGAAAAAGGGCCGGTGGCGGCGGTGGCGAATTACCGGCAGGGAGCCGACCAGTTGCACATCCTCGGTACGGACCCCGGTTTGCCGGCGGTGATCGACAGCGTTTACGGGACGATAATCGCCCTGGCCTTTGTATCCGGCCCGGAGGGCCCTTATCTCCTGTGGCATGACGGCGATATCTCCAACAGCGGGAAGGGCGTGACCCGCCTCTGGCACGCCGGAAAAAGCACGCCCCTTAGAGAGGCCTTTGTCAGCGTCAAAAGGCTTGCTGCCGTCGCGGGCGACGGTAAAATCCTCGCCGCCTACCAGGATCCAGAGGCCGGGGTCATCCGCTATTTTGAGGTTGAGGGAAGCCGGCCTTCTGCTTCCGTCACCCTTGCCGCAACCGGTGAGCCCCAGGTTACCGGTCTTGACCTTCTCTCCGGACGGGGCGGCATAGCGGTTTACTGGGTGCCTTCCGGCGGTTCGGTCTTAAAACTTACTTACCCCGTCACCACCGCCTCGGTGGCGGCCTATACCTGCTCCGGTCGGGAGCTTCCGGGCGCGGCGCGCTACTATTACTACCCGTCTGCGCCGCAAAACAACCGGCTGCGCCTGCGGGTGACGCCCGAACGTCCCTTGCCGGACGGGGTCTACGCCGACCTCGGGGCGCTGGCCGAAGGTGCGCGTATCGACGGCGTGACGGAGGACGGCGGCCGCAGTTTCCTGGTTGACGGCCCGTTTCCGGATGCGGCCGCCGGCCTTATGGGGGCCTACCCGGTGGTTATCCGTCACGCGCCAACAGGCACGGAACTGGCGCGTTTCGAGGCAATACTTAACGTGAAACCCGACCCGGCGGACTTTAACGGGGAAACCACGGACTGGGCGGCAATTCCCGATTTCACCGCCGCCGATATCGTCCTCCAACGGGAAGGGGTTGCCAGGGTCGCCTTTTCTGCCGTGGACCTGACCAGGGCCGGGGTCAACGAGATTGTTTACTTCGGGGACCAAGTCGACCTGTCGCGTCCCGGGACGGTCGTTCTGGCGGCCGAAAACCTGCCCGCTTTCCGGAACCTGCCCGTGGAGGTAACCCTTTACGGCCTCCCGTATACCTCTCTGCCGGATCTTCTCCTGGACGGTAAACCCGCGGGCGACGCCGTGAGCAACCTTGTCTACACGCCGCCCGGTGGCGGCGCCGGCGGGATACTTTCTTTCCGGGCGGCGCACTCCAGCACCTTTGCGGCGGTGCCGCGCGTGGAGATCCTTTCCCCGCGAGACGGGGCGACGGTGCGCGAGCCGTGCTGTACGGTGCGGGGCACGGTCAACGACCCGGGGGCCGCGGTCCGTGTCGCCGCCGGCGGGGCGGAGTATGCGGTGACGGCAACCGGGGGCGCGTGGGATCTAATCGTACCGCTGCAAGAGGGTGAGAATCTCCTGACCGTCACGGCCCTGGGAAGTATCGCCGCAGATCTTACGGCGCTGCCGTGCACCCTCCGGGTGGTTTGCCTGGGGCAGGACACAACGGACGGAGGGAACGGTAACGGTGGGGATCCGCCGGGAGACGAAAACCCGGGAGAACGCCGCGCATCCGGAGACGCAGGCGGCAACCACGGCGGGAACGAAATCGCCGCCGCGGCGCCGCTCTTCCAGGATATCGCCGGCCACTGGGCACGGGCGGCCATCGAAGAACTGGCGGTGCGCGGCCTGGTAAGGGGTGTGGCGCCCGGGCGCTTCGACCCCGACCGGCAGATCAACCGGGCCGAAGTGCTGGCGCTGGTGCTGCGGCTGCTCGGCGTCGAGGAGGTCAGACCGGCGTCGCCGGCCTTTGCGGACGTTTCTCCCGGAAGCTGGTTTTATGCGCCGGTGGAAACGGGGTACCGGGCGGGCCTGGTGGGCGGTACGGGTGACGGCCGGTTCGCGCCCGGGCGCCCCGTCACGCGCCAGGAGATGGCGCTTCTGCTGGCACGTGCCCTGGAAAAGACCGGCATGGATACCTCCCTGGCGGCGGAAGAGCAGGAAAGGCTGCTCGGCGCCTTCACGGATGCCGCCGCCATAGCTCCCTGGGCCCGGCCGGCGGTGGCCGTGGCGGTCAAACACGGCCTGGTTCAGGGGCGGCCCGGCGGGATCTTCGATCCGCTCGCCGGGGCGACGCGGGCCGAAACCGCCGTCCTCATCCTGCGCCTGGGCAGGACATCAGGCCTTATTCCATGAGGCTCCGCAGGGTGGCCAGGTTCTCTACGTCCTCCTTCAGGTCCGGACCCTTCGGCGTTTCGAGTACCATAGGGAGTTCCCGGAAGCGGGGGTCGTTAAGCAGCAGCCGGAAGGCGTCCAGACCGAGTTTCCCCAGGCCGATGTGCTCGTGGCGGTCAACGCGGCTGCCCAGGTCGCCCCGCGAATCGTTGAGGTGGATGGCCTTCAGGCGGTGAAGGCCGATGGTGGCCTCGAATGCTTCGAAGGTGCGGGAAAAGGCTTCCGGCGTGCGCAAATCGTAACCGGCGGCAAAGGTGTGGCAGGTATCGTAGCAAACACCGAGCCGGTCGGGGTAGGCGCTTTCTTCAAGTAAGAGGGCCAGGTGTTCGAAGCGGTACCCCAGGTTTGAACCCTGCCCGGCGGTTGTTTCCAGCAGGACCATTACCCCCGAGTCCACCGTGCGTTCCAGAATTTCGTTAAGGGCGCGGGCGATGCGGCGCAGGCCGATGTCTTCGCCTGCTCCCATGTGGGCGCCGGGGTGGGTTACCAGGTAGGGCAGACCCAGCGCCGCGCACCGCTCCATCTCGACAAGGAAGCTGTCCACGGACTTCTGCCACAGCTCTTCGTCGGGTGAACCCAGGTTGATCAGGTAGGAAGTGTGCCCGAATACAGGGTTAATCCCGGTTTCCGCCTGCGCCTCCTTGAAGCGGGCGACTTCTTCAGGCGTCAGGGGTCGGGCCCGCCACTGGTTGGTATTCTTCGTAAAGATCTGGACGGTCTCGCAGCCGATGCTTTTACCCCGTAAAACGGCCTTGTCCAAGCCGCCGGCGATGGACATATGGGCACCCAAAGGCATCGTCCCGCCTCCTTCGCCTCATTTTACCATTCTTCTCTTCAGGGTTTCAATATTTTGCCCGGGACGGGGGTGCCGCCGCTGCCGTCAGGATCCGCCCGAAGCGAAAAGGTAGCCTGCCCCGCGCTTCCGTGTTATGATATACACCGGAGGCGAGGCGATTGCGCGCCGAAGCAGCTTTAGACATGGCAGTGGATGAAGGCTCACCCGGCAGGACCCGCCCGCTGGCGGCGTTGCGGCACCGCAATTACCGCCTCTACTGGACGGGTCAATGCGTTTCCGTTATCGGCACGTGGATGCAGAATGTGGCGCAGTCCTGGCTGGTGCTCGAGCTTACCAATTCGGCTTTTCTTCTCGGGCTGGTCGGGGTGGCCCAGTTCGCGCCTATTCTGTTGTTTTCCCTTTTTGGCGGCGTGATCGCCGACCGGCTGCCCAGGCGGCGCCTGATCGTCCTCACCCAATCGGCGATGATGGTCCTGGCCTTCGTTCTGGGCATACTGGTGCTGACCGGAAAGGTCCGCTACACGCACGTCGTCGTGCTCGCGGCGCTGATGGGTACCTTAAACGCCGTTGACATGCCGGCACGCCAGTCCTTTATCATTGAACTGGTTGGCAGGCGGGACCTGATGAACGGTATCGCCCTGCACTCGTCGCTGTTCAATACCGCACGGGTGGTGGGGCCGGCCCTGGCCGGCCTGGTCATCGCCCGCTTTGGGCTGGCGGTCTGCTTCCTGGTCAATGCCGCCAGCTATGTTGCCGTGCTGGTGCAGCTTCTCCGGTTGCGGCTGCCGGCGGGGCGGGAACGCCCGGTCGGGGGCGGTCCCGTCATTGAGGAAATCGCCGCGGGGCTGCGCTACATCCGGGGGGCGCCTGATATCCTGCTGCCCATCCTGTTGCTGGGCATGGTCAGCATTCTGGCCGTGAATTTCAACGTGCTGGTGCCCGTTTTTGCCCGCGAGGTGCTGCACCGCGGGGCCCAGGGATTCGGCTTTCTGCTGGCGGCCCACGGGCTGGGCGCCCTGGTCGGCGCCCTGACCCTGGCGTGGCTAAGCCACGCCGGCCCCAGCCGGAAACTCGTGCTCGGCGGCATCCTCGGCCTTTGCGTGGCCCAGCTGGCCCTGGCCGCGGTCCGGTCGTATGCGGCCGCCGTTGCCCTGCTGGCCCTTGCCGGGTGGTCGATGATCCTGTTTGTGGGCACGGTGAACACGTCCGTCCAGCTCGCGGCCGACGATCGTTTCCGCGGGCGGGTGATGAGCGTTTATACCCTGGTTTTCATCGGTGTCACGCCGGTGGGCAATTTCCTCGCGGGCTCGGTCGCCCATCTCCGGGGCGCGCCGGTGGCCTTTGCGGCCGGCGCCGCCCTGGCGCTGCTGGGTACGGCCTGTGCCGTTTTATGGCGGCGGGCCGCGAAAGGGGGTAAGCGTAGTGCAACTCGAAAGGGTGGGGCGTAACCGCTACCGGCTCCCGCGCACCGGGAAGATGCGGGTCAGCGGCCTGGTCTACGCTACCGAAGGTCTTCTGTCTTACATCCGCGACGACAAGTCCCTGGAGCAGCTGGCCAACGCCGCCCAGTTGCCCGGTGTGGTGGAGCCGGTCATCGGGATGCCGGACATTCACGAAGGGTTCGGGCTGCCCATTGGCGGCGTTATGGCGGTGACGGCCGACGGGGTTATCTCTGCCGGTGCGGTGGGCATGGACATCAACTGCGGGGTGCGGCTGCTCAGGACTAACCTGCGCGCAGATTTTGACAAACCGACACTGCGGGCGCTGATGCAGGAAATCGAGCGGCTGGTTCCCACCGGGATCGGGAAGAAGGGCAGGCACAGGGGGGTTACGGCGGCCATCTTCGAAGAGGTCGTGCACCGGGGAGCCGGCGCCGTCATCGCTGCCGGTTTCGGCAGGGCGAAGGATGCCGAACATACCGAAGAAAACGGGTGCCTGGCCGGGGCCGACCTGGCAGCGGTGAGCAAGCAGGCGGTGCGCCGGGGCGCCGAGCAACTGGGCACCCTCGGCGGCGGCAACCACTTCATAGAGATCCAGCGGGTTGAAGAGATCTTCGATCCGGGTATCGCGGGCCGTTTCGGGCTGTTCGCCGGCCAGCTCACGGTGATGATTCATACCGGCAGCCGGGGCTTCGGCCACCAGATCTGCACCGACTATTCCAAAAGCCTCATCCCCGTCGCCGCAAGGTACGGTATCGAGCTGCCGAGCAAAGGGCTGGCCTGCGCTCCCATAAATTCACCCGAGGGAAAAAATTACTTCGCCGCCATGGCGTGCGCGGTGAACTACGCCTTCGCCAACCGCCAGATTATCACGGCCGACGTCCGGCAGGCCTTTGTTACCGTGCTGGGGCTTTCCGAAAAAGAGCTGGGGCTGGAGCTGGTCTACGACGTAGCCCACAACATTGCCAAATGGGAAACCCACCACGGTAGCCGCCTCCTGGTGCACCGGAAGGGTGCAACGCGGGCCCTGCCCGCCGGCCACCCGGCGAACCCGCCCGCCTACCGGGAAACGGGCCACCCGGCCCTGATCCCGGGCAGTATGGGGACCTCCTCCTACGTGCTGGTGGGCACCGAGCTGGCGGCAGAATCCTTTTTCTCCGTGAACCACGGTGCGGGGCGCACCCTCTCCCGCGCGGCGGCGGCGAAGGCCATCACCTGGGAACAGTTCGCGTCGGAGATGGGTGACATACTATACAATATCAGGGACTTCCGCGACATAGTGGATGAGGCGCCCCAGGCGTACAAGGATATCGAAGAAGTCGTGCAGGCACTGGTGGACATCGGGTTAACCAGCAAGGTGGCCCGCATGCGCCCCCTGGCGGTAATCAAGGGCAGGGATTAACCGGTGTTTACACCCGCGGTGCGCAAAGCTCTGGACATCTTTATCGAGGCCGGGTACCAGGCGTACGTGGTCGGGGGGGCCGTGCGCGATTATCTCCTCGGCAAGGAACCGCGCGAATACGATATCGCCACCGATGCCTGCCCCGAAACGACCCTCAAGCTGGCTGCGAAGCACGGCGTTAAGGCCTTCCGCAAAGGCGTGGCCTTTGGGGTTACCTCGTGGCTCGTCGACGGCCAGGAAATCGAGATTGCCACCTTCCGCACGGAGTGGTACGGGAACGACGCGCACCGCCCGGCCAAGGTTGATTTCGTCTGGCACCTGGAAGACGACCTGGCACGCCGCGATTTTACCATCAACGCCATGGCCATGTCCCGGGATGGGGAGTTGATTGACCCCTTCGGCGGGCGGGAAGACCTGGAGCGGCGCCTTATACGGGCGGTGGGCGATCCCGAGGAGCGGCTGGCCGAGGACGCCCTCAGGGCCTTCCGCGCGGCCCGGTTCGTTGCCGAATACGGGTTCGACGTGGAACCGGCCACACGCGCGGCGATTCCCCGTGTCTTGTGGCGCATTCAGGGTCTCTCGGTGGAGCGGGTGCGCGCCGAGATCGAACGCGTGCTGGTAGCGCCCTTCGCGGCCCGGGGCCTGCGCTTCATGGAGGAGACCGGGCTCCTCACCTCCCTCTGTCACGGGCGCTCCGACGGCCACGAGGAGGAGGTGCCGGTGCTGCCGGAGCTGGCGCGGTTGAAAGGGGTGTGCCAGAATCCCCGCTACCACCGCTACAACGTGTGGGAGCATACCTTACGCGTGGTTGAAGGCGTGCCCCCGGAAGTGGTCCTCCGGTGGGCGGCCCTGCTCCACGACGTGGCCAAAGGCCTTCCCGGTGTGCGCGGAACAAACAGGGAGGGCGAACCCACCGACCACGGCCACGCCCAGGTGGGGGCCAGGATGGCCCGGGAAATCCTCCTGCGCCTGCGGGTCGCCCCGGCCCTTGCCGAGCGGGTGGCCTGGCTGGTGAAAAACCACATGGATTTTCCGCCGCCGGTCGAGAAAAGGGTGATCAGGTGGCTCCGGCGCCTGGCCGCTTCCTTTTACAACCGGGAGCAGCTGCACGAGGCAGTGCAGCAGTTGCTTACCCTCCGCGAGGCCGACCTTCTGGCCGGCAAGGTCGACATTGAAGCGCGGCTCGAGCAAAACCGCGCCCTGCGGGAGAAGGCGGCCGCGTGCCTGGAGCGGGTGCCGTTTTTTGCCGCCGACCTCCGCATAAGCGGTGGGGAGGTGGCCGCCGTCACCGGGCGCGGCCCGCAGGTGAAGGAGATGCTGGACGACCTCCTGGCGCGCGTCCAGGCAGGAACGCTGGAGAATACGCCGGCGGCGCTGCAGGAGGCCCTGGCCAGAAAGGCGGCGCGGGCGAAACCGGAGGGGCGGCAAGAACACCGCTTACACAATAATTGAATCCCCCCGGAAGAGCTTTTCCGCAGCGGTCTCCCCCCGGGCGCGCTCCAGCTATGCGGACCCAATGTTAAAAAAACCCGCACCGGGGAGGGAAAGGCCGGGGTACCGCGAATTTCACCGGTAACAAAATCGCGACAGGGGTGACATAATGACCGACGGGGAAGCCCGGGGAGTAATGCGGCTTTTTGTCGACGTACTGGCCGGTCCCGGTAAGGCCTTCGCGACCATTGTTGCGCGGCCC
Source organism: Bacillota bacterium (assembly GCA_040751815.1). Classification (GTDB taxonomy): domain Bacteria; phylum Bacillota; class Desulfotomaculia; order Desulfotomaculales; family UBA12532; genus UBA12532. The sequence goes on along the minus strand of JBFMHQ010000006.1, from coordinate 200 downwards.
AGGTTTCTTACGGCCGCTTTGGTTTTCTGCGGTATCGGGCTTGTGCTGGCGGCGGTTCTGGCCCCCAAGGTGCAGGCGGCCACGCTGCTCACGCTGGAGAAGCAGGCCGCCTCTATCCCGCCCGACAAGGTGGAGATGGTGCGCCGCACGGTGCCGGTGGCGGCCATGGTCGGAAGCCTCGTTTCCGCGGCCGCCGGTCC
>JBFMHQ010000059.1:0-4769 GCA_040751815.1 Bacillota bacterium | reverse complement strand
CCGTATTTCTCGAAAACAAGTCGGGACGGCTGGCGGCCGTGAGCAGGATCCTCGGGGCCAACGACATCAATATTCGGGCGCTCTGCATCGCCGATACGTCCGATTTCGGCATCCTGCGCCTCATTGTTAACGACCCCGAGCGCGCCCACGATGTGCTCAAAGAGGCCGGCTTCACGGTGAGCGCCACCAGCGTGATCGCCGTCCAGGTGCCGGACCGGCCGGGCGGCCTGGCCGAGGTTCTCTCCGTTCTGGAGGAAGCAGGCCTTAACATCGAATACCTGTACGCCTTCGTCACCAAGATCTCCGGCCAGGCCCTGGTAATCCTGAAGGTGGAAGATGTGGATCGGGCGGCCGAGCTTCTGCGTGCCGGCGGCATAGTGGTCCCCCGCCCCGAGGAAGTGTACGCGCTCTAGAATCGCCGATCTCAGTCCTTCCCCCGCACGTTCGGTTCACCGCGCATCTTGCAGCGATGCAAGACCGCGGTGAACTTTTTGTTTTAGAGCAGTTTTCGCAGCACACGCGCCGCCTGCTCGACGGTGTAGGGCAGGACGGGAAGGCCCAGGTCGGGGAGAGAACGGAATATCTGGGTCACCAGGGGAAAACAAAGATCGGCCTCGCGGATGAGGTCTTCCCGCACCAAGAGCGACGTATCGCCCTGCGCCAGAGTCTGGCCGTCCTTCATAATAATCACCTGGTCGGCCCAGGCCGCCGCGAGGTCCACGTCGTGGGTGGCCACCAGCAGCGTTGTGCCCTCCCTGTGCAACCGGTCGAAAATGGCCAGCAAATTTCCCTTTCCCCGGGGATCGAGGTAGGCTGTGGGCTCGTCCAGGACGATAATGTCGGGGCGCATGGCCAGCACGCCGGCAATGGCCACGCGCTTCTTCTGCCCGTAACTCAGGTGATAAGGCGCCTTATGCCGGTATTCTTCCATCTGCACGGCAGCCAGGGCCTCCTGTACCCGCCGGGCAACTTCCCCGGGTGGTAAACCCATGTTGAGCGGCCCAAAGGCCACGTCTTCCTCGACGGTAGAGGAAAAGACCTGATCGTCGGGGTCCTGAAACACCAACCCCACCCGGCTTCGCAGTTCCCCGGCCGTGCGGGCGTTGACTTCCCGTCCTAACACCCGTACCCTGCCCCGCTGGGGAAGGTAAATTCCGTTCAAATGCAGCAGAAGGGTGGACTTGCCCGCCCCGTTCGGCCCGAGGATGGCAACCCGGCTGCCCCGCCGGATACAAAGAGAAAGGCCCTGGAGGGCCCTCGTACCGTCCCTGTATGTATAGTGCAGGTCCTCTATTTCCACGATACAAGCCAAACCGGTCCCCCCAATTCCAGCAAACGCAGGCCCAAAGGCACCGCGAGTACGAAGGCACCCCAGGCCAGGTCCCGCCTTCGCAGAGGGGGATACGCCGGCCTGGGGATTTTCCCCGTGTAGCCGCGCGCCAGCATGGCCTGGTAAACCCGCTCACCCCGCTCCCAGGAGCGGACGAAGAGCAGTCCTACCGTCTGCCCGAGGGTGCGCAAGGTGTGCCGGTGGAAGAGATGCCTGCCCGGGCGAAACCCCCGGGCGGCACGCGCGACCTGCATGCGGCGCAGTTCGTCTCCCACCACGAACAGGTAGCGGACCGTAAAGTCCATCAGCTGGACCAGAACAGGCGGCAGCCCCAGAGAGGACATGGCTGCCAGCAGACGGCGCAGCCCGGTGGTGGCCACCAGCAAATGCACGGCCAGAACCGCCGCAAACACCCGCAATGACAGCACCAGGGCGCGCGCGCAACCCTCCCGGGTGGCGCCGAGGCTCAGCACACCCCACTCCCAGCGAAAAAGCGCCTCGCCGGGCGTGACAAACGGAAGCACCAGCATCGTCACCCCGGCGAGCGGCAAAATCCATAACAGGCAGGCGCCCAGGGCCCGCACCCGGAGCCGCGCCACGGCCGCGAGGGCCAGAAGAAATCCGACGGCCAGGGCCAAACTTACCCACGACGTGAGCAGGGTGGACAGGGTAATAAACGCCGCCACGACCACCAGCTTGACCCGCGGGTCGAAGGCGTGAATGGCCGAACCGGTATGAGCTTCGACGTCAAGTCCTTCAAACTGCATTAGGGTCTTGCCCACCCTTCCCCTCGTTTCAACCTCGCCGTCGGGCTACAGGCCAACCTTTCGGCGCGGGAACCTAAGAAGGCCCGCCCGCCCCGGTCTCGCTACCGTCCCTGGGGCGCACCAGAACCCGTCCCAGCACGTAAATCGCCACAAACACGAGGACCGTCCCGACAACGCCGGCAAGGGCGGTGGCCACCGCTTCACTGCCGACGCCCGGGAAGACGTAATCGGGCATCCAGACGTGCAGCAGTTCCTTCCCTTCGGCCAGATGCAGGAAGCCTTTATCCTCGGCCACGCGTTCCAGGCCGTCCGGTTTTGGCGAAGCAAAGGGCGAAAGGAAGGCCGCTATCGCCAGGGCAAGCAGAACGCCCCACAGCACGTTTTTCTTGCTCATCGCACTCCTCCTCCCAGACTGACCCCGCTCTCGGGCCACCTCACGCCCCACAACCGGGCCACGTAAGCAACCGCCACCACGGTGAGAAGCCCTTCACCCAGGCCGATGAGGACGTGCCAGCCCAGCATGGCAGGCAGAACCACCTTCAGGGGCACCGTGCCGGAAAGCGCAATTTCCAGGCTGCACGCCAGCGCCGCGGCCACCACCGACAACCAGGCCGCGAGGAACACGGCCACATTCCTCCCGGCCGTGCCCTTCAAGATCGAGCCCAGCGCGCGGTAAGTCCCGTAAGCCACCCACGGAGCAATGATCGCCATGTTCAAGACGTTCGCGCCCAGTGCCGTAAACCCGCCGTCGTAGAAAAACAGCATTTGTATGACCAGCACCGTAGTCAGGATAAGGCCCGCACCCCAGGGGCCAACCAGAATCGCCGCCAGGGCTCCACCCAGTAGATGACCCGAGGTGCCGCCCGCCACAGGAAAATTCACCATCTGGGCGGCAAAGATAAAGGCTGCCATAACTCCCAGAAGGGGTATTTGCCGCTGCTCAAGGACTTTTCCCGCCTTCGCCACCGCTGCTCCCACCGCTCCGGCGCTGACGGCGTACGCACCGGCCCAAACTTTGGGGTCCAGAAATCCGTCGGGAATGTGCATCGAACCGCCTCCCTTGCCCGAATTTTAGGTCTTGTGGCTGCACGTACTCCGGCGGCAGCCCGAGAGAGGCCTTTTCCCCGGCTCCCGTGCCATGAAAAAGAGCCACGGATAGACCTCGTTCCCGAACCTCCGTGGCTCGTTGATCCCTTGCGGTATTCACTTTACTTGCCGGTTATACCCGTCCTCGGTTTGCGCCTGGCGGCTCCGGCCGCCGCTTTGAAGTTAATATAATACCGGGTACGTCCCCACGTCAAGCACCTTTTTCGTCCTTACACACCCCTAGTGGTCCTCGGAGGGTAGAAGCGCACCGAGGATCATGAACAGGGGAATAGACCCATAAAGAACAAGCATCAACAGCCACCGCTCCATTCTCTCACCCCCAGGAAATTAATTAGTTAAGAACATGATAACCGAATAATTTCCGGTATAGCAATTACGAGCTCGCGCCTGCAAACGGCCCCGGCGGGTGCGAAAAAGCGCACTAAACTGCGTCCGTGCGCCCCGGTCTATACCGGTTCCACACTCCGGTTAACGTACCCTTCCCGCATGGCCAGGATGTCCAGGTGCACGGTGCCGACATCCTCCCAGAAGAGATCGATTTCTTTCTCGCCGGCCCGGCGCTCGTCGACGGTCTTAAGGTACCCCCGGCACGCGTTGCACACGTAGATGCGGTACTTGTCGTTTCCCTCCAGGGTGAAGAACTCCTGCCCGTCCGGCGCCTCCGTCTCGCAGAAGGGACATCCCATACGCCTGTAGCGCCAGCGGGTTTCACACAGACCGCAGTACAGGTAGCGGCGGCCGAACTCCTTTTCCAGAACGGCCAGGCTCGGGCGTGCGCCGCAGACGGGGCAGATGCCGCGCTGCCAGGCGTCGGTATCGCACCACCGGTTGGCCGCCGCGGCATAGGCGCGCATTACCGGTTTCAAGGCGTGGGTGATGAGAAAACCCAGGGCCTCCGGGGGCACCCGGCCATCCCGGGTAAGCTTCTCAAGCCAGTGGCCTTCCCGGCGCAGCACCGATGCGACAAGGGCCTCTCTGGTCTCGGGTTCGCCGGGCAGGGCGGCCAGAACCTTTTGCACGTCCTCCGCCAGACCCGGGTTGTGTTTGCAGGCCGCCCCGGCAACCCGCTCCACGAGGGCTAAAAATGCTTCCGCCTCCATAGAAGGCGGCGCTAGGTAGAGAAGCGGCACCCCCGCCTCCCATTGCCCCAACGCCTCCGGTGTCGGGGGTTCCGTCCGAAGCGTCCCTTCCTCTGGAGCAATCGCCAGAAGTTCCTCGTAGAAGGTGAGCATGTCTTCCGGAACGAAGTCGCCCTGCGGCCCGGACATCCTTCCACTCCTTTTTCAGTCAACTGGGGTACAACCCCATCCTAACAAAAGGGGGGACGGAAAGCAACTCCGCCCCCCTGGTATCTTCTGGCCGCAATTAAGCCTGAACCGGAATCCCCTTCCCAACGGCGGGCGCCTTTCTCGCGGCGTGCTCCTCCTCGGGGAGAATGGCAAAATTCTCTACGATGAAGCAATAGGCGAGCACAGCTCCGGCAATCAGACCGGCGGTAACGGTGAACTCCATCCAGGAGGGGAAGTAGGAGCCGCCCATGGCCTCCGCCATCCCGGTGAAGACCA
>JBFMHQ010000058.1:2511-5005 GCA_040751815.1 Bacillota bacterium | reverse complement strand
CACCTCCTCGGCCACGACGGCGAAGCCCCGGCCCTGCTCGCCGGCCCGGGCGGCCTCGATGGCCGCGTTCAACGCCAGCAGGTTCGTCTGGTCGGCGATGTTGGTGATCGCGTCCACGATGGAGCCGATCTGGGCCGACGCCTCCGTGAGCCCCCTGACTACGCCGGCCACGTCCTGGGAAGCTTTGTTAATGCTGGCCATCTGTGTTGATATTTGCTTCAGGCTGGCGCGCCCCTGGTCGGCCTGGCCGGCGGTGGCCGCCGCGACCTCGGACATGCGCTTCGCCCCTTCGGCCATGTTTTCCACGGTGCTTGCCACCTCACCCGCGGTCGAGGCTATTTCGTTCGACGCGGCGCTGGTCTCCTCGGCGCCGGCCGCCAGCTCGTGCGCGTGCGCCGCCAGGGCGGCGGCCTTTTCCCTGATGCCGGCGACCACCTGCCGCAGGCCTTCGACCATGGCGTTGAAGGAGGCGGCCAGGGCGCCGACCTCGTCGCGGGTCTTCACCGCCAGTTGCGTCTGCAGGTCGCCCTGGGCGACGCGCCCGGTCTCGCGGACCATTTCCTGCAGGGGCTTGAGCGAGCGGCGCATGAAGAAGGAGGTTACCCCGGCGCCGGCCAGCATAAGGGCCGCGCCGGTGACGATCATGCCGGTGGCCGCGCGCCGGGCCGCCGCGGCGCCCGCCTCTCTGGCGGCGGCCACTTCCCGGTCCACCTCGTCCACGTAGAACCCCGTGCCGACCACCCAGTTCCAGGGCTTGAACAGCTTGACGTAGGAGAGTTTGGGGTAGCCGACGGTCTGGTCCTCGCCCGGCTTGGGCCAGTAGTACTGGACGAAGCCGGCGCCCTCCCTGGCGCAGACCTCGTTCATCGCCACGAAGAGCCGCGTGGGTTGCACCTCGGCCTGGATTAACGGGTCGTCTTTACGGTACACCTGGTTCTTGTAGAACAGGGACCCGATGGCCGCGAGGTCTTCCTGGGCGGAGAGGTCCCGGCCGTTCATCTCGGGCTTCAACGGGTGCATTACCATCACGGGGCGGGCGGGGTCGGCGGCCGCGTGGATCCAGAAGTACCCGCGGTCCTCGTCGTAGCGGAGACTGGAAACGCGCTTCATCGCCCGGCCCTGCGCGTCCTCTTCCGTAAGCTCGCCCCGCCGGTAGCGCTGGTAGTATTCCGCCAGCAGGGTGTCCACCACGTCGACAAGGGACTCGAGCTGCCCCTTGTGCTGCTGCATAAGTTGTTCCCCGGTCCGCCGCGCGCCGTCCACCCCGTACGCGTAGATTCTCGACACGCCGAGGTAGATGAGCGTGCCGCTCAGGAGCAGCATCACCGCTACCACCAGGGCCACGAGCTTCGCCTGCAGGCTCCGGTTCTTTTTAAAGAAGGTCATGCCGCTATCCCCCCATTCAATTTCCCTTCGACTGTACTGTTCTGTATATCCAACCCACCCTTCTTGCAGGCGCACAGGTCCTAAACCGGATGGCTCTTGCTTACGGTGCCGGGTTCACTCCGGTGTCGCCCGCTTGCCTGGTCCCGGCCGGGACCTCTTCCCCCGGTGCCGTCGTGGCCAAAGTGGTATCCGACACTTCCGTTTGAGGCCGGCAAGCGGCGTCCCCCTGGGCGTTTCCCTGGGCGTGGCAAACGCGGACGAAGAGCTTCACCAGCGATGGGTCGAACTGGCGGCCGGCCCCCTGCCGGACCTCGTGCAGGGCCGTCTCGTGCGTCTTCGCGGGCCGGTAGGGGCGGTTCGAGGTCATGGCGTCGTAGGCGTCGGCCAGGGCGATGATCCTGGCCCCGAGGGGAATGGCCTCGCCCGCCAGGCCCGCCGGGTACCCGCTTCCGTCGTACCGCTCGTGGTGGTGGAGGACGAGCGGCGCGATCTCCTCCAGGGCCTTGATCTGCCCCACGATTTCCGCCCCAACGACCGGGTGCCTCCTGATCACCTCCCATTCCTCCCGGGTGAGGGGTTCGGGCTTGTTGAGAACCTTCGTCGGTATATCGATCTTGCCCACGTCGTGCAGGAAGGCGGCCAGCTTGAGCTTTTTGACCTCGCCGTCGCGCATCCCGGCCGCCCGGGCGAGTTTGGCCGCGTAGCGCGCCACCCGTTCGGAGTGGGTGTAGGTGTAGCGGTCCTTGGCGTGGATCGTGCGGAGGAGGGCCACCACGTTGTGGAGCAGCGGGTGCTCCTCGGGCCACTCCGCCTCGACTTCGCGGAGCAGGGACGACGCCACCTCCACGCGGTTCTTGGCCTGCTGCTTGGCGGCGTACATCGCCTCGTCGGCCTGCCTGATGAGTTCGGCGGCGGTAAGCCCGTGGGCGGGCAGGGAGGCGATGCCGATCGACACGGTGATTTTACCTTGCGGCATCAGTTCCCGGTAGGGGAAGGGGTGGGCGGCCACGGCCTGCCGCAGGCGCTCGGCCACCTCGCGGGCGGTCTCCTCGCCGGCGCCGGGCAGGATGACGGCGAACTCGTCGCCCCCGTAACGGGCGACGAGGTC
>JBFMHQ010000058.1:0-2411 GCA_040751815.1 Bacillota bacterium | reverse complement strand
CCCGGTAGGGGAAGGGGTGGGCGGCCACGGCCTGCCGCAGGCGCTCGGCCACCTCGCGGGCGGTCTCCTCGCCGGCGCCGGGCAGGATGACGGCGAACTCGTCGCCCCCGTAACGGGCGACGAGGTCCCCCCAACGGACGTTCTCCTGAAGCACCCGTGCGAGTTCCTTGAGCACCTTGTCGCCCATCGGGTGGCCGAACTGGTCGTTGTAGGTCTTGAAGTCGTCCACGTCCAGCAGGAGGAAGCCGAGTTTGCGGCCGTGCGCCAGGGACGCCTGCACCTCCCGCTCCAGCGCTTCTTTCATGTAGGCGTGGTTGAAGAGCAGGGTCAGGCTGTCGCGCACGGACATCTGGCGGAGGCGCTCCTCTTCCTCCCTGCGGGCCGTGATGTCGCGGAAGAGGAGCACGGCGCCGAGGGTCCTGCCTTCTTCGGACCGTAAAGCGGCGCAGTCGGCAAGGAAAAAGAGGCGGCGCCCGTCGGGAGCGGTGTACGCCAGCTCCAGGTCGCAGAGGTCCTCGCCGCCGGCCAGGACGCGCGCAAGCGGGGGAGTAGTTTCCCCGCCGCCGTTGACCACGCGCAGCCTGTCCCCCGCAACGGCGGACCACGGCCTGCCGATCGCCTTTTCCCGGTCGAGACCCAGGAGGGAGACGGCGGCGCGGTTGATAAAGTGGACGCGCCCGTCGCGCTGCACCACCACGATTCCCGAGTGGGCGCGGCGCAGCACGAGCCGGTAGGTCGTGTTCTCCAGGGCCGTGCGCCCCATGGCCAGCGAACTCGCCCCGAACACGGCGGCGAGGACGGCCACGCCGAACCCGCAGCCGAAGACCAGCGCCTGCACCGTCCGCTCCTGCGTCCCCGCCAGCAGGGCGCGGGTGTCGGCCAGCCGCATCTCCTGCAGGCGGGAGGTGAGGTCGAGCATCTCCTGAATGAGTTGCACGGCCCCAGTTTCTCTTGCCGCCTTTGCCGCGCCTGCCGTGTCGCCTGCGGCCACCAAGGGAATAATCTTGCTTTCGCAAATCTCCGTGTACCGTCTGTGCTTGTTCAAAATTTCCTGGACCAGGGGCTTGCGGGCCGGCCGGACGACCTCGAGCAGTTCTTCGATCTCCCGCCGGTTGGCGGCGTTGCGCTCGCGGAACGCGGCGAGGTAATCGGCGCTGCCGTAAAGCATGTATCCCCTGACGGCATAAGATTCCTGCACGAGGCGGTCGTGCAGCAGGGCGGCCGCGACCACCTTGTCGAGCTGGACCGGCAGGCGGTTCATTCGGGCGAGGACCTGCCCCACCGAAACGGCCACGAAGCCCGCCACCAGTACCGCCAGGCCCAGGATGAGCGCGACCTTCAGGAGCGTTTTCCTGTCTAGAGCCCACGTCACCGCCCGTCCCCCCCTTCTCGGCGGAGACGGAGGCCGGGCGGCAAATCGGTGCCCGCGCGGGAAAAAGAAAGCCCCACCCGCGGCACGGCGCAGGCGGGACAATGCTTCCGGCAGGGGTGCGGGAACGCGCCTAAACGGAAATGATGTACAGCGTTGCCATCTGTTACCCCCCCCCCCCAACGCCAGTATTTACCAGGGGGGAGCCGAAAAGAGCAGCCCTGCGAATTGCGGAATTATTGGCCTGTGGTTTCCTCTCTCCTGTTCCCGTCTGTGGCACAGTTTACACCTGCCTCTTTGGACGAGCGGGGGCCGGGTTTCGGTCGGTCGGGAACTTGTGTAAATCAATTACCAAACCTGCGACGTAGTCAAGGGCAGAGAAAGCGCGGGATCGCCGGTGTCTCTTCCTATGGCGTCGATATTCGCCACCAGGCGACTCTTTCTGCCATTTTGGTGCGAAAGCGGGAGGGGGCCTGGGCGGCCACTCGGGTTTTTACGCTGCCCTCCTGGCGTCATGCGCGTTTCTCCGGTGGACGATCCGCAGGTCTTGCGGGAAAGCATAACTCGGCTTGAGTTACCCCCAGGGACTCCTGAAGGAAACAGGGCGTTTGTGTAGAATTTTTCGGCACGAGGAAAAAGGTTGCTGCTACGGCCGGGAAACGGTAGGAGCCGGGCGTGGGGCAGGGATCGTAACCCCTCAAGGTATTTATAGAGAAGGCGTGGCGGTACTGGCCCTCGGCGGGGACGGCATTTCCGCCGTGACGGATCTGGTGGCATTTGTCAACAGCGACCCCAAGAAAACCGGGAAACGGCTGGGTAACAACCTGCTGGGCAAAGCTTCCGTGCGTACCGGCACCGTTTTTGTGTTTCCCGACGGCCTGGCAAACCGCATCGGCGAAATGCTCTGCGGTCTTTACCCTTTAAAGGTGTTACCCGGCGGGGCCATCCAGCTTGTTACTGATGTTCCGTCCCGGGCGGTAGCCTGCCTGATGACCGCCGAGAGGGAAGATCTCCTTCGGGCAGCACGTGATGTCGCAACGAC
>JBFMHQ010000057.1:0-5176 GCA_040751815.1 Bacillota bacterium | reverse complement strand
GCCCGGGACGCAAGTGCGGGGCGAGGTCTGGTATGACGGTTGCAACCTTTTGTCTCTTCCATCCACCCGGATGCGGGAGTTCAGGGGGAAAGAGATTGCCATGGTTCTGCAAAACCCCGCCGCGGCATTGAACCCCGTCCTCACCGGGGGATACCAGGTGAGAGAGGCGATTGCCCGGCGGTGGCACCTGAACGGGCGCCCAGTCCGCCGGAAGGTAGCGGAACTCCTGGCGAGGGTTAGGCTGCCCGAGCGGGTCATATCCGGCTACCCCCACCAGCTCAGCGGGGGTATGCAGCAGCGATTGCTCCTGTCTCTCGGCCTGGCGCTGGAGCCCCGTCTTTTGATCGCCGACGAACCAACCAAGGGGCTTGATTGGCTCCTGAGGGCGCAGGTGGTGGAGCTTCTCCGGGAGATGACGTTCGGGCAGCGCGCGTTTATTCTGATTACCCACGATCTGCCTGCCGCGCGGCAGCTGGCTGACAGGGTCGCCGTGCTGTACGCGGGCCAGGTGGTGGAATACGGCCCGGCGGAGGCCGTTTTTTCCGCGCCGCGTCATCCTTATACCCGCGGGCTTCTGGACTCCCACCCGGCCCGGGGGCTGAAACCGATTCCGGGGGCGGCGCCCGCCTTCACCGCGCTTCCTCCGGGTTGTCGGTTTCAGCCGCGGTGCCACCGGGCCAGGGCGATTTGCGCGCGGGAGGCACCGCCGCTGGCCGAGGTAGCCCCGGGGTACAGGGTGAGGTGTTATTGTTGTTAGAAGTGAGAGACTTGAAAAAATACTTCCGCGGCGGCTTGCTGGGACGGCAGCAGGTTAAAGCGGTTGACGGCGTCTCTTTCACCGTCAACCCCGGGGGCACGCTTGGGCTGGTGGGCGAGAGCGGCGCGGGGAAGAGCACCGTGGGGCGCCTGGTGGTGGGCCTCCTGCGCCCCACCGGCGGCAGCGTTTTCTACGAAGGTCGGGATGTTTTCAGGGCCCGCGGGGAGGAAGCCCTTTATCTGCGACGGAAGATGCAGATCATTTTTCAGAACCCCCAGGGAGCGCTCAATCCCCGCATGCGGATCGGCGAGATCCTGAGTGAGCCGCTGCTGGTACATCACGTGGTGCGGGGCCGGTACGTGAGGGAGCGGGTGGCCGACCTGCTGGAGATGGTCGGCCTCGGGCCGGAGTTCTATCACCGTTACCCCTGGGAAATGAGCGGCGGCCAGAACCAGCGGGTGGCCATTGCCCGGGCGTTAAGCCTTGAACCGTCCCTTCTCGTGCTGGATGAGCCCACCTCGGCCCTGGACGTGTCCGTGCAGGCACAGGTCTTCCAACTCCTGAAGAAAATCCAACAAGAAATGAGACTGGCGTACTTGCTTATATCCCACGACCTGGATGTAGTTTTCCGGGTAGCCGACGAGGTAGCGGTGATGCACCGGGGCCGCATTCTGGAACAGGGGTCTGCCTCGGCTGTGGCGACCAGCCCACGTCATCCATACACCATCTGCCTTTTGTCTGCCAGGATAGCACTGTAGTAACGGTTTATGCGGGTTTTGCGGTTGCCACGATCCCTGCGTGGGCTGGAATGGCGCGGGGAAATGCCTTTCTGTAACGGAACGGCAGAACCGTACTCCGGCGGAGATGCGGACCCCGGCGGCAAGCGGAAGCCTGCGCTTTAGCTGGCGGGCGTGGGAAAGGTCTTCGTCATTCTGCTCGGTTTCATTTGCCTGGTCGTGGGCGTCGTCCCGGCGTCCCTGGTCGCCTTCCTGGCCTGGGCCCACTTCTGCCGGGAAGCGGTTTCTGGTTGGTCGCGCCTGCCTGCGCTGAGCGGCGTCAGGCGGCTGTGGCGGCAAGGAGAGATTTGCCCGTGTTACATTTTGCCGGCGGAAGGAGTTTTCATGAAAAAAGAAAAACGTGGTGGCCGCGCGCTAGTTGAACAAGGAGGGAGAATTAACGTGAAAAAGAACATAGGGAGTTTGCTGACCGCCGCCCTTGTGACCGCCACCGCATTTACCTTTGCGCCGGGAGGCGCGGCAGCGGCCGACGTAATGACCGTAGTTCCAGGAGGAGGCGCGACACTGGTGGGGGGAGCGCGGTGAACAAAAAAGGCCCCCACATCTCCGGGCAGGAGGCCTTGGAGATCGTCAGGGTGGCCTTCCCCTACCTCCCTCCGGAGGGAGAGCCGCGGATCGACCTGGAGGAAGATAACTACCGCGGGCGGACGGTCTGGCGTATCGCGCAAGGACGCCCTTCCTACAGGCCGGGACCGCCATCCGGTTACTACGCCGTGGATGCCGCTACCGGGGAGATTCTCGAAATGCACTGGCGGCCGGCGCCGCGCGCGGGGGCGCAAGAAATCAAGGGCGCGATCCCCCGCGAAAAAGCCCGCGCGGTAGCCGAAAGCCTGGCCCGGCGGTTACAGCCGGAAAAGTTCGCCCGGATGACCGCCAATCCTTCGCCGTCCGCGTATCCTGGCTACCGCTGGCCGGCGCTGGGCGCAGCCTACCATTTCTCCTGGAGCCGCACCCACGATGGCATACCCGTGGGCGGCGACGGGCTGCACATTGCCGTGGATGCCCTGACCGGTCTGGTTACCGATTACACCCTGCTGTGGCAGGAAGATCTAAAGCTGCCTCCTGCCGGGGCCGTGTTGCCGGCCGGTGAGGTTCCGGCAAGGGTTGCGGCGAAGGCCGGTATGGTGCTGGTTTACGAGGTCTTTCCCGGCGGCGCGGCGCCGGCGCAGGTCAGGCCGGTTTACCAGGTTGACACCCGGTACGCGTACCTGGTGGATGCCCGCACGGGGGACTTTTTGAACTTTCAGGGAGAGCCCGTTAAAGAATGCGCGCTGTACGCTCCCGAAGACTACGCGCACATCGGAGGCGAAGGTAATCCCCCCGCTCCCGGCGCCGGGATTGATCCGACCAGGGCCAGGGAGGCGGCCGAGAGGTTCTTTAAGCTGCTCGGGTACGAGGGGCCGGTGGAGCGGTCCGGCAGCGGTGTGAGCACCGGACCGCTCGGGCGGCAGGCGTCGTGGTACTACACGCTGCGTTTAGAAGGGCAGGACGGCCCCGTGCCGCAGGTGGGCGTCGACTCGGCCACCGGGGAGGTTGTCGAATTCCACGACGACGCCTTCCGCGCCCTGCGTCCCGACGTCGGTGAAAAGCGTCTCACGCGGGACGAGGCCCTGGCCGTGGCCCGGGACTTCATCCAGAAGGTCAGTCCCGCCTGCGCGGGCCACGTGGCGCTCGAAAAAAGCCCGCCGGAATGGCGTCGGGACGAGGACATTTACTCCTTCCGGTTCTTCCGGGTGGTCAGCGGGATTCCCTTCCCGACGGACGGCATCGGAGTGGATATCGCTTCCGACGGCCGGGTGGTCGGCTACCGGTGCGAGTGGCACCGGGTGAACTTCCCCCGACCCCAAAGCGTCATTTCGCCGGCGGAAGCCGCCCGCAGGTGGGTGGCCAACGCTTCCTACGAGCTGAAGTACTACCTGCCGCGGACGGACGACGGGCGCCCCTGTGCCGGGGCGCGGCTCGTGTACTTTTTGAAGGAGGCGGTCGCCGTCGACGCCGTGACGGGGCAAGTCCTGGGGCCCGACGGGCGGCCCCTGGGGAGCCCGGCGCCAGGCTACGACTTCCGGGGGAGCCGGGCGGCGGACTACCTGCAGTTGCTGGCGGAGAGCGGCCTCCTGCCCCCACCGGAGAAATTTGCCCCGTCGGCGCCGGTGACCAGGCGCGAGGCCGTCAGGGTGCTGGTGGCCGCCGCCAGGCGCTACTACGGCGCCGAGGAGGTCTCCGCCGCGCCCAGTTTCCGCGACGTGGCGCCCGGCGACGCGGACTTCGGCACCGTCGAGACGGCGGTGGCCCTGGGCATTGTGCCCGGGGGCGGTTCTTTCGGCCCTGACCAACCTCTGGACAGGAAAACGCTGGCCGCGTGGCTGGTCAACGCCGCGGGGTACGGCGAGGTGGCGGCCATCCCCAACCGGATCACCTCGCCCTTTGCCGACACGGCGCCCCTCTCCGGGCGGGAACAGAACTACATCGGGCTGGCCTACGGGCTCGGGTTCATGCGGGGCGACGAAACAGGAAGGTTCCGGCCGGACGAGCCGGTGACCTTGGAGGAACTCGCCGCCGCGGTGATCCGGGCGCTACCGCTGCTGGAGGGCGGAGAGTGGTAGCCCCTTTTTCTTGTCTTATAAGGTGTTGATTTCCTGAGGAGGTGTAAAAGTTTGGATATTTATGCTGTGTTGCGCCGGCGGGCGATGGAACTGGCCAAGGGAGCGGGATTGCTTGCTTCGCCGGTCGAGGTGCGTGCCCGGGTGCTCACGCCCCAGGAGGCAATCGGTGACCCGGGGAGGGCAGACTTTCCTCTCCAGAGGGGGAAAGAACGCCTGGTGGAGGCGCAGTTTCAGGGTACGCGCGGCCAGGCCTTCACCGACCGGCCGGGGCATTTTGCGGGTACCCTGGAGGAGGTTTTCAATCTTTCCCTGGGTGACAATTACACGCGCGCCGTATTCGTGGCCGCGCTCAACGCCCTGTTGCGTCACCTGGGAAGGACCACGGGAACGGTGCACTGTCGCGACGAGGGACCGCGTCGTTGCGCCGGGGAGTTGATTAACTATTTGAGGGCGCGCTTCGGCGCGCCGCGGGTGGGTTTCGTCGGGCTGCAGCCGGCCCTGGTGGAGGCCTGTGCCGGACATTTCCCGGTGCGCGTGCTGGATCTCGATCCGGAAAACATCGGCCGGGAACGGGCCGGGGTGATGATCGAGGACGGCCGTGGGGACACGGGGGCGATGCGGCGCTGGGCAGACGTCTTGCTGGTCACCGGGAGCACCCTGGCCAACGGCACGATCACCGAGTGGCTTGATGCCCCGTGCCCGGCGATCTTTTACGGCACCACCATAGCCGGCGCGGCCGCCCTGTTGGGTTTGCCGCGCTTCTGCCCCTGCAGCACTTGAGCTCTTATGGGCTTAGCACACAAGGAGGTTGGTTATGGCAACCAGCGCCTGGAACGGTCACGAATACGATGCGGTTTCCCGGCAGCGTTTTGCAGTGGGTGATCTCCTGATCCGGCTTGCGGCAGTCCGGTCCGGGGATGAGGTGCTTGACGTTGGCTGCGGCACGGGGGAGCTGACTCTTAAGTTGGCAAAGATAGCCTACCCGGGGCGGGTGCTCGGCATCGACAATGCCCCCGGAA
>JBFMHQ010000056.1:0-5515 GCA_040751815.1 Bacillota bacterium | reverse complement strand
TCCTGGCCCAAGCGCAAACACCTGGAACGCATTTCCAGAAGGTAGGCTTCGGTCGCTGGGTCGAACGGGTATTGCCCCACTTTGGCCGGTTTTCCCACGTCTTCCGCCGCCGCGTCCCCCACCTGGCCGGGTGAATCCGCCGGGGATCCCGGCCCGGCGTCCACCACTTCCGATAGGTCAGAAAGCGCGAAGCCGAACGGGCTGATGTCGTCTTGCTCTGGCGGAGGTTCGGGTATAACCGGGGGTACGCGCGTACCCCCTGGCGTCTCCTGAACCAGTCCCGCTGCTGATGCTTCCGTCACAGGTTCCGACGCGGGCGCGGGATCGAGCGCCGTGCCGGAGGTCGCCACGGAGGCCTGACGCATCACCCGGAGCGGGTAGAGCGCCCAGGCCAGGTTTTGCGCCTCCTCCTGCGTGAAACCTACCGTTTTTATTTCGCGCGCTTCCGCCACCAGTTTCGCCGCACCCGGCGGCAGGCTGCCGTCTTTTCGTGCCACCACCACAGCGTTACCTTGGGCGGCCAGGTGCCTGGCTTCCCGCCAGTCGCGGCAGATGCAAAGCACCTTCCAGTTTTCGGGCGCGTAGATCGGGCCGTCCAAGTAGAAACTAGACGCGGATGAATCGGGCAACCTCCGGCTTTCTCGCCATCCGGGACCTTCTACCGCGTCCCGCAGGTCAACCCAACCTTTGCCGGAGCAAGAATTGTGGTGGCACTTGGCCGTCACGCGGCCCGCCGCGTCCTGGAAAACGAACGCGCTCAGGTTCGCGTGCTCCGGGTTCCAGGGGCACCGCCGCAGCACCCACAACCTGCCGCCGTTCCATGGCTTTTCGGAGCGAATCTCCACGCCGTGCGCCCGCAACCACTCGCCCACGTCGAACCCCGCGGCGTTCGCACCGCCGCGAAAACCGCCAACTTCGGGCTGCGGTGCCAGCGCCGCCACGCTCTCCAAGGCCTCCCGCGGCACCATCTCCAAGGCCTCCGGCACCTCCAGAAGCCGGGCCAGCCGGTGCGGCCTTTCCGGAAGGTCGTCGCCTTTAGCCGCCAGGGTGCCGTAAACCTTCCACACCCGCGCCGCGTTATAAACCCTCCGGTCTACCTCCACGCCACCCCCGGAATGAAACGCGGCCACAGCATCCACCACGCGGCGCACTAGCTCGGTGGCTTCCGGGGTGTTGGGCAAGTTCACCCGGTACAGCAGGTGTCCTCCGTTGCCGCTGTCCGCCAGGACCGGCTCCGGCCACCCCATACCCCGCAGCCACTCCCGCACCCGCCGGGCACTCTCTATCGCGGCCTCATGCTCAGCGTCCGTGCTGGAGACCCCCGCCGGGCGCACGGGATCGAAGTCGAGGCCGAGCCAGTAGCGATTCAAGACGTCTGTGTCGCTCGCCGTGTTCCGGGCATAAGGTTGGCACCGCTCAGCGCACCGGGCCAGGAGTGCAGGGTTAAGCGGGTTGAGGGTGACATAGACGGAACTGACCTTCACCGCTTCACCTTTGCGGTTCCTGAAGCCGGCGGACAACCTCGCGGCCCACTCGACCAGCTTGCCTGGGTCGGAAAAGTACCCCGCGATGGTGCCCATCCGCGTACTCGGTACCCGCAGCTCGACACAGAAGTCACGCCAAGGACCTGAACCGAAGAGTATGTCTAGAGCGCGCCGGATTTCAACTGGGTCGGCTTTGTGCTGTTTTGGGGACGTTTCAAGCACAGTTGAAACACCTCCCAAAAACAAAAAACCAGGGCCTTTTCGCGCCCCGGCCTTTAAATTGCAGCTTTCTCTCCGAACCTGCTTTGTCTATTTAACCGCACCAGCGGCACCACTCCACCCTGGCCGGTGATACGGTTTTTAAGCACATGCAGTTCCAGCTCGTTCGGGTTCGAAGTGCCCTGCAGCCGCAGGAACACATCTGCGGAATACTCTATGTCCGAGCTTTCCCGCGCCGCCGCGAGTGTTTCCGGTTTGTCGTAGCTCGCGCGGTTCGCCGCCGAAATCACCAGCACCGTGGCCTCCAGCCGGTTCGCCACCTCGCGCAACCCGGCCACCACGGCGCCGACGCGGTGTCTCATTGCATCGTACGCCCGGTCGCCCGCGTTGCCTGCAGGTGTGTTCGCTAGAAGCTGCAGGTAGTCAACTACTACGAGCAGGTGCTTCGCCTTTGCCTTTGCTTTCACCGCCGCGGCCTTCGCGCGGATGTGAGCGCAGGTAATGTTCTCACTCGCTTCTATGACCGCCATCCGCGCGCCCAGGGGGGCGAAGTCTACCGCTGCTTTTTCTAGTGTCGCCAGGTCGCCGCGACCAGCGGTGTACTCAGACCAGTCCAGCCTTGCATGGTTACACCACGCTTTCAGGATCAACCGCCAGGTCGGTTCCTCGAAATTCACCCATAACGCTGCCGTGTCCGGTTGTTGCAGAAACTGCACTGTCAGGTCCAACGCGAAGAACGTCTTGCCTACCGTTGGCGAACCGATGAGAACCCACAGCCCCGGTGCGAAGCCGGACAGCAACCTGTCCGCCGCGGGCAGGCCGGTCGCCGGGTACACCACCGGCCTGCCGGTCTTCTCCACCGCCTTGCGCGTCTCCCGCACGCGGGCCAGTACCTCACCCGCTTGATCCGCCGCGAACACCAAACCGCCGGCGGAAAGCTCCTTCACCGCCGCCTCCGCCGCGGCCACAGCTTCTTGTAGCTCCGCTATCACCGCCGCAGCGGGTTTGGTAAGAATTCCGGCCCACGCCCGCTCCATCGCCTCCGCCACGAGGCGCTTTCGCGCGAACTCGGCCAGTTCTCTTGCCGCCGCCTCCAGGTCGAAGCCCGCCGGCAGTTCGGCTTCAGGTAAGCCGTCCGGCGCGGGCTTATCCGTTGCGAAGGCATCGGCCAGGGCGCGGTAGGCCGCCTGGTGCGTTGGGAACGCGGCCGGGGGGAGCAGGTCGATCAGTTCAAAAAACTTCTCCTGCCCCGCATCGGCCAGGGCGCGCAGGACCTGCGCCTCCAGCTCGGCATTAACTAATGTTTTCGCAACAAGACTGTCTCCCACGAAACCACCTCCACCCGGAAAAGTCTTCAAAAAAGAAAAGGCCCGGCCTGCGGGCCGGGCGATAGAAGGTGGAGGTGGTTATCGCAGGTACTTGTGCGACGCTAGCCACGGACACAGCGGCACGCCCGCGTTACCCGGGCGGCCACACCTTTCGCACGCCAGCTTGCCGGGTTTGCCACCCAGGACTCTTACCATTGGATGGATCACCTGCCTTAACCTGGTAAACCGGGTAATGTAATTGGCTTCGAAGTCGAGAGCAAGCCAAACTCGCTTAGAGTTTGGCTTGCTCTCATGACTTTGAAGCCTTAATAGTCTTCAAAGTCTTAAGATCCGGGAAGCCTTGAAAATCAAGGCTTCGAGGCACCTAAAAGTGCCGGTTGGTGCGCACTTTGGTGCCGGTTGGTGCGCACTTTGGTGCCGGTTGGTGCGCACTTTGGTGCCGGTTGGTGCGCACTAGGAATCTGGTGATACTGGCAGTTTATGGTTCTTAGGTGTGTTAATTTTAATGGTGTACAACCCCTTTACGTCAACTGACCATTCCTTGATGTATCCCCCGGCACGCAACAGGTCAAGGTATTTGTGTAGTTTTTCTCGCCTCCGTTTGGTACCTTCGAAGTGGCACGCTTCGATCAGCACGTCTTCGTAGCGCGTGATCGCGTTGGAATCGCTCGGTTTTGATCCGGCAAGGTAGAACAGCAGATTTTGTGCATACGCTTCCCCGTTTGGCCCCGCTTCTCGCGTAGCTTCGATGGCTCGGATCGGAATTACCGCTACGCCGGTCTTTTTTTCTAGTAAGGCGCAAGTTAGTGGCGGGCAGAGATGTGCTACTACAGCCGATTCTGGTAATCTGTCGTCTTTCTTGAGTCTACTTGCAATCTTGAGGTACGGAAGCAACACCGTCCAAACCTCAAACTTCGCTGTAGGCTTTTTTTCTTTTTCTCCGACATAGTAAAACGCTAGACCCTTGTAATGAAGATAATGCAGCGTTAACAGGCTTTTCTTGATTGTTTCTACGTTTTTGCCGCTATTGGGGTTTAATCTCAGTAGTTGGCATAGTTCTCTTAAAGATGTCCGCACCTCGCCATAGAGGTCGCGGGAATTCTCTACTTGTGCCATTCGCGGCTTTAACAAAAACAGCGTGGTCAGCGCCGTCAGCGTCAGCCTCGTCGCCGGCGACGTGCGGTGCTTCAAATACTCAGCAACATCCGCGGGTACACAGATCGCGCGCAGGTCATCCAATTTATATCCCGTCATTTCTACTAGGTCATTTCGCCACGGTAAAGCTACCTGCGCGGAAGGCACTTCTTCCGCATCCGGCAGGCGGCTAAACAGTTGGGTTTGTCTAGCGATATTATGATCCACCTTTAACACGTCGACACCATCTACCCGCTTCACTCCCGCCGCCAGCCCCGCCAGACCCAACCCCGCCAGCTCTTCCCGGTGCTGGGCCAGGCCCAGCGCCAGGCCGCCGGCGGCGAGGGCCACGGCGGCGACGGCAGACGGGGTGGCCGCGCCGCGCTCATCTTTGAGAAACATTATGACATTTTTCATAACATCACCCCCTTGCTGCTCGCCGGCGCGTAGTGTTACTGCTAGCGTTCCGGCGGCCGCGACGGTCTTCGCCGCACCAGCTCGCGGCTACCGCCGCAAGCTGGCCGTACTCACGTTCTAGCCAAAGGTGGCGCGGGTTTGGCCCCCTGCCGCGACGCCAGCGATTTGCCTTTTTATGGAATTGCGGAATATCTCCGATTTGACGTAGCTTTTTTTGCGGGATATGCAGATGCCAGCTTAAAAAAGCTATTCCTTCACCTCGCGCAATGAGATACGCCGCCTGGACAATTTGTTTGCGCTCTTTTTCCGATGCCATCTTCCAGTTCCATACTAACAATTCCAGTTTCTTCTGGGGTGTAGGTTTAGCCATTCTCCTTTCCCCCTTTTTCCGCCTCTTCGCCACGGCGTGGTATATTATACCTACACCGCGCCCCCGGACCGCCACGCGGAGGCGGGCGGACCTCGGCCCGGATGGCGCAGGGTAAAAGTACCCCGCGCTCGATTTCGCTTTAGCTCTGTTCCGGTGGCAGGAGCTACGCTCTGCGCCTTGTGCGGTATCCCCTGCTGCCGCCCGCTGCCTTCAGCCGCCCCCGTGTCGTGCCTCGCCCGGGCCGGGGTTGCACCCCCGGGCCTGGCTTGAGGGATTGGTTCGGGCCAGCCGGGCGGTAGCAGAGTTAGTAGCCGCACCACTGCCCTCCCGCGCTACTCGGCGCGGGGGCGGGACCCTCCCGCGGTCCCGCTTTGCGCCCCGCGGCGGATACCGCGGGGCCGGGACGCTTCATTTTCGCCGCCAGCTGCGCCAGCGTCTCGCGCGTTTGCCGGCGCGTCTCATTTCCCCCGGTCACACCGGAGCGGCATCGCGTACCTGCCCGCCGTCGTACCCCAGCGGACGCGGCGGGCACCTTGTCCGCCGGGGTTGGCGTGTTTGTTGCT
>JBFMHQ010000055.1:0-5529 GCA_040751815.1 Bacillota bacterium | reverse complement strand
ACGGTCATCGAACTCCCTCCCGTGGGCACCCTGACCGCCGCCACCCACGCGGGGCCGGTAGAGTTCCGGGTCACCCTCCTGGGGGTGGAGCAGGAGACGGTCACGAGCACCCTGGCCAACCCGGACATCGCCGGCCTGGAACGGCGGGTCCGGGAGGACGGGGCGCGGGCGTTGAAGCTCTTCGCCCTGCGCCAGGGAGGCCTGGCCGCCCTGGGCGCGGTGCTCGTAGTCTGGCTCTTCTTCCGCCCGCCGCTGCGCCGGCTCTGGCGCCCCGCCCTGGCCGGGCTGCTCGTGGCCGCTGCCTGGCTGGCGCCCGCCGCCGCCACCTGGGACGCCGCGGCCTTCAGCCGGCCGGCGTACAGCGGGGTCATCGCCGCCGCTCCGCGGGTCCTCGCCCTCAGCACCGACCTCGTCACCGCCCTGCAGGAGTTCAGGGACGCCACCCCCGAGGTGGTGGCCGGCCTGCGCGCGCTGTACGACCGGGTGGACGGCCTTGCCGGTTTCAGCGCCCGGGAAGGCGGCACCAGGCTCCTCCTGGTCGCCGACCTGCACAACAACCCCGTCGGCCTGGCCTTCGCCCGCAACCTGGCGGAGCGCTTTCGGGTCCAGGCCGTGCTTGACGCGGGGGACCTGACCGACCTGGGCTCCCCCCTGGAGATCGACCTGGTCCGGGATCTCGGGGGGTTCGGCGTCCCCTACGTGTTTTCCCCAGGCAACCACGATACGCCGGCCGTCATGGACGCCCTGGCCTCCCTGCCGGGCGTGCGGGTGCTCCGGGGCGGTACAGCAAAGATCGCGGGGCTAACCATCCTCGGCTCGCCCGACCCCGCGGCGCACCGGGCGGCGCCCGCGGCGCCCGACCCGGAACGGGCGGAAGCGGAGCTGCGCGCCCAGGGGGACGCGCTGGCCGCGACGCTGGCGCGGGCCGAAAGCCCGACGGACGTCCTCCTGGTCCACAATCCGGAAGTGGCCCGGCGCTTCGCGGGCCGGGTCCCCCTTATCGTCTGCGGGCACACGCATCGCCCCGGCGTGGAAATCGCGGCCGGGTCGGTCCTCCTCAACCCGGGCACCACCGGCGCGGCGGGCATCAGGGGCCTGCGGGCCGCGGCGGAGGTGCCGTACACCGCCATGGTAGCCCACCTGAACGGCAAACATCTCACCGCCGTCGACACCATCATCTACAGCCCCCACGAAGGGAGCTTCCGCGTCGAGCGCCGGGTGCTGGGAGAAAACCGGCCCGCCGCCCGGTAACCTTCCCCGCCCTCCCTTCATACCCTGATAGCAGGTTGTTGCCCGCGCCTAAATTTGTTGCCCACCGTTAAATCTTTTGCCCGGAGCGAAAGGAGAACCGCCATGTCGCAATGCAGCGGGTACCTGTCCCTGGCCGAACTGCCCCTGGGGTGCGCGGGGGAAGTGGTGGCCCTGGAGATCGCCGGCGCGATCAGGCGCCGTCTTTTGGACCTGGGTCTCGTCCCCGGCGCCAGGATCACGGCGGTGCGCCGGAGCCCCGCCGGCGACCCCACGGTCTTCCGCATCAGGGGCGCCCTCATCGCCTTGCGGGCGCAGGACGGGCGGCGCATCATCGTCAGACCGGTGGAAGGGGCGGAGGCCTTATGCCGGGCACGGGACCGGTAGTGGCCCTGGCCGGCAACCCCAACACGGGCAAGTCCACCGTCTTCAACGCCCTCACCGGCCTCCGGCAGCATACGGGGAACTGGCCCGGGAAGACGGTCCAGAAGTCGTGGGGGACCTACCGCCACAGGGGCCGGACGGTAACGGTGGTCGACCTGCCCGGTACGTATTCCCTGCTGGCCTGCTCCCCCGAGGAGGAAATTGCCCGCAACTTTCTCTGCTTCGCCCGCCCCGACGTCACGGTGGTGGTGGCGGACGCCACGTGCCTGGAGCGCAACCTGAACCTGGTCCTGCAGGTCCTCGAGATCACGCCCCGCTGCGTCGTCTGCCTGAACCTCATGGACGAAGCGCGGCGGCGGGGCTTCCTCGTCGACGCCGTGCGCCTGGAAAGGGAACTGGGCGTGCCGGTGGTGCCGGCCGCCGCCCGCCGCGGGGAGGGCCTGGACCGGCTTAAGGATGCCGTGGACGGCCTCCTGACCGGGGCATTGCGCCCCACGCCGCCGCCCCTGACCTACGACCCGGAACTGGAGGCGGCCCTGGAAGACCTGGCCGGCCGCCTCGCGCCGCTCCTCGGCGGCGCCCTGAACCCGCGCTGGGCCGCCCTGCGCCTCCTGGAAGGGGACCGGGAGGTCGCCGCGTACCTGGAGGCCCTGGGAAACGGATGCCGGCACCTCCTGTCGGCGTAAACGAACGGGGGTGAAAACGTTGGCCGCGGCCGGCGACCCCGAAGTTGCCCGCCTCATGGCCCGCGCCCGGGAGTGGCGCGCGTCCCTGGGGGAAAATATCCAGGACAGGGCGGTTTGTGCCATCTACCGGCGCGCCGAGACCGTGGCCGCCCGCGTGGTCCGGTCCCCGGCACCCGCCGGGCCCGGCTGGGAGGCCCTGCTGGACGATCTCCTGACCTCCCCCCTCCTGGGGTACCCGGCGATGCTGGTCCTCCTCGGCCTGGTGTTCTGGCTCACCCTGGCGGGGGCCAACGTCCCTTCCGAACTCCTGGCCGCCCTTTTCGCCGGCCTCGAGGAGAAGCTGACCGCCCTCTGCCACCTGGCCGGGGTTCCCGCGTGGGTGCACGGCCTCCTGGTCCTGGGGGTCTACCGGACCACCGCCTGGGTAGTGGCGGTGATGCTCCCCCCTATGGCCATCTTCTTTCCCCTCTTCACCCTCCTGGAAGACCTGGGGTATCTGCCGCGGGTCGCCTTCAACCTGGACCGCGCCTTCCGGAGGGCGGGCACCCAGGGGAAGCAGGCCCTGACCATGGGGATGGGGTTCGGCTGCAACGCCGCGGGCGTGGTCGCCTGCCGCATCATCGACTCGCCCCGGGAAAGGCGCATCGCCCTGCTGACGAACGTGTTCACGCCCTGTAACGGGCGCTTTCCGACCCTCATCGTCCTGGCGGGGCTCCTGGCGGGCGGCTCCCTGGCCGCCGCGGGGATCGTGGCCGGCCTGGTGCTGGCCGGCATCCTGGCCACCTTCGCGGTCTCCTGGCTCCTGGCCCGCACCCTGCTGAGGGGTACCCCTTCCTCCTTTGCCCTGGAGCTCCCGCCCTACCGCCCGCCGCAGGTCGGGCGCATTCTGGTCCGTTCCTTATGCGACCGGACGCTCGTGGTGCTGCGGCGCGCGGTGACCGTGGCGGCGCCGGCGGGGGCGGTGACCTGGCTCCTCGGCAACACGCACCTCGGGGGCGCGAGCCTCCTGGCCCACGTGGCCGGCCTCCTCGACCCCTGCGGGCGGCTCCTGGGCCTCGACGGCTTTATCCTGGCCGCCTTTCTCCTCGGCCTGCCGGCCAACGAGATCGTGCTGCCCATCCTGCTCATGGGGTACCTGGGAAGCGGGGCCATGGTGGAGGTGGATTCCCTGGCCGGGACGGGCCTGCGGGAAGTGCTCCTTGCCCACGGGTGGACCTGGCTCACGGTTCTCAACACCATGCTCTTCTCCCTGCTGCACTACCCGTGCGCCACCACCCTGCTCACCATCCGCCGGGAGACGGGGAGCCGGAAGTGGACTATCCTTGCGGCGCTCATCCCCACCGTGGTGGCCGCCGCCGCATGTTTTTTCACCGCCCGGGTTGCCCGCCTCCTGGGCCTGGCCTGACCGGCGGAGGTGAAAGGCATGCTTACCGAAAGCATGGAAGACTACCTGGAGATGATCTACCGGCTGGCCACGGTAAAGGGCTACGTCCGCGTGGTGGACCTCGCCGAGGCGTTGAACGTGCAGCCCTCGTCGGTCACCCGCATGATTCAGAAGCTGGCCGAGGGAGGCTTCGTCTTTTACGAGCGTTACCGCAACATCGCCCTCACCGAGCGCGGCGCCGCGGTCGGCCGCTTCCTGGTGTGGCGGGACGAGATGCTCCAGGAGTTCCTCACGCTTCTCCGGGCGCAGGTGGGGATAAAGAACCAGGTGGAGGGTATCGAGCACTACATCACGCCGCCGACCATGTGCCTCATCCGGAACCTGGTGCTCTACTTCACCGCCAACCCCGGCCGGCTGAGGGAACTGGAGGCGCTGCGGGAGAAGGAGCGCTATCCCGACGGGGAACGCCTGGAGGAACTCCGGGCCTGGCTCTTCCGCCACGCCGACGGAGCGTGACTTCCCGCCCATCACCCCGGCGATTGTCCCGCATCCAGTAATCGCCATGGCGAAGCAGGATTAACCGGAACCGGTAACGAATAGAACACATGCCATGTACGGTAGCGAAGCCGCGAAACTCTTCCTCAACCTCGCCCTCGCTTACCAGACGGCGCTGGCGGTGCTCACCGCCGCGAGGGGGGAAGCGCGTGCCGCCGCGCCGGCCCTGGTCGAGGCCGTGGTCGCCTGCACGGGCGCCGCGGCAGGAACCCTGTGGCGGGGGCAGGGGGCGGCGGGAACGGAGGGCGCCGGGCGGCGGCCGGTCGCCCGGGCCGGGGAGAACGCCGGCGGCGGGGAAGGGTCCGCCCCGGCCGTCCGTGTCACCCTGCCGGTGGCCGCGGACGGCACGCTGGAACTCGTCTTTCGCCCCGGCCAGGCCCCCGACCGGGCGCTTCTCGACCTGCTGGCCCCCCTGGTGCGGCTGCTGGGGTACGTGCTTGTGGAGGGCAGCCCGCGGGACGTCCGCCGCGCCTGGCTGCAGGAAGTAATCGACAACGCCATCGTCGGAATTTACGTGATCCAGGACGAACGCTTCCGGTTCGTCAACGCCCGCTTCGCAGACATCTTCGGCTACACGGTGGAGGAACTGGAAAACCGGCCCTTCCTCGACGTGGTCGCGGACGAGGACAAGCCACTCGTCGCAAGCAAGGTGCGGGCGAAAATCACCGGCGAGGAACCGGTGACGACCTACGGCTTCCGCGGCCGGCGCCGGGACGGCGGCATCGTCTACGCCGAAGTGATGTCCAGCCGGACCACCTTCGAAGGCCGCCCGGCCGCCCAGGGCACCCTCGTCGACCTCACCGGGCACTGGCAGAAGGAGCAGGCGCTGCGGGAGCACCTGGCCCAGCTCGATCAGATGTCCAGGCGCCTGCGGCAGGTGAACCTCCGTTTGGTGCGGGCGCAGCGCATCTCCGCGCGCCTGGCGCGCACCGACCCCCTGACCGGGCTGGCCAACAGGCGCGCCTTCGGCCGGGAACTCCACAAGGCCTGCCGCCGCGCGGCGCGCACCGGTAACTGCCTCACCGTCCTGGTGCTGGACCTGGACAACCTGAAGGAGGTCAACGACCGCTTCGGGCACCAGAAGGGCGACGCCGTGCTGGTGCGGGCGGCCGAACTCCTGCGCGCCGAGGTGCGCCAGCAGGACATCGTCGCGCGCATCGGCGGCGACGAATTCGCGGTGCTGCTGCCCGGCGTAGACGCCGGGCAGGGCGCCCGCATCGCCGAGCGCATCCGCCGGCGCTCCCAGGAAACGCTCACGGCCATGACCGGTAT
>JBFMHQ010000054.1:0-5754 GCA_040751815.1 Bacillota bacterium | reverse complement strand
CCACCCCCGGCCCGCCGGTCTATACACCCCTATTCGGCCCGTGATGACTTTTTCCTCTCCGAGGAAAGCATACCCCCTCAACCGTCATGTGTCACATAAAATCTCCTGTCAAAAGCCAACCCGTTATCGACCAGGAAAAGTTTCCGGTCGCACAGAATCTTTTATTGCGGAACAACTGGGGGTGGCATGCGTGGCGCACCCGGGCTGGCTGGCTAACAAGACGCTGAGCATTTACATCCCCGGACGAGGAGCTTTCGCCAGCCGCGTACTCGGCCTGCAAAAGGGCTTGATCGTTATCCTGGCGCCGGCGGCGGGCACCCAAATGGCATGGTTAACGCCGGGGACCGAAATAGAGTTTACATTACCCGGGCAAGAAAATACGCCCCCGTTGCGGGGGAAAATCGCAGAACGGCGTTTAAAGCCGGTACCGGTGCTCTTTGTCCGCCCCACCGGCGATATACCTTTCGCGCAGGCAATTTCGTTGCGGCCGAACAAGATCATAACCGTCGCCAGCGGCAAAGGTGGGACCGGCAAGACTTTCGTCTCGGTTAACCTGGCCTTCGCCCTCGGCCAGCGCAACCTGCGCGTGGGCATCCTCGATGCCGATCTGGGAACGGCCAACGTGGCCACCGTCCTGGGGCTCCGGCCCACCGCCGATCTCAGCGCGGTGCTGACCGGCGAAAAACGGCTGGCCGAGGTCGGCATCAAGGCCTGGAACGGCCTCGTGATTTACCCGGGCATCGCGGGGGGATACGTGCCGGACATCTCCCCGTGGCAATTCGCCCGGCTCCTGGCCGGGATAGGTGAGATAGAAGAAGGTCTGGACCACCTGTTTATTGACAGCGGCGCCGGCCTTTCGCCCCGTACGACAAACTTCCTCCTGGCCGCCGATTTTGTCATCCTCGTGACCACCGACACCCCCACCTCCATCCTGGACGCCTACGGCCTTTTAAAATCCCTGGCCGTGAAGTTCTGGGTCCCCGAGGTCGGCCTCGTGATGAACCGCGTGACCGATACGGCCCGGGCACAGGAAACGGCGCGCCGTTTCATCGAAACGGCCAGGCGTTACCTGGACGTAAAGGTTCTTGCCCTCGGCCTGGTGCGCGAGGACGGCGCAGAGTACGAAAGCTCGCGCTGCGGCCGGCCGCTGCTGGTCTCCGCGCCGGATTCTCCCGCCGCCCGCGACTTGCAGGCCGCGGCCTTAAGGCTGCGGGACCGCCTGGTCAAGACGGCAGCCCCCGGCCGCCTGCAAGTCCGGTGAACCAAAATTGTTATAAGTAGCCATGCACGACCCGCCTACGTGGGTGGGCGCGAACTCCATGTTCAAACCAGCGCCGCCGTTTCTCCCCTGGTGGTCGGCGCCAGGGGGCGGAAGCTGCCCCCCGCTCCCCGCATCAGGCCGGCCGCCGCCACCCGCTCGACCGCGGGCGCCGCCCACCGCGGGATGGCTGCGGCGTCGGCAAAGGCCGGCGCCTTGCCGGGCCCCGGTGACAGAGCCCGGTCCACCAGCACCGCCATCTCCGCCCGCGTGATGGGTTTGGCGGGCCGGAAGTACCCGTCCGGGTAGCCCGCCAGCACGCCGCGGGCCGTCGCCGCCGCCACGCCCGCCGCCGCCCAGTCCGGAATCCGGTCCCGGAAGGGAAGGGCCACCTCCTCCGGAGCCGCCCACCCGAGGGCGCCGGCCAGCAGCACGGCGAACTCCGCCCTGGTAACCCCCGCGTCGGGCCGGAAATTTTCCACTATATAACAGTAGAGTATAGAATGTTAAGGTAATGCCAGAACATGCTGGTACTCACCGGCAAGGGTAACACCCCCACACAAAGCCACATATATTGAAGACAAAAAATACCAGAGGAGTGGTATACATGGCATATCAGGTTTCGCTTCCCGACGGCAGTACTCTTGCCCTGCCCCTGCCGGATGACGCGCAGGACGTGTCGCTGCAAAGCCTGGAGTCCCTGATCGAACGCCTTACAGAAAACGGGACGCACACCATTGCCGTTGAATTCGAATGCGGCGCGTGCTGCAAAAAGGTTTTGAACGGCAGAACGCTCATTGTGGTCCCCATACTCAACATTCTGGTCCTGCTGCCGGCTCCCGGCCATTTCCTCACCCTCAAGTTCTTCTGTGACGGTTGCCTGGTCGAAAAGCAGAGAATGAGGGCCATTATTATTCGCCTTGACAATGTGAAGGCCATCGAAATTGGCGCCGAGCAGATAGACTCTTAAAAGTACGGAAGACGCCTTTCCGAGCATCGTGGTATCGTGGAACAAATTACCCGGCTTTGCGGCCGGGTCCTGCTTTGTGTGCCCGGCATGGGCGTTGTCCATAGGGAGAAAGTCCCGCGTGACGAAGGTAGCAGTAGTCGTTAACTTGAGGCAAGGGTGTCCGGGTGGTCCGCCGCGAGGCAGAATCTGAAGGAAGCTGGCGGCAAACCTCCGGCCCAAACCCTCATTTTTGCCCGGCGTCCTGATGCGTCCAGTACCGGAGCATGTTCAAAACCAGCGCCGCCGTTTCTCCCCTGGTGGTCGGCGCCAGGGGGCGGAAGCTGCCCCCCGCTCCCCGCATCAGGCCGGCCGCCGCCACCCGCTCGACCGCGGGCGCCGCCCACCGCGGGATGGCTGCGGCGTCGGCAAAGGCCGGCGCCTTGCCGGGCCCCGGTGACAGAGCCCGGTCCACCAGCACCGCCATCTCCGCCCGCGTGATGGGTTTGGCGGGCCGGAAGTACCCGTCCGGGTAGCCCGCCAGCACGCCGCGGGCCGTCGCCGCCGCCACGCCCGCCGCCGCCCAGTCCGGAATCCGGTCCCGGAAGGGAAGGGTCGCATCTTCCGGAGCCGCCCACCCGAGGGCGCCGGCCAGCAGCACGGCGAACTCCGCCCTGGTGACCCGCGCGTCGGGCCGGAAGGTCCCGTCCGGAAAGCCGCGCACCATTCCCTGCCGTGCCAGGGCAAGCACCGCTTCCCGCGCCCAGTGGCCGCTCAGGTCGGGCGGTTCGGCCGCCTCTTCCGCAGCCACGGCGAGCGCGATATCGCCCAGGCCGTTCAAGCGCCCCCTGACCACGCCCTCCTCGGCCCAGGAGGGCTGCCGCACCCATCCGTCAGGCGTGCGCAGGAAGAACGCCGCCGGGGCGGAAACCCCCTCCGGAAGGCGCGCCTGCACGGAGCAGGTCGCGCCGGGCGCAGCAGGCGCCGCCGGCAGGGCTCTCAGGCCGGCAACATACTGCCAGCCGGGCGGCAGGTCCGCGGGAGCGTTGAGGGGCGCAACCCGCACCGGCGTGGGGCCGGAAAAGGCCTGCGGCCCAATCTTAACCGTAAGTCCCCCTTCTTCGATGACCGCGCCTCCCGCTCCGGCCCAGACGAACTTCTCTCCCTCCGGTACCACTTCGACGGGCACTCTGGCCTCGAGGCCGTTGAAGCGGGCCGTGAGGTGTCCGGCGGCGGCCTCATCCGCGGCTATGAAAGCACCGTTGCGCACCGTGCCGGTCCGCACATCGACATCCCACGTCACGTCCTCCGGGCGCAGCGGGAAGATCCGCCCGTCCTTCGCCCGCACCCGGACGGTAAGCTGCACCATCCCGCCGGGGGTCACACTGATGCGGGCCGGCGTCACCTCCAGGGCGGCCAGGTCTTCGTACCCCAGGACGCGGACGGCGAGCCGGCCCGTTACGTCGCCGCACCGGGCCGCCAGCACCACGGTGCCGCCGGCTTCGGCCGTCAGGATGCCGTTCTCGACCCGACCTTTGCCTTCTTCCACCGTCCAGGCTACCGCGGCGTCGGGCAACCGGCAGGGGTTGAAGTACTCGTCGTACCCTCTGGCGGCATAGCCGTACTTAACACCCGCCAGGACCTCCGCCGGCCCCTTTACCACTATCCCGGCCAGGTTTCCCGGCGGCGCGTCGCTGAAAACGGCCAGGCAGTTGGGCACCCGCCGCTCCGCACCCTTCGCCGGAACGTTGACAAGCACGGGGTCGAATTCTCCCAGCGGGCGCGCCACAAGGCTCGTGGAGCCGCCCCCGTCAAGGTTCAGCGCCCGCCAGACGCCCAGGCGCGCCACGAGAAAGTCGGCCAGTTCCTCCTGGGTCATCCCCCGGCTCGCGGCGCCCTGTTCGACGGCCACCAGATACAGGGTCTTCCCATCGGCGCTGATTCCCGCCGCGGAACGGGCCGCCCTGCCGGGGATGTTCTGGCTGAACTCCGGCACGCGGCGCCCGTTATCCACCAGCAGGGCCTGTCCGCCAAGGGCGTGGAAAATTTCCCCGTCCAGGGGTTGAACGGCGTACCGGAGCGTTACCGGGTCGCCGGGCCGGAAGTTTTCCAGTAAGAAGGCGGCCGCCCGGCCGTGGGCGCGCAGGACATAACCGTCCTGCGGAATGGGAACGCCCGGCAGGTCGGCACGTATCTCCCGCACCGTACCGCCCGCCACTACCATTTCCACCACGCCGGACAATTCCGGCGGCGCCCCGCGGCTCAGGGGCCCCCAGGCGGGGGTGTAGAGATGCAGCCGCTCGACGTCGGAAGGAACGCCCTGCCCGCCGGCCAGAGCGCTGTAGGCGGGCTTGTTCAACCCGGCCAGGGGGAAGGCGGCGCCGCCGGGAGCCACCACTTCCCCGGAGAAAGCGAAGACGTCGATCACCGGCCTCCCGTCGCTGGTGAAGGCCAGGGTATAGTGGTCCGGCCGCTCCATGGGGCTGGCCACAAGTTCCCCCTGCCGCACCACCATACCCAGGGGGTGCTTGCCTTCCTTGAGGTGAAAGAAGTCGCCGTTCAGGGCGGCCACCGCCCCGGCCCTCCGGGCCATCTCGCGCACCGTCAGGGTGCCGGCAAAAGTCCTGTTGTCGGCGCCGAAAAGGACCTCGAGGCGCAGGTAAGGGTCGGTAAGGTCAACCTGCAATACGTGGATCCTGACCGTTCCCGCACCCGTTTCCTCGACGTAAGTGGTACAGGTCACCCCGCGGGTGACCGTCTCCCGCCGGGGAACCTCTCCCGGCACGGTGTAGGCTGCGGCCCAGGACGGCAAAAGGAGAAGGAGGATTAAAACCAGCGTCAAAACCGCCCCGGGGCGGTATCGTCTCGGCCAACGGTGCATAAGATCGTTTCCTCCCAAAATGATTTTTTCGGAACGAGGGCACACCGGGACGGTTAATGGCATATCATGGCAAACAAAGGGCGCATGCCTGCATAAACACCTCCCCCTGGGAGGCCACCCGTTACCGGGTGGCCTCTTCCATGTAAAATAACCACCCACGGCGGCAAAAAATGACACAAAAAAATCCCCCGTCCTGGTGGGGGAGTAGTAAGGTTCCCCCTTGGCAAAGAGATCGCCCGGTCAACGTCGCCCGGGGACGGCCTGACGAAGCCGGGCACCGCCCGCTTACGGGCTGATACCCTGGACATAATCGATGTTCGCAAGCTGGAAGATCTTGATGAGCCCGGTGGCCACGTCGACGGCGCGCACGTAGTTGCTGGTTGACGAATTCCTGCAGTTGATCGCGGAGCGTGGGCATGGCAAAACCCTCCTATTTCCGGTTTTGCCACCACGATATGAGGGCAAATAGGCTGCGGCACCCCCCGGCGGGTGGGTGCTGGTAGTGAAGTTTTGCCACCACGATATGAGGGCAAATAGGAAACTGTTCCAGGGAAGGACTATTCCCGGGAGTTCTTGAGGTTTTGCAGCCACATGATGATGGCGTCTTCCTTGTTATCCTGGTAGTATTTCTTGCGGACGCCCTTCTCGACGAACCCCAGGCTCTTGTAA
>JBFMHQ010000053.1:0-6535 GCA_040751815.1 Bacillota bacterium | reverse complement strand
GAAAGCCCGGCCTTTCCGGCCGGGCCTCCTACGCCAGCCTCCCGCGCAGCCTTAACCGCAGCTTCCTGTTTGCCCGGTCGAACGATGCCACTGCCGCCGTTACCCGGTCACCGCGCGACACCTCACCCACGAGCGGCAGGGGCGCGATCCCCAACACTCCCGGCGCGGCGTCCGGCTCCAGGAACACGATCCCGTTGCGGACGCTCACCACGGTGCAGGCCAAAAACTGCCCGCGCCGGAAGTCCGCGGTCTCCCACGGGTCGGGCCGGGCCTTCCTGATACTCGCCTCCACCACGCCGGTCTGGGGATCGACACGGGTGACCTTGACCTTCACCCGCTGCCCCGGCGCGTACTGCGCTCCCAGGGGCTTCGACAGCCACACCCTGGCCTGGGCATTCGGCGCCTCCGCCAGCACACCCCCGCCCACGTCCACCAGCAGGCGGGGCGGGTTTCCCGGCACCACGCACCGCACCACGGCGTCCAGCACCTGCTCCGGGTTTTCCGCCAGGGCGGGCAGGAGCTTCGCCGCGGCTTCGGCCACCGCCTCCCTGCGGGAGCAGGCCGCCAGGCCGTTCGCACGATCGACGCCCTTCACCTTCACCCGAATCTGCTGGCCGACAAACCTGGGCATCAGGTCCTTGTCCGGCAGGCCGGTCTCGGACGCCGGGACGAGGCCCTTTACGCCGTCCAGCCCGTCAAAGGCCAGCACCCAGGTGGGTATGTTGTCTGGGAAATCAAGCGCAACGACACTGGCGTCGAGCACCAGGCCCCTCTCCTTCGCTTGGTGCAAGAACTCGAAAGGGTTGGGTGTAAATGTTAGACCTTCGGGACGCATTAAACCACGCTCCTTTCTTGCAGGGCTTCCCGGAAAAAAGCCAAGGCGGGAGCCGCTACCTCGCGCGGCCCCGCCCCCCTTCCCTCTCCCTCTCCCGCCCCCTCGGGCGGGACAGGACGCGGGCCGCCAGCAGCTCCCGCTCCCGCCACGAGCGCCGCAAATCCTCGGGTAGCCTGTCCCACGCCTGCGAGGCCAGGCGGTCCTGGGCCGCGCGGAAGCGGGCGCGGGCGCGCCGCTCGCCCTCGCGGTCGCCCCGCTCCCGCGCCCGGGCGAGCTCCTCTAGGGCGCGGGTCGCCTCTTCCGTGTCGGCCAGGGCGCTCTCCAGGGCCTCGTCCCGGTCGGCGCGCTCCCGCCACCGCGCGACCTCCCGCAGGGTCTCCGTGGTGAAGTGAAGGGCGTCGGCCACCAGGTCGGTCAGGCCGTCCACGAGCGGGTCGCCCGTGCGCTTTCTCCCGGTCTCAGTCAGGGAAATCACCCCCTTCCAGCACATTCGACGGCCCCTCCCCGCGGGCGATCCGCAGGGCTGCCCGGCGCTCGGCGGCTTCCACAAGGTTCCGTGCGAAGCGGCCGTTGCCCAGCTCGCCAATGCGGAAGGCCTCCTCCCGGAACCTTTCGAGCAGCGCCGCCTCCGCGTCCGGGGTCAGCTTCCAGCCGCGCTTCGAGGCGTAGAGGCGGGCGATCTCCAGCAGCTCCTCCGGGGAGTAGTCCGGGAACTCCAGGGTGAAAGCGATTCGGGATTCCAGGCCGGGGTTCGCCCGGAAGAGCTCCCGCATCTCGCCCGTGTAACCCGCCAGGACCACGCACAGCCGGTCGCGGTGATCCTCCATCGCCTTCACCAGGGCGTCCAGGGCCTCGCGGCCGAAGTCCGTCTCCCCGCCGCGGGCCAAACTGTACGCCTCGTCCACGAAGAGAACGCCCCCCATGGCCCTCTGCACCGCTTCGCGCACCTTCAGCGCGGTCTGGCCCACGTAGCCAGCCACCAGGCCGCTCCTGTCCGTTTCAACCAGGTGGCCGGAAGGGAGAGCGCCCAGGGCGGCCAGGAGCTCCCCGGCCAGGCGGGCCACCGTAGTCTTACCGGTTCCGGGGTTGCCCAGGAAGGCCATGTGCAGGGTCTGCCGGAGCGGGGGCAGCCCCCTCGCCCGGCGTTCGCGGTCGGCGATGACCAGGGCCGCGACCTCCCGCAGGGCGTCCTTCACCGGGGCCAGGCCGACGAGGGAGTCGATCTCGGCCCACACCTCCCGCAGTCCGCGCTGCCGTGCCGCCCCGGAAGCTGCGCCGCCCGCCCTCTCCCGCAGGGCCTCGCGCAGGAAGGACAGCTCCGGGTCAGCCGACCCGCCCGCCTTCCGCCCGGCGCGGTCGGCTAAGAAGCCCAGGGCCAGGGACGCGAGGAAGGGGGTCCAGGCCAGGGGGACCAGCCCCTCCCGCCCCATTTCGTCCAGCTTCCCGGCCAGGGCCAGGGACGCGAACCCACCCGCCGCGGCCGCAACTGTCACGGGCCAGTGCCGCAGGGCCAGGGAGACAAGCGCCCCCAGAAACTCCCAGGGGCCGGGCTTCTCCTGCATCTGACGCACGCTATCGCCTTCCTTCCGTACGCTTCTTGTACCGCCAGTACGCGAAACCTGCTACGAGCAGGAGGGCCAGCCACCACGCCGCCTTGAGCACGGCGGCGGCGAAAGCCAGGGCCAGGCCCGCCAGGGCGCACCACGCCAGAAGGCGGAGGAGGCCGGGCAGGCAGCCCAGGGCCTCCGCCCCGGCGCGGAAGGCCAGGCCCTCCTTGAAGGCACGCCAGAACATTAATTCCCACCTGCCTTTTCGAGTTGGACCTCGTACAGCACCATCGGGTAGGGGACGGTCGCGCTGTAGGAATAACTGCTCACCTGCCAGTACCGGGCCACCGTCCCCTGCAACCGGAAGGTCAGCACCTTCACGCCGCGCAGGTCGAGGGACAGGGCTTCGTCCGCGGCCCGGCCGGCGGCCACGTCCTCCGGCCGCACAGTCTTCTCCCACACGCGGCGGCCGTCCAGGTAGATTTCGTACCTGCCGCCCCAGCGGGCGTCCCCCCGCGGGGGGAGGAACCCGACGCGGACCGACAGGCGGGCGTACTTGCCGCCCAACGGGTAGGACACCGTGGCCGCCTCCAGGCCCACATCGCCCGGCGCGTCAACGCTCATCCGCCCCCAATCGCTTTCCCAGTCAGATTGCGGGCGCACGACCAGGCACTCTCCTGTGGGCAGAATTCCGCCCAGGGTCACCTCCGTCAGCCCGCCGGCGAAGGCCTCCACCTTCACCGGACCGTTCACCAGTGGAGTCAGGGGCGCCTTGGCTTCCCCGCCGCCCGCCGCTTCCTGCTGCCGCTCCGGTGGGCGCGGTGCTTCCTGTCCCCTGGGGTTTTCCGGCAGGGCGGCGGCCAGAACAAACGTCAGCCCCACCACGCCCGCCAGGAGTGCGAGGAAGAACGCGCGGGGGTTCCCCTCGGCCCAGGATTTGAGCTTCTCGAACAGCTTTTTCAAGGGTACCACACTCCTTTCGGTTATTAACTCCCGCCCAGCCGGGGCGGGCCGTTCTTCTCGACCAGGACCACTTTGCCGTCCGCGGCCCGCGCCACGTACTCGTCGCTCTCGCCCGGAACTGCGACGCCCGCCGCCGAGGCGCCCGCCACGGTCAGGACGTACTCGCCCCCGGCCGTGCCCGGGACGGCCCGCACCGTGATCTCCTCCGGCAGCTCCCTGATCCGCGCCGTGGCCGGGGCGATGTACCGCTTGCCGTCCACCACGGCCTCCACCATCCCCGGCGCGGCCCGCAGGGACGCCTCAAAAGCGGGAGGGTGGCGCAGCTGCCACCACTGCCACGCCGAGAAGGCCAGGAAAACCAGGGCCATCGTCACGAGGGTAGCGGTGAAAGGGGAGGGCCGGGGCCGGTCGCCCCCTCCGGGCCGCTTGCCCTCGCGCTTCTCTTTTCCCATCAACACGCAGAACACCTCCAAAACACCAATGTTTAAAGCACGCCCGTGGCCTTGAAGGCCGCCGCCGCGAAGAGCAGGCATGCGGGCCACTCCGTTAACGGGTCTCCCGTTTTTAGCGGGCCTTTGATATGCTCCAGCCGCGCCAGCTTCCCCGGCAGGGACAGGGGCGCGAACGGCGAAACGCCGCTTCTGGTGCAGGCGTCCAGGGCCAGGTGCGACAGGCCGCCCAGCAGGGCGAACAGCCCAGCTTCCCAGGGGGACGGGACAATAAGCGGTATCTTCAGGTGCAGGAGTGCCGCCGCAGACGGGATGGCCGGGGCCAGGAATGACGACAGCAGCCCGAAAATAAGGCCCGTGAGCAGGCAAAACCAGAAGGTGTGTGTCACCGTCCGGTGCCCGGCGAATAACTCCAGGAGCACGGCCAGGGGGCGGAGCCTCCTCCCGGCCAGGCTCCCCGGGTGGTCGATGTCTGGCAGCAGGGCCGCGACCGCGCCCACGGCTAGGCCCGCTATGGGGTCGCCGGTCAGCTTTCCTGCCAGGGCGCCGGCGAACGCCCCCGCCGCCGCGTGGGTGTAGCCTGTCATCCCGTGCCACCAACCTTCCGCACCCGTACACCGGAGAGGGTGTCGCTCCTTCGGACACAGAACACGTACCCGGCGGGGCACCGGACGGCCAGCAGGTTGGGCGTCACCTGGACCACCGCCCCGCCCCTGCCATAGCCGTCGTAGGGCTTCGCCAGCTTGTCCGGCCAGGAGACGGCCACGCGGTCGCCCGGGCGGATGCCGGCGAAGGGGTCTT
Source organism: Bacillota bacterium (assembly GCA_040751815.1). GTDB lineage: Bacteria > Bacillota > Desulfotomaculia > Desulfotomaculales > UBA12532 > UBA12532. The sequence continues at coordinate 1,940 of JBFMHQ010000053.1, read as the reverse complement.
TTGGTTGTTTAGGGATTGGGGTAATCTTGGAAACGGCCACCGCAAAGCACCTCCCAAAAAAAGAAGGCCCCGGTTTTTTTCCGGGGCCTAGATGCCGAGCTCGTCGGCCACTGCGGGGTCGGGTTCCAGTTCCGGCGGGTGCGGGGGTTTGCCGCCGCGCTCGGAGTCCCGGTTCCTGCCCCGCTTCGGCTCTTCCTCCACCTCGGGCGTCTCTGGGAGTTCCACCTTCACGTCCGGCCTGGCCGGGCAAACCTCGGCGAGCGTCGGGACGGCCGTCTCCTGGATTTCCTTCGCTTGCGGCAGTTTCTTCCAGTCCAGTTTCTGCAGGTAGAGCGGCAGCGACCAGCGCACCAGGCACACTGCCGCCAGTGGGTCCATCCGGGAGAGCTCCTCCGGTTCCATCAGCGGCCGCCGCACCACGGTGCGGCTCTCCGTCCGCCGGGGGAGCTCCCAAGCCGGGGCCTTCCCCGTGAGGACGCCCCAGGCCGTCGAAAGGGTGCGGCCCTCCCTCTCCGAGCGCGCCCACACCGCCGCCTCGCCCAGGCGCCGGGAGAAGTAACTCGTGGTGGTGGCGTCGTCGCCGCCCAGGAAGAGCTGGATCGGGCAGTTGGAGAGGATCGCCTCGGCCTCGGCCCCGCCGTAGGCGTCCTGCAGCTGCTTCAGGCCCTGCAAGATAAACTGGATCTTGATGCCCAGGCTCCGGGCCGTGGAGATGACCTCCACGAAGCCGGGTATCTGCCCGACGTTGGCGAACTCGTCTAACAAAAACCGCGTCGGGTTCGGTAGCCTGCCGCCACACTCTGCCGCCAGCGCGTAGAGCCTACGGAAGAAGAAGTAGTAAAACGTCGCCAATACGGGCTTCAGGTGCCCCGCGCCGATGGGGAGGACGCAGAACAGGGCCGCGCGCTCCCTCCCGATGGCCGCCAGGTCTATCTCGTGCCGGGAAAGCAGCTTCGCCACGCTCTCCGCGCGCACCACGTTCAGCTTGGCCGAAAGCCCGCTCACAGCATTTTCGTAGTTGCTGGAAACCGCGCCCCGCCACTCCTCGTAGCCCGCCTGCGGGAGCCTCCCCGCGCGGTAGGCCGCCTCGAAGCGGGCGTCCAGGGCCTCGACCGGCCAGGAGATCAGGGAGAGCGCCGCCCGCAGGTGCGCCTGCTCCGGCGGGAAGTCGGCCCGGAGCAGGTAGGTTAATGCCTTCAAAAGCTGGACCTCTTTCATTACGAAGTACCCGCTTTTGTCCTTCGCCGCGTTCATGACTATCGCCGTGGCGAAAGCCGTGACCTCCTCGTCGTCCCGGCACTCCAGCACCGGGTTCCAGAAGGAGCTCCACTGGGGGTAGGCCAGGTTGAACAAGTAGACCTTGTAGCCTTTGGCCTTCAGCCACGGCCCCAGGGTGCAGGCCAGCTCCCCCTTCGGGTCGGTGACCACCATGCTCTCCCCCGCGCAGGCGGCCGCCACCGCGTTCGGGATCACGAAGCTGTAGCTCTTGCCCGCGCCCGTCCCGGCCACCACGCAGGCGTGCGCCGGGAGCGGGGGCACGCACCTCTCCGGCGTCAGCCGCACCACGCGGCCCCGCAGCAGCCCCACGACGGTGCCGCCGCACCCTTCCCGCGGGGGGCCGAACTCGGCCACGTGCTTCAAGTCCGCGTCCCCGGCCCACCTGGTCGTCCCTTTTTCGGGGTTCGAGGATGCCACCTCCAGGCCGTGGACGCGCCGCTCGTCGTGCAGCCCGCCCCCGAACCGCGGCCGCCAGAGGGCCCCCAGGACGGCCCCGGCCAGGAGACCGAACCTGCCGAGCTTGTCGGCCCACGCGGGCGGCGGCGCGCCCCACGCCAGCCACGCCGCCGGGTCGGGCGCTCCCTCCGCCGCCGCGAAGCGTGGGGAGAGCGACGCCGCGACATCCGCCAGGGCCGCGCCGAAGGCCGCGGCCGCCGCCCCGC
>JBFMHQ010000052.1:0-6932 GCA_040751815.1 Bacillota bacterium | reverse complement strand
CGGCTTTTCGACTTTTCTTTCTCATCCTTCGTCACTCTGAAGATCATTCCGGTCCTCTACGGCCTGTGGATTGTCATCGGGGCCATCGGGGCGCTGAGCATGCTCACGGGCGGAATGGGTATGATGCGTCTCGGCTACGGGTGGTCGGGCGGAGCTTTCTTTCTCGGCCTGATCTGGGCGGTGGTCTTCTTTTTCCTCTGGGTGATCGGCGGCCGGGTTTGGATGGAGACAATTATCGTTCTCTTCCGCATTGCCGAGAACACGTCGGCTCTGGTCCGGGCCGGCGGGAAGGTGCCTGAGAGCAGCGAAGGCGCGAAGGACACGCCGGTCTGATAGCCCTGCATATTCGCAAGTAAAAAGAGGAAAAACGGCGGTTCTTGTGGAAGAGAGAGCCCAAACCTCAGGTGACGGGGGGCATCTCTGTGAATCTCGACTATTTCCTTGATCACGAGTTGGGGGAGGAGCGCCGGGAGCTGCTGGAAAAGAAGCGGCAGGGTTCGGCGCACCAGGCGAAACTCGAGCGCGCGCTGCGCGACGGCGACCTGGAGCAGGCCCAGCGGGCGATCGGTTGGCTCGAAGCGGCGCTGGCCAAACAGCAGGAGACACTGCGCACCCTTAAAGAAAAACTCCCGACCTTCGATGTGGCGGCCTATCTCCGGGAGGAGTTCGAGGCGGGGTTTTTCGCGGCCTGCCAGGCCCACGGTTTGAAGGTAACCGGGAGTTTTCCTGCCTACGAGGTCTTTCCCTTTCGGGTGCGGGTCTACCCGGACCGGGGCACCGTTGAGGTCAACGAACGGGTGCTGCGCCTGCTGCGCCCCAGGGCGCTGGCGGGGTATCTGAAGGCGGCGCGGGACCGGCTTTACCGGGCCAACTTTAACGCCGAACGGTTCATCGATGCCCTGGCCCGGGTGTACGATACCCTGCTGGCCGCCCGCCGTGCCACGCAAGGTGTTGACCTTCCCCAAGGCACCGATATCCCCCTTCTGGACGTCTACGATCAATTGACGCTGCACCCTGCGCACAAGCGGCAGTATACCCGCAACATGTTCGCCTTTGACCTGCACCGGTTGCTCCTCGCCGGCCTGTTTAAGGCCTCGGACGGCCGCCTGATGGAATTGGGCGAACCCGCACGCCGGGTCAAGCCCATCGTCATTTATGATGCGCAGGGCCGCGAATACCGGTACGGCAGCCTGCGCTTTGTCGGAGGGGGTGGCTGAACGTGCCCCGTTCCCTCGTCGAATTTTTTCGGGAAGAATACCTGAAAGGCTTCATCAGGGCCGGCGGAAGCAAGATAAAGCTCTATACGAGCGAGAGCCGCGAACGCCGTGCGGCGTTGCTGCAGGAACTCGCCCGGGAAGCCGTTGCCTGCGGGTACGCAGCCGCCCTTGTCGACGGCGCGACCGTAGCCAGGGTGCATCTTTTCAGCAACCTCTACCAGGCGGTGACCGCGGAGCTGGACATCGCCGGTTTCATCCAGCGCTACACCGGGCAGGTGGTGAAGGCCCTGGGTTACGATCCCGGCGAGGTGACGCCGGGGATGACCTTTGTGGATTGGGCCGCGGAGGTGCATGAACGTATCCCCGAGCGGTTGCGCCGCGAGGTGCAGGAGCGCTTGGAACGTGACCTGTTCCGCAACAAATCAATATATCGCGGTTTTGCCACCGTCGCCGTGCAGCTGGCGGCGGACGTTCTCGGGGCCACCGAGCGAAAACTCACCCCTCAAGACAGGGAGCTGCTCTATTCCTGGCTCCGGGGGGAATCTGTCCTGTTGCGGGACCTGAAGCGGTTTCATGTTTTCACCCGGGTGGACCGGTACAATGCCCGGCTATTCCTGCGTTCGCTGGTAGAACTGGCCCGCCTGGCCGGTTACCACGGGCTCTTCGTCGCCGTGGACAACCTTGACGTGTTGCTGGCGCGGCGGGAAACGGGACGGCCCCTTTACAGCCGAACGGCGCGTGATGAGTTTTACGAGAGCGTGCGCCAGTTAATCGACGAGATCGACACGCTCCACCACCTTATAATTATCCTGGGATTCAATCGTGACCTGGCCGAGCACCCGACTTTCGGCATCAAGTCCTATATCGCCCTCTGGTTGCGTATCCAGTGCGAAATCGAAGGAAAGCGGGTGAACCTGTTCCGCGATTTCCTCGACCTGGACCGGTTGCCGGCCGAGCCGGGTACATTATCCCCCATGCCGTCGGGAGGGAGCCAAGTTGCAGGAGTATGAAGCCGTCGCCACGGTGGAAGCGTTGCGCTCCGGGGTGGCCTCCAGGCATCTCGCGGCCATCTTTTCCTACGGGCGGGAAGCGCTGCTGGAACAGGTGGAACGCGACCTGGAGGGTGTGGCCGGAGACGGCCGGCCGCGGGTGCTCCTTTTACGGGGCAATTTCGGCGAGGGCAAGACCCATTTCCTGAACCTTATCTTCAACCGGGCCCAGGAGCTCAACTTTGCCGTCAGCTTTGTCGTGCTCAGTAAAGAAACCCCCTTCAACCGGCTGGACCGGGTCTACCCGAAGGTGGTGGCGGGTACCTATCTTCCGCACCTTGCCGAACCGGGCGTGGAAGGCCTGGTAAGGGATCTCCGTCCGGACGATCCCACGACGGAAGAGTTGCTGGTGTTTGCCGGGAAGGAACTGCACCCCAAGATCTACTACGTGCTGCGCAATTACCTGGAAAGCGGCGACACCTACCAGCAGCACCTGCTTTACAGCGACCTGGCCGGGGAGTGGATGCCTGTCGGCCGGTTGAAGTCGCTGCACAAGCTCAATTTCGGCCGGCCAGCGCGAATTGGCCGTTTCAAGCCGCAGACCGACGCTTGGGATTACTTTCGCCTCCTGGCCCAGCTTATAAAAATGCGCGGCCTTGCCGGCTGGGTTATCCTGTTCGACGAGTTCGAACTGGTGGGTACCCTTGGGGTTGCCGCCCGGGCCGAGGCTTATGTTAACCTGGCGCGCTTCCTTTTCCCGCAGGGGGCGGCGGGGCTCCACTTAACCTACGCGGTTTTCGGCATCGCCAGCCGGCTCTGGTCGGAGAGGCTGGTTCCCGAGCGACGGCGCCGGCCCGATGCGGAGGAGGTTCAGGCGCGCCTGAGGGCGAAAGGAGAGCATGGGAAGGCCGAACAGGCGCGGCGGGCGATAAACGCTCTGCTCCAGAACGCGGTGAGCCTTGAACCCCTGCCGAACAGCGAGGTGCAGCGGATGCTGGCGGCGGTGGTCGACCTCCACGCCCGGGCGTACGGCTGGCAGCCGGACGTGGACGTGGAGGAACTGTTTGCAGCCACCAGGCTCGCGCGCCTGCGTACCAAAATCCGCTACGCGGTGGAATACCTGGACCTGAAGTACCTGTACGGCGAGGAGCCCGTGGTCCGGACCGGGATGCTTGAGGAAATGCCGCTCGAGGAAGTCGCGGCGGCAGAAGAGACGGAGTTCCCCGCGGACGGACCTGTGATGGGTGACGGTATCGGGACGGAGCCGGAGTGATGCGCCCGTTTCGCCCATAGGTCTGCCGGTTGCACCGGAATAGGGGCAGGAAAATGAAGCAGGTTGCCGAATACTGGCAGCACGGTGCAATTTCGCGCGGGCCGGCGCTATGGGGGCGGTGTCGGCTGTGTCCGAAATATTCATCCTCAATTTCGGCACCACGCTGGGGAAGAAGAGCGAGCGGCTGGTCATAAAAGAGCAGGGGAAGGTGGTCGAGGAGATTCCCTTTCGGGACATTTCCACCCTCACCGTCGCCTCCCGCGGCGTGTCCCTGTCCTCCGACGTCATCCTGGAATGCATCGAGCACGGTATCCAGATCAATTTCCTCACCCCCTCCGGCAAGCCTTACGCGAAGGTCACATCACCCCAGCTAAGCGGCACGGTTATCACGCGCCGGGAGCAGATCATGGCCTATAACGACGCACGGGGTGTGGCCCTGGCGCTGGCCTTCGTGGACGGCAAGCTCAGGAACCAGGCCAACGTGCTGAAATATTTCGGCAAGTACCGGCGGGCCGCCGACCCCGTCCTCTACCGGGAACTCGCCGCGCGGGTCGAAAGGCTGGAGAAGATCCGCGCGGAACTGGGGGGAGTGAACGCCGCCGGTGTGGACGAGGCCCGGGGCACCATCTTCTCCATCGAGGGCCGGGCCGCCCAGGAGTATTGGGAGGGCGTGGGGCTTCTAGTAGGGCAGAAAGTGGAGTTTGGGGGCCGCGAGCGACGGGGTGCCGAGGACCCGGTAAACTCGGCCCTCAATTACGGGTACGGCATCCTTTACTCCCAGGTCTGGGGGGCCGTTATGCTCGCGGGCCTCGAGCCCTTCGCCGGATTTCTGCATACCGACCGGCCCGGAAAGCCGAGCCTGGTCCTCGACCTCACCGAAGAGTTCCGCGCTTGCGCGGTGGACCGGACCGTTATCGGTCTTATAACCCGGGGTACGCCCATTGCGCTGGAAGAAGGCCGTCTGACGGAGGAAACCAGGCGCGAGCTGGCCCGGCGGGTGCTGGAGCGCCTGGAGGCGGAGGAGAACTACGACGGGAAGAAGTACAGGCTCAAGGCGGTCATCCACCGGCAGGCGCGCCGCATCGCCGCTTTTCTGCGCGGCGAGGCGAAGTACAGGCCCTTCGTCAGCGGCTGGTAAAGGCGGAGGGGAAGCTGTGAAAACACTGGTGGTCTATGACATCCCCGACGACCGTACGCGGACAAAGGTCTTCGAAACGTGCAAGGACTACGGGCTGGCGCACATCCAGTATTCCGCTTTCTTTGGCGAGCTGAACCACAACCGGCGTCAGGAGCTGCACCAGCGGCTGCGCCGCGTACTCGGGAGCAAAGAGGGGAAAATCCTCATCTGCCCCGTGTGCGATAAAGACCTGGCCCTGGCTATGGAGATCGCGCAACCCGAAGAGGAAGCGGCGTCGCGGCGCGCGGGGTCCAGGCGCCAGGGGCCGATAATCTACTGAGGTGGGACGCGTGAACGGCGGGCCGGTCTTGAAGGTGAGCGACATCAAGCAGTACCTTTACTGCCCCCGCATCGTGTACTACACCTACGTGCTCCCGGTGGAAAAGAAGGTCACGGCCAAGATGGACATCGGGAAGGAAGAGCACCTCCGGTCGGCCCGCCTGGAAGGGCGGCGCACCCTGCACGCGTACGCTCTTGATGCCGGCGACCGGGTTTTCAACACTTACCTCTTCTCACCGCGCCTGGGACTGGAGGGAGTTCTGGACATGTATGTCGCTACTCCCCGGGGATACGTTCCGGTGGACTTCAAAAACGCCTGCCGCATTGGGGTGAACCACAAGTACCAGCTGGTGGCGTACGCGCTGCTTCTGGAGGACCATTTCGCGCATCCGGTGCGTTTCGGGTTCATCTACCTCCTGCCGCTCCGGAGAGCGCGCCGCGTTGAGGTCACCCCCGAAGCCCGCCTGCACACGAAACGCCTGCTCGGCGCCATTCGCCGCCTCATCGCCGAGGAGCGCTTCCCGTATTATACCCGGCGGCGGGGGCGCTGTGCCGACTGCGAGTACAGAAACTATTGCCGGGATGTGGGATAATGTATTTTCTTCCCGAGGAAGAGAAGAAGCAACTCCTGCGCTACTATCTTCCGAAGGCGCGGGAGGCCGGCGTCGCCGAGGAGCTGCGGGGTTGGAACTGGCATCAGCCGCCCCTGGAGCCGGTATACGGCGCCCGGCTGGCCCTTTACGAAGTTGCCGGCGGCTACTGTCCCACGGGACGTGATATCTTCCTTCGCCGGGTGCGCGGTGTCAGGGGGCAGCCGAACCTGGCCATGCTCCAGGGCGCCATCCTGCACGCGGCGGTGGAGCAGGTGCTGGTAGGGGCGAAGCGCGCCATCTACCGCTTTGGGGTGGATGACCACCGGTCCGTTTGCGAAGCCGTCCAGGGCTTGCAGGTTGCCGTGCCGCCGCACCTGGCGGGCCAGCTCAATGAAGCGGAACTGCAGGATACCCTGGAAAAGGTGGAAATCCTGGCCGGCTTCGAGAAGGCCCGTGTGCTGGCGAGGCTCCAGGAGGTCCTGAGCAAGCATCCTTACATCGGCGTGGACGCCCTGGTCAACCTGGTTGTCCCCGTGGTCCTGGAGCAGAAGCTAGACGGCACGTTTCTCGGGCTGAGCGGGAACCTGAGCACCGACGCCTTTGTTTTCTCGGAACCCATGATTTTCGACCTTAAGTTCGGGGAGCCGCGCGATTTCCACCGGCTCACCACCACCGGTTACGCCCTTGTAATGGAGGCGCTGTACGAGTTTCCCGTCAACCTGGGCTGCATTGTGTACGGCGAGTTCCGGGGCGACCGGTTGCTGATAAAAAGGGACATACATATCATAAGCGACGAGCTGCGCCAGTGGTTTATCGAAGCCAGGGACGAAAAAGCACGGCTGGTGTCCGAAGAGATCGATCCCGGGACAGGTGATTGCCCTACCACGTGCCAGTACCGTCGCGTTTGCTTCGGTTGAAGGGAGGGAAATTTGCAGAGGGTGGAGAAGTTACACGTATAATGGCAAGCGGTTTTCGAAAATGCGTTGTTTGGGGATGGAATTGTTACCGGGACGCGGGTGTTACCAACTGGACCCAATTCGCAGAATTATTGATTTTGCCGGGTTCGGCACGCCCGGGTTTTTTTCGCAAGAGAGATGGGTTCCCGTGCAGAAAGGTGTACTTCGGCAAATTAAGGCCTGTCGGCAGATTATGAAAGCGACGGAAGCCTTGTCAAATAAGGGGTTTGTAGCCTGAATCCCGGCGTGTTGCACCGAATGCCCCGACGAAAAGGGGACTGAAAGTCGGTGCCGCCTACCTGAAGCGGCTCATCGGCACCGAGTTGCACCGAATGCCCCGACGAAAAGGGGACTGAAAGAGACCCCAAAGCGTGACGCCCATTAAGCCGTAGAGGAGTTGCACCGAATGCCCCGACGAAAAGGGGACTGAAAGGGCATTACGACTGGC
>JBFMHQ010000051.1:0-7119 GCA_040751815.1 Bacillota bacterium | reverse complement strand
AAATCAAGCTCCTTAAGCGGATAAGTTACGGTTTTCGGAACCGCGGGGTCTATGTGCGAAAGATGCTCTTAGCTTTTCTCCCCTTGGCTTGGCTAATCTCCTCTCCACACTTCTTGACCTAGAGCCCCGGCGCGGTTGACAAACGCCCGGCGGGCTGCTAAAATCAATGCTCAAAGGTAGGCTTTACAGTGTGGTAAAGCAGAGGGTAAAGGCGCCCGGGAGATCCGGGCGCCTTCTCTTTTAAGCGAGCTTAATCTTATCCACCACGCGTTGTCGGCAAGGGAGCTTATTCTTAAAGCATTGTCGGCAAAAAGTATATTGGGCGTGGTACGGTGCCGTACCACCGGGGGAATCGGCGAAGGCGCCTAATGTGCGATGCACGGTAGGCGCCGCAAATTTTTACACCGCCGGCGGTGTAGCGGTAAGGGTGCCGCAGGTGAATACTTGCAGGCACCTTTCTCGTTTTCGCGGTAACTCCATCCTGGGACGAATCAGGCGCCGTTCGTGCCGGGGTGTTCACATAAAACGAATCATTTGTCGGGGAGGTTCGTTTATGATCCGGAGAAGCGAACGCCTGAAGCGGCTCTTATACCTTGTTCCCCTAATGGTTTTAGCCATGCCCGCCTGGGCCCTGGCCGATGAGGCCAAAATAGATACCGGAGACACGACGTTCGTTCTCCTTTCGGCGGCCCTGGTGTGGCTTATGACGCCCGGTCTGGCCCTCTTCTACGGCGGCATGGTGCGCCGGAAAAACGTTCTCGGCACCATTATGCACAGCTTCATCATCATCTGCCTGGTGTCCGTGCAGTGGGTATTGATCGGCTACACCCTGGCTTTCGGGCCGGATCACGGGCACCTGATCGGAAACCTTTCCTGGCTGGGGCTTAAGGATGTCGGCCAGACACCTAACGCCGACTACGCGGCCACCATTCCCCACCTGGTCTTTATGGTCTTCCAGCTCATGTTTGCCATTATCACCGCGGCCCTCATCACCGGCTCGTTCGCGGAGAGAATGCGGTTTCCGGCCTTCCTCGCCTTCAGCCTGCTGTGGACCACCGTTGTCTACGACCCGCTGGCTCACTGGGTCTGGGGTGTAGACGGCTGGCTGCGCAACCTGGGCGCGCTCGACTTCGCCGGCGGGACGGTAGTTCATATCAGTTCCGGCGTTTCCGGCCTCGTGGCGGCTCTGGTCCTGGGGCGGCGGCGCGGGTACGGCTCGGAGCCGCTCCTACCCCACAACCTGCCGATGACCGTCCTGGGCGCGGCGCTGCTCTGGTTCGGCTGGTTCGGCTTTAACGCCGGTAGCGCCCTTGCCGCCAACGGCCTTGCCGCCAGCGCCTTTGTGGTGACCAACACCGCCGCCGCGGCTGCGGCCCTGGCGTGGGTAATAGTGGAGTGGATGCACCACGGGAAGCCCACCGTCCTCGGTGCCGCCAGCGGTTGTGTCGCCGGCCTGGTAGCCATTACACCGGCCGCGGGGTTCGTAACCCCCCTGCCCGCGGTGCTTATCGGCCTGGTAGCAGGCGCGGTTTGCTACCTGGCGGTGGCGGTGCTGAAGCCCCGGCTGGGTTACGACGACGCGCTGGACGCCTTCGGGGTGCACGGCGTGGGTGGCACCTGGGGCGCCCTGGCCACGGGTCTCTTTGCTACCAAGGCGGTGAACCCGGCCGGCGCCGACGGCCTCTTCTACGGCAACGCGGGGCAGCTCTGGATCCAGCTTGCCGGCGTGGCTGCCAGCTGGGCCCTGGCCGCGGTCGGTACCTATGTGATTCTCAAGGTGGTAAGTCTCTTCTGGAAGCTGCGCGCTACAACCGACGAGGAGGAGCAGGGTCTGGATATTTCCCAGCACGGTGAGGACGGGTACGCGGACATGGTGCTGGGCGCTCCGGCCGGCAACGGCACGGTCGGGCTGAGCGGGGTCTAGCATGCGTTAAGGAGGGGATGGCGCATGACCAAGATAGAGTGCATTTTGCGCCCGGGGAGGCTTGAGGAAGTTAAGGACGCCCTGGGCAAGTTCGGCATTCACGGCATGACGGTTTCCCAGGTCCTGGGTTGCGGGCTGCAGAAAGGACGCACCGAGGTTTACAGGGGGCGCGAGTACAGTATCAACCTCCTCCCAAAGGTGAAGGTGGAGATTGTCGTCCGCGACGACCAGGTGAACGAGATCGTAAAAGTGATATCGGAGGCGGCACGCACGGGTGAGATCGGCGACGGGAAGATTTTCACCTACAGGATAGATAACGCGATCCGTATCCGCACGGGCGAACAAGGCGACGACGCCATTTAGGAAGAAAAACACCGCGGTTGGGGTTCGGGCACAGACGCCCTGGTGTAAGCAAAGAGCAAAGCTCCGGCACCGGGGCGTCGCCTTTAAAGCAGAAAATTTTCGCCAAGGAGCTGGTGCATACCCATGACACGCAAGGTTGCCATTTACGGCAAGGGCGGCATCGGCAAGTCCACCACCCAGCAAAACACGGCGGCGGCAATGGCCCATTTCTTCGGAAAAAAGGTGCTTATCCACGGGTGTGACCCCAAGGCCGACTGCACCCGCCTCATCCTCGGCGGCAAGCCGCAGGAGACGGTGATGGATACCCTCCGGGAACTGGGCGAGGACGCGGTAACCATCGACCGGGTGGTGAAGACAGGGTTTTGCGGTATCAAGTGCGTTGAATCCGGGGGGCCCGAGCCGGGTGTCGGTTGTGCCGGCCGGGGCGTGATCACGGCCATCAATCTGATGGAAGAGCTGGGCGCCTACACGCCGGACCTCGACTTTATCTTCTTCGACGTGCTCGGGGACGTGGTTTGCGGCGGCTTCGCCATGCCGGTCCGCGAAGGTAAGGCCGGAGAAATCTACATTGTGGCCTCCGGCGAAATGATGGCTCTCTACGCCGCCAACAACATCTGCCGGGGCATGGTGAAGTACGCCGAGCAGAGCGGCGTCCGGCTCGGCGGCATCATCTGCAACAGCCGCAACGTGGACGGTGAAAGGGAGTTGCTGGAGGAGTTTTGCGGGCGGATCGGCACCCAGATGATCCACTTCCTCCCGCGGGACAACATTGTGCAGAAGGCGGAGTTCAACCGCCAGACGGTTACCCAGTTCGACCCGCACTGTAGGCAGGCCCAGGAGTACAAAGAGCTGGCGCGCAAGATCATCGAGAACGATATGTTCGTCATCCCGAAGCCGATGACGATGGACGAGATGGAAGCCCTCGTCGTGAAGTACGGACTTTTGGATTAGGAGGCCTGGAAGCATGAAAATGATTCGCGCCATTGTGCGGCCGGAAAAGGCCGAGGATGTGGTTGACGCCCTTGCTGCGGCCGGGTATGTGGCCCTGACCAAGATGGACGTGGTCGGCCGCGGCAAGCAAAAAGGTATCCAGGTCGGCAGTATCTACTACGACGAGTTGCCCAAGGTGCTGCTCATGCTGGTCACGGAAGACGAAAACGTGGCGGAAATCGTGGAGATTATCAACCGCGCGGCGTATACGGGCAACTTCGGCGACGGGAAGATCTTCGTGAGCCCTGTGGAAGAAGCCTACACGATCAGAACGGGAAGCAGGGGTTTATAAGGAGGTGGCGTCCCGGTGAAAGAGATCGTGGCCATCATCCGGCCGAACAAGATGACCAGGACAAAAGAGGTGCTTGCCGCACTCGGTTTCCCCGCCTTAACGGCCTGCAAGGTCCTGGGGCGGGGAAAGCAGAAGGGGCTGGCGGGGGAAGTGTCGTTCCCGCTGGGGCCGGAGTTAGTGCAGGAAGAGGGAGGCATGCGCTACGTGCCCAAGCGGCTCGTCTCCCTGGTGGTAGAAGACGAGGACGTGCCGCTGGTGGTCGGGGCAATTACAAAGGTTAACCGCACCGGCGCTATCGGCGACGGCCGGGTCTTCGTTTGCCCGGTAGAAGAAGCGGTGCGGATCCGCACGCAGGAACAGGGTACGGCAGCAATTATGTGAAGGAGGGGGAAGGAAAATGCCCTTCGTTAACCTGAAGTGCAATGAGCTGCTTCCCGAACGTGAAAAGCACATCTACATTCACGACCCCCAAAACCCGGTAATCCCAGCGTGCAACATCAGGACCATCCCGGGCGACATGACCGAGCGCGGGTGAGCCTTCGCCGGGGCCCGCGGGGTGATCGGCGGCCCGATCGCCGACATCATCGCGATGGTCCACGCCCCGGTGGGGTGTGCGTGGTATACCTGGGGGACGCGGCGGCACCTGTCCGACCTATATGCCTGGGCCACGCCGACGCGGCTTACCAACACGTCCTTCAACCGGCGCTACTGCGTGGTGACCGACATGCAGGAGAAAGACGTGGTCTTCGGCGGCGTGAAGAAGCTCAAGCAGGCCTGCCTGGAAGCCTTCCGGCTCTTCCCGGAGGCGCGGGGGATGATCATCTTCACCACCTGCACCACCGGTCTGATCGGGGACGACGTGCAGGCGGTGGCCCGCCAGGTGGAAAAAGAGGTCGGCAAGCCGGTCTTCACGGCGGAATCGCCCGGTTGCTCGGGCGTGAGCCAGTCCAGGGGGCACCACGACTTCAACATGCAATTCTACCGCCAGGTGAAGGCCCTGCGGGAGCGGCGGCCGGAACTCAAGATGCGGGAAGAGGAGAAAACGCCCTACGATATCTGCCTGATCGGGGACTACAACATGGACTGGGACCTTAAAGTGATCAAGCCGCTTTTCGAGAAGATCGGTGTGCGGGTGGTGGCCGTCTTTTCGGGGAACGAGCGCATTGAGAACCTGATCAAGATGATCGACGTCAAGTTGAACGTGGTGCACTGCCAGCGTTCCGCCGAGTACATCGCCCACATGATTAAAGACGGCTTCGACATCCCCTTTATCCGCGTTTCGCTTTTCGGGATCGAGCAGACGGCCGAGGCGCTCAGGAAGACGGCGGCTTTCTTCGGCCTGGAGGAGCGGGCGGAAAAGGTGATTGCCGAAGAAGTAGCGCGGGTTGAAAAGGCCCTGGCCTTCTACCGCGAGAAGCTGATCGGCAAGCGGATCGCCATCTACGTGGGCGGCCCCCGGGTCTGGCACTGGATCCGGCTGATGGAGGAGCTCGGCATGGAGGTGATTGCCGGCGCCTGCACCTTTGCCCACGAGGACGACTACGAGAAGATCAACGCCCGGCACAAGGGAGGGATCCTGGTCATCGACGCCCCCAACGAGTTCGAACTCGAGGAGATGCTGGTCACTTTAAAGCCGGACCTTTTCCTGACGGGGCTCAAAGAGAAGTACCTGGGGCGCAAGATGGGCATCCCGACGGTGAATTCGCACTCCTATGAGAAGGGGCCTTATGCCGGCTTTGCCGGCATGGTGAATTTCGCGCGCGACATTTACCAGGGCATCTACGCGCCGGTCTGGCGGTTTCAGAACGGCGTCCAGGAACGGGAGACGGAGGAGCGTGAGGCGGCATGCGGCTAAAGGAGATTCCCATCGAAGGCGTCCCTTACGACCGGCTACGCATCGAAAAGGTCCCGGCGGCACCGGCTTACCGGCCCCGTGATCCGGAGCTGGTTCCGGCGGCGAACCGGGCGCTGGTGGTAAACCCCGACCGGATCTGCATGCCGATCGGGGCGATGTGGGCGGTTCTGGGGGTGCACCGGGCGATCCCGTTTGTCCAGGGGGCGCAGGGCTGCACCACCTACGCCCGTTACACCTTCTGCCGTATTTTCAAGGAGCCGGCAACCATTGCGACGGCTTCGTTTCACGAGGACGCGGCGGTCTTCGGCGGGCGCCGGAATCTGGTGGAGGGCATCCGCAACCTCGTGGTGCGCTACTGGCCGGAGGTGATCGGGGTGGTGACCACCTGCTCCAGCGAGATTATGGGCGACGACATCGCCAGCTTTCTCAAGGAGGCGCGCGCCCGGCTGCGGGCCGAGGTCGGCCCGGAGAAGGCAGAACAGATCGCCCTCGTGCAGATCAACACCCCGAGCTTTGCCGGTTCCCACGTTGAGGGGTACGACCGGGCGGCGAAGGCCTTTCTCCAGACCCTGGCGACAGGGCGGGACACACCGCGCCTCCGGGTAAACATCATCCCGGGCCTCCTTTACCCCGGTGACATCCGGGAAATCAAGCACATCTTGCGGGAAATGGGGATCGAGGCCACCATCCTGTTCGACATTTCAGACACCTTAGATGCGCCCCTCGAGCCGCCGCAGCGCATCCCCTACTACCCGCCGGGGGGCACGCGGCTGGCCGAGATCAAGGAGATGGGCAATGCCTGCGCCACCATTGCCCTGCAGGCCGACGCCGGCGGTAGCGGTGCCGTATACCTGGAGCGGAAATTCGGGATTCCGGCGGTGGTGGGACCGACCCCGGTCGGGGTGGCCGCCACGGACGCTCTCCTGCGGCATATCAGCCGGTTTACGGGGCGGGATATCCCGGCCACGCTCCGGGTCGAGCGCGGCCGCCTGGTGGACGCCATGGCCGACACCTTCCACCACACGATGATGAAGCGGGTGGCCATTTTCGGCGACCCGGACATCGTGGCGGGGGTGACGCGGTTCGTCTGCGAGCTGGGAATGACCCCGGTGGCGGTGGCGGCAGGGACCTTCAGCAAGAGGTTCGCGCAGGAAGTCGAGGCGACATTTGCGGCGTACCGGGACCTCTTCCTTGACGCGCCGAAGGTTTTCAACGGGAGCGACCTGTTCGAATTCGAGGAATACCTCAAGACGCTCCCGCGGCTCGACTTGGTCATCGGGAACTCGAAGGGCGTGGACATCGCCCGGGAGCTGGAAGTGCCGCTGGTCCGGGTGGGGTTCCCGATCTACGACCGGTTCGGCTACCAGAAGCGGCCGATCGTGGGTTACCGCGGGGCAGAGTTGCTCCTCTACGAGATAGTCAATGCCCTCCTGGATTACCGCTACCCGGACGACCGCACCCAGCAACTTTAGTAACGGCGTAGCGATTTGGGGTCGGGCCGGTTGCGCCGGAGTTCTGTTCTGCGCTCCGGCGGGCGCCTGACCGGTCCGGCTCCATTTTACTTTTAGTCAGCATTCCTGTAATCTTTTCAGGGGTGATTGACCGACAAAAAGACCTCCGGTAGAAAGGATTTAAAGCACTAACAGCTCCATAACTACCGGAGGTCGAGAGAATGCGCGAGCGCGAAATGAAACT
>JBFMHQ010000050.1:0-7255 GCA_040751815.1 Bacillota bacterium | reverse complement strand
GCCAGGTGGGGGACGCGGCGGCGGAAGACGTGGGAAAACCGGCCAAAGTGGGGCAATACCCGTTCGACCCAGCGACCGAAGCCTACCTTCTGGAAATGCGTTCCAGGTGTTTGCGCTTGGGCCAGGATGGCCTGGGGCCCGGAAGCTGCTGGCGCTGCGATCTCTATCCGTGGCCGTCCGGGTGCGGGCCGCGGGTGCGGGGTAATGTTGCCAGGAAAATCTTTTTACGCGCGTAAAAAAGCCGGGCCATCGCGCCCGGCCTTTTTTATTTTTGGGAACCTTTTTCCGTGCCTAATCTCTCCCGGCGGGAAAGGGGGTGTGCGGTTTCAGCCGGGCGGGGCGCGGGAGGGTAAAAACCGAGAAGGAGATGGTGGTATGCGGAAAATCGTGTTGATGTTACTGGCCGCGCTGCTGGCGGTCCTGGTGGCGGTGCCGGCGGCGTGGGCCGCGTGCTGGTCTTCTGGCGGTAGTTTCCCGGCCCCAGCGGGCTACCCGACCGGCTACCGTGCCAGCGTGCCTGTGGTGTTAGAGGGAGTCGGCGTGGCCTACGTGCCGCTAATGAGCTATGACGGCGAGGACGTGCTGGTGGTAAATCCCGATATTAACCCGGAACGCTACGGCGAGCGTGCCGTGGTGGCGCGGCTGGTACAGATCGCCACGAAGCACCCGGCTGGGGACGGCTATTTGTATCTCGTACCCACGCGGCTGTTGGCCTTCTCGCCGTGCCGGATCCTGCGGGTGGACGGCGTGGGTCCCACGTTGTTACCGTCTGACGACGTGAACCACCCGCGTCCGGTCTGCCACGCCGGCGGCACCTACGCGGCCATGTCTTACCTGGCGAAGCGGGACGGCGGCCGGCAGCCCTGCACGGTACTCCTGGTCGCGCCGGACCTTTTCACGGCACCGTACACACCCCGCGAGATGACGATGGAGACCGCCGCGGCGGTTTGCCAGTTGGCGGAGATGGGTGTCGGCGTGGCGGACACGCTGGGTTTGGGTGTGTACTACCTGCCGGAGCAAAAGTAGAAACGAGAAGCCCCGGTAAAACCGGGGCTTCTTTTTTTGAAGGAGGTGGTTTTTATGCGCGACGGTGTGCGCGACAGGATGCTCAAGCACTTAGCGGAGTTAATCGGCGGCGCAGGTTCCGGAGTGTGCGCCGTGGCCGCGGCGTGGCCGCTGGCGCTGCTCCTGGCGGCGGTCTCCGGCAGGCCGGGTGCGGTGCTGCCCGCCTGGGGGTTAGCAGGCCTGCTCACGTTCGCCGCACGGGCGCATCTGGTGCACCTGAAGATACGCCGCGCCCGTGCGGCGTGGTTCCTGGGTGTTGCGGCAGGTGCCTGCCTGACCGTGCTGGCGGTCAACACGGTCTTTCCGGGCGCGGGGGCCGACCTGGTGGAGAAAGTTATAGACTTTTTCGTGCTCCGGTCCGGCGAGCTGAAGAGTTTGAAGAGTTGAGGGGGTGTGTACCGTGCGGGCAAAAATCGCGGTAGGCGTTTACTTCGCGCTGATCGCAGCGGTACTGGCGTACACCTACCTGCGCGCCTGCGTGTTTGGCGTAGCCGTGGTCTACCCGTCCCTGGCTGAGTGGCCGGAGGGCGCGCGGGTGGTGTACCGCTACAAACCCGACCCGGCGGCGACGCGTCCGGGCGACCTGATCGTCTTCCGCGAAGACGTGCTACGGCCGGACGCGTGGGAGGAGCACCGCGAGATGGGGGAGCGCGGCCTGTTGGGCGCGGTCAAAGAAGTCCGGGATGACGGCTGCCTGATCTACACCCGCGCCGTCCCCGATGAACAAAAACTCGCCTATAAGATGGGCGAACGCCGGGTGTTTGTCCCGTGGGAGAGGTTGTCCGGCCCCGGCATTTGGATCTGGGTGCCGGGTAAGGGTGCAGGGAAGCTGAAGGAGGTGATACCGTGAAAACTGACCAGGTGATTGAGGACCTTTCCCGCCGGATGGGCGCCTATAAGAAGGACGTGCGGGAGCTCGTCCTGGAACACTTCCGCGCCTGCCTGCTGGACGCCCTTGCGCGCGGCGACAGCGTGAAACTGGCCCACATCGGTACTTTTCATCCGCACCGCCCGCGCCGCGGGCGGGGGCCAGCGGACGGTGTGCGGAAGGTGACGGTGCGGTTTAAACCCGCCAGAGATTTCCTGAGAGAGTTAAACGCGAAAGGGGATGGTGAAGGTGAGCGTTGACGTGCTAGAAAAACCGGTCCCGGCGTCCCAGGCCGCGCAGGCGCGGCGGGCAGTGAGTGTTGATGTGGGGTACAGTTACACTAAAGCCGTTTCCGCAAGCGGCAGGCGGGCCTGCTTCCCTTCTGTGGCGGCCCCGGACGGTAGGGACGCCCTGGGCCTCGCCGGCGTGTTCGGCGGTGGCCCGCCGGAGCACGTGGTTTCGGTGCGGTTCCTGGACGGGCGCGCGGGGCACTACCTTGTGGGCGACGCGGCCCGCGACAGCCTGCTGGCGACCGGTTTCCTGGGCGCGGAGAAGCCTGCAGAATTGCACGACCTGCTGGTGCTGACGGCGGCCTACCTTGTCGGTGCCGGCGGGTCCGGCCTGCTCCCGGGCCAAGCTGAGCTGGCCGTCGGCGTGCCGCTCGCCTTTTACAAGGCCCAGAAGGCCGCGCTGAAGGCCCGACTGGAGGGGTTGGCGGCGTGGGTGTCGGCCGGCGACGGCGAGGAGAGGTACGTCTCCTTCTCCCGCGTGCTGGTCCTGCCCCAGGGCGCGGGCGTGGTGTTCGCCCAGAGAGACCTGCCGGGACGCGGTTTCGCGGCTGTGGTCGACGTAGGCCAGTACACCACGGACTACCTGGTGGTGGACCTGGAGACCGGCAGGCCGGTGCTCGACGCGTGCGGGAGCGTGGAGGCGGGTTGCCACCTGGTGGCGCAGCGGGTGTCCCAGGCGTACCTGGCGAAAACCGGCAGGCCCCTGCCGCCCCGGATGGAGCGCCGGGTGCTGAAGGACGTGGCCGAGACGGGGAAGGCGCCCTTCCGGGGCGGGGAGGTGGACCTTTCCGCCGAGTACCGGGCGGCGGTGAAGGACGCCGCCGACGCGGTAGCGCGGCACGTGCTCACTGCCTGGCGGGACTTCGCCGACCTGGTGTCCGTGACCCTGCTGGCCGGGGGCGGCGCGCTGCTCCTGCGGGACGCCCTGCTCCGAGCCTTCCCGAACGCCCACCTGGTCGCCGAGCCCGTGTTCGCCAACGCCGTTGGGTACCTCCGGGCTCTCTCCGGTACAAACCCGGAGTGATACCGGAGAAGGTAATCCGGTATCCGGTAACATTCCGGGTAGAAACCGGAGAAGGGCGGTGACAATTTGCGGCGGTTTGAGCTGACCCTGCCGGAGGAGCACCCGCTCTGGCGCGTCCCGCCCCGGCAGCGGGCGGCAACGGCCCGCAGGTGGCTGGAGCTAGGCAGGCAGGCGGAAGAGAAGCGGCAGGACCTGGAGGAGCGGCTGGCGCGGGTAGAGGAGCGGTTGGCGCGGCTGGAGGCGCAGGGCGCGGCCCAAACGGGAGTGGAAGACCGCGGCACCAGGATCGACCCCAATGCTTTCCTGGGTGCTTTTGAGATAGGATAGGCCCTTGCGCCCGGGCGCGGCCCCGTGTTACAATTTCCCTGGGAACATCCCTGATCTCTCCGTTTTGACGGAGATAAGCGCCGACTAAACTCGCGGGTTTTTCCATGCCCGCAGGGTTGATCGGCGCTTTTTGTTTGAGAACGGACTGGAAAGGAGGGGTGATTTGTGCTCGGCAAAACGAGGCCTAAATGGCTCTGGTTGGAAACCGGCGATGGCGGTGCTCTGGTCGTGCGCGCAGGCGCGGTGGAGTCCCTCGCGGTGGAGTCCGGCGTGCTGGTTGTCCGCACGGTCAGCGGCAAGGAGCACTACTTGAGCGCGCCGGAGAGAGGGTTCGACCCCGACTGGCTGTACGACGTGGTGACCCGCCTGGCGGGTGAGCCACCCCTCGACCTCGCCGAAGAAGTCGAAGACGAGATGGATCGGACTGTCGCGCTCGTCGGGTTCTAGATTTAGACCGGGGCGGCGGCGCGAAGACACCAGAAAAACAAAAACCGGCGCACTTGATGCGTCGGCGCGCCGTCGCCTCCAAAAACCCGGACAGAAAGGAGGCGAACACCAGGATGTTCCCTGCGTTTGATTATACCACAACCGGCGCCACGATTGGCCTCGCTTTCGGTAAAGGCTTAACACTGATGGTGGTGGCCCTGTTCGCCCTGTTCCTGGGCAAGATGCTCCTGGCGGGCCTGCTGGCGCCGGTCGTCGGGGGCTTTGAGGCCGCGAGCAGCGTGGTCAATGTGGTACTCATGGCCGGGGCGTTCTGCCTGCTGGCTTGGGTGATGGGGCCGGGGCAGGAGGTCATCGCTGGGAAGGTGTACGACCTGACGGGCGGCCTGCTCGACCAGATCACAGCCCCGTTCCAGGAGATCGCGCGGGTGCTGGAGACGGCCGGGAGCGGCTACTGATGGAGAAGGCCGCCGGTTTGCGGGGGGTTTTTGACCCGCCCCGGGGCGGTCCCGAAGCGCGGGCGGCAAGCCGGCCGGAGTTAACCGCTCCGGCTTTCTTTTTCCCGCTACCGGGATCCAAGTCAAACTGCGAGGAGGTGGTTTAGGTGGTCAATCCCGAGGAGCTCCTTCTGCCCTCTGCGGAGGGGGGCGGGCGCAGGACGGTAGTCTTGGATGAGGAGTACGACCCGGACGACCTGCACGCGCTGCCGCTGCGGGTCTACGTCAGTTGCCGCTCCGCGCCGCGCGCCTCCTGCCCAGCCTGCGAGCTCCGGCCGGAGGACGAGCAGGTCCCGGACGCGCCGGGGGGCGTTCTGTGCCCGGAGTGCGACGGGAGCGGCCTGACCGAGGAGGGCGGCGACTGCCCCGCGTGCGGCGGCTTCGGCAGCACGCCCTGCCTGGTGTGCGGCGGGAGGACGTTCCTGCCCCTCGACCGGGCGTGGGAGCTGGCGATGGAGTTCGTCCGGCTACGACAGGAAAAGGGCCGCGTTTCCCTCCGCGACCTGGAGGCCCTGGCCGGGGGTGAGCCGGGCCGCGGGAGGGGGTAGGGGGTGGGCCCCCCGCTCCTCCCTCCCGGTCGTCGCTCCCCGGCGACCCTCCCTAAACCTTTAGGTTTAGCGGGGGAGCAATCAAAGTCAAACAAGGTCAGATTACGCCTGGGTTTGGCGGTGTGACGCCCCGGCCCCCAGGCCCGGCGCTCCGCGCCGGCCAGGTTCCCGGCGGCCCCCGGCCACCGGCGGGGCCAGGCCCAGGCGCGGCCCGGCTCCCGGCAGGCCAGGCTGCCAGGCGGCCCGGCGAACCAGGTTGCCCGGCAGGCCGGGCGGCCCGGCGCAGCCGGGCCGGGGGAGGGGGCCGGTGACTCTGCGAGGCAGGTGAAAGCGGTGAAGTCGGAGAGGTTGCACGTGACCCTGCCGCCGGACGTGGCGGCGAAGGTCAAGAAGCTGGCGGGGGAGCGGCATGTCCCGGTATCGGCGCTGGTCGCGGTGGCCGTGGAAAGGTACCTGTGCGACCTGGAGTTCACGGCCCAGGCCAGGCGGCTGGAGACCCTTTTGCGGGCCGTGCTCTACGGCGTCGGGGAGCTTATCGACCCGGACAACGGCCGCGAGGCGGCCAGGCGGCTGGTTAACCAGGCCGCGGCCAGGATGCGGGGTGGTGATGCCCGGTGATGGTCAGGGTACTGGCGATGAGCCGGGAAAAGGAGATCAGGAAGCTCCTGCGGTCCTTCCGGCGGCTGGGCGACGCGTGGCTTGAGTGGCCGCACCTTGTTCCGTCCAGGTTTTTCACGCGCGGCACCTACCCGGCGGCCAGGTGGCAGGTGAAGCTCTACGCCCTTGTCCTGCACCCGGGCCGGGCCTGGTACGACATTGACCCGTGGAATCGGTCAGAGGACGTGGCGCTCCTGGCGGCGCGGCTCCTGCAGGAGCGCCGGGGCCTGTGGCTCGACTGGGCCGCCGGGTACCGGGCGTCCGGGGCCGTGTGGCTGTTCGTGAAGCCCTGGGCTTACGACCGGGAGACCGGGAAGCGGACCTGGTTCCGGCCCGGCCCGGAGGACCTGGCGGCGCTCCGGGCGCTGTGCCCGGCGGAGAAACCGGCAAGGTCAAAGAAGGTCAAATTTGGGTTGAGACTCAGGGAAAGGGAGGTGAGGCGGCGGTGACGGCGCAGGAACTGGTCAAGGAAGTGGCGCGGAAGGCCGGCCTTAAACGCGCGGACGCCTACCTGGCCGTGAGCGGCATCCTGGGCGGCATCCGGGACGCCTTGGCGTCCGGGCAGGAGGTCCGCCTGGTCGGGTTCGGAACTTTCCAGGTCAAGGCCCGGGCAGCCCGGACGGGCCGGGACCCTAGGACAGGGGCCGAGATCGAGATCCCGGCGAAGCGGGTGCCGGTGTTCAAGCCGGGGCGTGACCTGGTGCGCGCGGTAAAGGCGTAGGACGGGGCCGGGATTTCCCGGCCCCCGGATTTTCTGGGAAAGGTAGGTGATCCCGAGGTGCTTTTACGTGAGTGGCTGAAGGATCTCTCCCGCCGACCGGACCGTCCAGCGGAGTTGGTCGTGGCGCTTCTCACCGTTCCAGAGGAGCGCGGGGCGAGTCCGCTTGAGTGTACGGCGGCCCTAGTGGTAATGTCTGCCAACAAAGTGACCGTGGGAGAGGACTACATCGCATTTTACCGCTTTGATGATGCAGGCGAGCGTGTGGGCGAGATCGTGCTCGCCGAGGCCGCGCTCTCTGACGGCGAGTCCGCGGACGATGGATGGATTGGGCGGTACGAAACGCTCAAGCTGGACGTGCCCGGCTTCCTCCCGGGTGTGGTGGTCTCCGTGGTTCCCAACGGCGCGGTGAAAGGGGGGTGGAAGCGGTGATCCTCGGCGGGACGCCCCCTGCCCCCGCGGGCGCGTTCCCGGCGCGCCTGGAGGAGGTGGCCTGGCTGGTCCTCTCCGTCCTCACCGCCGCCGGTCTTCTCCTAGCTGCCTTCGGGCGGCCGGGGCTGTTAAAGTGGACAGTTGTGGGCTTCCTGCTCCTGGCCGGCGGCGGGGCGTTTCTGCTGGCGCTGGTCAAATATATCTTCACGGGAGGAGGCTGATTTGCATATGTTAAGAGACCTGCAATCCGGCCTGCTGCGCCTCGCCCTCGCTGCCGGGGCCCTGACCCTGGCAGCCTGGCTGGTGTGGCCGTTCCTGGCCCGCCACCCGCTCGCCCTCCCGCCCCTGGCGTGCTGCGCGCTGGCCTGGCGCAGGGACGGCCCGG
>JBFMHQ010000005.1:0-62109 GCA_040751815.1 Bacillota bacterium | reverse complement strand
GGTCATGGTGAGCCGGAACTTCACCGGGTCCCTGCCGCCGTCCGTCCTGAAGACTTTAACCGTCGCACTCGGGAACACGGCGTCGCTCATCCAGGACATCACATACTTCTTGGTGGGGAAGGCCACGTCAACGGCAAGGTCCACGACACCTTCAACCGGGACCTCGACTGCCTTATAGTTATTGACCGCGTTAATCTCTCCTGCTTCGACAATCCTAACTGCTTCCAACGGGAGCACCCCCCGGTAAGGCCAGTTGATCTCCGACGCCAGCACTATCGTGGGGCGACTCCATCCCGCAGGAACCTGCCAGGCGAAGTCGATGACAAAAGTGCCCTCACCGAGGGGTTCAATTTTGTAAACCCCTGGAAGCTCTTGAGGTAGGTTCGTTACTGCCGTCTTCCCACCAGCAGTGATGCCAAAAGGCACCCGGAAACTACGCAGAAACTTTACGTCATCTCCATAAAGCGCCCGGTAAAGTTGGCGTGTAATCGGGTCGGAAGCATAGCTCCCGTCGGGAACACACTTGACGACCACCCTGCCGTGGTATGTCTCGCCGGGTTTCGCCTTCGTTGTGCCAGGGTCTATACTCTCCACGATGAAGTCGGGGAGCACGTCCCACTGGATCGAGATGGTATCGTAGTATATTCCGCCCAGGTCTTTTCTGTAGTGCCAGTGCCGCACGGTGCCCGTAACACCAGGCCTGGGTTCGCTGAGGATCTTGAAATACTTGGTCAAGGTTTCTTCTCTAAACGAGCCCCTCGGCCACAAAAAAGATGGGTTCATGATGAAGCTGTTAATATCGTTTTCGAACCCGATAGTCCTGTGGTACCTGGCCAGGACAGTCTGGATAACACCCCAGGTGTAGTCAGAATCCCTATCTCCATTTCCCCGTACCCCCACCTGAGCCAGTGTCCGCATGTCCCGCTTCGCCGGAGCCACCTGGTTCGGGGCGTCTATCGGGAACCAGTCGTTGGTGTAAAGCTCCCTCTCGAAGGTGTACCCCAGGTAGCGCGGTTCCTGGCCGGGCTTGCCCGCGTTCACGCCGTTGTCTTCCTGCCAGGACGTGGGGGCCTTCTTCCAGTCGTTGTTGGGGACGTCCCACGGCCAGCCGTAGACGATCTGGTTCCTGTCCAGACGCGCAGAAAGGGTCTTGCCGGAAACAACTACGCTTTCCGGCCACCTTAATATACGGAGCATCTCCTGAAGGTCCGGCCCTGCGAAAGCGGGAGTTATCCAGAACCTTAGAAAAAGCGGGAATGCCAGAAAGAACACCAAAAGTATACTACTGAGCACTCTCCTTAAACGCACGCCAAATCGCCTCCTTGACGGTATAACAGATATGTTATAAACTTTACTTGTGCGGGAAATACTTTTCTACGAAACCGCCGCAGGCAACATTCCCGCGGCCGAATACATCGGTAGCCTCGACGCCGGGACGCAAGCCAAGGTCGCCCGCGCGCTCGATCTCCTGGCGGAATACGGCCCGGTTATGGGGCCGCCGCACGTCAAGCACCTGGGCGGCGGCCTGTTCGAGCTGCGTGTCCTGTTCGGCGGCCAGGCACACCGTCTGCTGTTGGATGCCCTAGACGCGGAGCTGGAAATCAGGCTTCAGCCCAGGAGAGGCTGAAACAAAAGTTCAGGCGCACCGAGCCAAAATCGCCGCCGGTGCGCCTTTCAAAACGGCAACCGGGAAGCAGGGCTTCACAGGTTGATGGTCACCACGACGAAGTTGTTGCCTTCCCACCAGTCTTTTCTGCCGTCCACAGTCACCGTCTTGCCACCGACCTTGAAGTTCACAGGTTCAACCGCCGTGAACCCGTTGCTCTCCTGCCGGATGCGGGCCACTTCCCTCGCCTTCTCCATTACCTTAGCGATTTCCGCGTCGCGGCCCGGGAAAAACGCCTGCAGGACTTTCTCCACGGGGGAGAGGTCCACGACAACACCCCGGATATCTCCGAGAATGGTGTCCCACTGAATACCGACTTGCACCTGATTATCGGTGCTTTCGTATACCACACGTGGATAGCTCATTTTGTTGTTCTGGTCAAGCCACTCGTAGTTGATGCCCACGAATTTGCCATCCTGGTAAATATTTGCCGGGTCGTAGACCCAACGCCCCCGGTACGCGCCCTTTAGCGGAATCATATCCACGCCCAGCGCTGCCTCGACACGCTGCACCGGCTCGGGATCCTGCCCGGGTGCTAAGGGGTCCGTGATTACCGCCTGGTTCGGTCGGCCGGGTTTCCATTCAACCTTCGCATTCAGAGCCTCGGAGACGAACCGTAGCGGAACCATCGTCCGACCGTTCAACAGGAACGCGGGCGCATCTATTGCCTGTGGAGCGCCGTTTATCAGAATCTGCTTCGACCCAACTGGTACCACCACGGTCGTCCCGTTGCGCAGGATGACCGCGGAATCGGTCGCGTCGTCCCAGTCCACCTTGCAACCCAGCGCCTGGGAAACAAACCGCAAGGGTACGTAAGTCCGGCCAACTTTCGCGTCCACAAACGGCTTCTGGTCAGGGAAGTAGATCGACGTACCGTTGACTAGCACAACCACGTTGTAATCGTAAGCCGCATAAGCCGGGATAAATGCCACCACCAACAACGTCATTAGCAGGATTACCACCAAGGCTTTCCTTCTCATCGAAATCCCCCTTTACAAAATTAATTAAGAACCAGCAAATCGCTCCAATAATGGAAGCGGGTTTCCGGTATTTAGACAAAACACAGTGGGTAAAAGTTCCACACACCACCTCCTGAAGAGAACTTCCGCGACTACGTGAAGGGTATTAAAGCGGCCTTGCCGTCTTCTTGGTCTTCGCCCGCCGGAGGGTAAGGACGGCCATGCCACCGCACACAAAAGCAGCCAAAAGAAAGCCCGTGATCAGCACGGAATACAGGGAATACCTTAAGAGCACGAGCAGAACATCGTCAGGGTGCACGGTTGTCAAACCGTCTTCGTACGCTAATTTGAATATAACCGGCAGGGTCAAGATGGAAGCCAGAGCATAGCCGAACGACAAATCTCCAAAGAACTCCGGCACCAGCGAAAGCGCTCTGCGCATGCACACCCTCTCCTTTAGTTAGTTATTCGAAAATGTTCTTCGGCCAAGATTCGCCGGGTTTCCGGCGATCCGCTGGCCTTTTTCGCTCCCAGAAAAAAGGCCTTTCCAGTGTTTGGACAACACCCAAAACGCGAGAGTTCCGCGCACCACCTCCCGAAAAACAAAGTGGTCTAGCGGTTGAACCTGGTCTGCGCGTAGCCCAGCTCGCGCCAGGCGAGCCGGTGCGCTTCCTGCGCCAGCCTCGCCCCTGGGTTAGTCGGGATCCCCAATGCAGCGCGAATCTCGCGCGCTTTCACTTTGACGCGCAGCATTCTGTATACATACTGTTTCGCTGCCTTCGCTCCTTCTCTGATGTAAATTTCTGCCAATTTAGAAGCGAAAGCAGGATTCTCCGCGCAGTATTTTGTCAAATCAAAAAGCGTAACGAAAAGCAACTTCGATACTTTCACCTGGATCACCACGGTGAATTAGAGATGAACAACGATGAATAACGTGCGCGGTGCGCTACCCGCTCGGGCTCTCTTCCCGCCGCGCGAAGAAGGTGAGCAGCGAAGCTTTCTTCCTGAGCGCTGCTCAGAAAAACAAAAGAGCACTCGCGATTGAGTGCTCTACCACTTTCGATGATTTTTGAACACTTTTTAAGAGACGCGACAGGGTCTCACGCACGAAGCAACGAGACCCTTTTTGGACACAGAAAAACCCCTGAAATCCAAGACCGTCCTTACCGGACGGAAAAGACCCCCTCGGCCCGATAACGGGCGTCCCGCGCAACAGCACGGGCTCCACAGACTCTCCTGTCCCGCGCAACAGCGCAGGCGACGTACACTTCAGCAACCGCGCGCGCAGCGATTTTTGAACACTTTTTTACGTCTTCTTCTTCCATCTCGCACGCGGCGCAAGCTAAGCATATCGCAAGCGTTTCTGAGCGTCAAGTAAAGCTATTCACCCGAGACGAGCAACAACGCTGTTCATCGCTGCTCACGCGAGTTCCGTCTAAGTCTTGTTTGTCTCTTGCAATCACACGCGATTTTTCATTAAATGACCAAATTGTTTTCCAGAAAAACGCTTTTTCCTGAAAGGGAACGCGCCTGGCGGCGCGTCCCCCTTGGGCTCCGGCGACACTCCCTCCTGGGTCGGGAGCGCGCTTTTTCCTAGAAAGTGCCGTGGTGCTGGAAGAAAATAACGGGGTCAAGTCGAACGAATTTGACAGTTTAGAAGAAGTCCTGGACTGGGTCGACCGGAACCAGATCGCCAGGCGCAACCTCACGGACGCGCAGTTTGCCGTGGTCATAGGCCGGATCTACGAGCGGGAAAAGAAAAATCAGGTAACGAACCTTAGGCAGTTTTCGAGTGCTCAAAATAAGCACTCGGAGAAAGAAGGCAATGCTGCTACTGCCAAGAAAATAGCTGCCGAGTTTGGGGTGGGACAAGCCACCGTGCGCCGCGCACCGGGTCGAATGAGTATTTCTCCCCCACCTGGGGCAGGGGATCCAGGGTGGATCTCGGAGCAAGCCGTTTCAGAGTGGTCATTTTGACCACTCTGAATTTCTCCCCCACCTGGGGCAGGGGATCCAGGGTGGATCTCGAAGTAGTGTCCACCACCCGGGCGAAATTATGGCGGAGATTCAGGCCCCCGTTATTGCCTTCAGATAGCAAATTTGCCTGAAGAGTGTGTAACCATCATTCGTGAATCGGTTACGCAGGACAAAAGCAAGTCGGTTACAGAAGAGCGTAAGCATGGTTACAGGGAAAACCTGGAAGATGTTTGGTCTGTTCGCTGGTTCCGCCACATCTGTGCGCTGCCAACCGACGAGCTAAAGCTGGCCATCATAAACGCTTTCGCGCCTGAAGGACAAAGTGTCCTTCAGGTCAACCGTTGAAGGAAGACCACCGCAGTAGCGAAAGAAGAAAAGGCTGCCGGTTTACCGCGCAGTCGCTTCGGAGCCTGGGAAGGTTCTTCTCCAGGAAAGAAAAGAAAAGCCACCGCAGTGGCGAAAGAGAGAAAAGACCATCGATCCGCCACGCGGTTTCCAGGGAAAAAGCAGGTGCGTATGCCATAAAATGCCAAATTGCTGGCAAAAACTGATTGGTTTAACTACAACCTGTAACGTGACGGAACATGTATATAGAGAGTGAGAAGAAACACTAGTGCTCAAAGGGGCAAAAATGCAGCAATACCAAGGCTTTGCAGGCGATTTGGGGTACCGCAAAAATGCGGTACGTGTACCGCAAAAATGCAGTACCTTGTATACACCAGTTCTGGCACTCACTACCTGGCACTTTACTCCATTTCTGGCACCGGGTTGAGACCTGTCTTCTGTCGTTTTTTTAGATAGGTGTTGCGGCGGTACAAGCGTCCGTGCTTCAATCCTTTGGCGTACCAGATCTTCCACGGCAATGCCAGCCCCCGCTTTTCAAGCCGGTCGTTCTGCCAGTGTATCTGGCACAGCGTGAGATTGATACGGTTTTTGTCGGTCGCCACGACCAGCTCGGGGTTAAAGAAAAGCGGCCTTTCTTCAATGGGCCGGCCGTGTTCCCTGAGCGTTTGCGTGTCGACTATCTCATACAGGATACCCTTCTTCAATAGTGTGTTGACCAGCCTGCTCGTCTGGTCGACCGACATTCCCAGGAGTTCGGCTAACGTGGTGACACTGATAAATTTCCCCGGCATGTCGACAAGGGCGTTGGAGTTGAACTCCACGAAAGGCAGCAGCCTGAACATGAACGCCAGTTCCGCCGTCGTAAGGTGGTCTTTCTCCAGCAGATAGCGCACGTTCTCCTGGATCACCTGCACGAACGGCGCCCGGTTCTTGTCCCGCACTTTCACGATGGTGTGCCTTATGGCCTGGGCCTTCGCTTCTTCCCGGTCCACGGCCGGCAGGTTCACGGCCTTCTCCGCGGCCTTCTTCGCCAGCCGGGCGTCTCTCTTTTTTGCCCGCAGCTCCGCCCGGCGCAGCGCGTTGACCATGGCTTTCATGCCTGCACCCTCCCTTCGCAAAAATCAAGCCGTTTGAAAACTAAAAAACCCCGGCGCGGGGCCGGGGTGCTGCCTTCAGGAATTTTCCAGTCTCTCCAGGTATCTCTTGGCGAACGGTTCAAGCGGTAGTTTCTGCCGGATGTAGTCCAGGTTTGCCGGCGAGAGTTTCACCTTCCCCTTCTCCAGGATCTCGATCAAGCACCGGGCCAGAAGCTCCGCCGCGCGGTGGCCGCCGTCGTGCAGCAGCACCGCCTCGTGCTGGATGATTTTGCACGCCTCCAGCACATCCCGCTTCGTGATTGGCCCGCGGTCGAACTTTGCCACAAGCTCCCGCACCCGGTCTGCTTCGTCCGCCGTCTGCCTTACGGAACGCTTCAGAATGGCCTTTAAAGGCACTCTAACCACCTTCCCTATCTTTGGGTATTCCCCGCCGGTTAGGACGGCCTTCCTGGGCTTTCTAGAGCGTTTTCAGGTCCACCACCCGGCCCTCGGCGTCGAGCAACGCCCACACTTCGAAGAGCCTTTCCGTCTCCAGGCGCCGGAGCTTCTTCTCCGACATCCTGGCCGGGTTTACGACCCTGATTTTTCTCCGCTCCAGGTCCGCGTAGACGCACCCGAGCAGCACCGGCCTGACGCTGGCTTTTTCCGTCATCCCTATTTCACCCCCTTCCGCCGCTTTGCGGCCGCTTTCTGGCCGCAAAAAAGCGCGCCCCGGAACGGGGGCAAGGGCGGCGCAGCCGGGCCGAGGAATAGCGCAGCGAAGCGAGCATATGCCGCAGGCCTTCACCCTTGCCCCCGGCGCGGGGCGCGGTACAATCCTGCCGGAAAGCGGCCGCCGTTTCCGCCGGTCCGCAAGCGCCGCCGGCGCGCCGCGGTCCGGCACCGCTTCATGGGGGGTGCGGGGGTCACGCCAGTGTCCCCTGCTTCCGCCATCCTTCCGGGTTGTCTTGCGCGATTTTCACCCGCTTAGAAAGGGAAAAGCCCGGCGTATTGCGTTCCCCGCCGGGCCATTCACGCAAGGTTTCGTAGTTTGTCTTGCGGTGTTGTCCCAACACTTCCTGACTTTCACCCTGAGCACTTCCCCTGTGACCTTGCGCACCACTACGGCTTCCCCGGTCTTGAGATTCTTGATCTCGTCCGGGTGCACGACGTACTCCCGCACCCGCCTGACGCTCCCCAGGCTGGTGTTGAAAGTGATTCCCGCCACCGATTGGATTTGTCTGGTCACTTCCGCGCCTTCGCACGTGCCGACGATCCCGGCCAGCGTTTCGGTTGATTCCGGCGCGTTTTGTCGCTGGATGATGAAAGTGTTGCAGTTGTCCACTATCTGGTTGACCACCGCCTTCCCCGCGGCGGCTTCGATATCGCTAAGGCTCTGGGTGGCGATAATGGCGCATATCCCCGCGCCCCGCGCCTTGCCGATCAGGTCCACCACGGCGGGGGAGCAGAACACGTTGAACTCGTCGAAGATGCAGTAAGTCAGGCGTCGGCGCTCCTGGTAGGCCCGTGCCGCGGCGCACTTGATGTCCGCCACGATCAGCCGTCCCAGCAGGCGCGAGTACTCCGGGTAGGCCAGGCTGTCCAGGGAGAAGACCACCACCTGGCCCTCCAGGATGGCCCGGTAAAGGTCGATCACGTCGCCTTCCCGGCGGAAAAGGTGGCCGATCTCGCTTTCGGTGAGCTGCGCCAGCCTGGCCGCCAGGCCGCGGATCTCACCCGTCTTGAAAGTGCCCAACAGCTCCAGCATGTCCGCCCGCTCTTTCCGGTCGGCCACCCGCCTGATGATCCCCGCCAGCGCGTCCGGGTCGAGATGGCGGCCGAGCTCGGCCAGGTCCGGCCGCATCCCGGCGCGCTCGAGCACCCTGAAGACGAACTGCAAATACCTTCCCGCCAGGGCTTCGTAGTGGGGTTCAGACCACTCGGTCAGGTACAGAAGCTTGTCCTTCAGCTCGGTGATCCCGCCGTGCGCCAGGGGGTCGTAACGGCAGGACGGCCCGTGCATGCTGAAATGCTTGAAGACCCGGTCGTGCTCCTGCGCCAGGATTCGGGCCCTTTCGGCCAGGTCCGGGTCCCCCTTCCCGTCGATGACCAAACAGGCCAGCTCCCGCTGCGTGGCGCTCTCGACGAAGTTCGCCACCGTCGTCGTTTTGCCACTGCCGGTGGTGCCCACCAGCAGTTCGTGCTGGTTTGCTTCCCGGTCGGTAATGATTACCGGCTTACCCGTACCCTTTTCGGTACCCAGGAGCGTGCCGTCTGGCGGGTGCCGCATCTCCGCCACCCGTTTCTCCCGCCGCTTCTCCAACAGACTTGACCCCAGGGATCCCCGTCCAGTCCGCCGCAAGGCGAAGGTCAGGCCCCCGGCGGCCAGCCCCCACCCCACGGACGACGCCACCACCCTGGGGAGCGCGAAGTAGCCGGTAAAGTAGTCCACGTCCTTTTCCGGCGCTTCTTCGCCCCGCAGTTCCGCCGCAGCCACCCGGAAGGCGTGCACAAACCCGCTGCCGACCCACTTCGCCGTGGCGTACCCCACGAAGCCCGGGCCCGCAAATGAGAAGTTTACCGCGGCTAAGATGATCACCCCGCCTAGGGCCGCCCCTAGGCCCACCGCGCGCCGGTCCCACGGCGCAAGCTCAAGGAGCCTGTGCGCCAGGACCGCCACCGCCACCACCGGGGAGAAAAATACCGTAACCAGGATCAATCCCGCCATCTTCGACACGCTCAGGTTCATAAAGGGTCCCTCCTTGAAAGACGAAAATCCGCGCGAAGTCGTAGAACTGTGCCAGTTCTTTTAGTCGCGCCGCCTGCCGCTTCGTTCTGCAGACGAACCAGACCTGGTCGTAGTTGGTGCGCAGGTAGTGCCGCATCACCTTGTTGAAAGCCGCGCGCGATTTGGTCGTGTTCTCGTACTCCACCGCCACCTTCGTCCCGTCCGGCAGGACCAGCACGCCGTCCGGGACGTGCCCCTGCCAGCCGACGCCGAATTTCTGCCCCGCTTCCCGGCGCAGCTCCCGCTCCGTGACCCACTTCGCACCCGGATATCGCTTCAGGAGCGCTGCCGCCACGTCCGCCACCGCCAGGTTGTGCTCCAAGGTGGCCAGGTGCACCTGGAACCGGCCCAGCTCGGCGTCGACGGCTTCCAGGCCGCGGACGGCCGCTATGTAGATGCCCGCACCAGATAGTGGCCGCCGGTACTTGAGATACCTGCCTTCGACCATTTTTGCAGCCG
Source organism: Bacillota bacterium (assembly GCA_040751815.1). Lineage (GTDB taxonomy): Bacteria > Bacillota > Desulfotomaculia > Desulfotomaculales > UBA12532 > UBA12532. Next base: position 52,839 of record JBFMHQ010000005.1, on the reverse strand, counting down.
CCGGTAGGTCACCCGCTGGCCCATTCCCATAAGGCGTCCGACCTGCTCCGCCGTGAGACACCCGAACCGGTTGATAAGCCTGATGATCTCCCTGTCCCTTTCCGTGAGCACGCATTTACCCCCCCTTTTTTCACCGGAGTTTTTGACAAAAAAAGAAAAGACGCCCTGCGGCGCCTGCATTTCCCGGCCGGAAAGGCGGCGAAGTCTTGATCTGCCCGGCCTTCCGGTCCCGGCCTTTGTCTGCATCCCTGTCTGCCTCGCTGTCTGCACAGTTCGGGAAACCCAGAAAAATCAAGGGTTCCTTGCGGAACCCTGCCCGGCCTTCTCCCGAAGTTAAAAAACCCGCGAAGCCTTGGTTTTCGCGGGTTTGCGCTTGCTCTTATGGTGCGTCCGGCAGAACCGCACCCGGCCCCTCTTTGCTAACCGTTTGCTAACAAACCGGTTTCCCGGCCCCCGAATTTGCTGGCTTCCAGCCGGACTGTTTCGGACTGCCGGTTAGCAGGGGATCCCCGCGCGGCCTTGATTTTTCTAGGTTTCAGAAGACTTGGAATATGGCACATTTGAGGTAGTACGCCTTGAGGGAGGCGTAGAGCCGCCCGTTCTCCAGGGCCAGGGCGACCTTGGCGGCGACGGCGGTGAGATATCCGGTGACGGCCTCATTCCAGGCGCGGGGCGCCGTGTCGTAGACGCCCAGGGTGCCCAGGATGCGATCCCGCACGCGGAGCGGGACGACCAGGGCGCTCCGCACGGCGGGGACGAGTTGCGGCAGGAGCATCCTCCCGCCCGCGGCGCGGATGTTGCTCATAGCCACCGGCTCGCCGCTCCGGAAGGCCGCGCCGGCCACGCTGTTCTCCACGGGGAGTTCCCTGATCGCCTCCAGGTCCACTCCTTGGACGCCGTGCGCGGCGCGGGCCACAAGTACGCCCTTCCGCTCGTCGTACGTGCGGAGAAGGGAGATGGGGGCGCGCAGTGTCTGCGCGGCTTCCCGTACCGCCCGGGCGACAATTTCCCCTTCGTCGCGCACCAGGACGATTTCCTCGGCCAGGCGCGAGATGTTGAGGAGCATGCGGTGGCTCTCCAGGATCCTGGCCGCGTAGGCGGTCATCACCCGGATGAGGCCGGCGACCTCCGCGAGGCGCGCTCCCGTCCACACGGGTACCTGCCGCGCCAGCTCGATCAATCTCTCGCGCGGGCAGCGGACTTCCTCCGCCAGGGAGGTGAGCTTCGCCTCCCTGAGCCGCTCAACGGCCACGCCGCCGGCGATGACCACGCCCAGCCCGTCCACCGGCACGCCGATGTTGACCAGCCCCGCAGGGCAGGCGCGGCGCCGGACCTCTAGGGACGCCTGGACGTCGCGCGCCAGCTCGCGGCGGAAGGTGCTGCAGGCCAGTCCCCTCAGGCGTGCCGTTGATCAGGACGCAGAACGCGGGCGGGTTGCTCTTGCCGAACAGGGCACGGCCCTGCGGATCGGTGGTGATGACCGCCAGGCCGGTAGCTCTGGCAATTTCCTCCTGCAGCTGCCGGAAGCCGGCGCGCTCCAGAAAGGCGGTGTAGTCCATTGCGGTCCCCGACCTCACATCGCCCGGTCAAAGGAACGTCGGACCGGGGCGAATTTTGCAATATTTTAGCAGCAAACGGCGATAACGTAAACGGGGTGACGCGCGGCATTATTGTTCCCGCCACAGAAAAATGGTACAATGCGGACAGAAAAGGAAAAGAGGTTCTCGTATGTCCCAGGAAAATCTGCTCGTGGAGGCCGCAGGCCGTTATCTCGCCGCGCAACCCGACGTGACAGCTGCGTATGTTTTCGGATCGGTGGCACAGGGCCGCTGCCGCTCCGGCAGCGATCTCGATGTGGCCGTGCTTTTTGCACCGGGGACGGAAGACAGGCTGGCCCGCTTTGACCGACGGCTTGAGCTCGAAATCGCGCTGGAAAAGATCGTGCACCGTCCGGTTCAGGTAGTAGATCTTGCCGCCGCTCCGCTCTTCTTGCAACACCAGGTGCGCAAGTACGGCAGGCTCATTGTGGATAAAGACCCTGCGCGGCGTATTTCTTTTGAGATCGGTTCTCGTCGGCGTTACTTCGACATGCAGCGCGTTTACCGCCGACGGGCCGCAGCCCTTTTCAGAAAGCTGGGGATATAGGTGGTGGATGAAGCACTCCTGCAGGAAAAACTGAAACTCCTGGCGGAGTATATTGCCGACCTGGAGGAACAGAGGGGCATTTCCCTGTCCGAGTTGAAGGAAAACAAGCTGCTGCGCCGCTACGTTGAAAGGACCCTGCATCTGGCGGTGGAAGCCTGTCTTGATATAGGCAGCCACCTCATCGCCGACCAGGGACTCCGCGAACCCGACGACAATAAGGACATTATGGCCGTGCTTTGCGAAGCCGGGTACTTGCCCGCCGTAAAGGCCGAAACCTTCAAGAAAATGGCCCAATTTCGCAACGTCATCGTGCACGATTATGCCCGTATTGACCCTGAGGTTCTTTACGGTATTTTGCAGCGGAACGTCGACGACCTGCGCCTGTTCGCGCACAGTATCAAGGAGGTCTTTTACCGGGAGGAACAAGAGAAGTAGCAGCAAATTCAACGCAAGTGCCGATCCACACGGTTGCACTCCCCTCAGCCGGCCGTTTAGAATATTTAAGACGCATTTCCCAAAACCACACGCAGGAGGAAGAAAAATGAGCGTGCCGGAATCCTTTGCCAGAAAGGTCGAGATCTACGCCCACCGCTATGTCGGGCAGGAGATAATCAACAAGCGGCGGGCGGCGCGCCGGCTGCAGGAATTCGAGGAAACGGTGCTGGAACTGGCCGGGAAGGAAGGCGTGGCGCCGGAAGAGGCGCGGCAGGTATGGGAGAAGAGCTTAGCCGCCGCGCGGCAGAACCGCCAGAAGAGCGTGGACATCGAGTACCGGGTGGGCCTGCTCGACGCCCTGATCACCCGGCTGGGCGAGCACGAGGTACGGGTGACAACGCTGGCGGATGAGCCGGTTATCGACCCCTGGGAGACCCACCCGAAGCTGCAGGCTCTGATTGCCCGCATCCGGCAGGCCGTGGAAGAGATTTTCGGCGGCGAGGGGCTGGAGATCATCGACACCGACGTGGAGCACGTCGTTACCCGCTGCGAGCAGCTTATGGAGGCCAGGAACATCCGGGCCCACAAACTGATGAAGGACGTGACCATGGACATCACGCAGTACATGGTGGACGTGACCGACAAGTGGCGGACGATGGTGAGAAACGCGCTCGACGAGCTGGAAAGGATGTTCAACGTCTAAGGGGCACCCGCTGCCGCAGGTGCCCCCACCTCGTGCCGGCCTAAAAGCTCGGCCAGCGGCCTGGAAATATATTACGACAACACCGGGAGCGCCTTCAACTGCCCGTAGGCCGCGGCGAAGTCTTTGTTGAGCTTTTCCGCTTCGGCAAGCAGCTTCTTCGCCTCTTCCGATTGCCCCTGCCTCTCCTTCACCAGGGCGAGCCAGATCATCGCCTCGCCTTTGCCCGCGTTATCCTTCAGTTCGTCCTTTGCCGCCGCGAGGTCCCGGGCGGCCAGCTCAAATTCGCCCAGGAAGTACCGGGAGGCGCCGGCGGAAAGTTTCACCTCCGGGGTGGCGGTCATGAAGGGCGCCACCCTCCAGAGCTTTTTAAGCTCCGGCGGCACCTTCGCCATCTGCGCCGCGATGCGCTGCGGCACCTTGACCGCCTTTTCGAAGTAGGTGCGGGCGGCGTCCTTATCGCCCTTCTTTAACTCCCCATAGCCGTTCAAGAATTCCGTCTGCGCCAGCAACTCGTACCACCGCACCTGGAAGGGGGCGAGGGAAACGGCCTTCTCCGCCCACTTCTCGGCCTCGGCGTACTTCCCCGCCGCCTGGGCGATGCTCGCCAGGTCGGCGCAGCGGGCGGCGTCGTAGCGGCTGCGGGCGCGGGCTTCCTCCGCCTCCCGCAGGGCCCGGTCGTAGTCGCCGCGCGCCCGGTAGGCCTGGGCCAGGGCCGCCGCGTACTCCGCGTTGAAGGGGTTGTAGGCGCGGGCGCGCTCCATGAGGGACGTGCCCTTCATGTAGTCGCCGGAGTTAAAGGCCGCCACGGCCTGCGCGGCGAAGCTCCCCGCGGCAGCCAGGCAGACGGCAGCCACCAGGACGAGGCCGCAGGCTACGGAAACGGCCCCGAGGCGCGCTCCCGAGGGCGGGGCGTAGGAACGGCTTCTCGCCCGCCGGCGGCGCCTGACCTCCTCCGGGGCCGGTGCGGGGCGGGAAAGCCCCACCGCCAGGCCAAAGAGGGCGAAAAGGACCAGGGCCAGGGCCGAAAGGGAGAGGTCGAAGTCCACCGCGGCGTGGGCGCCGATGGCCACGGCGGCGACGGTGATGGCCCAGGCAAGATGCCGCCGCACGGACCCGGGGGGACTTGCATGGTACAGGCGGTGGGCGGTCCAGAGGAAGACGGCCCAGATGGCGACGAGCACCAGAAGGCCCGCTACGCCGGTCTCCACGCCCACCTGGAGGTAGTGGCCGTGCACCTGGGTGGAGTTGTAAAGGTAATCCTGAAAGTGGCGGTAGGCCTCCTGCCAGCCGCCCCCGCCCCAGCCGGTGAGGGGCCGCATGAGCATCATCCGGGCGGCCTGGCCCATCCAGTGGAAGCGTTCCACCGTGCTGTGGGCGGCAAGAAGCTCGCCGAGGCTCTCGAAGCGCACCAGGGTCCGGAGGAGGGCCGGCTGCAGGGCCACGAGGAGCCCCGCCGCGCCCGCGGCCAGAATCGCAGTACCGGCAATGACGCAGGTCCGCCAGGGGGCAATGCGGGCCGTCAGATTCTTGCGGTGCCAGACGTCCACCACCGCCTGGCCGGCCAGAACCGCCAGGGCGCCCAGGAAAATCCACAGCCAGGCGCGGTCGAACTGCTTGGCCGCCGCGTCGTTCAGGAACATCCAGATGGCCAGCGCGGCCGGCCCGCCGGTGAGGGCCAGGTGCCAGGCGCAGGGAATGCGCCAGCCCCGCCCCACGCCGATGAAGAAGAGGATGAGGACGGGAACGAAGACGACGATGCCGCCGCGGGAGCGGGTGCCCAGGAAAACGGCCAGCAGCAGGTAGTTGCCCAGGGCGTAAAGGTACGGGGCGGCGTTGGTTTCCCTGAGCCAGCGCGGCACAAAGTCGAAGGGAAGGTTAAGCCGCCCCCCCTCCGCCGTAGCCTTCTGCCACAGGTAGACGCCCAGGATGGACACACCCATGAGCAGCGCGGCCAGGGCGTTGGGGTACTGGTACGAGGAGTAGATGCGCCCGTTAAGAAACCCGTCCTTGATGTGGATGATCTCCGTGGCGGTGGCCAGGCCGGCCAGGGCCACGCCCAGGGTACCGAGGTAGATGGCCCGGACGACGAAGTCGGCGTCCTTTTCGTTAGTTGCCAGGCGCGCGGCGGCCCAGAAGACCAGGAAGTAGAGGGTGGTCTTAACCACTTCGTTGACGGCCAGCCCGATGTTCACGGCAAAGAAGGCGCTGTAAAGGTAGACCGCCGGGAGGGCCAGCATCAGGTAGTCCAGGGGGTGCTCGAAGACCTTCTGCTCCCTTTTCACCCAGCGGCCGTAGAAGACCAGCCAGAAGAGGACGGCGGCGCAGGCGAGCGCCCGGTACTGCTCCGGCGGGAAGAAGAGACCGCGGAAGAAGGGCGGGAAGAAAAGAAGGGCGGCCAGGCCCCAGAGGGCGACCTGCTGGATTACGGGGCGGGCCGCGGCGCTCACCGCCGGCGCCGCCGGCGCGCTGCGGGTGCGAACGGTTGCTTTCGCCATGTGGCGGTTAGACCTCCTCAGTTTTAGCTCGTTCGTCTTTTGGGTTTTAGCAAGGACGGACTTGGCTTGCGCTCCGGCACTCCTGGAGGAGGGGGATTTGGCTCTTGCGCTCCGGTGCTCCGCTTCGACCGTTTCCAGGCTTGGCTCGGACCATCTCTGGCCAGGCTGCGGATTGCCGTCGGAGCCTTCGATTCGGGCTCTACACCGGTCGATAGCGGTTGGCTCCGCCGGCGTCCTCGCCAGGCCGAGATGGTAACCTCGCCGGCGCCAAGAACGGTACCCGAAGCTCCGCAAGTCGCGCCGGGAGCCAAATCTCCCTCCTCCCAAAACCTCAGATCGGTCCCGCATTAGACGGCTAGCAAGTCGCGCTCGGCGCCAAATTCGTCCTCGAAAAAAGCAGCGGCCCCTGGTTCTGTGAAACCCGATGGCCGACCGTTGAAAAAGGGAGCCGCCGGGCTCCCTTTTCTATTCAACAAAACCCGCCGAAAACCTTCCCTACCGCTGCAGCTGCTCGACCCGCTCGCGGGGGCTGATGATGCTCGTTATCTTCACGCCGAAGTTCTCGCCCACCACCACCACCTCGCCGCGGGCCACGGGGACGCCGTTGACCAGGATTTCCACCGGCTCGTCGGCCATAGCGTCGAGTTCCACCAGGGCGCCAGGGCCGAGCTTCAGCACCTCGCGGATGGGACGGCGGGTGCGCCCCAGCACCACGGTAACCTTGAGCGGGATGTCGAGCAGGAGTTCCAGCTTCTCCTGCTCCACGCCGGGAAGCCCCGTGTCGAAGGACGGGGGCGCGTAGGGCCGCACCTCGGGCGCCGGCGGCGCCGGGGACGCGGCCGCGGCGGCCGTCTCCCCGGCGGCCGAGGAGGGTTGCGCCGGGATGGTGTCGACGCCCTGCCAGAGGAAGGCCGCCAGGCTCTTGGCCGTGCCCAGGCTCATCAGCTGGAGGATCTCCGTGTCGAGAAGACCCTCCACGGTCATCTGGAAGGCGGTGGCCACCACCGGCTCGTCCACGTGGAGGGCGCTCTCGGCGTCCACATCGGCAGGGCTTTTGAGGATGCTGGCCTGGGGCGGGGAAATAGTGACGCGGCGGCCGAACACCGTGGACATTGCCGTGGCCGCCGAGCCCATCATCTGGTTCATGGCCTCGGAAGCGGCGCTCAGCTCAAACTCACCCAGTTCCTCCTTCGCCCCGCTGCCGTCGCCGCCCATCATCAGGTCGGCGATGACACCGGCATCGTGCTCCTTCACGACCAGCAGGTTCGAGCCGGAGAGCCCTTCCGTGAAAGCGACCTCGATGATCAGGTAGGGAACCTTGAAGTTCTGCAACAGTTCCCGCCGCGTGGTGCTGAAAACGCGCGGGCTGGTGATGGTGACCTTGCGCCCCAGGAGGGAAGAAAGAGGTGTGGCCGCCGAGCCCATGGCGATGTTGGCGATCTCCCCGAGGGCGTCCATCTCCTCCCGGGTGAGTTCGGCCTGGCCCCCCTGCTCCGGCCCGGCAGGGCCCCGGGAACCGTTCTCCTGTACAGAACCCACAAGGGCGTCGATTTCCTCCTGCATCAGGATGTCCGGGTCGCCATATTCAGCCAACCTTCTCCTCCACCTCCCGCAGGCCGGTTACCTGCACCGCGCGGGCGCGTCCCAGGGTGCCGGCCTGAACCGCGAATTTTTTAAGGCCCTCCACCAGGAGATCCATGTCTTCGTCCGCCCGCCGCGGCAGCGGCAGGACGTCGCCGGGCTGCAGTTGCAGGAACTCCCTCACGGTGATTTCGGTCTCCCCGGTGACCACCGTGAGCTCCACAAGGGCGCGCTCCAGCCAGTAGGCCAGCCGGCCGATCTCCTCCTCCCCCGGCGGCGCGGCCTGGGCGTAGCGGTAGAAGCTGGCCAGGCGCGCCAGCATGGGGTCCAGAAGGGTGAAGGGGAAGCAGAGGTTGATCAGGCCCGGCGGTGCCCCATGGACGGCGGTGGCGAAGGTGATCACCGCCACCACCTCACCCGGCGAAATCACCTGCTGCAGGCGCGGGTTCGTTTCCAGGCTCTCCACCCTGGCCTTCACCGGGAAGATGTCCTGCCACGCGAGGTCAAGCTTTTCCAGGATTTTAGCGTTGAGCCGGCGGGCCACCGCCAGCTCGATGTCGGTGAACTCCCGCAACCTGGCCGGCGTGCCCCCGCTGCCGCCCAGGAGCAGGTCCAGAACCGGGAAAAGGAAATAGGCGTTGGTTTCCATAACCGCCAGGCCCTTCAGGGGCTCCACACTGAAGATGGTAAGCACCGTGGGCGTGGGCACGGAGCGCAAAAATTCGTCGAAGGTGAACTGGTCCACCGAGTTCACCTGGACGGAGATGTTGAAGCGCAGGTAGCTCGACAGGAAGCTCGTCAGGATGCGCGCGTAGTTGTCGTGCAGCATCTGCAGGGTGCGCAACTGGTCCTTGGAAAACTTGTTGGGCCGCCGGAAGTCGTAGGGCTTGGCGACGACCTCCTGGGCCGTCTCGCGCATCTCCTCGACGGTGACCTCGCCCGTGGAAAGGGCCTGGAGCAGGCGGTCTATTTCCGCCTGTGACAGTACCTCCTGCATGCTTGTGTTCCCACCCTGCCCTAATTCCGCGCCAGGACGCGCTCAATGGCCTGGAGAATGCGCTCCTGCTGGAACGGTTTGACGATGAAGTCCCTGGCGCCGGCCTGGATGGCCTCCATCACCATGGCCTGCTGACCCATAGCGCTGATCATGATGATGTTGGCGCCGGGGTCCAGGGCCCGGATGGCCCGTACGGCCTGGACGCCGTCCATTTCAGGCATGGTGATGTCCATGGTAACCAGGTCGGGCTTCGTTTCCTGGTACAACTTCACGGCCGCCGCCCCGTTCTCCGCCTCCCCCACCACTTCGTAGCCGTTCTTGGTGACGATGTTCTTGATCATCATGCGCATGAAGGCGGCGTCGTCGACGATGAGGATTCTTTTCGCCAACACGATCCCTCCCGTGTATTCTACAGCGTAATTCCCAGCGCCTGCAGGATGGTTTGCAGGTACCCCGGCTGCAAGAGCATGATGAAGTGGCCCTTCACGCTCTGGTCCTCCTGCATGAAGTCGGTCTCGATGAGCAGGACCAGGTCGTCGCATCCCGAGGCGGCAAAGGAGGCCGTGATCACGGCGCCGAGCATGTCGAAGGCAAACATGGGCACGGCCGGCAGGATCTTCAGGCCGGTCATGCCGGCGATGGCGCCGACAAAGGCGCCGGTGAGGATGTTCCCCGCCTCCGCGATCACCGAGCGCCCCAGGGCGTCGAGCTCCCGCGTGGTGCCGCGGGGCTGGCCCAGGAGCATGTCGATAAGGTAGAAGGCGCTTTCCTGGCTGAAGAGGTAGAGCACCGTACCCGCGAGATCCCCGTCGATGCGCAGGTGCACGCCGGCCACCGGCTCCTCCAGCCCGCCGACGCCGGCGAGAACATCCTCCAGGGGCTGGAACACGGCGTGCGGTACCGTAATGTTCACCCTCGTGCCCAGAAGCCCGGCCAGGGCCGTGGCGGCGTTGCCGATGCCGATGTTGCCGATCTCCCGGAGGGCATCAAGGCAGAGGGGAGACAGTTTTTCACCGCAACCCACGCCTTTCACCTCGCTTCCGTCTGCAGGCGGGCGTCCGCCACCTTGCGGTAGAAACAGGTGCCCACCTTTTCGAAGCCGATTTCCCGGTAGTTGAAGATGCTCTCGCTGGCCCCGACGAAAAGGACGCCTCCCGGGACGAGGGCCCGCCAGAATCCCGCGTTGATCCGCTCCTGCGCCTCCCGGGTGAAGTAAATCGCCACGTTGCGGCAGACGATGAGGTCGTACCCCGACCCGTAGGCCTGGGTAAGCAGGTCGTGGACCCGGAAGGCCACCCGCCTTCTGATTTCGTCCGCCACCGCCCAGGTGCCGTTCTCCTGGCGGAAAAACCTTGCCCGGCGGGCGGGCGAAACGTGGCGCAAAAGGTCCGCCGCGTACCGGCCCGCCCTGGCCACCTCCAGGATGCCCGGGTCGATATCGGTGGCCTCGATGCGGTGCCGCCGCCCCGGGGTCAGCTCCTCCAGAAGGATGGCGACGGAGTAGGGCTCCGCACCGTTGGCGCAGGCGGCGCTCCACACGCGCAGGAAAGGCCGGCGCGCCAGGAGTTCCGGAAGCACCCGCTGCTCCAGGAACTGGAAGAGGTGGGGGTCGCGGAAGAACTCGGTCACGTTGATGGTCAGGTAGTCGAGAAACTCCCGTTGTGCCGCGGGGTCGGCGACCAGCAGCCGGTAATAGGCCGCGTAATCGGCAACCTGGCGGCGCGACATCAGCGCACCAATCCGGCGGCGTATCTGCTTCTCCTTGTAGCTGTTCAGGTCGAAGCCGAGGCCGGCCCTTACCTTTTCTTTGAAGGTTTCGAAGGTCATCATATCACCCTGATCCCGGTGCCGAGCATGCGGATAAGGACCTCACCGGTGGCGGTGTCCAGGATCATGGTGCGGCCGCTCGTACCGCCCACGTCCTCGGCCACAATCCTGATGCCCAGGCCCCTCAATACCCGCCGTGCCACCTCGGCATTCCTGGCACCGATGTTGAAGCTGAATTTCTCGTCGGCCCCGGCGAACATCTGCGCCCCGCCCGCCAGCTTGGCCTGCAGGCGCCGCAGCAGCGCCCCCTCCCGGCGCATGGCCTCCACCAGCAGCGGGATGCCCGCGTCCGCGTACTTCGCCGGCTTCGCGATCTCCCCCGTCCGGCCGGCCTCGGGAAGCATTACGTGGAGGAGCCCCCCGATGCCGGTGCCGGGGTCGTAGAGACTCACCCCCACGCAGGAGCCCAGGCCCACCGTGATCAGGCGGTGCGGTTTTCTCGCGACCTTATAATCGGCAATACCCACGTGAATCTCAAGCGCCTCTTGCGCGGGCAAAGCCCCCTGAAGTATCTGCAACGTGCTCCCCTACCCCATGAACAATGTGCGTTTTTTTAGCGCGGGCCAAGATCGTTGGCTTCGCCCCACATCTCGTCGGCGGCCTGGATCGTCCTGGCGGCGGCCTGGTAGGCGCGCTGGGCCAGGATGAGGCCGGTCATTTCCGCGGCCAGGTCCACGTTGGCAGCCTCCAGGCGGCCGCTCTGAATACTGCCCGCCCCGTTTTCACCCGGCGCGGCCTCCCGTGCTTCGCCGCTGGCCCCGGTGGCCGCGAAGAGGTTCCCGCCCCGGGCCTCCAGCCCGTCCGGGTTGGCGAAGGTGAAAAGGGCGAGCCGGCCGGCCTCCTCCATGCTGCCATCGGGATTGACCACGGTTACCGCCCCGTCCGGGGCCACGGTCACCTCGCCCCCTTCGGCCACGGCGACCTCCGGCAGCACGGGATACCCGGCGGCGTTCACCAGCCGGCCCGCGGCGTCAAGGTAAAAGGTTCCGTCGCGGGTGTAGAGGGTCTCCCCGCCGGGGGTGGTCACCCCGAAGAAGCCCTCCCCCTCGATGGCCAGGTCCAGGGCCCGCCCCGTGGCCAGGAGGGCCCCCTGGGCCGGGTCCCGGAGCGTAGCCGCCACCGCCGCCCCGGTGCCCACCTGCGCCTCCCCAGCGGCGGGCGCCAGGGGTACGACGTCGGGCGCGAGCCTCCCGTAAACCAGGTCCGCGAAGCACGGGCGGCCGGCTTTGAAGGCCGTGGTGTTGACGTTGGCGATGTTGTGGGCCGCGACGTCGAGGCGCACCTGCTGGGCGCACAGAGCCGTCCGGCCGATACCGAGAAGCGCGTACAAAGCCATCCCCTCCCCCTTACCTCACATTGCCGACTTCGTTGACCAGGCGGCCGAGAAGCTGGTCGTGGGCGTGCACCAGGCGCTGCGCCGCCTGGTAAGAGCGGGTGGCCGCCAGGAGGTCGGTCATCTCCTGGGCCAGATCCGTGTTGGCCTGCTCCAGCCAGCCCTGGAGCAGCCGCACGTTCTCCGCGGGGCGTGCCCCGGCGCCGCCCGGGTCGGTGAAGAGGTTCTCCCCCACCTTTACCAGGGCGCCCGGATTATCAAAGGCGGTAACGCGCAGGGTGGCGACCGTCTCGCCGCCGGCGATAACCTCGCCGTCGGGGCTTATGGTGAAGGGCCCGCCCACCTGGACGGGTCCCCCTTCGCCCAGAACCCGGTGGCCCGCCGGGGTGGCCAGGTATCCTTCGGCGTCGACGAGAAAGGTGCCGTCGCGCGTGTAAGCCTCGCCGTCCGGGGTTTCCACCGCGAAGAACCCCTCGCCCGCGATGGCCACGTGGTGGGCGTCCCCGGTGGCGGCCAGGGGCCCGGGGGAAAAGTCGGTGACCACCCCGGCCACGGCCACGCCCAGATGGTGCCGGCCCACAGGCGCGGGCGGCCCCTCGCCATAGCGGTACAGGGCGTGGGTCAGGAAGGGGGCGAAGGTCACCGTTTCGCGCCGGTAGCCGGGCGTCGCCAGGTTGGCCACGTTGTTGGCCAGGACCCGGGCGCGCGTCTGCTCGGCGTCCATCCCCGCGGCGGCGATGTAGATACCGCGTAACATGCGTTCTCCCTCCCCTATGATTGCGCCCGCAGGCGGCGTACGTTCATCATCAGCTGCACCTCGCCCCTGGGGCGGCGATGTCGGTCGTCGGTCGTCAGTCGTCGGTCGTCGGAGGGCCAGGCCGGAACCGAGGCGTCGGGCGCCGGGCGCCGGGCGCCGGAGACTCCATCCGCCGCCGGCCGGTCCAAACAGACGTCGCCGGTTACCAGATTCCTTTGCAGTTCGCGCATGTCCTTGCGCAACGCGGCGACTTCCCGCTCCAGGCGCGCCAGGCGGGCGGCCAGGTCATCCTCCGCGAGACCGGGGAGCGGCCCTCCCACCTCCGCCAGGACGTCCCGGAAGGCGGGCCGCTCCCACCGCCGGACCAGCGCCCAGATGCCGCAGCCGAGCAAAAAGCACACCCCGCCGATGGCGAAAAGATACGCCGCCGCGAACGTCACGGGGCCGTTCATCAGTCTTTAACCTCCTCGCCGGCCAGCACCTTCAGGGTGGCCCGCAGCTTGTTGATGGCCTTGGCGTGCAGCTGGCAAACACGGGATTCGGTCACGCCGAGGACACGGCCGATCTCCTTCAGGGTAAGCCCCTCCTGGTAGTAAAGGGCAAGCACCAGGCGGTCACGCTCCTCCAGGCGCGCCACCGCTTCCGCCAGGAGCAGCACGTCCTCCCTGGCGACCACATGCTCCAGGGGGTCCGGGGAGTTCGGGTCCTCCAGGACGTCCTGCCAGCGCACGGCTTCGCCCGACGGCGTGTACCGCACCTCGTCCAGCGAGACGCGCCCCACGGCGCCGAAGTGCCGTGCCAGGCGGTGCAGTTCCTCCGGCCGCATGCCTGCCGCTTCGGCGACCTCCGCCTCGCTGGGGCGGGCTCCGGTGGCTGCGCTCAGTTCCTCCCGGGCGGCGTTCAACCGCTTCAGGCGGTGCCAGAGGGAACGCGGCAACCAGGTCTGCCGCCGCACTTCGTCGAGCATGGTCCCCTTGATCCGCTGGTAGGCGTAGGTCTGAAAGTCGGCCCCTATGGCCGGGTTGTACCGCTCCACCGCCTCAATAAGGCCGAAGATGCCGTACCCCTCCAGGTCCTCCTGGCTGACGAAGGGCGCCAGCCGCACCGCCAGTCGGCCCGCCAGGTGCTTTACCAGCGGCAGGTGCGCCAGGATGAGGCGGTCGCGCGCCTCTTTGCTCCCGGTAGCGCGGTATTCCTGCCACATTTCCCTCGCCGCGTTAATAGTTTCACCGCCTTCAGCGTAACTTTCCTCGCTCCGCCATTTTCCGGAAGATATACCGCACGATGAGGTCCTGCTCGCGCATGGGCAGGCCCACGAACTCGATCCCGTACCTGTACCCGCCCTGCCACAGGTCGTCCTCGGGCCCCACCACCCGTCGCACCACGCGCCCGGGGGTAACGATTTCGGCCTCCCGCTCACCCAGGTCGAGGTGGAAGCGCAGGAGCAACGGCGCACCCACCTCCAGGGGCTGCTTCGTGACCAGGCACATGCCGCCGGCGCTGAGGTCCACGGCCCGGGCCCTGACGAACGCGGGCGCCGCATCCCCCTCGGGCGCCGGGGCGTACCAGACGTCCAGGAGCGTTTCGAGCCGCACAAAGCGCCGGCGCTGCACCCGCCGCACATCTACGGGAAGGGAGAGGACGTAAAGGGGGATCCTGTCCCGCCGCCGCCCGAGCACCGTTGCCGTGAAGAAGTAGGTGGCGTCCTTTTCCACAAGGCGCACGTCCACGCGCTCCCCCGGGACCAGGATGAGGGGCACGCCCTGCCGGTAAGGCATGTTGATGCAGAAGTTGTGCTCCCCTACATCCTGCACGAGGGCCGGGTAGTACTCGTCCTCCCCCCGGCGCGCGATTTCCACCCTTTGGTTCACCTTCAAGATACCCATCAAAGGTCTTCCACGACTCCCTACCCCAGGCCGAAGGCCCGCAGGAGCCGCGTGACGAAGTTCCCGTTTTTCCCCGGCGGCGCCCCGCCCTCCGCCAGCCGGTGGGCGACGGCGACAATGTTCCGGGCGGCCGGAGACCCGGGGTAGGCCAGGACCAGCGGCGCCTGCCGCTTGACCGCCAGGCCCACGGCCCGGTCCTCGCAGACGGTGCCCAGGTGCCGCACCGGGAAGCGCAGAAACCTGTCCGCGGCGCCGGTCAGCCTTGCAGCCACCGCCTGCCCCTCGAACTCGTCTGCCGCCCGGTTGACCACCGCCCCGACCTCCGCCGGGACGCCGAACCGCGCCAGCACCTTGAGGAGCGAATAGGCGTCGGTGAGGGAGGTGGGCTCGGGGGTGATCACCAGGAGCACCTCGCCCGCCGCGGCCGCAAAGGCGATGACGTTCTTGTTAATCCCGGCCCCGGTGTCGATAAGGATGTAGTCGGTGTCGTCGCGGAAGTAGCGCAGCATCTCCAGTACCCGCGACTGCTGGGCGCTGTCAAGGTTGGCGAGTTCGTAAAACCCGGAGCCGCCCGACACGACCCAGAGGTTGTGGGGGCCGGGGGTAACGACCTCCCGGATGTGCTTGTCGCCGTAAAGGACGTCCCGCAGGGAGTACCTGGGGGCAAGGCCCAGAAGAATCTCGGCGTTGGCCAGGCCCAGGTCCGCGTCCAGCAGGAGCACGCGCCGGCCCATGCGGCCCAGGACAAGGCCCAGGTTCACCGCCAGACTGGTCTTCCCCACGCCGCCCTTCCCGCTGGCTACGGCGATAACCCGCGGCCCGCCCGGGCCGAGGTCGAGCTTCTGGAGCGGGGGAATCTGCGCCGCAAGCCGCAGCTGCACCGCCTGGTCACGCACAGGGCCGACCCCCCTTCAGCACCAGCCCGGCGATCCGGTAAGGGTGCACCTGCTTGATGTCGTCGGGCACGTTCTGCCCGTCGGTGACGAAAAGGACCGGCGTGGCCAGCTGGTGCGACAGGTTGAGAATGCAGCCCAGGGATTCGGTTTCGTCGGCCTTGGTGAAGATGAGTTTCGTGTAGTTGAGGAGGCGGAAGTCGGCGGCGAACCGCTCCAGGTCCCGCATCTTGGTGTTGCAGCTCAGCACCAGAAAGACGTCGTGGGGCTCGCGGATGACCTCGAGGAAGGAGGCCATCTCCCGCACCTGCTCCAGGTTGTGGGAGGGGCGGCCCGCCGTGTCGACGAGGATGCAGTCCTTGTCCCTGTGCCGCTCCAGGGCCGCCTCCAGGTCGCAGGGGGCGAAGATCACCTCGATGGGGATGCCGATGATCTCGGCGTAAATCCGCAACTGCTCCACGGCCCCGATGCGGTAGGTGTCGATGGTCGCCACCGCCACCCGCTTTTTCTCCACCAGGGCGAAGCGGGCCGCGAGCTTGGCCAGGGTGGTGGTCTTGCCCACCCCGGTCGGCCCGACGAAGACCAGGACGCGGGCCAGCTCCACCCCCTGGTAGGCCGGGGTGAGGAGTTCGGCGATGCGGTTGGTGATGAGCATGCGCGCCCGCGCGTCGTTTTCCGCCCCCCCGGGACCCACGTGCTGGCGCAGGTAGCCCAGGAGCCCGTCGACGATCTCCGCCCGCACCTCCATTTCCAGGAGCGCCCGCCGCCACCGCGCGTAGAAGCCGTCCTCGCCGGCACCGTCCTCCCGCTCCAGGAGGCGGTGCAGGAGGGTTTTGACCTCGCTCAGCTCCTGCCGCACGCCGGCGTCCGGGTCACCGCTGCCGTCGGCCGGCCGGGGCGCGGCGCCCGGGAGGAGCACCCGGGGAATGTGGACGGCCGGGGGGGGCGGACCGGCCGGCCCGTCGTCGACGGCGGCCGTCACTTCCAGCCGGGCCGGCGCGAGCCACCCGAAGAGGCCCCCTTCCCGCACCTTGCGCGTGGCGACGATGACCGCCTCCGGCCCCAGATCCTGCCGCACCAGATGCATGGCCTCCCGCATGTCCCGCGCCACGTACCTTTTAATCTTCATCCCACATCACCGTCCCTATGGCTTCAACCTCCGTGTCCGGGGTGATCTCCTGCAGGGCCACCACCGGTAGCAGGGGGAAGTTCCGCTCGATCAGGCGGCGGAAGGGGAGCCGGACACGGCCGGCGCAGAGGACCACCGGGTTCGCACCGCGGCGGCCCGCCGCGTCGAGGGCGGCCCGCAGCCGGTCCACCACCCGCCGCGCCGCGCCCGGCTCGAGCACGGGGTAGGTCCCCAGGGCCGTACTCGACAGGCTCTCGGCCAGCGCCTGCTCGAGCTTCGGGTGCAGGGTGATGACCTGGAGCTTCCCCTCCGGCGCGTAGAGCCTGGTGATGACCCGCGCCAGGGCCTGGCGCGCCTGCTCGGTGAGGTAATCGGTGTCGCGGCTCGTGCGGGCCGCGTCGGCCAGGGCCTCCAGGATACCTACCAGGTCCCGCACCGGAACCCGCTCCTTCAGGAGGTTCTGCAGGACCTTCTGCACCTCGCCGAGGCTGAGGAGGTTGGGTATCAGCTCCTCCACCACGGCGGCGTTCTTCTCTTTGACCGTGTCCAGCAGTTCCTTTACCTCCTGGCGGCCCAGGAGCGCGGGGGCGTTCTGCTTGACGAACTCGCCGAGATGGGTGATGAGCACCGTGCCCGCGTCCACCACCGTGAACCCCGCCCCTTCGGCCCGCTCCTTCTCCCCCGGCGTGATCCAGTAGGCCGGGAGGCCGAAGGTGGGCTCCTTCGTCGGCACCCCCTTGAGCTGGCTTGAGCCGGTGGGATCGAGGGCCAGGTAGTGCCCGGGCATGAGCTCGCCCCGCGCCGCCTCCACCCCCCGCAGCTTGAAGACGTACCCGTTGGGCGGCAGTTGCAGGTTGTCCCGGATGCGGATGGGGCGGACGAAAATGCCCAGCTCCTGGGCGCACTGCCGCCGCAGCGCCCCGACCCGGTGCAGGAGGTCCCCACCCGCCTCCTCGTCGGCCAGCGGGATCAGGTTGTACCCGATCTCCACCTCCAGGGGGTCCACCTGGAAGTAGGTGAGGACGTTCTCCGGCTCGCGCCGCTCGGCGCGCGCCCGCCGCGTCGTCGCCGCGGCCTCCTCCTCCGCCCGCCGCCGCTCCTCCCGCACCAGGGTGCGGGCCGCCAGGCCCACCGCCACGGCCAGCGCCATGAAGAGGAAGTTCGGCATGGCCGGCACGAGCCCGATGACGAACAGGATGCCCGCCGCCACGAACATGACCCGCGGGAAGCTGAAGAACTGGCGCGAGAACTCCCGGCCGAAGCTGGCCTCGGGGCTGGCCCGCGTCACCAGGACGCCCGTGCCGGTGGCCACCAGCACCGCCGGGATCTGGGTCACCAGACCGTCGCCGATGGTGAGGATGGTGTACGTCTGCAGCGACTGCAGGAGGTCCATCCGGTGCACCACCAGCCCCATCACCAGGCCGCCCAGGATGTTGACCAGGGTGATGACCAGGCCGGCGATGGCGTCCCCGCGGATGAACTTGGTGGCGCCGTCCATGGCCCCGAAGAAATCCGCCTCGCGCTGCAGCCGCTTCCGCCGCTCCCGCGCCTCGGCCTCCGTAATCAGCCCCGCGTTGAAGTCGCCGTCGATGCTCATCTGCTTGCCCGGCATGGCGTCCAGGGTGAAGCGCGCCGCCACCTCCGCCACGCGGTTGGCGCCGTTGGTGATGACGATGAACTGCACGATGGTGATGATGACGAAAACGATGAAGCCGACGACGTAGCTCCCCCCCACCACGAAGTGGCCGAAGGCGTCGATCACCCGGCCAGCCGCCGCCTGGCCCAGAATGAGCCGCGTGGAGGAGATGTTCAGGGCCAGGCGGTAGAGGGTGACGATAAGGAGCCATGTGGGAAAGACCGAGAACTGCAGCGGGTCGGTGGTGAAGAGGGTGATGAGGAGCGTCAGGATGCCGGCCGTCAGGCTCAGCACCAGGCAGACGTCCAGCGCCGCCGGCGGCAGGGGGATGATGATGAGCAGCACCGCGCCGATCACCAGCCCGGCGATGATCAGGTCCGTGTACGCTTTGACCCTTGACAGCGGCGCCACCGGCGACGGCATACCTTAAGCCCTCCCCTCCGCCGTGCTGCGCTTCAACCGGTACACCAGGGCCAGGATCTCGGCCACCGCCTGGTAAAGGGCCACCGGGATCTCCCGCCCCACCTCGACGCTCCTGTACAGGGCCCGTGCCACCGGCGGGTTCTCCACCACCGGTACGTTGTGCTGCTCCGCCAGTTCCCGGATGCGTTGCGCCAGGTAGTTGGCCCCCTTGGCCGTAACCACCGGGGCATTGGTCTTCCCCTCCTCGTAGCGCAGGGCGACGGCCACGTGGGCCGGGTTCGTGACCACGACGGTCGCCCGGGGAACCTCCTGGCGGATGCGGTTCAGCGATATCTGCCGCTGCTTCCTGCGCAGCCAGCTTTTCACCAGCGGGTCGCCCTCGGTGTGGCGCAGCTCTTCCTTGAGTTCGGTGCGGGTCATCATCAGCTGCTGCCGGTACGTGTGGCGCTGGTACAGGTAGTCGGCTCCCGCGAGCCCCAGGTAGACCGCCCCCGCCGCCAGCAGCACCGCCAGGACCGCGTTCCCCACCACGTAAAGGCCCGCCCCCGGCGTGGCCTCCACCAGCACCAGGAGTTCCGGCAGGCGGACGTGGATCAACCAGGCCAGGAGTCCGCCGATGACCACCACCTTGAAGAGGGCCTTTAGCAGTTCCACCAGGCCGCGGACGCTGAAAATACGCTCGAGACCCTTCACGACGCTGATGCGCTCGAGCTTGGGCTGGAGCACCGACGGGGCGAAGAGGAATCCCACCTGGGCCAGGTTCACCAGCACGGCCACGGCCAGGGCCAGGCCGAAAACCGGCCCCAAAACGCGCAGGGTAAAGACCGCCCCGGCCACGGCCAGCCTCCCCACGCTCCGCGCGTCCACCTGGAAGGTGCCGGCGGCCCGCACCAGTTCCGCCACCATCTGCTCCATGGCGAGGACGAAATGCTCGCGCAGCAGGAAGAAGAGGAGGACCACCGCCAGCAGGAGCATGGCCCCGTTGAGCTCGTGGCTCCGGGCCACCTGCCCCTTGCGCCGCGCCTCCTGGATGCGCCTCGGGGTTGCGGGTTCGGTTTTCTGCTGCTGGTCGCCCCAGGCCACTAGCCGCCCAACCCCCTCGCCACAACAAGCATATCGCGCGCCATACCTTCAAAGACCCGTGCCAGCACGCCTCCCAGCAGGGGAACCGTCACCGCCAGGGCGATGAGCCCGGCGGCGATCTTCAGCGGGAAGCCCAGCATAAAGGCGTTGATCTGCGGCACCATGCGCACCATAAGCCCCAGGGCCAGGTCGGTGACGAGGGCCACGGCGATGACCGGCCCGGCCAGGCGCAGGGCGGTAACGAAAAGCCCCTGGAAGGCCCGCGCGCCGACCTCGGCCACGCTCAGCTTCAGCACCGCCGTCCCCGGCGGGATATGCTGGAAGCTTTTCGCCAGGGCCGCGACGAGCAGGTGGTGCCCGTCGATGCTGAAGAAGAAGACCAGACCCAGCAGGTAGAAGAACTGCGCCAGGACGGCGTTCTGCTCGCCGCTGACCGGATCGAACATCTCGGCGATGGCGTACCCGATCTGGAGCCCCGCCAGCTGCCCGGCGGTGCGCACGGCGTTGAAGGCCAGGCCCGTCAGGGCGCCCAGCCCCAGGCCGACGAACGCTTCCTGGACGACCTGGAAGGCATACCCTACAACGTGGTCCGGCAGCGCCATGTGGTCCACATTAACCAGGGGGAGCAGCGCCGCCGCGAGGGCGGCCGCCAGGCCGATCCTGGCCGGCGGGGGAAAGGCCCGCACGGCAAAAACGGGGCACGCCGCCACGAAGGCGCTCAGCCGCGTGAACATCAGGAGGTAGACGCCGAGCAACGTGTAATCGACCAAGACAGCCTCCCCTTCCCCCGCCTACCCCGCGAGGCCCCCGATGCGGGTGAAGCACTCGGTGGCAAAGCGGGTGAGCGTGTTGACGAACCAGGGCACCAGCAGCAGCAGGATGAGCAGGATGGCGATGATCTTCGGCACAAAGGTGATCATCTGGTCCTGGATCTGCGTGGTGGCCTGGAAGATGCTCACCACCAGCCCCACCACGGTCCCCACCACCAGGGCCGGGGCCGCAAGAAGGAGCACCAGCATCAGCGCCTGCTGGACGTATTGAATCGCCAGAGTATCGGTCATTTTCCGTGCCCCCTAGCTAAGCCGGTGTACTTTACAGGGGGCCGCGGGGAGGCTGGCCAAGCGACTTGCGGAGCATCGGCCACAACGCACGGCGACGGTGAGGCCAGCGGCTCGGCCCGGCGAGGACGCCGGCGGAGCCAACCGCTAAGAACAGGTTAGAGCCCGAATCGAAGGCTCCGACGGCAATCCGCAGCCTGGCCAGAGCCGCTCCGAACCAAGCCGATGCGTTGTCGAGGCGAAGCACCGGAGCGCAAGCCAGCCTCCTTGCGGCCACCCATATCACCGGCTTTAATGAAAACTCTCCACCAGCGACTTCACCACCAGGTACCATCCGTCCACCAGAACAAACAGCAGGATCTTGAAGGGCAGCGAGATCATCACCGGCGGCAGCATGAACATCCCCATGGACATCAGGATGCTGGCCACCACCATGTCGATGATCAGGAAGGGCAGGTAGAGCATGAACCCCATCTGGAAGGCGGTTTTCAGCTCCGAAACGATGAAGGCGGGGATAACCGTCGTCAGGGGCAGCTCTTCCCGCCGCGGGTTCTCGATCTTCGCCAGGTTTACAAAGAGCTCCAGGTCCTTGTCGCGGGTCTGGCGCAGCATGAACTCGCGCAGGGGCCGGGCCGCCTCCGCCTGCGCCTGGACCTGGTCGATGCGGTTCGCCAGGAAGGGCTGCACCGCCCGCTCGTTGATCTGGTTGTAGACCGGCGCCATGATAAAGATGGTGAGAAACAGCGCCAGGCCGATGAGCACCTGGTTCGGCGGCGCCTGGGGAACCCCCATGGCCGTCCGCAGCAGGGAAAGGACCACGACGATGCGGGTGAAGGAGGTCACCATCACCACAAAGGCCGGGAGCAGCGCCAGGACCGTGAGCAGGAGCAGGAGCTTGACGCTGTCCACCACCTGGTTGGGCGTGGCCGCCTGCCCCACCCGGATGTCGATGCCGGGAAGGGGAGCCGGTTGCGCCCACGCGGCCGTGGCCCCCAGCGCCAGAACGGCCAGCGCCACAACTCCCGGCAGGAGGCGCCAGCCGGGCACCTGCCGGGCGCGTTCCAGCGGCGGTCTCCTACCGCCCATGCGGGCCCGCTTCCCCCGTGCCGGCTTTCTTTTCCCGCCGCCCGGCCCACGCCCGCCGGAAAGGCCCGGCGCCGGCGGTCAACCCGCCCCCGAGAAACTCCCGCCAGCCGGAAAACCCGGCCCGGCCCGGCGCGGGCGTCGCGGCGATGGCCTCCGGCAACGCGTCGTACTCCCGCACCACGGCCACGCCGCCCTCGCCCTGGGCCAGAAGGTAGTACTTTTCGCCCACCTGCACCAGCCAGAGGCCGGCCTTCGGGCCGAGGGGCAATTGCTCCACCAGGCGCATGCGGCGGCCGGAAGCCAGGGGGAACCGCCTGGGCAGGGCGAATTTCAGGGCCCCGTAGGCCAGGAGCAGCGTCAGGGGTAGGGCGATCAGGAGCCTGAGAAAGGCGGCCCAGAAATCGTTCATTTCCCTTCCCCCGCCGGTTCGCGCATCTGGGGCGGGTAAATGCTGCTGACGCGGATGGCGAAAAGGTTGTTGATCACCAGCACCTCGCCCCGGGCGAATTTCAGGCCGTTCAGCAGGAGGTCGATATTGTCCCCGGCGGCCCGGTCGAGCCTGATCACCGAGCCCTCGCCAAGGGCCAGGATATCCCGCACCTTAAGCGTGGTGCTCCCCAGTTCCGCGGCCAGGTTGACCTGCACGTCGTCCAGGTAGGACAGGGAGGCCTTGACCCGTCCCGCCGCGGGCTCCCGCGGGAGTTCGGAGAACCTGACCGGTGCCACCTGCGGCGCCGCCGGTGCCCCGCCGCCGCCGAACCGCTCCACAAGCCTGCGGATCTCCTGTTCGGTAATCACCATTGCCACCTCCCTGCCGGCCCGGGCCGGCCAGCGTATGGAAGCATCACCCGGGAGCCCTCTCGCGAACGGCAGGCCCTCACTGCACGAGGTACTCGGTAATGTACACGGCCTCGAGTTGCCCCTTCTTCAGGTGCCGGTTCAGCTCGTTAAGGATGTCCTGCCGGCACTTCTCCGCGTGCGCCACGTCCCGCACGTCGTCCAGGGTGCGGTGGCGCAGGAGGTAGATCAGGCGGTCCTTCAGCAGGGCCTGGTTGACCTCAAGTTCGTGGGCCAGTTCCTTATTCTCGCGGTAGGCCAGAACGATGCTGATGCGCAGGTAGTGCGCGGTATCCTCGTTCAGGTTGACCACCACGGTGCCCAGGTCGTAGGTGGCGAGCGGCGGCGGCTCCGGCGCCGCATGCCCACCGGAGCGGCCGAAGAAAAAGTACGTTCCGCCGGCCGCCCCCGCCGCGAGCACCAGAGCCGCCAGAATGTACAGTAACGTTCCTTTGCTACCGCCCTTTTCCTTCGCCAAACCCGATCAACCTTTCAGATTAACGCTTCAGGTTCACCAGTTCCTGGAGCAGCTCGTCGGACGTGGTGATGATGCGCGCGTTGGCCTGGTAGCCGCGCTGCGTGGTGATCATCGTGGTGAATTCCTGCGCCAGGTCCACGTTGGACATCTCCAGGTAGCCGGAGCGGACGATGCCGCGGCCCTCCTGGCCCGGCGCGCCGATCACCGGCGGGTCCGGCTGGGTGAGGCCGGCCGTCACATCCCACAGGTTGCTGCCGACGCGCTGCAGGCTCTCCACGTTGTTGAAGGTCACCAGGCCTATGGTGTGCTCCTCGGTGGTACCGTCGGTGCCGGTAGCCGTTATCTTGCCGTCGGTGCCGATGCTGATGGTGGCAATCTTATCGGGCGTTACGGTGGTGAACTGGATGTCCGTCCCACCTTCGTCCTGAACCCTGTATCCCTGGGCGTTCACCAGGTAGCCGTTCTTGTCAAGGTAAAATGTTCCGTCGCGCGTGTACATCTGGTTGTCGATGGTGGTGCCGCCGCTGTCCACCGGCTTGACCACGAAGAACCCGTTCCCCTCGATGGCCAGGTCGAGGACGCGGCCCGTGGTCTGCAAGGGCCCCTGGGTGAAGACGTTGTCGATGGCCGCCAGGCCCACGCCGAGTCCCACCTGGGTGGTGTTGATGGCCGTGCGGCCGATGGTCTGGGCCAGCACGTCCTGGAAGTTGGCCCGCGCGCTCTTGAACCCGGTCGTGTTCACGTTGGCGATGTTGTTGGCCACCACGTCCATCCGGACCTGGTGGGTCCGCAAACCGGTGATCCCGGAATAAAGCGACCTTAACACCTTGCTTTCCCTCCCTGGTTTTCCTTCCGACCTCCGACCTCTTGCCTCCTGCCTCCGTTCCTGGCCGCTTCGGTCGTTCCACGGCCCAAGGCCCCCTTGCGGACCGGCCATGATCAGAAGTCGGATGTCGGACGTCGGACGTCGGACTTTAGGTTGGAATGCGCTGCGCGCATTCCTTAATCCACAATTAGAGAAGTCGGATGTCGGACGTCAGATGTCGGACTTTAGGTTGGAATGCGCTACGCGCATTCCTTAATCCATAATTAGAAGTCGGATGTCGGACGTCGGATGTCGGACTTTAGGTCGGCATGCGCTGGGCGCATTCCTTAATCCACAATTTAGAGAAGTCGGATGTCGGACGTCGGACCTCAGGTTGAAATGTGCTGCGCGCATTCCTCCTCGAATTTCAAAGGTCGTTCACTTCTATTTCGGTACGATCACGGCGCTGTCGATGTTGGTGAAGACGCGTTCCCCGGCTTCGGCGCCGGCCACGGCGGTGACCACGGTGCGGTGCGGTACGCTGGCCACCAGGGCCAGGTTGCCGTAAATCAGGAGCGAGGACCGGCCGCCCCTGGCCTCCGCCAGGGTTACGGCGCGCTCGAGCCGGGCCAGATCATCGGCGGTCAGGGTGATCTGCCGCTCCGCGAGCCGCCTCTGGGCGTGCGCCGAGATCTTCAGCTCCTCGCGCCGGACGTGCTCCAGAACTTCGCGGAAGGACGGACCCTGCGCCGGCGCCCTGCCGGCCGGCCGCGCCGCACCCGGTGCCCCCGTTCCCGGTATGCGCTCCACCATGCCTACCTGACCTCCGCCACGGTGTTGAAATCGTACGCCGTCCCGTTGACCACCACCGCCGCGCCGTCGGCGGTGAGGGTGACCTTCTCGACAACGCCCGCAATACGGGT
Source organism: Bacillota bacterium (assembly GCA_040751815.1). Lineage (GTDB taxonomy): Bacteria > Bacillota > Desulfotomaculia > Desulfotomaculales > UBA12532 > UBA12532. Next base: position 28,329 of record JBFMHQ010000005.1, on the reverse strand, counting down.
GTCGCCCGCCTGCACGACAACCTCGCGCCCGATGAGGGCCGCCGCCTGCCCGAGCACCTGGCTCCGGTTGAGCTCCCTGACGCGCTCCTCAAGCTCGATCAGCCGCTCGAGGACGCCGAACTGCACGATCTGGTTCATGAAGGCGGTGGCGTCCTGCGGCGCGAACGGGTCCGGGTGGGTCAGCTGCGCCAGCAGAAGCTTCATGAAGGCGTCCTTACCGAACACGTCCCGGCTGCCGGCGGCCGCCGGCGCGGTTGTGCCGCCTACGGTGTTGACCTGCACAAGTATCGCCCCTCTCTAAGCGAAACAGTTAACCAGCCGGTGTTCCGGCTCCGGGTGCGCAACCTCGGTGGGCACGGGCGCCTCCGCCTCGCCGCCGGCCGGGAGCGGCACGGCATAACCGGCAGGGGTCGCGAAGCCGTTCCCGGTCTGCCCGCCCTGCCCGAGGAAAACCCCCGCCTGGCCGAGCCAGATATTGTGCTGGGCCAGGGCCTCCCGCAACTGCGGCAGGGCGGCCGCCAGCAGATCCCTTGCGGCCGCTTCGGACGTGTAGAAATGGGCCGCAAGCTCCCCGCGCGCCAGGGTCAGGGCCACCGTCACCCGGCCCAGTTCGGGCGGTTCCAGGGCGATTTCCAGGCGCAACGGCCGGCCCGGATGCTGCTGCAGCTGCTCGATGTGCCGGACCACGGCCACCGCAACCTGGGCGGATACCGGCGGCGCGTTGCCCTGGGGTGGCGGAACGGAGGGTGCCTGGATGCCGCCGGGCGGCGCCGTCTCCCGCGCGCCGGCGGCCGGGACCGCGTCCGCCTTCCCCGGGGCGGTGGCCCGTACGTCCGCGCCGGGGCCCGCCGTACCCGCGACCTGCCGTGCGGCGTCACCCCGGATCTCCGGAGCAGGCCCGCCCGCGGCCGTCGCCTCTTGCGGGGCGGGGCCGGAGCCGGAGGGAGGCAGCGGAACGGTGCGGCAGAGGGCTGCCGTCGCGTCTCCGGTCGAAGGAACTTCCGCGACCTGCCCGCCGCCGGAAGCCGGGAAAGCCCGTGAGCCGTCCGGGAGGTCCGGCCGGTTCCAGGAGGCCTGCGGTTGCTGCGGGGTCATCCCGGCGCCGCGCGCCGCCGCGGCCGGGGCCGCCCCGGCCGGGGCCGGAGCAGAGCCGTCTTCCGTACCGGCACCCGGCGCGCCGTTTGCCGCAACCGCGTGCCCGGCCGTTGTTTGCGCCACCGCCGGCTCACCGCCGCCTGTCCGGAGCGCGCCGCTCGCCGCGGCGGCACGGGGTTCCGCCGCCGGCGCCTTCCCCGGGGGTTCTCCGGAGCCTTGCCGACCGGTTGCCGGCGGGAGCCCGTTCACACCCCCCTGCGGGCGTGGCGCGGGAGCCCCCGCATGCGCCCCGGTAACGCCGGCCGTTTCGGCGCACGAAATCTCCGCCGGCACTCCGTCGCCCACCGCGGACTCCTTCGCACCCGGCCGCTGCGCGTGCGGCCACACCTCGAAGAGACCGGGGCTGGCGGGGCCACAAGGCGGGTGTTCCGTTAAAAGCTCCGGGGGGCCCCCGGAGGCGCCGGGGCAGGGTTTTGCCGGCGCGGTCTCCCCCGCGAAAGACCGTACACCTCCCGGTACCTGCAGGTGTGCGGGGGCGTCCACGGCGGACGCCGCATCCCGCCCCCACGGCGCGACATCCGCGCGGGCCGCCGCCACGGGGGCCTGCACCCCCTCGGCCGGCGCCGCCGGAACAGTAACACCGGCCGTCCTTGCAGCCGCCGTTGCCGCTTTCCTGCATTGAAGCGCATTCCCATCGGCAAGCTGCACGGTTGCGCCAGCAACGCCTGCAGCCGGCGTTACCGCCCCTGGCAGCCCCGCGAGCACGGGTGCCCCGTCCGGCACCCCCCCGCGGTTGCCGGGCGTTACGGCGGTCTCCTCGCCGGCGGGCGGATGGTCCTCGCCCGCATCCTCGTGCCCGCTTCCCGCACCGGCCGGCGCGGCCGGCGGCTTCACGGCTCCGAGCAGCGCCAGAAGCAATTGCAGAAACTCCCCGGCCCGCGCCTCGCCGGGCGGCAGGCCGGGGGGCAGGTGCCCGCCGGACTCCGGTGCTATGGTCACCTGGGCGATCTCCACCTACTCACCTCCCTTCAGCAAGGTTTTAAAAGGATGGTTGGGAAAACGCCGGGAGGCATCGTCAAGATGCTTGGCCTCCTGGGCTCGCATCGCCGCCTCGAACATGCGGCGCCGGCGCTCCTTGAGCTTCTCCAGCACCAGCCTGTCCTTCCGCGCTTGCACGAGCCTTTCCCGGCGCTCCGCAACCAGAGCCTCCTGCGCGTCTATTTCCCTGGCCAGCCTCTCCCCTTCGGCCCGCAGGGCCTCCCGGTAGAGGGCGGCGTGCAGTTCGCCGGCTACATCGAGGGCGCCGGCGACGGCCTCCCTCAGGGCCGTCTGCAGGCGGCCGGCATTGACCGCGGCCGCCGCCTCCCGCGCCAGCTTCTCCCGCTGCGCCGCCGCCAGGGCCTGGGCGGTTGTCTCCTCGCGCAGTTCCCGGTAGCGCAGCACGGCCTCGAGCCGAAAGACGAAACGCGGCACGGTTTAGCCCTCCTTCCCCAGCGCCCGCAGGCGCGCCAGCGTTTCCTCGTATCCGGTGGTCTCGTCGGGCAGCTGGCGCAGGAAGGCCATCAGGGCCGGGTAAACCCGGATGGCCTCGTCCACCTGCGGGTTCGAGCCGGCCACATACGCCCCGATGTTGATCAGGTCCTCCGCCTGGCGATAGGCCGCCAGCAGGCTCCGCATCTCACCCGCCGCCGCCAGGTGCTCCGGCGCCGCCACATCCGGCATGAGACGGCTGGTGCTCTGCAGGATGTCAACGGCCGGGTAGTGGTTGCGCTGCGCCATTTCCCGCGCCAGCACGATGTGCCCGTCCAGGATGCTCCGCACCGCGTCGGCCACCGGCTCCTGCATGTCGTCCCCCTCCACCAGCACGGTGTAAAAGCCGGTAATGGAGCCGCTGGGATTCGTCCCCGCCCGCTCCAGGAGCTTCGGCAGGAGGGCGAACACCGATGGGGTGTAACCCCGCGTGGTGGGCGGCTCCCCCACGGCCAGGCCCACTTCCCGCTGCGCCAGGGCGAACCGGGTGATGGAGTCCATGAGGAGCAGCACGTCCCGCCCCCGGTCCCGGAAGTACTCGGCCACCGCCGTGGCCACGAAGGCCGCCCGCAGCCGCACCAGCGGCGGCTGGTCGGAGGTGGCCGCCACCACCACGGAGCGGGCCAGCCCCTCCCCAAGGTCGCGCTCTATGAATTCCAGCACCTCGCGGCCCCGCTCCCCCACCAGGGCCACCACGTTGACGTCGGCCGCGGCGTGCCGGCAGATCATCCCCATCAGGACGCTCTTCCCCACCCCGCTGCCGGCGAAAATTCCCAGGCGCTGCCCGCGCCCGCAGGTGAGAAAGGCGTCAATGGCCCGGATGCCCGTGGGCAGGGGTTCGGTGATGCGCCGCCGCGCCAGCGGCGAGGGAGGCGCCCTGTGCACCGGCACCTCGGCGCCGTTCCCCAGGGGCCGGCCGTCGAGGGGCTGGCCCAGCCCGTCCAGCACCCGCCCGAGCAGGTGTTCCCCCACCCGCACCGTCATGGCCCGCCCCCGGGGCACCACCCGCGAACCCGGGCAGATGCCCCGCAACTCGCCCAGGGGCATTAAAAGGGACACCCGGTCGCGGAATCCGACCACCTCCGCCAGCACCGGCTGCTCTTCCCCGGGGACGTGAATGTCGCAAACCTCGCCGATAAACCCCTCCATCCCCACCACTTCGATGGTGAGGCCGACGACCTTCGCGACGTGCCCCTGCCTTTTGAGCACCTGAGCGCCCGCCACGCGCTCGCGGTAGGCCGCCAGGTTGATGGTTGCCGCCACGTCAGGCCCCCTCCCCCAGGAGCGCGTCCAGCACCGCCCGCCAGCGGGTGTCCAGGCGCGCGTCCACCAGCCCCTCGCCGCTGTCCGCCAGCACGCCGCCCCGCCCGATATCGGGGTCCTCGATAACCCGCAGGACCGCCCCCGCCGGCAGCAGCGCCGCCAGTTCCTCCTGCCTTTCCCTCAGCAACGGGGCATCCTCCGGGTGGCAGAACAGGATGACCGCCTGCCTGTCCCGGAGGAGCGCCAGGGCCTCGCGGGCCGCGCCCACCACCAGCTCCGGGTTCACGCTCAGTTCCTGCAGCACGACTTTCTCCGCCACCGCCCGCACCAGGTCGATGATTTCGCCCTCCAGGGCGTCAAGGGTAGCGCGCCGCTCCGCCTCCGCCTGCCGGATGAGCCCGGCGGCCCGCTCCCTGGCCCGGGCGAGCTCGGCCTCGACCCGCCCCGCGGCCTCCGCAAGGCCCCGGGCCAGCCCCTCCTCGTAGGCCTCCTGCCGGAGCCGCCCGGCTTCCGCGCGCGCCGTGGCGAGAAGCTTTTCCGCCGCTTCCCGCGGGTCTTCCTCCGGCGAAGCGGCCTCCGCTTCCGGCTCCACCGGCGGGGCCACGGGCTTCAGGGCGAGGGCCACGGGCGCCCGCGCCGCGACAAAACGTTTCAGGACGCGCCTAGACGAGTACGGCATCCTCGCCACCCCGCGAAATGATGATCTCGCCGCTCTCCTCCAGGGCGCGGATGACCTTGACGATGCGCTGCTGGGCCTGCTCCACGTCGCGCAGGCGCACCGGGCCCATGTACTCGATCTCGTCCTTGAGCATCTGCGCCGCGCGCTGCGAAAGATTCCTGTAGATCCGCTGCCGGACTTCCTCGTTGGCCCCGCGGAGCGCCACGGCCAGGTCTTTCGGGTTAACCTCGCGCAGGATGCGCTGGATGAAGACGTCGTCGAGCTTCACGATGTCTTCGAAGACGAACATCAGCCGCCGGACCTCTTCCGCCAGAGAAGGGTCCTCCCGGTCCAGCTGCTCCAGGATGGCCTTCTCCGTCGCCCGGTCGGTGGCGTTGAGGATGCTGGCCAGGAGCTCCACGCCGCCGGGCCGCGTGCGGTCTTCGGTGAGCACCGTGGAGAGCTTGGACTCCAGCACCCGCTCGATCTCCTCCACCATTTCGCCGGAGGCCCGCTCCATCGTCGCCAGCCGCCGCGCAACGTCGAGCTGCAGTTCCGGCGGCAGTTCGGCCAGGATGCCGGCCGCCTGGTCGGGCAAAAGATAGGCCAGGATCAGGGCGATGGTCTGCGGGTGCTCTTCCTGCAGGGACGCGACCAGGAGCTTCGGGTTGGCCTTGCGCAGCGCGTTGAAGGGCAGGATCTTGCCGATGGTGGTTAGCTTTTTGATGATCTCGTCCGCCTTCGCCGGCCCCACCGCCTTTTCCAGCAGTTCCCGCGCGTAGTGCACCCCGCCGGTAACAATGTACTGCCGCGCCTGGTTGAGCTCGTTGAACTCGCTGAGCACCGCCTCCCGCGTCTCGGGGGCCACACGGCTCAGGTTGCTGATGGCGTAGGTAATGCGCTCGATCTCCTGGTCGTCGAAGCCGTGTTTCAGCACCCGCGCGGAAAGGTCCGAGCCCAGGGAAAGCAGAAGAATCGCCGCCTTTTCCAGTCCGCCTACCTTTCCCGTCTGTGCCGCCACAGGCATCACCCTCGCTGCTCCTCACGCAACCAGACCTTGATGATCTCCGCCACCTGGTCGGGCCGCTCCCGCGCCAGCTCCCGCGCCGCCTTCTCCTTGTCGGCCACCGGCGGCACCGGCGGGCGCTCCGCCGTTACGGCCACGGGCACCACTTCCTCCACGGTCGGCGCGGGGCGGCGCCGCCTGCGCGCAAGGACCACCAGGCTACCGACCAGGAAAAGCAGCAGCGCCGCACCGCCGGCAATCATGTACGTGAGTAGCCGCTTCGCCTGTTCCTTCCTGGCCGCGGCCTCCGCCTCCCGCGCCTGCTTTTCCAGTTCCTTCTGGTACGTGGTATCAAAAGCCATACTGGAGACGGTGATCTGGTCGCCGCGCGCGGGATCGAACCCCAGGGCCGCGGCCACGATGTTCCGGATCTGCTCGGTCCGGGCCGCCGTCAGGTTCCCGTCCACCAACACCGCCGTGGAAAGGCGCTTGAGCCTTCCCGGCGGGGCCACGGTCGTCTCCTGCCGCGTGCCCACCTGGTAATTACGGGTGGTTTCCTGGCGGTTATACGTCTGCTGGCCGCCGGTGGGGGTCTGGTACGTCTGGAGGTTGCCCGGCGTGCCCGCCTGACCGGCGGCCCCCGTACCGGTGCCCTGCTCGTTTATCGTCTGCTCGCTGAGGACCTGCTGGCCTTCCGGGACCGTCGTCACCGTTTCCTGGCGGCTGAAGTCGAGCTCGGCGCTCACCATGGCCACAGCCTTGCCCGGCCCCAGGACGCGTTCCAGCATCCCCTGCACCCTCCGCTCGAGCTCCCGCTCGTAGGCGCGCCTGGCTTCCTGCTGGGTCAGCGCCTGCGCGCCGGCAACGTCCTTCCCACCGGTTCCGGTCAGATCCCGGCCGTACATGTCGATGACGTGCACGTTCTCGGGCTTCAAGCCCTCCACACTGCCCGCCACCAGGTTGACGATCCCGTTCACCTGCTCCTGTTTCAGCTGCGTCAGGGGTTTAAGCTTGACCACCACGGACGCCGTGGGCTCCGCCTGCTCCTCCGCAAAAACGTCCTGCCTTGGCAGCACGAGGTGCACGCGCGCCTGCTCTACACCATCGAGTTGCATAATGGTGCGCTCGAGCTCCCCCTGCAGGGCGCGCTGGTAGTTGACCTGCTGCTCGAACTCGGTGACCCCGAGCCTGGTCCTGTCGAAAAGCTCGAAGCCCGGACCCCCGGCGCCGATGGCCCCGGCCGAGGCCAGCTGAATGCGGGTTTCGTATACCCTGTCCTTGGGCACTTCGATGGTCGTCCCCTCGTTGGCCAACCGATAGGGGATTTTGGCGTCCTTCAGTTTCTGGACGATCGCTCCGGCCTCCTCCGGGCGCAGGCCGGTGAAAAGGGGCGCGTAGTTCAGGGAGGTGGCCAGGATGGGAAGGTAAATAGCGGCGAAGATGAGGCCCGCCGCAGCTACTACGACGGCCACTTTCTGAGGAGGAGTGAAAGCCTGCCACCTTTCGGTTATCCGGGCCACCACCGTGCTCCGCGCCATTGCCTTGAGCCCCTATACCGGCATGCGCGAAATTTCCTGGTAGGCCTCGACAACCTTATTGCGCACCTGCACGGCCAGCTGCATCCATATCTCGGCTTCGCGCAGGGCGATCATCACCGCGTGCAGGTCTTCCACTTCGCCCGCGAGGAATTTCTTGATGGCTTCGTCCGCCTTGAGCTGCGCTTCGTTTACCTTCTCCAGCGCCTTGGCGAGGGCCTCGCCGAAGGAAACCCCGGCTTTTCCGGAGCCGCCCGCGGCGCCGGCCTCCGGTACAAGGTGCAGCGCGTCGATACCCTTGATCACCCTACCCCACCCTCTTTCTGTAAAGATGTCTCCCCCCGAAGACATCCCTGTCGGGTGAACCGGCATCTGTGACACGGGATTCTGTTTTGCCCTCTATGTACCGAAAAAGCTACCCCGACAAGAGGCAGCTTCCGATACCCTTGTCGGTAACCCGGCCACCCGGCACGCAAGGCACCCTTACTGCCGGGTCCGTGGCTTTGCGCCCCCGCCTCACGGCGGGTTTGCCCTTATGCGCAAGGGATTCTCAACTTTACTTTACTTAGCGGCCGATGTCAAGGGCGGCCTCGGCCTGCTGCCTGGCCGCCTGGAGGGCGGTGGCGTTGGCCTCGTAGGCCCGCACCGCCGTAACCATGTCGACCATCTCGTTCACCACGTTGACGTTGGGGAAGGCCACGTACCCGCGCGCGTCGGCGTCCGGATGGTCCGGCCGGTACTCCAGCCGCGGCGGCGCCGCGTCCTCCACGATGGCGGCCACCTCCACCCCCGCCCCGCGCCGGCCGCCGGCGGCCCGCTCAAGCCGTTGCGCGAAGACGACCGCCTGCCGCCGGTACGGACCGCCTTCCGGAGTGCGGGTGGTTTCGGCGTTGGCCAGGTTGTTGGCGATGACGTCCAGGCGCAGCCTTTCGGCCGTGAGCCCGGAGGCGCTGATGGCGAAGCTGTCAAAAAACCCCATGCCGCCTACCTCCCGCCGTTGATCACGTAGCGCAACCCGTCGAATTTCGCAGCCAGGACCTGGGCCGCCGTCCGGTAACCGAGGTTGCCCATGACCAGTTCCACCATCTCGCGCTCCATGTCCACGTTGTTCCCGTCGGCCCGCATGGCGGTGTGCCGCTCGGTGACAACTTCGGGTTCTACCGCCGCCGGGTCCGCTCCCCCGATGTGGCGCGGGTGGCCGGTAAGAAGCGGCAGTTTACCCTCCCCCAGGGCGCGGGCCAGCTTATCCTCGAAACGCACCCCGGACCGCTTGAACCCCGGCGTGTTGCTGTTGGCGATGTTGTCCGCGATGACCCGCTGCCTGAGGGCCCCCGCGTCCAGGGCGCGGGCCAGAATACCAAAGATGCCGCTGCCGCTGAAGTTCACGGGTTACACCGTCCTCTCCGCCGGACATGGCACGCGAACCATGTTTTCGACACGTTAGCATTCTTTTCCGTAGGGTAATACGACACCACCCCGCAAATTCCTTCACCGTTAGCGAAAATTTTTCCCTCCCCAAAAAGAAAACCCGGCCGCGCGGGCCGGGTTGGGAAGAGGTGCGGACCCTGCCGCCGTCACAGCAGGCGCATCTTGTTCATAAAGTTGTAGATCAGCTGCGCCGCCTCGGCGCGGGTTATGTAGGCGCCCGGGGCGAATTTGAAGCCGCCCCCTTCCGGTATCCCCTTCACGAGCCCCGCCCTGTAGGCCGCCAGGACGTAGGGGCGGCACCAGGGGGAGATGCTGCTCGCGTCGCTGAACGCCTTCTGCAACGCCGCATCGACCCTGTCCGGGTCGGTCTCGATGCGCAGGTTGGCCACCCGGGCGACGATGGTGGCCGCCTGCTCCCGGTCGAGGGTCGTGAGGGCCCTGAATTCAGGTTTTTGGCCGGAACCCCCGGGCGGGTATCCCACCACGATCCCGTAACGCCCGGCGGCTTCCAGGTAGCCGCCGTATTGGTCGGCATACTCCCTGGAAGCACTGGCATCATTATCAAGATCTGCAAAAGAATATTCACCGGCCGCCACGTTCACCGGCGCGATCCCCAGGGCCTTCACCACCAGCACCGCGAACTCGCCGCGGCAGGTATTCACCTGGGTAGTGCTGACGCCCGCTACCAGGCCGAGGTACGTATCGTTGTTACCCGTCAGCGTGGCATACTCCCAGGGGTTCGTGCTGCCACCGGCGGTGCCGTAATACTGCTCCATGATTCCCTTCACCCACAGGGGATACGCCGCGTGGTACGCCCACCCGAGGCCGGCGCTGGGGTCCGTGAACTCCTTAAACATGGCCACCGCGCTGAAAACGGCGTAGTACCCCTCGATGCCTTCCGCCAGCGGCACGGTTACGGTCCCCTTCCGGGCGTCGACGCGCCCTCCCAGGTTCACGTTGTCCTCGTCGCCAAAATCGCTGTCCGGAGACCGGAAAACCGTCAGCGCGTACGGCAGCGCCCCGGGGGCCATGCCGCCCTGGAACTTCAGCACCAGTTGCCCGGGGCGGGAAAATTTCGTTACGCCGGTAGGAACGGGGTCGACCGCAAAAATCGGGCTGACGCCGGCGAAACCGCGCGGCGCTTTCGCAGGCCTTTCGGCGGCCACGCTCACCGTCAGGCTCTGGTCGGCGGGGACATCCCCGTCGCTCTCCATGAGGTAGGTGTCCTTACCGAGGTTCAGGCTCGCGGCGCCGCCGAACATCGTCTGCTTTGTAACCCTGGACACGTCGGGAAGGTAAAACTCGGCCCCTGCCAGCGGCATGTCGAGGTAGGTGACGGTATACTTCCTGGTTTCCGAGCCGCCCGCCGTCCTGGCGCTGATATTGACGGCGTTGGTGCCCGGGCGGAGGAGGTATTTGGGAACGGAGTACGCGTAAGTCCCCTGGCTCACGGTGACGTCCTGGTTCCCGATACGCAGGGAAACCGGCGCCTCGTTGAGGTAGACGTCGATGCGGACCGTGTTATTGGGTTTGGGAGAAATAGCCTCCCCTGGATCAACCTTGCTGCCGTCGATCTTGACCCATCCTATAACCCCCGCCAGGGCCGGCGTCGCCCATAGCAGGGAAAAGGCCGCGACCAGGGCAAGCATGCGCAACCATCTTCCGGAACCCACGTGTCAGACACCTCCGGACGGATTTCGATCTCAGAAATCGGGAAAAAATCGTAAATCTTTAATAATCTCAAATGGGTTTTCGACCACGGCGCCGGATAACTTTAGCCGGTTAGTTTTACATGATAAAATTTACATAATATTTGTAACCAGGAAGGAATTATCCGTTTTTTGCCTAAATACTGCAGTGGGCCATCTGTCGGAAAAGAAGGAAAAGTCTATGATGCGCCTGAAAACCGGGACAAATCTGTCCGAACTGGTGGACCTGGCCGCTTTCCAGCAGTTGCAGGACGACTTTTCGCTGGCCACCGGTATCGCCACCTCCCTGATGGACCACACCGGCGAGGTGCTCACCCGTTCCGGATGGAGCGATCTCTGCCTTTTCTTCCACCGGCAAGCGGCACCGGCCCACGCCAGGTGCCGGAAAAGCGACCGCGAACTGGCCGCGGCGGCGGCCCGTGCGCGCGAGCCGGTGGTGCGGGTATGCATACACGGGCTGGGGGTGGCCGCGGCGCCCATCTTCGTAGCCGCACGCCATGTGGCTACCCTTTACCTGAGCCAGGTGTTCTTCGGAACGCCCGATGAGGCTTATTACCGGAGGCTCGCACAAAAGTTCGGCTTCGACGAGGAGGCCTACCTGGCCGCCGTGCGGCGCGTTCCGGTGGTGTCCGAAGAACGGTTCCGCCGTATGGCCCGGTTTTTTGCCCACGTGGCCACCCTTTTCTCCGGCCTGGCCCAGCGCTACCGCGAGCAGCAACTCCTCCAGGCCGTCGTGGAGCGGGAGAAAGCCCGCCTCGCGGCCATCTTCCAGGGCTCCGGCGACGCCATGCGCATCATCGATACCGAGTTCCGCGTGCGGGAGCAGAACCGCCGGATGCACGATCTCTCGGGGGTGCCGGAGGGCGAGGCCCTGCGCCGGTACTGCTACCAGTCCTTCCGCCACCCGTACTGCGGCACCGAGAGGTGCGTTTTGCGCCGCATTCTTTCCGGCGAACCGTGCGTGGAGGCGGAAGTGGCCATGACCCGGCCGGATGGAAAATCCGTTTTCGTAGAACTGATCGCCACGCCGCTGCGTGACGAAAAAGGGGAAGTCGCGGGCGTCATCGAAAGCTTCCGGGACATCGGCCTGCGGAAAGAAATGGAGGAGCAGCTCCGCTTCCTGAGCATGCACGACCCGCTGACGGGCCTTTACAACCGGGCCTACTTCGAGGAGGAGATGCGGCGCCTGGACGGCCCGCGCCACCGGCCCGTCAGCATCATCGTTGCCGACCTGGACGGTCTGAAGATTGTCAACGACACCCTGGGGCACGACAGGGGCGACGACTATCTGTGCGCCGCCGCGGCGGTCATCAAGAGCGCCTTCCGCGAAGAGGACTGCGTGGCCCGGGTGGGCGGGGACGAGTTCGCCGTGCTCCTGCCGCATACGGACCGCGCCGCGGCCGAGGCCGCGTGCCGGCGCATCCGCGAGGCGGCGGACCGCTATAACGCCGCCAACCCGCTGGTACCGCTAAGCCTCTCCATCGGCTGTGCCACGGCCGTCGACATGCCGCCCTCCCTCGGGCAGGTGTACAAGGACGCCGACGATGCCATGTACCGGGAGAAAATCCTGCACCGCTCCAGCATCCGCCACACCCTGATCCAGACCCTGAACACCGCCCTGGCGGCGCGCGATTTCATCACCGAAGGGCACGCCGCGCGCCTGGAGGAACTTTCGGTGCGCCTTGGCAAGGCCGTCGGGCTCCCGGAGGAGAAGCTGGACAACCTCCGGCTCCTCGCCCGCTTCCACGACATCGGCAAGGTCGGCGTTCCCGACGGCATCCTTTTCAAGCCGGGGCCCCTTACCCCGGAGGAAAGGCGCGAGATGCAGCGCCACTGCGAGATCGGCCACCGCATCGCCCTGGCCTCCCCGCTTCTGGCCCCCATTGCCGACCTTATCCTGATGCACCACGAATGGCACAACGGCCAGGGGTACCCCCTGCAGCTCAAGGGGGGCAGCATACCGGTGGAGTGCCGCATCCTGGCCATCGTCGACGCCTACGACGCCATGACCAGCGACCGGCCGTACCGCAAGGCCATGCCCCCGGAGAAAGCGCGCGAAGAATTGCTGCGCGGCGCGGGCACGCAGTTCGACCCGGAGCTGGTGAGGATCTTTCTGGCGGTGCTCGATGGCCAGACGGCAGAAACCGCGCCGCGCTCCGCTACCCCCCTGAGGGCGGCCCGGGAGCACTAGCAGGCGGGCTGCCGGGCTCGCCTTCGTTCCCCGGCATGCCGGGCACGGTCGTGCCGGGTGGCGTTTCCTCGGGTGCCGCCTCCGGCGCCGCCACCGGCGGCGACGGCGCCTGGGACGGTTCGCCGGCCGGCGGGGTCGTCGCCGGCGGTGGCTCCGTTTCCGTTCCGGTTTCCGGCAGGATTTCTACCGTTACCGGCGGCGGCGGGGGTTCCGGCGCCGGCTGCGGCGGCGGTGCAGGCGGACCAACGGTTACCCCGAGGGCGCGCGCCATTACCTCCCGCCAGATGCGCGCGCAGTAAGTCCCGCCGTAGGTGTGCGGCATGGGGCGGGGCAGGTCCCAGCCTATCCACACCACGCCAACCAGCCGCTCCGTGTAGCCGCAAAACCACGTGTCCCTTCCCTGGTCGGTGGTTCCCGTCTTTCCCGCCACGGCCAGCCCCGTGATCCGCGCGCGGGTGCCGGTACCGTAATCAACCGCCGCCCGGAGCATCTCGGTAACGGCGTCCGCCGTGCGGGAACTCATTACGCGGCGCACCGCCGGCCGGCACTCCTCCAGGAGGGTCCCGTCGGCCTGGGTAATGCGCGTCACGGCCGTGGGGGCAACGTACACACCCCCGCCGGCGAAAACCGCATAGGCGGCCGCCATCTGCAGCGGTGTCACCCCGGTGTGCAAACCCCCGAGGGCCAGGCTCAGCCCCTCCCGCCGCGGGTCGAGCGTGGTGATCCCCATCCGGCGCGCCATGGCGACGGCCCGTTCAAGCCCCACCTGGTTGAGGAGCCGCACCGCGGGCACGTTGATGGAATACGCCAGCGCGTCGCGCAGGGTGACGGGGCCGCGGTAGCGGCGGTCGTAGTTCTGGGGCCGGTAGTCCCCGAAGGCAACGGCGGTGTCGTTCACCACACTGTCCGGCGTCATACCCAGGTACTCGATGGCGGGAGCGTAGGCGATGATCGGCTTGAAGGCGGAGCCGGGCTGCCGGTAAGCCTGGGTTGCCCGGTTGTACGCCAGATTCGCGGCGTGCTCCCGCCCTCCTACCAGGGCACGGATGCCACCGGTCCGGGCATCAAGAACAACGATGGCCGCCTGCGGCTGGAGAACCCCCTGCCGGTCCCGCACGGTGGACGGGAAGTTGGCATAGGTGCCGACCGCCCGCTCGGCCGCCTCCTGCGCCCGCGGGTCGAGCGTCGTGTAAATCCTGAGGCCGCCGCGGTAGAGAACCGCCTCGCCGTACTTTTTGCCCAGCTCCTGGATGACGTAATCGACGAAATACGGGTAGGCGTATTTTTCTTCGCGCGCCATGCCGTTCTTAAGGCGCAGCGGCTCCCGCCCGGCCCGCTCCGCTTCTTCCGGGGCGAGGAAACCCTGCTCCACCATCAGACGTAAAACCGTACTGCGGCGGGCAAGCGCCGCCTGCGGGTTGCGGTACGGGGAATAGAAGCTGGGGGCCTGGGGCAGCCCGGCAAGCAGGGCTGCCTCCCCCAAGGTAAGGTCACCCACGTCTTTGTTAAAGTACGTCTTTGCCGCCGCGCCGATGCCCCACGCGCCCTCGCCGAAGTAGATCCGGTTCAGATACATTGCAAAGATTTCGTCCTTGGTGTAGTGGCGCTCGAGCTGGACGGCCAGGAAGGCCTCCTGGATCTTCCGCTTGAAGGTCCGGGACGGGCTGAGGAAAGCGTTCCTGGCCACCTGCTGGGTGATGGTGCTGCCGCCCTGGACCACCCTGCCCCGCGCCAGGTTGGTCAGGGCCGCGCGGACAACGGCGCGAAGGTCAATACCGTGGTGCTGGTAAAACCGGGCGTCCTCCGCCGCCAGGAAAGCCTGCTTCACCACCGGCGGTATTTCCCTGAAGTCGACCGGGAGGTAATTCTCGAAGCCGAGCTTCGCGAAGGGTTTGCCGGTCGCGTCGTAAAGGACGCTCGGCGCGCCGGGCTGGAAGGTATCCATTCTCCAGGGCGGCAGGTCGCGGAGCGACGCGTAAGTGACGCCGCACGCCGCCCCGCACAGGGTCACGACAACAAGGCCTGTCACCAGCAGCACCAGACGCGCCCAGTTCAACCGGCGCTTTCTGCCTCGATCCGCCGATGCCCGTGCCACCGGTCAACGCCTCCTACCAGATTATACCGGGTTCCGGCGGTTCCGTCTACCGCCGGTACCAGGTGATGACCTTTCTGGCGGCGCGGATGACGTCCTCCACATCCCGGTCGGTCATGCCGGGGAAAAGCGGGAGGGTGATAAGGCGCGGGTAGAGCGCTTCGGCCCGCGGCGCGGGCGACCCCTCGCCCAGCGGGCAGACGGTGGGGTCGATGAGCCATTTATAATAGGGATGGGTGTGCACCGGGATGTAGTGCACGTGCACCCCGATGTTCTCCGCGCGGAGGGCGAGGAAGATCTCGCGCCTCCCTGCGCGCAGCCGGTCGAGATTGAGGGCCAGGACGTAAAGGTGCCAGGCGGATTCCGCCCACCGCGCCTGGTAGGGAACGGTCACCTCGGGCAGATCCTGAAAGGCCGCGTTGTACCGGGCCGCGATCTCCCGCCGCCGCGCCAGAAACCGGTCGAGCTTCCCGAGCTGGGAGAGCCCCAGCGCCGCCTGGAAGTCGGTCATCCGGTAGTTGTATCCAACGTCCTGCACCTCATAGTACCACGGCCCCTCATCCTTCACCATGCGCGCCCGGTCGCGCACGATCCCGTGGTTACGGAAGAGCAGCAGCCAGTGGTAAAGTTCCTCGTCGTCGGTGGTGACCACGCCCCCTTCCCCGGTGGTGATGTGCTTCACCGGGTGGAGGCTGAAGGCGGTGAGGTTGCCCAGGCTCCCAATGCGCCGGCCCTTGTATGTAGCTCCCAGGGCGTGGGCCGCGTCTTCGACGACCGCCAGGTTGTGCCGCTCCGCCACCGCGTGAATGGCATCCATGTCGCAGGGCTGGCCGGTGTAGTGCACGGCGATGACCGCCGTCGTCTTCGGCGTGATCTTGCGCTCGACGTCCGCGGGGTCGATGTTGTACGTTTGGGGATCAATGTCGGCGAAGACGGGCTTCGCGCCCATGAAGAGGACCGCGTTCGCCGTGGCCACGAAGGTAAGCGGGGTGGTGATGACCTCGTCGCCGCGGGAAACGCCGGCCGCAAAAAGGGCCGCGTGCAGCGCCGCCGTGCCGCTGGAAACGGCCACGGCATACTTCGCGCCCACGTAACGGGCGAAGGCAGTCTCGAACTCCGCGATTTTCGGGCCGGTAGTAAGCCAGTCGCCCTTCAGAACCTCCACCACCGCCGCGATGTCGTCCTCTTCGATCAACTGGCGGGCGTAGGGAAGGTACTTCTCCCGCACCGGTTTTCCGCCGGCAACGGCGGGAAGGTCGTCGGCCATCAGATTGCACCCAGCTCCTTCAGGGCCTCCACGCCCGCCGGGGGCGGGTCCTGCCAGAGCCAGGCCACCCGCAGCCACAGGCCGGGTATTGCCTCGGAGCAGTAGATACCTTCGGCATCGGCGGTGAAGAGACGGTAGCGCCCGTCCTCGCCCAGGCGGTAAAACTCGGCCTGCCGCCGGTCGGGGTCGATCAGCCAGTACTCCTTGACGCCTGCCGCCTCGTACTCCACATACTTTTCCCCCCGGTCGCGGGCGAAGCTTTCCGGGGAGGTGATTTCCACCACCAGGTCCGGCGCGCCTTCGAAGTATGTGGGTTTCAAATTATAAAGCCGGTTTTCGGCGATAAAGATAAGGTCCGGCTCGCGTCCCCGCGCCAGCGGCGGGGGAAGCTTGACAAGGAAAGGAGCCGACAGGACTGTGCCCAACCGCCGGAGCTTAACGAAATTACCCAGGAACTCCTGTAAGAAACCGGCTATCTTCTGGTGCTTTGTCGCCGCCGGCGTCAAGATCACGACCTCCCCGTCCACCCACTCCGCCCACGTGTCCTCATCGCCCCACTTGAGGAACTCCTCGAACGTCATCCGGCCAGGCGGCTTACCCGTTTGCTCCACCCGGTACTCCGCCCCCGTTTCCCGCACTTTTTCTCCGTCCGGTACGCCGTTCACACCATCACCCCGCTCCTACCGCACCACCAGGGACGCCATCTTCACCACAAAACGGGCGTCTTTCGAACCTTCGCCGCAAGAGCACGGCCACCTCGTCCTTAGCCGGTCTGGCCGCCGTTACCACCATTTTAGCCCGCCCCCGCAGCCGCCGCAAGAAGAAGCGAACGAAAGCGAAGAGGCTCGACGTCAAAGCGGTTCCCTATCCGCGCGACGTTGCACACCACCGGCCGGGAATGCTACAATGGTCTCGTAGCGTTGTGCCGCAGAAGGGATGATAAACGTGCAGCTCGAAGCCGTCCACGCCAGGTTGAAAACCGTCTTCCCACCGGAGCAGGCCGCCGTTCTCGCCGAAGTGATCCACGAGGCCTACACCGACCTGGTGAAAACAAGCGACTTCAACGAACTCAAGGAAATCGTGCGTGACCTGGGCGCGAAAATGGGAGAACTGGCCCAGGCCCAGAAACAAAGCGAGACAAGACTTACCCGCCTGGAAGCAGTAGTCGAAGAACTGGCCGAGGCCCAGAAACGCACCGAACAGCGCGTCGAAGAGCTCGCCCAGGCCCAGAAACGCACCGAGCAACGCGTCGAAGAACTGGCCCAGGCCCAGAAACGCACCGAGCAACGCGTCGAAGAACTGGCCCAGGCCCAGAAACGCACCGAAGAAGAGCTGCGGAAGCTCATCGGCGAGCACGCCGAAACCAGGCGGCAACTGGGCGGTCTGGCCACCACGGTGGGCTACCGCCTGGAGGACGAGGCCTTCAAGGCCCTGCCGGCGCTTTTGCAGCGGGACCACGGTCTTGCGGTAAAGGGCAGGCTCACCCGGAAATTCATCCGGGACAACCGGGGCGAGGACATCGAGGTAAACATCGTTGGCCGGGCGGAAAGAAACGGGCAGACCTACACCATCGTCGGCGAAAGCAAGAGCCAGCTCTCCAAAAAAGACGTGGACACCTTCATCAGGAAAAAGCTCAAGCGGCTGGAGGGGGTTTTTGACGCTATCTTCCCCGTGCTGGTCACCTATATGATCAGCCAGCCGGACGTGGAGGAGTACGCCCGGCAAAAGGGTATCGCCGTGTATTACTCGTTCGACTTCTAGCAAACCCGGGCGAAGCGGTAAAAGGCCCTCACGCGTTCAGTCGCCCCTCGATCGCATCCAGACACCGGGCAGGACCGTTCCCGTCAAAGATGGCGCGCCCCGCCTCGCCCATCCGCCGCCGGCGCTCAGCATCCCGCGCCAGGGCCGTGACCGCGTTTGCTATGTCATCCTCGCCCGCCTCGTGACCCCACCCGAGGTTCACCGCCGCGCCCCGGGCGTCAAACTCCTCCGCCGCCAGGCGCTGGTTCTCCGCCTGAACAAGGATAAGGGCGGGCGCGCCCGTCGCCGCCGCCTCGGAGGCCGTAACCCCGCCGGCGCAGATGACCAGATCGCTTTCCGCGAGTAACGGGACCAGCATTTTGGGGGCAAAATGCAACAGCACCCGCCGGTCCGCCTGCGCGAGACGCGCCAGCTCCTCGCCGGCAAAAAAGCCGGGTCCGACCACCACGTGCCACACTTCCCCGATTCCGGCACGCCGGAGCGCGCGCACCGCCTTGAGCGTGAGCCCTCCCTGGTCGGTTCCGCCCAGGCTGACCAGGACGCTTTTCACATCCGGCGAGGTTTCCTTTCTTTTCACTTTCCGCACCGCCGCCGGAAGGAGCGCATACGCCGGACCGAGCAGGAGTTCCGTATCGGGAAAAACGGGCCGGTAGGTGAGGCGCGGGGCGTATATATTGGGGTTGATCACCACGTGCGCCGCCGGCGGCGAGGGATTCAGGTCGTCGATCATCACCACCACGGGGAACATCGGGCGGGCGTGCAAATGGTATCCGTCCGGAAGCGTGTAACCGTCCGTTACCAGCACCCGCGCCCCCGTAACCTTCCGCGCCGCCCGGAGGGCCGCCATTTCCTGTACCATCTCGCCGCCGGCGGGCCGGGGAAGCGCCTGGCCGCCGAGAGCGGCAATGCGGCCGGCGGCGTCCTCGTCGAGCAAGCCCAGGTAAAAAGCCGCCCACCCCCGGCGCCGGCACTCTTCCCCTAATGCAAGGCAACGGGCCAGGTGCCCCAATCCCGTGGCCCGATGGGCATCAACGCGGAAGATAACCGCCTTTTTATCGATCGCCGTCGTCCTCCTCACTGGCTAAAGTCACCCTGCGAGATGCCGATATAAAAATGCGAGAGAGCTGCTCAGATCCCGCTTCCGCCGGGCGGCCGACGGAAGGGAAGCGGGCGTGGCAGGCTGCTCTCGCAAGCTACCGGAAAAATTATACTACAATCGGGGGGGGAAGGAAAGGCTTGATTGTCTCGACGTCCGGGACGGCCCAGAGCCGTTCTGGCGGGGGAGCATCCAGGAGGGTCTGCCCAAACGGTTGCCCCGGAAACTCTTTCTCTAATTTTCCTGTAAAAACGCCCTTTGCTTACTTCCGGGGCGGCTGAGTACACTCCTCCTGAACAACAGCCAGAGAAGGTGAGAGGTAGCTACAGAATGTGAACCGGACGGTTAGGCCATACAACGGGAGAAAAAACCTTATCTTTACACGGTCAAGAAAAACGACTATTGACACTCTTCAGGTTCTCTCCACCGGCGGGGCGGACGACCGGCTGGCGGAAGGGGCACAGGCGGGCCCCCCGCATGAAGGTGCGGGAAAGAACAACTAATCTAAGGAGGGTGAGCTTATGGGGCTGAGAATCAACCAAAATATCGAGGCGCTTAACGCGTGGCGAAACCTGGTGGCTACTTCAAACAACCTGGCTAAATCGATGGAAAAGCTCTCTTCGGGCCTGCGGATCAACCGCGCCGGCGACGACGCGGCGGGCCTGGCAATTTCCGAAAAGCTGCGCGGCCAGGTGCGGGGACTGAACCAGGCGGTCCGGAACGCCCAGGACGGCATCTCGCTGATCCAGACGGCGGAGGGTGCGCTCAACGAGACGCACAGCATCCTGCAGCGGCTGCGGGAGTTGGCGGTACAGGGAGCGAACGACACGCTGACCGATGCCGACCGGAACGCCATCCAGCAGGAGATTAACAGCCTCCTGGCCGAAATCGACCGGATCGCTACCACCACGGAGTTCAACACCAAGAAGCTGCTTAACGGGGATGTAGCCACCACGGCGCTTAACTTCCAGATCGGCGCCAATACCGGGCAGACGATCGCGGTAACTATCGCCACAGCTACTGCCGCAGCGCTTACGATTAACGGCATCAGCGTCGGCAGTTCGGCGCTTGCCAACCAGGCCATTGCCAGTATTGACAGCGCAATAACGGCAATATCCTCTAGTCGTGCTTCACTGGGCGCCATTCAGAATAGGCTCGAGCACACCATCGCTAACCTGAACGTGGCGGCGGAAAACCTGTCTGCGTCCGAGTCCCGGATCCGCGACGCCGATATGGCTTTGGAAATGATGAATTTCACCAAGACGCAGATCCTGCAGCAGGCGGGCGTGGCGATGCTGGCCCAGGCCAATATGGCGCCGCAGGCGGTGTTGCAGCTCCTGCGGTAGTGAGGAACCTTCTAGAGATGCGCGGGCGGCTTGAAAAAGCCGCCCTTTTAACTTATTTCCCTTTGAGTTTACTCAAGTTTTACTCCTTTTTCACCGAGTTAAAAGGTGAGGGAGGGCTCTTAATGAAACTGTCGCTCTGTATGATCGTAAAAAACGAGGAGGAACAACTGCCCCGCTGCCTTAGGAGTGTGCAGGGGGTAGTGGACGAGGTCATCGTGGTCGATACCGGGTCTACCGACCGGTCGGTGGAGATCGCCCGGGGCTCCGGCGCCAAAATTTTTCACTTTCCCTGGATCGGCGACTTCAGCGCGGCACGGAACTTTTCGCTGGAAAAGGCAACCGGGGACTGGATCATCTTCCTGGATGCCGATGAGGAACTGGTGGCCGGGGACGGCCCGAAGCTGAGAGAGCTGCTTGCTTCCGCAGAAGCAGACGGTTACTATTTGACGGAAATCAACTTCGTGGGCGATAAGCCCGGGATCGACGCGATGATCAACACGACTTTCCGGGTTTTCCGGAACCGTCCGGAGTACCGCTTTACCGGAGCGATCCACGAGCAGATCGTGGCCTGTGTACAAAACCACGGTGGTCGAATAGCTTTTTCCAACGTGCGGATTAACCACTACGGCTATCTGAACCAAACTTCCCGCGGCAAAAAGAAGATCCAGCGCAATCTGGCAATCCTCCGGGAAGAAGTAAAAAAGCGGCCCGATGATAATTTTACCCGGTTCAATTTAGGGGTGGAGCACCTCCGGATGGGGAACTACCGGGAGGCGCTCAAGGAATTTCAGAAAGCCTTTCACAAGCTTCCCACGCTTGAGGTCGCCTACGCTTCCATCTTGCTCCGGAATATCGTTATTTGCCTCAAGGAACTCAAGCGTTACGGCGAAGCACTGGCGGTACTTGCGGATGCCATCGAGGCCTATCCTGATTATACCGACCTGCTCTTTTTGAAGGCCTGCGTTTACGCCGATATGAAGGATTTCGACGCGGCGGTGGCGGCTTATAAGGAATGCCTTGCCCGGGGTGAGTCCAACACCCGGCACGTTACCCAGCAGGGCGTGGGAAGTTACCGGGCCTGGTACGGGCTCGGCCAGACCTGCGAGCAGATGGGCGATTACGCCCAGGCGGTCAAGGCCTATATCGAGGCGCTCAAGGCCAACCGGTACTTCTTAGGGCCTGTCTTTAACCTCGCCGGTATCCTCATCCCGCGGGAAGATACCCGGGCGGTGCAGGAGTTTTTCGCCCGTTTTCTCGACTTAACCGACATTGATACCCTGGTTGTTTTAAGTCAAGCTTTCATGCTTGAAAAGCGCTACCAGGAAGCGCTGGAGTACGTAGAAGCGGCGCTTTCGCGCGGCGGGCCTTCGCAGAGACTCCTTTTTCAAAAAGGGGAACTTCTTTTGAATCTCGGCCGGTATACGGAGGCGGAGGCGTGCTTCCAGAAAGTTGAAAACGGAGCTTACCATTTTCAGGCGTCTCTCAGCCGGGTTTTTTGCCTGCTGATGCAAGGGAAATATCCTGAAGCCGCAGGGCTTTTGGACGCGCTCGCAGGAGAAGAAGGTGCGCGTTCTTATGTGTCTGTCTACCGGGACTTCGCCGCTCTTCTATCCGGTTCCTCCCCGGTTTCGTTCGCGGGAGCAAAGAAGGAGGCGCCAGGCAAAGAAATAGTTTTCGACCTGCTCGGTAAGCTTTTAGAACTCCGGGAGTTTGAGAAGTTTGAGCGGGCTCTGGCGCTTGCGGTGAGGGTTCCGGAGCGCGAGCGGCGTCTTTTGCTTGGTAAGCTCTACTTCAAACACGGGTTTAAGGATTCGGCGGCCGAAGAGTTGCTTGCGGCGGTTCAGGCAGGGGCGCGGGATGCCGAGGCACTGGCGAAGCTGGCCGAGATCGCTGCGGAGAAGGGCTTTGACGAGGAGGCGGCGGTTTTTTACCGCCACGCGCTGGAATTAGATGGAGCTTCCTTCCGCTATTACACCGCGCTGGCCAGTTTACTTTCCCGGATGCAACGTTACCAAGAGGCGCGGGCGGTGGTGGAGGAGGGACTCCGAAGATTCCCGGCGTCCTCTTTGTTGCAGGCGGCGTTAAGGGGTGTGGAGGCGGCGGTTAATTTCCAGGAAAAGGAGGTAGTTGGCGGTGCGCGTTGAGTCTCCTGAAGTGGCCAAGCTGCCGAAGGTTGGGCTACCTTCGCGCGTGGTAGAAGAAAATAGTAAGCCGCCGACCGGGGCCGGATTGTTACGCCAAACAAAGTCAGAAAGCGGAAAAGCCGAAGGAGATAAGGCTGTAGATGCCGGCCAACTTCAAGACTTCGTTGCCCGTCTAAACTTGATGCTAGAGCTGACCTGGTATGATTTGCGTTTCCGGATCCACGACGCGACGCACGAGATTATAGTTCAGGTAGTCAACCGTGATACCGGTGAGGTGGTCCGGGAGATCCCTCCGAAGAAGGTTCTGGATATGTGGGCGGAGATGAAGCGGTTGATCGGGATTTTGATGGACGAGAAAGTTTGAACCCATAGGAAAACCAGCGGGGTGATTGGTTATGGCGCTGATGCGCATAACAGGCGTGATGTCTGGCCTGAATACAGAAGAGATAATCAGCAAACT
Organism: Bacillota bacterium; assembly: GCA_040751815.1. Taxonomy (GTDB): domain Bacteria; phylum Bacillota; class Desulfotomaculia; order Desulfotomaculales; family UBA12532; genus UBA12532. The sequence goes on along the minus strand of JBFMHQ010000005.1, from coordinate 5,748 downwards.
GATGGCCATCGAGCGGCGGCCGGTAGACCTGCTTAACAGTAAGAAAGCAACTTTAGAAAAGCAGAAGACCGCTTGGGACGAAATAAAAACCAAGCTAACCGACCTTCATAACAAGCTCCTCGATCTAAAACTAATGTCTACTTATACTGGTAAGGTGGCTACTTCTTCTAACGAGAACGTGCTGACGGCTACGGCTTCTTCTACGGCTACGCCGGCGGTCTATTCCATAACCGTAACGCAGTTGGCCCAGGCGCACAGCGTGGCCTCGGACCGGTTCGCCGACCCGGCAGCGGCGCTGAATTTCAGCGGGACTTTTCAGGTCAACGGTAAAAGTGTGACCGTGACGACCACCGATAGTTTGAACAGTATCCGGGACAAGATTAACGCTGCAGCGGCCGGAGTTACGGCTACGGTGATTGATAATCGCCTGGTGATTACCAGCAACACCACCGGCGCCGCGAGCACGATTAATTTTGTGGATGACGCCACCACCGGGGTCTTAAAATCGCTCGGGATCCTCGATGCTACCGGGGCGATCAAGAACCAGCTTACGGCGGCGCAGGATGCAGCTTTTACGGTAAACGGCCTTAGCATCACCAGGAGCACCAATACCGTCGCTGATGTGATCAGTGGGGTTACCCTGACGCTCAAGGGAACCTCAACTACGGCGGTCACCCTGGAAGTGAAGAATGACACCCAGACGGCGGTTAACAAGATCAAGGCCTTCGTGGATAGCTACAACGCCCTGATGAAGGATATCGCTACGAAACTGGCTTACGATGCGGTGACCAAAACCGCGGGGGTACTCCAGGGAGATCGGGCGCTTACGGACCTGGAAAACAAGTTGCGGCGTAAGGTGTCGGAGATCATAAGCACCGCCGACCCCGCCCTTAATGCCCTGAACCTTATTGGCATAACCACTACGGGCAAAGAGGCTACGCTTGTGATAGACGAAACCAAGCTCACCAAAGCGCTGAATAATAGTCCAGAAAAGGTAGCACTTTTGTTTGGTGCTTCTTCAACTAATAGCAACGACGGCGTAGCCACGCGAATGGATAGCATTGTAAACCTGTGGATCCAGAGCGGTACCGGTTTTTTAGCAGCGAAAACGAATTCCCTTGGTAACCAGATTACCGATATCGTAAAGCAGGTCCAAAGGATGGAGGAGCGCCTCAGTATCCGAGAGGCAAACCTCTGGCGGCAGTTCACCGCCCTGGAAGAGGCGCTGGCGGCGATGAGCGCCCAGAGCAACTGGTTGGCGATGCAACTCGGCCAGCTGTCTGGCACCGGCACATCCAAATAATTCAGAGAGTTTAGAGAGGATGATAAAATGCCACGGAGCGGCTGTGAGAAATGCGACGTCGCCGAATGCTGCTGGAATGGAGGTTTAGGCTGAAGTCTGAGCCGTGGCGGGGTGTAACCGCCCGCATTCGCTCGACCGACGTCAGATGACCGACGACCGTTTCGGGGGGGTAGGATGGCTCTGCCGCGGCTTAACGAAAAGTGCGGAATTGTGTGGGAAGGCTCTTTCTTTGTTTACCACAGCTTAGCGCTGGTGAACCGGGAGCTCGTCCTGGCGTTGCTACAGGACGAGCGGTTGGAGATAGGGATCAAGCCCTACGAGCCCGACCAGTTCGACCAGGCGGTTGATCCGCGCTTTGCCCTTTTGGCGGCGCGGTTTGAGCGGCGGCCGGCGCGGGTGGACTTTACGGTGCGCCACCGCTGGCCGCCTTTGTTTGAACCGGCCGAGGGACGGCTCATCTGGATTCAGCCTTGGGAGTACGGGTCGCTGCCGGTAGAGTGGGCAAGGTTTGCCGGCAGCGAAGCGGTAACCGAGATTTGGGCCTATTCGAATTTCGTCCGCGATTGTTATATCCAGAGCGGGGTTAACCCGGTGAAAGTAGCCGTGGTTCCCTGCGGTGTAAATACCAAGCTTTTCCATCCCCAGGGTGAACCGCTTGTTCTTCCCACCCGGAAGGCTTTTAAATTCCTATTTGTAGGCGGGACCATCCCCCGGAAGGGCCCTGATGTTTTACTTGAGGCTTATTTCAGGGCTTTTTCGGTGAAAGACGATGTCTGTCTCGTGGTAAAAGATTTCGGCACGGACTCGTTTTACCGTGGTCAGGGGCTGGGGCCAGCGATAGAGAAACTGCGGCAGCGGAAAGATGCTCCAGAGGTACTTTACCTGAATAATTCTTTCCGGGAGGCCGAGATGGCGGGGCTCTACCGGGCCTGCGACTGCCTGGTACACCCCTACCGCGGGGAGGGGTTCGGCCTGCCGGTGGCGGAGGCAATGGCCTGCGGCCTGCCGGTAATCGTTACGAACTACGGCGCTTGTCTTGATTTCTGCCATCCGGGGAACGCGCTGCTGATTGATGCGAAGGTCGTTCCCGCCACAGAAAAACGGGCCGGAAGTTTTGAAACGGTGGGGTACCCTTACTGGGCGGAGCCGTATGCGGAGCATTTAGCCCATCTTATGCGGTGGGTCTACGAAAATCCGGCCGAGGCACAAGCTATAGGTTGGCGGGCGGCGGCGGATATTCAGAAAAAATTCACCTGGGATAAGGCAGCGGCCAGAGCGAAAGCCCGCCTCCAGGAGCTTGTAGAAGAGGGGGAGAGGGGGGTTAAGGTGGCGAAGGCTTCTTTTAAAAGCAGTGTTGATGCGTTACTCAAGCAGGGTTTTCAGGCTTACGAAGCCGGGGAAAAGAACAAGGCACAGAAACTTTTTGAGCAGGCGCTGGCGGTGGCACCAGATAATGCCGATGTTAATTATAACCTTGGTTTGATCCATTTAGAAAGACGGGAGTTTGAGCCGGCGGCTAAATGCCTGCTAGCCTGCCTGGAGGCCGAAGTTGGTTCTGCGGAAACCTGGACGGCTCTCGGCAGCGCCCTGGCGGGGCTGGGCGACTATGGCTCGGCGAAGATCGCTTATGAGAGTGCCGTGCGGCTTGACCCTAAAACCGCCGGGGCGGCGGAGAACCTAGCGCTGGTCCAAACGGTTTTGCAGGGGCAACCCGATACCTGGGAGAGCGGCTGGTACCGCGCGAGGGTAGTACGGCTGGCGGAGAGGGTTGCGGAATCTTTACCCGCTGTTCCCCACGTACCCACGGTGGAAGTCACCCCGTTTTTAAGCGGTGAGGAAGAGGCCGATCTGGCAAGGTTAACCGCGGCAATCGCCCTTGCTTTCGAAGGGGATCCCGCGTTTTCCCGGAAGATAAAGGAGGAAATCCTGCCCTATTTCAGAGGCTGCGGCCGGGTGCTGGATATCGGTTGTGGCCAGGGGCTTTTTTTGGAGATGTTACACGAAATAGGGATTGAGGGCGAAGGGATTGACCTTGACCCTGCGGTGGTGGAGAAGGCGCGGGCTCGCGGCTTACGGGTCCAGGTGGCATCGGCGCTGGAATATTTGAAGCAACACCGGGGTATTTATGACGGCATTATGCTGGGGCACATCATCGAGCACTTTTCCGGACCCGACGCCGTGAAGCTGCTCTACTATTGCGCCCGGTCCTTACGGGATGGCGGGGTCATCGCGATCCAGACGCCCAACTTTCTAAAACCGGAAGTCCACCTCCAAAACTTCTGGCTGGATGTTACGCACGTTCGTCCTTACCCGCCGCCGCTTTTAGAGGCGATCCTTGGCGCGCTGCAGTTCGACGTTTTACACAGTGGTGTTTTGGCAGGTAGCGACGGGTGGGATACGCTAGTGGTGGGCCGCAAGCGGGGAGCCTTAGCCGCCGCCCGGCTAGACGTTGTCTGGCGGGGTCACGTTTACGAGGCGAGCGGTTACGGCGACGAGATGCGCGGGTTTATCTTTACCCTGGATCGGGATCGGCTTAACCTCAAAGTTATCCCCTACGGCCGCCGTGAAGATTCCCGAAGTATCCTTAACCGGCGACAGCAGAAGGAGTTAAAGCTTTGGGAACAATCCTTTGTGGATCTCAAGCGGTCGGTTGTAGTCCAACACCTTCCTCCCTACGGTTTTGACGATGAGGTTCGCGGGGCGGTCAACATCGGACGAACGATGTTCGAAACCGACCGCATCCCAGCAGAATGGGTGGAGAAGTGTAACGGGATGGACGAGGTTTGGGTTCCCTCCCATTTTAACCTGGAAACCTTCAACGCCTCCGGGGTAAAACCGGAGAAGTTGCGGGTGGTGCCAGGCGGTATTGACGTGGAGCTTTTCAACCCTCATGCAGAGCCGCTTGATATCCGGAACGAAAAGGGGTTTGTTTTTTTGGCGAATTTCGACTGGATAGACCGAAAGGGCTGGGATATCCTGGTTACGGCTTATCTTACCGAGTTCAAACCGGGGGAGGATGTGGCCCTGGTCCTGAAAGCTAATAAAATCGCGTCTGGCCGGCCGGGAACGATTGAGAGGCAACTCGCTTTCTTTATCCGGGACCGTTTGGGTCTCTCTTTAGATAAGATCCCGGAAGTGATTTTGCTTAAGGGTTACATCGAAGCCGACCGGATGCCCGGACTTTATACCGCCTGTGATGCCTTTGTGCTGCCTTCGCGGGGCGAGGCCTGGGGGCGGCCTTATCTCGAGGCAATGGCCTGCGGCCTGCCGACCATCGGCACGAAGTGGAGCGGCAACCTGGAGTTTATGAATGAAGAAAATAGTTTCTTGATTGAAACCGAAGGGTTAGAAGAGATTCCTGAAGACGTGGATATGCCGGTCTACCGGGGGCACCGCTGGGCCAAGCCAAGCGTGGAGCACCTGCGCCAGCTTATGCGCTACGTTTTCGAGCACCGCGAAGAGGCCCGGCGAAAGGGACGGAAAGCCCGCAAAGACGTGGAAGAAAAATGGACCTGGGAGAAAGCGGCAGCTGTGGCAATGCAGGAACTGACAAAGTACATGAGTCCTTAAGAGGGGAGTATGGAAGATGGCGTTCAGTGTGTTGGAATACCGGTCGGAACCGAAAGGGGTCTTAAAACTGATTTTTGCGGGGAGTTTTTTCACCCGGACACCGGAGGCGGAATTTAACCGCATGCTTGCGCTCTCTCTTTTCGGTGAAGGGGTAAACGTAGGGATTTTAAACCGTGGTCCGCGCGATTTGGACCCGGCAACGGACGGCCGTTTGGAGTTACTTGAACAATTAGAAAAGAACCTACCTAAGGATCCCGATTTTTGTGTTTGTTGGAGAAAAGAGAATGTAGGATTATCTGGTTTGCCTGTGTTTCGGTTGGTAGGCGAAACCATCGCTGGCGAGGACGAACACACTTGCTCGGTGGTCGGATTAAAGCCTCCCGGACGTTCCTATCAGGAGGCGGCGCGAGTTTTAAAGGAGCAACTGGAGGATTTGCGGAGAAGAGTTCGACGCTATAAGATCCCCACGGTTGATTTTAGGGCTTGTTTATTTACGGGGCCAACTGAACCCGGGTTCGTAGAAAAAACGCAGCTAAGCTTACATTTTACGGGAATTAAACCACGAATAATATCTTTAAGAGATGTCCCGAACGTAGATCCAGGAGAGTGGGTGTTGCTGGTTGAGGAAGGAGAAAGCTTATATCTGGAGGATCGGGAAGCTTTCGAGAAGGTATACGAAGCAATTTTCAGGGATTTAGAAGAAAAAATAGTTTTTTTAGAAGCGATACCTTTGGATAAATGGGGGTTGGAGCATCTTATTGTACCGTCCGTGCGGTTTCTTTGCGGGCGGGCTGCCCGTGATTTACCACCTTTGGACAGGATGCCTCTTTTCCCCTATGGGCGGTGGGCGCCCGTACGGGTTCTCCGGCCCCGTT
>JBFMHQ010000049.1:0-9259 GCA_040751815.1 Bacillota bacterium | reverse complement strand
ACCAGGCCGATGGTGAAGAAGGTAAGGGCGAAGAAGATGCCGCGGAAGGCGTCCGCCTGGCCCACGCCGGCGCTCAGGTCTTTAAAGGCGGCCTCGCTCAGGCCGGGGCCGACGAGGAGCAGCAGGATGAAGGTCGCGGCGTACCCGAGGACGAACTTCGGGAACCGCTCCCAGATCACCGAGGCGCCGACCTTTTCGCCGGGCCGCCGCTCGATGCTGTACGCCCAGATGATGGCCAGAATGAAGGCCCAGATGGCGATGAAGATGTCGATAAAGACCTTTACCGTGGTGGCGGCCATGAGCATCCAGCCCTCCTGCCACTGGACGCCGAGGACCGTGCTGGCCTGCGACCTGATGAGGGCGTCCACCAGGGCGCCGCTCGCGGCCGCCGCGCCGTCGGTCTTCACCGCCAGGCCCATCCAGGCGCCGGCGACCATGGGTTCATGGTACAGCCAGGCCTGCGCGGCGAAGGGGAGAATGATCAGCTCGACGACGGCGAAGATGATCACCAGCGAGGATACGATGATCGGCACGACCGGCCGGGCCTTGATGGCGCCGCCGGTGGCGATGGCCGCGGAGACACCGCAGATGGAAATACCCGACGCCAGGGGCGCCGCCCACTCGGGGGTGAACTTGAAGTACTTGCGGGAGATAAAGTAGACGACGGGCCAGTAAATAAGGTAGGCCTCGACGATGGCGCACAGCCCCCGGAAGACCACCTGGGCGGCGAGCCCCGTCGACTGGCAGGCCTTGAGGCCGATGGTGGCGCCCAGAATGACGATGGCCGTCTTGATGAACCACTCGGGCTTCACGGCCTCTTCCACGAACCGGGTGAAGGCCGGCCAGAAGTTGCCCAGGAGCAACCCCACAATTAACGCGACGATGAAGCCTGCTTCGCCCGTGAGGTGCAGCGACCAGGGGATGCCGAACTCCTTGATCTTGTCCGGCGTTACGGCGATGTAGGCGTAGCTGCCGATGATCCAGCAAATGTACGTGATCCAGAAGATAATGGTGAAGCCGGTGACGTACCGGCCGATGTTGGCCCCCATAAAATAGGCGCCGATGGCCGTGATAACCATAAGGAACAGGTAGGTCAGGATGAGCGAAACAATTCCGGGCATGCCCTCGTAGGCCTTGGAGGCCGGCGCCAGGGCTTTGGACAGGTCAAGCCAGATGCTTGTTTTGACCACCCAGCCGATGAGGTCGACCCCGGCCAGCTTCAGGAAGCCGAGGAAAAAGATAAAGAGCCCAAGCCATACGGCCCACCAGTCCTCGGTTTTCAAAAGGGGCGACCGGCAGGCATTCGCTTCCTGGGACATCGTCTCCCTCCCCACGATAGGATTTCACACCGCCAACTTCCCTGCGATACGCGTCCCTTCTTGTCGGTTGTCACCCCCCTGCACCTTTTTCCCGTGCCAAACTTTTCCGTGGATCCCCTCTTTATTTATATCGGCGGATGGACGGTGGCTATGTCAGCGAGCCGACAATACACCTACCTTAATCCTAACCGCCGGCCGGCCCGGGTCAAGTGCTTCGGGCAGAAGTGGTCGTATTCGGTATGATGGGTGACAAATAACAGTCATTTTATTGACACTTTTTTGTCATTCGGTCCTGCCTCCCGGCCGTGACCCGTGGCCGGAAATCCCAGGAGGGAATAAAGTGGCGGGGAACGAAGTATTACCGTGCGGGAGTGGTGCGATGAACACCTACAAGCGGATCGCGACCGCCCTGGCCGTCCTCCTGCTGGTCCTTACCGCGCTCCTGGTGGGTGAGCTTTACCTGGCGCGGCAGAGGACCGCCAACCTGGCCCAGCACACCCGGCTTCTGGCCGGCTGCTACCAGGTTTCCTTCCAGGTCGAGCGCCTGGTGTCCGGCGTAGAGGGTTATCTCCTGAGCGGCGACCGCCGTTACACGGAGCAGTTCGAGCAGGCCGGCCCGGCGGTGATCCGGGAGGAGATGGAACTGTACGAGCTGGCTCCGCCCGGCGTGAGGAGCCGGGCGGCGGCCCTGCTGGAGGCGACGCGGGTCTACCTGGCCTTCGCCGAAAGGAACCTTGCGCCGCCCGGTCCCGGCGGGAGCGACGCGCGCCTGGAGCACGCCTACCTGGCTGCCGACCTGCGCGACAAGGCCTACCTCGTGCTGGATGAAATGCAGCGCAACGTGGAGGAAACCACGGGGCTGGTAACGGCCGGGGAGAACAGGCAGAAATTTACCATCATCGCCCTGGCGCTCCTGCTGGGGGCGCTGGTGGCCGTCGGTTCCCGCGGTGTCGTCCTGCCCCTGCTGCGGCAGAACGCCCACCTCCGCCACCTGGTAGGCGCCCTGCGGGCCGGTGTCGTGCTGACCGACCGGCGGGGGGTGGTCAGGGAGGTCAACCCCGCCGCGGCGCAGCTTCTGGGCGTTGACCGGGGAGAGCTTACGGGCCGGTCTTTAACCGAGGTGCTGGCCCGCTTTCCCCACCTGCAGGGGGTGCTCGACCCGCTCCTCCAGGTCATTCTGCAAAAGAAGCCCCTGCTCGACCACCGGAGCGTCCACGCCCGCGGGGACGAAAAGGCACTACTGGTGGCCGACTACCAGCCGCTGTTCACCTTTGGCAGGTTCGGCGGGGCGTTGATGATACTTTTACCGGGGGAAGCGCGGGAGGACAGGCACCTGCTCCTCGACCGGATGGAAACGGAGCGGAAGAAGCTGGCCATCGAGATCCACGACTGGATCGGGAGGGACATCTCACCACTGATTCATTCCCTCGACTACCTGCTGCGCCAGCACGGGGAGGAACTCCCCGTTCGGGTCCGGGAAGCCCTTCGGGAGCTCAGAACCCGCTGCCAGCAGGCGGCCATGGATATGCGCAGCATCATGAACGAGGTGCACCCCTACCTCATCGACAGGGCGGGACTGCTGCCGGCCCTGGAGTCGTACCTCTCCCATTTCGAAAAAACGTACGGGATCAAGGTGTACGTCTACTATCCGGACCCGGGTCTGCCGCTGGACGGCCGGCAGGGCCTCCTCATCTACCGCATCATCCAGGAGGCGCTGACGAACATCGCCAGGCACTCCCGCGCCACGGAGGTCGATATCTACTGCGCCGTGCAGGACGAGACGCTGCGGATCCAGATCGCGGACAACGGCGGCCCGGGCAAGGAGTTCGCGGCAGGCGCCGGGCTGTGGGGCATGAAGGAGCGGGCCGGTCTCCTGGGCGGCGACCTGACCTACGGGTACACGGATACGGGTTTTCACGTGACCCTCACCATTCCACTCGGTCGGGGGGCGATGGCGGAGCATGCCAACGATCAATCTCATGCTGGTGGAGGACCACCAGGTGGTGCGCGAAGGTCTGAAAAGGCTCATCGAACTCGAGCCGGACATGGCGGTGGTGGCGGAGGCGGGGAGCTGCCGGGAGGCGCTGGCGAACCTGCGTGAGGACGTGGACGTGGTGCTTCTCGACATAGGCCTGCCGGACGGGGACGGGCTCGCCCTGCCCGCCGAGATCGGGGCGCGCCTTCCGCGGGCCAGGTTCCTGGCCCTCACCACCTACGACGACCCGCTGTTTGTCAGCAAGGCCGTGGAGCTGGGGGTGCACGGCTTTGTGCCCAAGTACGCCTCCTTCGACGAGATCCGGGCGGCCATCCACATGGTACACCGGGTCGGCAGGTACCTCTACCCGGGGCTGGGCGCCGAGGTGTACCTGAAAGTTCGCGGGCAGGGACTGACCGGCGAGGAGTTGAAAATTCTTGAGCTTCTCGCCGCGGGGCAGAACCAGAGCGCGGTGGCCGCCCAGCTCTACATAAGTCTTTCCACCCTGCGCCGGAGGATCCAGGGGATCTGTACAAAACTCGGCGTGAAAACCGTCGAGGAAGCGGTGGCGGCCGCCGTGCGCAAGGGCCTGATCAAGTAGGGGGCGCTTGCCGGTGCGCGGGTTTTCCAGGGCCAGGCCGTTTCTCCCTATGATCATCGCGGTCTTTTTCCTGAGCCTGATCACCGGGTTTTTCGTGCTGCAGTTCCGGCTGGTGAGCAAGGTGCTCGGGGGGTACGAGAGCGCCCTCCAGGACACGGCCCGGCGCAAGGTAGAGCTTTACGTCGACGGTCTGCGGGCCTTCGCCGCCCATGCCGCCCGCCAGGCCGGCGGGGAGGCGCCGGCCCTGCGGGATATCGCCTCCCGGGACGAAAGGGTGCGGGGCGTCCGGCTGGTGCGGCCCGACGGGTACGTCGCCGCGGCAGTACCGGGGCCGCAGGGTTACATATACGGGGGTTCCCCGGCTTTCGACCGCGCCCTGGCCGGGGAAGCCTTCGTTGCGGGTGGCGACGCGGGGCAGGCAACCGTGGGCGCACCGGTCCGCGACGCGGCGGGGCGGGTGACGGGGGTGCTCCTGGTGGACTTTTCCCTTGCTCCCTTTCTCAACGAGCTGACCCAGGAGTTTTACCACCGCGACTACCGCATCGCCCTGGCCGACGCCGGCAACCGGCCGCTTCTGTGGCCCTTCGCCCGCGAAAAACTGGAGGCCTTCGCCTCGTACGAGGACCGGTTCGACGACGGCAACGCCCGCTACCGGGTAGGCAGGGTGGAGATCCCGCACACCTCCTGGCAGCTTTACTTCTTCCTGAGGGATTACAACTTCGAGACCCAGCGGGTGGTTACCATCCTCGTGCTCCTCTTCGCCCTGTACTTCTCCCTCTACGAATTCCTGGTGGGGTTCCTGCGGGCCTCGAGCATCAACTCGTACTTTGAGGACGTGAACTTCGCCGTTTTCAATCACCTGCGGGAAGGGGTGATCATCTGCAACAACCTTAACCGCATTGTTTTTGCCAATGAGGCGGCGCAACGCTTCCTGGCCGGGTACCGGCCCAACCTGCGTGGCGCGAAGCTCGAGGACATCCTCGGCCCCGCGGGGGTCGAGATGGGGGGCGAGAACAGGAAGGTGCTCCTCCGCACCGGCGAAGATCTCCTGGAGGTCGTTTCGTCGCCGATCTTCAAGGAGGGCCGCATGCTCGGCTCCCTGGTGGTGCTCGGCCCGGCGGCCGAGCAGGAGAAAGCCGCCGGCCAGGTGCTGGCGAAATTCTTCGACATCAGCCGCGATGGGCTGGTGTACGTGGACCGGAACCACCAGGTGGCGATGGCCAACATCATGGCCAACTGCTACCTGGGACCGCTGGAGAAGGGGACCCACATCCGGGAAGTTGAGCCGCGGCTGGCGGAGGCCCTGGAGGAGAACGCCGGGTCCCACTCCCTGGCGAAGGTCGACCTGGGGACCAGCGTGAGCTGCGAGATCGCCCCCGTCTACGACGAGCAGGGCCGGTACACCGGGGCGCTGGTTTTGCTGCGGGACACCGGGGACGGCGGCCTGGCGGAGGGTCTTTAGATGTTCGGGACGCTCCTCGTCGTGGCCAACGGTTTTCCCGCCCATCCGCGCGCGGGCCGCACGGCGCTGCGGCTGGCTGCGGCCGCCGACGCCGAAGTGGTGGCGCTGTACGTCGTCGACCGCGCCTGGGCCGCCATCCTGGGGGACGAGTGGCCGAGCAGCGGCAGGGCGCGCCGGCGGTTTTACCTGTACCTCGCGGCGGAACTGCGGGCGCGGGCGGAGGCGGCCCTGGCGGCCGTGCGCGCCGCGGGGGAAGGGATGGGGGTGACCGTCGGCACCCGCCTCGGGACCGGCCTCCCCGAGGAAATCATCGGGGCCGCGTGCGCGCAGGAACTGCCGGATCTCCTGGTCCTGCCCTACCCGCCGGCGAAAGACCCCGTCGACGCGCTCCGCTTCAGCCCGGAAAGGATCCTGCGCCGGGTTTCGTGCCGGGTGCTTTTTGTGAAGTGAGAGGTGGGAGGGATTAGAAAAACGCGAGAACGCACACCAGAATCAGGGCGGCGATGGTGAGGGCGGCGTAGTCTTCCGTTTCTTCGGTTTCGAAAAGGGAGTCGAGCTCCCCGAGGTCCCGTTCCGTCACCGGCGCCACCTCCTTCTCACGGGCGCGGCGGGATGAGCAGCATTACCACAACCAGCGCCAGCGCGGCCTTCAGGACGGCCACCGCCGTCCCCACGGCCAGCGGTCTTCCCCCGGCCTTGCGCAGCTCGGCAAAGGAAATCTGCATGCCCAGCCCGGCCAGACCGATGGCGAAAAACCAGGAATAGAGGTTACGGATGAAGAGGAGTTCCCGGGAAGGGGGGTCGGTTGCGCCGAGCAGGCCGGAGGAGGTCAGGAAAACCATGGCCAGGAACCCCAGCACGAAAATGGGAAACCTCTCCCAGAACCCGGTCTTGATCTCGTCGTCCACCTGTTCCCGGCTGCCGAGAATGGCCACCACGAGCACGACGAAGGGAAGAAACAGCACCCTGGCCAGGTTGAAAATCTGGCCCGTCTTCAGGCTCAGGGAGGGATGGGCAACGCTGCCCGGATCGAAGGCCAGGGCCGCCGCCAGCACCTGGCCGGTATTGAGGATGGCCGTACCGGCCCAGGCGCCAAACTGGTGCGGGGTCAGGCCCAACAGCGTGCCGATCGTGGGGAAGGTAAAAAGAAAGACCACGCCCAGCGAAAGCACGGTGGCGATGGAGTAGACCACTTCGGTGGTCCTGGCCCGGGCCACCGGCGCCGTGGCCACGACGGCGGAAACCCCGCAAATGGCGAGCCCGGCGGCCAGCACGGAGGCCGAGGCGGCGTCCATGCCCAGCCTTTGCCCGAGCCAGATGGTGAAGAACAGGGTGGCGAAGACGAAGCCGAGGATGAGAAGCACCGCGCTGGTGCCGAGATTGGCCAGTTCCGTGACGCTGTAAAGGGAGCCGAGAAAAATAACGCCGACCTTGATAAACAGGCGGGAGGTCCTGATGCCGGGCAGCACCCACGCCGGGAGGCCCACCGTGTTCCGGATGAGGATCCCCAGAATGATGCACAGCAGGATGTGGTTGAGGTGGAAGACCTCCAGCGCCCATTTGCGCACCACCGGGTCGAGCGCCAGGTAAGTTTCCACCCCGCGCCACCACGGGCAGCCGAGGTCTTCGGCGCCCTTGGTGAAAACGGCGATGGCCAACATAAGGAAAATGCCGGGGGCAAACCTGGTCGCGCGGCCGATGTGCTGCCGGATGCCCAAACCACCACCACCCTGCACATGCCGGGTAAACGGACGTAAGTAAAAATTCTCTACGCGCCGTTCCAAATCCTGCCCCGGGGTGCCGATTTCGCGGCGGCCCACTACCGGGAACTGGCGGCCGGGGGTGCGGGGACGGTGTTGGAGAGCACCCTGGTCCACCCCCGCGGCTGGGCGGCGTGCACTCCTTAAACTTCTCTATATAATACTTTGCCATCACCATACTTTGCCATTACCGGCGATGATTCCTCCAGACGATGGTCCGCGCTTCCGGTCGAAACCGCTCCGCGCCCCGGATTGGGTGCCCGGAACAGTTCCGCTGCGTACGCTTGCTTTTGTCCTCTCGGGATTGATATCATTGTTCTAGTGAGGTGTCTTGAATTGGTGTCCTTAATCGAAAATATAATAAACTGCCAGACACGTAACTGGTTCAAAGAAGGAGAGTTGGCCAGTCTTTTGCGAAAAGGTGAACTGGATCAGGAGTATTCTGTTCAGGTGGCTAACTTTTTTACCGACGTACCTTTACGGGCGATAGTTGAGTTTCTCGAAAGGCACGGTCTCTCGGTGGAAGATTTGCGGGAGTACTACCGAAAACACATCAAAGACGTTTACCCAAACCGGGATCTGGAGGAGTTCCTCGGTTGACTTCTTGGGAAATCCTGTTTGGCAGGGCTATGGAAGTTCTCGACGTAGCAGGTATTCCCGCAGAGGAGTGGACCTTCGGCGGGGGAACGGCGCTGGCCTTGCGCTTCAATCACCGGGTGAGTCGGGACGTAGACATTTTCCTTACCGATGCGCAGCTTCTGCTGCTTGCCACGCCTCGCCTCAACAGTAAGGTTGCGGAGAAGGTTGTTGAATACGAAGAGGCGGCATCGTTCCTCAAGTTATCTTTTCCGGAGGGTCTGGTGGACCTTATCGTGGCGCCTCATCTAACACATGATTACTTCGTGTTAGAAACTATTTGCGGCCGGAGTGTCCGTGTGGAAACGCCGAGGGAGATCGTGTTAAAGAAGCTGTTTTACCGGGCCGAACTCCTTAAGATCCGCGACGTTGTGGATGTAGCTGCCGTGTTAAAGCGTGACCCGGAAACAGTGTTAAAAGCGGCTTCTGATCTTCTTAGCTCTCGCCTTCGGTCAATCGAACGGAGGTGGAACCAGCTGGAGCCGAGGTACTGGGTTGAGGCGAAGGAACTGATGATTTTGGATACGGACCTGCGGGAAACTGCTCCCGCTCTTTTTGCCGCCTTTTTGGAAAAACTCAAAGCTCAACATTCTCTGCAGAAACTCGGAAAACCAGTGGCAAGGAAGAATAGTGGCCTGCGGCAGTAACTACTCCCTACCCCTGAAGTGGTAGGGCTGCTGCGGGCCCTACCTCCCCTCAGGCTCATCGGTATACCTGGCGCACCGGGCGCTGTGGTTTGGTTGTCTTCCCGATTACATAACCGTTCAGGAGCATCTCAAGGAAGAAGTGACGTCCTCCCCTTAATACCTTAATTTAAGGGGAGGACGTCACGGTTCTCAAGGAATAAGCCGGGACTTATTGCTCATCTAACCGCTTGTTCTCTGCAGGCGGGAGGACTCAGTATCAGTGGCTTGACGCGATCCTTACAATCGCAAGTCCTTGCGCCGGCGCGAGAGGTGTGGTAAAATAAAGGCGAAACGGGCGCATAGCTCAGGGGGAGAGCGCTTGACTCACATTCAAGAGGTCGGAGGTTCAAATCCTCCTGCGCCCACCATTAAAATAGGTTTTGCGGGCTTCGGTATAAAAAGCCCTTACCCTTCCCGTGCGGAAGGGTTTTTTATTTAAGAGAGGTGTTTGTATCAAGAAAGATGTTTGTATCCCCTTTCTGCTGGACGTTTTATCCCGTTGCCCCTCCCGCGCTGAAAGCTTTCCACCACAGAGAGGAAAAAGGCAGAAATCTGCAGAATTGAAACGTTTTAGAAGGGATGGAGCATCTACACCCAGAAGAACCCTTGCTACTGCACGAAGTGGCCGGTATCTACCGGGTTACCACCCGCACCCTGTGAAAGTGGGAGCACAAGGGCGTCTTGATCCCCATCCTGTTAATGATCATAATAATTGACCGGCATTTTCTCTGATTTGCTGGCCGAAAGAGAAGAGCCGGCTGCGCGGGCCGGCTCACGTGTCGTCTTCGAACTCTCCCAGGGCGCGCCTGGCCGTAGCCTC
>JBFMHQ010000048.1:0-9473 GCA_040751815.1 Bacillota bacterium | reverse complement strand
GGCCTTGCCTCGGAAGGCAAGGCCGGCCCCCGACCTCCGCTTTACATCGCCTGCTTCAGGCGCTCCGTCTGGTCGGTGGTCACCAGGGCATCTATCAGTTCGTAGAGATCCCCGTCGAGGACTTCCTCCAGCCGGTAGATGGTCAGGTTCAGCCGGTGGTCGGTAACCCGGTTCTGCGGGAAGTTGTACGTCCGGATCCGCTCGCTGCGGTCCCCGCTTCCCACCATGGAACGGCGCGCGGTGGCCACGCTCTCCTGCTGCTCCCGCTGCGCACGGTCCAGCAGCCGCGCCCGCAGGACCTTCATGGCCTTATCGCGGTTCTTGTGCTGCGATTTTTCATCCTGGCAGGTCACCACAATCCCGGTGGGGAGGTGGGTAATGCGCACCGCCGACTGGGTGGTGTTCACCGACTGCCCGCCCGGTCCCGACGAGCAGAAGACGTCGATGCGCAAATCCTCGGGCTTAATCTCCACGTCTACCTCTTCGGCCTCCGGCAGCACGGCCACCGTGGCCGCCGAGGTGTGGATGCGCCCGCCCGACTCGGTGACGGGAACGCGCTGCACCCGGTGCACGCCGCTCTCGAACTTCAGACGGCTGTACGCGCCGCGGCCCTCGATAAGGACAATGACCTCCTTGAAGCCGCCCAGGTCCGTCGGGCTGGAACTCAGGATTTCGGCCCGCCACCCCTGACGCTCGGCGTAGCGCAGGTACATGCGCAGGAGATCGGCCGCGAAGAGGGCGGCTTCCTCACCGCCCGTGCCGGCGCGTATTTCCATGACCACGTTCTTCTCGTCGTTCGGGTCCCGCGGCAGGAGGAGGAGCCTCAGCCGGCGCTCCAGGTCCTCCTTCTCGGCGGCAAGGGCGTCGAGCTCGCTTTCCGCCAGGCCGCGCAGCTCGGGATCACCCTCCTCCGCCAGGAGCGCCTGCGCGTCGTCCATTTCCTTGAGGACCTTCTTGTAGCGCCGGAAAACCCCGACCACTTCCTCCAGCTCGGCGTAGGCCTTGGTGTACTGCCGCCACGCCTCCCGGTCCCGGATGACGGCCGGGTCGGCAATAAGCTGTGCCAGTTCGTCGTAGCGTTCCTCCAGTTGTTCCAGCTTAGCGTACATCGATGTCACCTTCTTTCACGATAACCGCCTGCAAAGCCCGCAGGGCCACTTCGATCTGCCCGTCGTCCGGCTCGCGTGTCGTGAGGCGCTGCACCCAGAGCCCCGGGGCCATAAGCGCCCGGCAGGCCGGGTGCGCCGCGTGCCGGGCCGTGAACTTGATAAATTCGTATCCCAGGCCGGCCACCACCGGCAGGAGCAGGAGCCGGGAGGTCAAGCGCCACCAGAGGGGCTCCACGGCCAGAAAGGAAAAAAGCACAATGGCTTGCGCCAGCACGATCAAAAGGAAACTGGTGCCGCAGCGCGGGTGAAGCACCGGGTACGGGCGCACCCCGGCCACGTCCATGTCCGCCCCCGCTTCCCAGGCATTGATAACCTTGTGCTCCGCGCCGTGGTAGGCAAAGACCCGGCGGATATCGGGGATGAGCCCGACGCCGGCCACGTACCCCAGGAAGACCAGCATGCGCACCAGGCCCTCAATAAGGTTCTGGCCAAAGGAGCCCGGAACCAGGGAACGGACCAGGTGGGCAAGGGCGGCCGGCAGGAAGACGAAGAGGGCCACCGCCAGGCCGGCGGCCAGCACGATGGTTCCCGCAAGTTCCCAGCGACTCAGGGGCCGCTCCTCCTCCCCGACCGCCTCCGCGGCCGAGAAGCTCAGGGCCTGCACGCCCAGCACCATCGACTCCACCATGACCACGGTCCCCCGGATGAAAGGCCACTTCAGGAAGCGCCACCGGCCGGTCACCGAGGTCACCGGCCACTGCTCCACGTTGATGCTGTTGTCGGGGCGGCGCACCGCCACCGACCAGACGGCCGGACCCCGCATCATCACGCCCTCGATGACCGCCTGACCGCCGTAATCAAACCGCGGCATTGCCCGACTCACCCTTTAACGAATTAGCAGAGCCCCCGCTCTGCTAATCCCTACTTCAGCCCGTACTTCTTGCGGAACCTGTCGGCCCGCCCGTGCGTCTCCACCGTCCGCTGCGTCCCGGTGTAGAAGGGGTGGCACCGGGAACAGATCTCGACCCGCATTTCCTTCTTCGTCGAACCGGTCTCGAACACCGCGCCGCAGACGCAGGTGATCCTGGCCGGCCCGTACGCCGGATGGATGTCTTTCTTCAACTCCTTCACCTCCCGGAGTAAGCCGGGCAATATTATAGCACACGCATGTATGGCGCGGCAACAAATACCGCGCCAGCATACCCGGCCGCCCGCGGGCCGCCCTTTGCCGGAGGCGCCGCACGCGCCCGAAAACGGAGCGGGCCGCACCGCCGGGAGGCAGCGCCGGCCCGGGCACCGCGGGAACCTTCCCTCCCCACCGGCATCCGGCGCCGGACGCGCCAATCCCGAACAATGCGGCCCGCGCTTTACACCGCGCTTCTATTTCCCGGAGCCGCTCTCCAGGTAATGCCTCACCCGCCTGACGGCCTCGGGGATCGCCTTCTCCACCGCGGGGGTGCAGTCCGTGCCGAAGGTGGTCACATCTTCCACCTCGACGGTGACGATCCTGATCTCCCGCGGCATTTCTTCGGCAAAGAGTTCGTACCCTATTTTAAGGGTCGTCGGCAGGCTCAGGTTATGGGTACCGGAGTAGGTGTACGTGAACAGGAGATCGTCAACGTTAAACTCCAGGACCGTACCCGGGGCATGCCCGAGGCGGACGCCGTCGACGATGACCGCCCGGTCGTAGCCCAGGAGCTTGTCAAGCACCTTGAAGTCGGTGGTCATAAGGATCTCCGTGTCCACCAGCCCCTCGAAGTGCTGGGCCACCTTGACGCCCACGGCGTCATCCCTTAACACCGGGTTCCCGATACCCACAACAACGGTTCGCATGGCGCAGGATCCTCGTTTCTAGTAGTTCCGCAGTCTCTTGTAGAGCTCTCCCTTGCTGTCGTAAATGTCCACCTCGACCGGAAGCCGCCCCGGCAGGGTGTGGGTGGCGCAGGCCAGGCAGATGTCGTACGGCCGGTAGGCGATCTCCACCAGGTTCAGGATACCCTCGTCCACCTGGCCGTTCTTGATGAAGTTCTGGGCGGCCCGCCGGACGGCCACGTTGATGGGCCCCTTGTTGTGGGTGGTGGCCACAATCAGGTTGGCCTCCTGCACAATACCCTTGTCGTCGGTCTTGTAATGGTGGATCAGCGTCCCCCGGCAGGCCTCGATGATCCCCACGCCCTCGCTCGGCGTGCCCAGCTCGGCGCGGACGTCGGGGTTCGTGATGCTCTCGTCGGAGGCCAGCTGCTGGACCTTCTCCGCCGCGTTCAGGAGCTCGATGGCCCGCGCCCAGTGGTAGGCCAGGATGTTGTGCACCGGCTTGGTGCCGAAGGTGGCATACATCCGTTCGTACCATTCCTGGGCCAGCGGCGTGTCCATCCCGTCGGCCACGTTAAGCCTGGCCAGCGGCCCGACGGAGTACAGGCTCGTTCCCTCGCCGTCCACGACGCCCTTCCAGCCGATCTTCTTGAGGTAGGGCATCTTCAGGTAGCTCCACGGCAGGACGCGCTCGGCGATGTAGTCGAGATAGCCCTTGCCGGTGAAGCGGCCGATCTCGTTGCCCTTCGTATCCACAATGCGCTGCGTCCCGTCGTAGTACTGCACGCGGTTCTTGTCGTCCACGGTGCCCATGTAGTTGCAAACGACCTTGTAGGCGTCGCCCGTTACCAGTTCCATGTACTCCTTGTTCTTGAGCACCACGTCCTCGAAGACCTTGAGGGTCAGCTGGCCGAGCTCGACCATGTCCTTCGCCAGCGCGAGGATTTCCTGGCGCTCTTCCTCCGTAACCGCCTTGGACCAGCCGCCGGGCAGCGCGGCCACCGGGTGGATCGGCTTGCCCCCCAGCATCTCAATAACCTTGACCGCCGCGTAACGCTTCTTGAGCACCAGCTTGCCGGTTTCCGCACCCACGGCCTGGACGAGACCGATCAGGTTGCGGGCGGCGGCGTTGGCCGTGGGGCCGACCACGAAGTCCGGGAAGCCCAGGGCGTACAGGATGGCGCAGTGGTCCTCCACGTAGTGGGCGTTCAGAAACAGTTCCCTGATCTTCTTCGCCGTGGGGGTCGGCTCCGTCTGGTAAACGGCATCGGCCGCCTTGGTTGAGGCCGTGTAGTGCACGGCCCGGCAAACGCCGCAGATGGTCGAAACGGTGCGCGGCACTTCTTCAATGGGCATTCCCTGCAGGAACCGCTCGTACCCTCTCAGCTCCACGGTCTGGAAGAAGGCGTTGTCCACGTTCCCCTGGTCGTCCAGGAAGATGGCGATCTTGCCGTGGCCCTCAAGCCGGGTCATCGGGTTGATTTCGATCTTCTTCAACGTCCTCACCCCTTACCTTACCTTCTTGCCCAGCGTGGAAGCGGGCAGCGAGTAGCGGTAGAACAGCTTCGCCGGACTGGGGATCTGGTCGACGAGCTCTTCGCTGGCCAGGGAGGCCGCCACCGCGGCGATGGCGCGGAGACCAAAGTCCTTGACGCCCGGTATCGGCCCGCCGCACCCCCGGCAGGGGATGTTCACCTTGGGGCAGAGGGCCCCGCAGTCGCCCTGGGTAATCGGCCCGAGGCAGAGGTAGCCTTCCTGCAGCAGGCACTTGCCCTCCGCCGGCGCGCCGTCGATGGTGCGCTTCACGGCGGTGATAGGCTCCCTCCCCTCCCCCTGCAGGGCGGGGTTCCGCTTGCAGATGTCGCAGACGGCCTTGCCGCCGGTAATCCAGGAACCCGGCGGGGGCAGCTGGCCCTGGAGGACGGCGAGAATCGCCTGGCCGACGTGGGAATGGTGGGGCGGGCAGCCGCCGATGTAGTAGTCGACATCGACCACCTGGTTCAGCGGCCGCACGTACCCGTAGAACTCCGGCAGGGTCAGTTCGTACTTGCCGTCCACCACGCACCTGGTCTGGGGCGTGATGCCGTCCGGGTTATCGGTGCTGTAGGTATCGAAGTAGGCGGTCTGGAAGATTTCCTCCTTAGTGTGCAGGTTGCCCATGCCCGGGATGCCGCCCATGGCCGCGCATATCCCCCAGGCCACCAGGACCTTGCATTTTTCGCGCAGCACGTGGGCCATGTGCTCCTGCTCGCCGAGGCGCACCATGCCGGAGTAAAGCCCCACATCGATGGACTTGTCCGGCATCGCCTCAAGGTCCTTGTACTTCACGTCGGCCACCGTGGGCGCCCAGAAGACCACCTCGAGATTGGGCAGGACGTCGATGAGGGTCTCCGAAAGGTCCACGATGGCCATATCGCAGCCGCCGCACCCACCGGAAAGGAAGTAGGCCAGCTTCAATTTATCGGCCATGGCCATCCCTCCCGATGGGGCTTGGTCCGAGCTCCCGAATAGTCTTGTCAAACTCTGCCATAACTTCCGCAAAGCGCTTCCCCTCCGAGCCGGAGATCCACTCCAGCCTTACTCTTTCGGGTTCGATACCCATACCGGTGAGAACACGCTTGAGAAGCATGAACCGCCGGGAGGCCTTGTAGTTGCCCTCCTTGTAGTGACAGTCGCCCGGATGGCAGCCGCCCACGAAGACGCCGTCCGCGCCGTTCTTAAGGGCGGCAACGATGAACTCGGGTTCCACCCGCCCGCTACACGGGACCCGGACGATGTTGATGGTGGACGGGTAGTCGTAGCGCAGACTCCCGGCGAGATCGGCCCCCTGGTAGGTACACCAGTTGCAGGCGAAGACCACGATATTCGGCGTCCAGTCGCTCATTTTCATCCCTCCAAAATCCTGTTCACGACCCGGCTCACGTCTGTCTTGGCGAGCCCGGTGACCTGCTGCGGGTCGGCTCCCAGGCAGAGTGCCAGGAGCTGCATATAGTGCAGGGCGGGGATCTCGAAGTTGATCTTCCTGTCCTTGCGCAGGAACTCCTGTGCCGTGTCGAACTGGATGAGACACGAGCTGCAACCGGTGACGATCAGGTCGGGATTGATCTCTTCCTTCATAGATTCGAGCTTCCGCAGCACCAGCTTGAAGGATTTTTCCATATCGGTGCTGCGCATGGCGCCCATGCCGCAACAGTCGATCAGCCGGCTGTAGTAGGGGGCGGAAGCTCCGAGCGCCTCGCACATCTCCCGCAGGACTTTGGGGTGGAACGGGTCCTCCTCCTTGTCCACGTAGACCTCGCTCGGCCAGAGGGAATGGCACCCGGGCTGCACGGCTATGGTCAGGCCGTCGAGTTTATGCTTGAGGGCCTCCTTGATCTTCTCGGGTCCCACTTCCTTGTAAAGATAGCACACCGCGTGTCTGATCCGGCTGGTGCCCTTGTACTCCTTGCCGATCTCCTTGAGAAGTTCGTTTACCCTGGCCTTGACCTCGGGACGGGTGTCCATCTTGTACTTGCTTTCGGCAAGACTCCCGTAGCAGCTCCCGCACACGGTGATCATGTCCAGGCCCTTTTCCTCGGCTATAGTGTAGTTCCTGGCCCCCAGAACGCACCAGCCGACCAGATCGATGGAGGGCATGGTACCCCAGCTCGGACAGCAGGACTGCCCCTCCAGGTCGTCGAGCTCCACGCCGAGCGCCGGATAAGCGTACCGCACGGCCTGCTCCAGGTCAGGCCGGTTGAAGGACGTGTTGCACCCGACAAAAAATCCTACCTTCATTGGCTACACCTCGCAAGTATCTGTTACACCGGCCTCGCCCATGGGGATGATCCCCAGGTCGGCCAGCGCCGTTTTGCGCATGAGAGCCTGCAGATCCTTGAGCGCCTGCGGATACGCCACCGTGGAGGGCGGCGTTTTGGGCAGTCCGACCTTTTCGCGCGATTGCCAGGCATCCGCCAGGTAGACGGCGTGCCCGGTATCGTAAAGGGACTTTATTCCTTCGATGGACAGGGTGGGCAGCGCAAACTCCCGCACCGCCACGCGCCGCATGGCCTGAACGATTTCGAAGGGGTTGACCTTGCGCGGACAAACTTCGGTGCAGCGGTTGCACGACTGGCAGGCCCAGATGGAGGAGTCGTCCAGCAGCGTCTCCCTCAACCCCAGCAAAATTGCCTGAATTACCCGCTTGTTGAAGAACGGGAAGCCGGCCAGCACCATGGGACAGGCGGCCGCGCACTTGGCGCACTGGATGCATTCCAGCAACTCTTCGCCGCCGAGTTCCCTTATCTCGTTAACCAGATCGAGTTCGCCTTCGGAGAGGTTGATAACCTCCGCCGTCGCCTGGGCGCTAGACACTCGCACCACCCCCGATACCAGCAGTTAGAGCTTCGATTTGCGCGTGGATCTGCGCGCTCGTGAAACCGTGCAGCGTGATGGCCGCCGACGGGCAGGCCGCCGCGCACACGCCGCAGCCGGCGCAAAGGGCCTCGTCAATCTTCGCCCGCAGCTTGTCGTCGCGCGGCACCAGGCTGATGGCCGAATAGGGGCACAGCGGCACGCAAATGCCGCAGCCGCTGCACTTGTCCTGGTCGACCTCGGAGATCAGCGGCTCCACGACGACCTTGCCCAGGGTGAGGGGCACCGCCGCCGCCGACGAGGCCGCGCGGGCCTGGGATACCGATTCCGGAATATCCTTCGGCCCCTGGGCACAGCCGGCGATGTAGATACCCTTGACCGAGGTTTCCACCGGGTAAAGTTTCGTGTGCAATTCCTTGAGGAACCCCTCGCTGCCGCACGTGATGCCGAGCTTGCGGCCCAGTTCCTCCAGACCAGGCGCCGGCTCGATGGCCGTGGCCAGCACCACGAGATCGGCCTCCAGTTCGACCGGGTTGCCCAGGTCGACGTCGTAGGCGCGCACCCGCAGCCGGTCGCCGGCCAGTTCGTCCACGCCGCCAACGCGCCCGCGGATGATCTTGATGCCGAGGTCCCGGCAGTAGTCGTAATATTCCTCGAAGTCCTTGCCGCCGGTCCGCACGTCGATGAAGAAGATGTAGACGTTCGTATCCGGGTATTTCTCCTTGATCAGCCGGGCTTCCTTGAGCATGTACATGCAGCAGACCTTGGAGCAGTACGTGTGGTAGTTCTTGTCCCGGCTGCCGACGCAGGAGATAAAGGCGATGGTCTTCGGCTTCTCGCCGTCCGAGGGGCGCTTGAGCTCGCCTTCCGTCGGACCGGTCGCCGACAGGATGCGCTCCAGTTGCATGGCGGTGACCACGTTCGGCGACTGCGGGGAGTACTCCTTGAACGGGGTCTTGTCCATGGCCTTGTAACCCGCAGCCACGATGATGGTGCCCACGTTGAGCTCTAAAAGCTCGCCCTCCGGGTTCCACGCCCTGGTGCGGTCGCAGGCCCCCGTCTTGCACGCCTTCTCGCAAAAGGCCAGGATGGGCTCGCCCGTCTTGGAGTGGATCCTGGGCTCCGTGCCGATGGTGCGCTTGGCACAGTTGATGCAGTGCTCGATGTCGAGGACGGCCTTTTTCGGCACCGCCTGGGGGAACTGGATGTAGATGGCCTTCCGCTTGTCCATGCCCTCGTTGAACTCGTTCGGTACCTTGGCCGGGCAGGCCTCAACGCAATCGCCGCAACCGGTGCACTTGTCCCAGTCGACGTAGGTCTGCTTCTTCCGCACCTTGACCTTGAAGTTCCCGATGGAACCTTCGACGGATTCGACTTCGGAGTAGCACAGGAGTTCGATATTCGGGTGGGTTCCCACCTGCACCATGACGGGGGTCAGGATACACGCCGAGCAATCGTTCGTGGGGAAGGTCTTGTCGAGCTTGGCCATGTTACCGCCGATGGATGGGTTTTTCTCGACCAGGTAGACCTTGTAACCCGCGTTGGCCAGATCGAGCGCGGCGAACATTCCGGACACGCCGCCGCCGATGACCAGGGACGATTTGGTGACCTCCACAAACCGGTCCTGCAGGGGTTCCAGGAGGGCCGCCTTGGCCACCGCGCTGGCGATCAGGCGTTTGGCCTTGGCGGTGGCACCTTCCTTGTCGTGCCAGTGCGCCCAGCTGTCCTGGTCGCGGATGTTGGCCATCTCGAGGAGGTACTTATTTAGGCCGCCGTCTTCTGCCGCCTTGCGGAAAATCGGCTCGTGCGTGCGTGGTGTGCAGGCCGCCACTACCACCCGGTCGACAACGCCGTCCTTAATATCCTGCTTGATCAGGTCCTGTCCGGGGTCCGAACACATGAAGAGGTAGTCCCGGGCAACCGCTACCCCTGGGAGCTTTTCGGCGTATTTTCTGACCTCTTCGATATTTACAGCGCCGGCGATGTTCTCGCCGCAGTGGCATATATAAACACCGATCCTGGGCACCGTATCCCCTCCCAAAGAACAAAATAAGGAGCAAGATTGCAGAACCTTCACTTTACCCGTTTCAGGTCAATGCAATCCCCTCCTTTTTTCCCGTTTAGCAGCCCGGTCACAACCACGAACGAGAAAAGAAACGGTGCTTGTACCCTCAGCCCGCCGGTTAAGGTCTCCTCCCT
>JBFMHQ010000047.1:0-9787 GCA_040751815.1 Bacillota bacterium | reverse complement strand
CTCAGCGCGTCCGTTGCCGCGGGCGTTCTGGTTCTATATCCTGTTCAGCGTCGCGGCGGTGGCCGGCTATGCCCATTTCCAGTTGATTTCTTACCACTTTAAGGCGCAGAACGTCGTTGGCGACGTTTACATACCTCTTCTTTACGCCATGGCCATGGGCGTGGACGCGATGGTAGCCCTGATTGCAGGCAGGCTGTACGACCGCGTCGGGATGGGTTCGCTGGTGGCCGTACCGCTGCTGGCGCTTCCGCTGCCGTGGCTGATTTTCGGCGCATCTTATCTTCCGGCCCTGGCCGGGATAATGCTCTGGGGAGCGATAATGGGCATCCAGGAGACGACCATGCGCGCGGCCATCGCCGACATGACCGCCCCGGAACGCCGTGGCCTTGCTTACGGCATTTTTAACACCGCCTACGGCGGTGCCTGGATGCTCGGCAGTGCCGTCCTGGGGTACCTGTACGAGGTCAACCTGCTTTACGTCACGGTTTTCATTGTTGCCCTGGAACTCCTGGCCCTGCCGCTGCTGTATCTTGCCTGGCGTAACGGTAAGCGGGCGAACGGGAGCACGGAGGGGATAGGGTGACACCGGAGGATACACGGGCAGGGGCTTGCGAGACCTGGGGGGCCGCCGACCCCTGGGGTTACCTGGCCGGTTGCCGCCTCGCCGACGGCGGCTACTTCTTTGCGCGGGTCGCCCCTTCCAGCCCGCGCGATACTTATTTCGCCCTGGCATGCTTTTGTCTTGCAGGTCGTCAACCCCCGGGCCGGGAAGCGACGGTCCGGTTTCTTCTGGACCGTTACCGGCAAGAACCTCCGGCAAGTATTTACGGGCTCTTCTTTATCGTGGAAGGCCTGGCACTGCTCGGCTACCCGGTGAGCGAAGAATTTGCCGCTTGCGCCAAGCACATCTACCGGATGGAGGGGCCGGACGGGGGCTTTGGCCTTGCGCGGACTTTAGATGTCGCGGTGCCATCTGAACTGGAAACCACTTTTCTCGCCATAAGGCTTTTGTCCACACTCCGCCAGCCCTTTGACGTCATCCGGACGTACGATTTTGTCGTGGCGCGGCGCAATGCCGACGGAGGTTTTGGCGGCGGCGGGTCCTCAAACCTGGCCACGACGTATTATGCGCTGGCGACGCTGGCCTTTCTTAACCGTCAACTTGAGGACCCGCCCTCGACGATCCACTATCTCCGGCGAGTGGAAAGGTTTGGCTCCCTTCTCTACGTCGAGCAGGCTTACTGGCTGGTTAGCGCCCTGAATCACCTGCAGGCGAAACCGGAGCGCCCGGCAAGGATCGCGGCGTTCGTCGAGGCCTGCCGGCGCTCCAGCGGGGGCTTTGGGCGGGCGGCGGCCATTGGGATACCCACGATTGAGAACACGTACTACGCGCTGGCCACCTTGAACGGCCTTGGCTTGCTGCCATCTTTGTCGGGGTGCACGCCTGGGATCCAACCAGCATCTCGATAATGGCCTCGACGATCGGCCCTGGAAGAACATCCGTCTTTGGACGCAATGTCAGTCACCGCGATGCTTATCCCTTAACCACCAGCACGGGACACCGGGCGTGCTGCACAAGAAACGTGGAAACGCTGCCCATAAGGTACCGCCGGATGGCGCTCAGACCCCGTGCGCCGGCCACCACCAGGTCGGCGTTCTCCTGTGCGGCAAAACGCACCAGCGTTTCGCCGACGTGTCCGAAGAGAAGCTGGGTCGTGATCTTCACCCCGGCCTGTTCCCCCCAGAACTGCGCCTGTTGCAGGGTCTTGCCGTAAAACTCCCGGGCGCGCTGCGTCTGTTCGTCCACCTCGTCGACCGTGCCGGCATAATCGGGAACATGGACGACCGTGGCCGTGCATACCTCGGCCTCATAACGCCGGGCGATATCCAGAGCCACCCGCAGGGCGTGCTGCGCCTGTTCCGAGCCGTCGTAGGCCACCATTATTTTCCGAAACACGTACTCAAGCCTCCTCCACCGCTTGTTTTGCCGCTTTCACTTTTTCTTCACGCTCCACCGCCCGCGGCAGGAAGAACGCCTGGGCGATGAGCGTCGGCACCACGGCGCTGGCGATAACTACGGTGACCAGCACCGTGTACTGGCTCTGCGTGATGTAGTTGTTCGTCAGACCGTAAAGGGCGGAAATAGTGCCAAAGGTCAGCCCGGTGGACATAAGGAGCGTGGTGTACATGCCGTCGCGCGGCCCAAAGCGGAAAACCGCCGTCAGCGGCCAGACGCCAATGAATTTCGCGGCCACCTTAACCAGGAGCAGGATGGCAATCAGTCCGGCCCCCGTCACCACGGCGGGCAGGGACACGTAGAAACCGGCCTTAAGGAAGTAGAACGGCGTCAGGAAGGAAAAGGCCAGGGCGCGCATCCGGTGCAGGAGCGCGCGCTGGTCGGCCATCACGTTGGCCAGGACAAGCCCGACGAGGTAAGCCGGGAGTACGGCCTCGCTTCTGGCCTGGGCGGCCAGCGCGCCCAGCCCGAACAGGATCAGGAACAGGAACTTCATCTCGGGCTCGCTCACCCGGTTCCCAAAGGCCTTGAAATACCAGCGGGTAAGCGCGGGCAAGACGGCCAGCACGACGCCCGTGACGCCGGCAAAGACCGGCATCCATAGGTTGAACTCTGCGAAGAGGATGCCGAGCGCCAGCACCGTACCGAGGTCGGTCACGAAGCAGGCGGCCAGGATGAGCTTGCCGAGTTCCGTCCGGTTGAGACCCGTTTCCACCATCACCGCGTAAACGACGGCCACCGACGTGGTGGAAAGGGCGATGCCGGCGATTTGCGCCGCCCGCAGGTCCCATCCGCACACGTAGTACGTGTACGCCATCGCAGCAAGAAAGGGAAGTAGAAAGGATACAAACCCTATGGATACGCTTTCCTTGAACTTGCTCCTTAATACCTGCGGGTCCACTTCGGCACCGGCCAGGAAGGTCAGCACAATGGCTCCAAAACCTGCCAGGAAATTGACCCAGGACGTGACCTCCATGCCCAGGAAGTTCCCACCGATGACGCCTACCCCGATCTCGACCAGCGCCACGGAAATGCCCAGCCGGGTGGAAATAAGCGCGGCGGCCAGCGCCAGTCCCACCCATAATGCCGCGTCCGACCACATGTGTTACGCGACCTCCTTCAAAGGATAAGCTTCGTTCGTGGCGGCAGGTGAAGACCAGAAAAAATGGTTCCTACCACCACGGAGCAGGTCTTGCCGGCGACCAAACCGGTCTTACGGTCCGGCCTCCGACATCCGAAATGGTAGGAACCATTAGCCGTCGGTTTGGCGGCGTTAGGCGGGTTCCATCGCCGTTAACATATTCAATTATATGGTTTTGTGTCCTGAAGGTCAATGAATACATGCCGGGCCGGGCTAAAGGAGAGGAATAGGGCGCCGGTTGAGGCACGCACAGGTTATCATTTGCCCTTGATTTCCTTATCAAGGCCGAGCTCGCGCATTTTTGCGTAAAGAGAACTGCGGTTCAGGTGGAGGGCGCGCGCTGCGGCGCTGCGGTTGCCGTTATGTTCTTTAAGGGCCTGCACGATGGCGTACCTTTCCACGTCGGCGACAATTTTTTTGAGGGGTATTTCGGTTATCCCGGGAGGCGCCGGGACGATTTCCCGGGCCGTGGAATGGCCCGCGAGACGCTGGTTCCGAAGGCATGCCTGGACGTCGTTGGCGGTGATGACCGGTCCTCTGGCCATCAGCACCGCCCGTTCGCAGACGTTCTTCAGCTCCCGCACGTTTCCGGGCCAGTCGTGGGCGAGGAGCATCTCCATAGCCGGCCTGGTGATACCGTTGATCTTTTTTCGGCACGTGCGTCTGCTGAGGGAGATAAAATAGTCGGCAAGCAGCGGAATATCGGAGCGGCGCTCCCGCAGCGGCGGCAGGGTAATTTGAACCACGTTCAGCCGGTAGAAAAGGTCTTCGCGGAAATGCCCCTCCCGGACGCTGAGCTCAAGGTCTTTGTTCGTGGCGGCGATGATCCGTGCATCCACGCGGATCGTCTCGGTGCCACCGATCCGCTCAAAGGCTTTTTCCTGAAGGACGCGCAGCAGCTTAACCTGCATGGCGGGGCTCATTTCCCCGATTTCGTCCAGGAACACGGTACCTCCGGCCGCAAGCTCAAACTTGCCCGGTTTCCGGCTCACCGCTCCCGTGAAGGCCCCCTTCTCATATCCGAAAAGCTCGCTTTCCAGCAGGTTTTCCGGGATGGAGGTGCAGTTGATCTTGACGAGCGGCTTTCCCTTACGCAGGCTGTGGTAGTGAATTGCCTCCGCCACCAGTTCCTTCCCGGTGCCGCTTTCACCCTGGATAAGAACGGTCACGTCGGCCTCGGCGATACGCCCGATCGCCTTGTATACTTCCTGCATGGCCCTCGACGTGCCGATCAGTGTGCCGGGAGGCGCGCCGGTGCCGATGCGTGAGCTTATCTTAATCACCGGTTCTCTGATTTCGGTTGCCCTTTCTATGGCGGTCAGCAGTTCGTCCAGCCTGATCGGCTTTACAATATAGTCGAAGGCTCCGAGACGCATGGCCGTAATGGTGGTCTCGGTACTGCCATACGCCGTGATGAGAATGATGGGCACCTGTGAGCCTCTGGCGCGGACGATCTCCAGCACCTTAATCCCGTCCAGCTCGGGCATCCGTATATCCATCAATACCACGTCGGGCGAGAGGGTGTCCATTTTCTCCAGCGCCTCCCGCCCATTGGCCGCTACCGTGACCCGGTACTGCGACTCTTCGAGAACGTCACGCAGGGCATCGCGCACACCGGGTTCATCGTCCACAACGAGCACCAGTTTGCCCACGGTGTCAGACCTCCTTAGCCGTTTGCAGGAAGATGGTTACGGTGGTTCCCTTGCCCACAGCGCTGGTTACTTCAATGTGGCCGCCGTGCGCCTCCACGATCTCCCGGGCGAGGGCGAGTCCAAGCCCTGTGCCCTTTTCCTTGGTGGAAAAGAAGGGCTGAAACAAATGTTTCATATGCTCCTGCGCTATCCCGACGCCGGTGTCACGCACGCGTACCACAATGGCTTCGCCGTTTTCCCCCAGGGCGGTAGCCACTTCGAGCAGGCCGCCCCCCGGCATAGCCTGGAAGGCGTTGTAGAGGACGTTCATTAACACGCGCTCGATCTGTTCCGGGTCGATCCAGGCAGGAGGGAGGTCCGGTGCCAGATCCAGCTGGATGGTCGAGTTGACCTGCTCGACCTCCGTGAAGAAATGAAGTACCTTTTCTATCACGAAATTAATGTCGTACGGGACCGGCCTGGCCTCGTAAGGCTTGGCAAAATCAAGTAACTGTTCCACAAGTGTATCCAGGCGGGTCAGCTCGCGCTGCATGGTCTGAAGCGCGGGTGACGAGTTGCCGTTCCGCTGCCACAACTGCAGATAACAGCTCATGGAGGTCAGGGGGTTTCTTATTTCATGGGCTACGCCCGCCACTACCCGGCCTAGCGCCGCCAGCCGTTCCTGACGGCGTATTTCCTCTTGCAGCTTCAGGCGTTCCGTGATGTCTCTGCAGCACAGGACCGCTCCCATAAGCTCCCCTTTTTCGTCGGCCAGCTTGGCGGTACTTACCAGTAGCTGGACGGAACCGGCTCCGTTTGAACGCCATGGCACGAGAACGTCTTTAATCTCGCGTCCGTGGGCCAGGGTTTCTTGCAGAATATTGCTGAAGGGAGAGTGTTCCGGCAATGCTTCCCGAAAAGTTTTGCCGGCGAAATAAGGATTAACTCCAAGCAGCCTTTGCGCCGCGGCGTTGGCGATCACTACGTCGCCGTTCAGGTTTACCACCAGTAACCCATCGTCGATGGTGGCCAGCATGACCTCGTTATAGCGCCTGCTTTGCACCAGCTGGGTGGCAAGGTCGTTGATGGCCGTCGTAATCTCCTTGAATTCCCCCGCCCCCGCCTCCAGCGTCTGGGTGAGATCGCTTTGCAGTTTCTGAAGGCCGGCCTTGATCCTGTTGACGTTGGCCACGAACCTGTTTACCAGCAATAGCGATCCGCCCAGCCCGAGGAGTACGCCGCAGCCGATGATGACGTACGCCGTGCGGGCGACGGCTTCGGCCCGGGAGGAAAACTGGCTGAGGTTCTCCGTCGCCCACACGGCGCCGATCATCTGCCCGTTGCGCACGAGCGGCCGGTATATCTCTACAATGCCACGTTCCGACTGCCCCCACAATTCGGTTATCGTTTTCCCCTGAACCGCCCGGAGAAAATTTTGCCGGCGGCGACGCGAGAAGTTTTCGCCGGCAAACTCGCTGGGTGAACCGTCGACAATCCGGTCGAGACTGCGGACATAGAAGCCGACCTCGGAGCCGGGGTAGGCACGGCGTACTTCCTCGATTAATCCCCGCAGGTGCCGGTTCAGGGCGGCCACCTTTTCCCGCGTGGGCGCGTTGTCGGGTATACCACTCTGTTCAAGGATGGTTTCAAAGTCGGTTGTCAGACCTGCGTCCAGCCGCTCAACCGCTCTCGCCAGGCGCTGCTTCTGCTGGTCGATGGTCGCGCGCTCGCTGGCACTTATCACGTGGAGCATATACACTGTAATGACAACAGGGATAACCAGCAGCGCCGCCATCAGGACAACCAGCTGGCGGCCGAAGCCCAGGCGCAACCGCATGGCCAAAGCACCTCTCGTTGCCGGCTTTCTTTTGCCTTTTTATCGTACTCCGGCTTTATCGTGGTGACAAACGACTTGATTGCCCCTCAGAGGTGCTCATCGGCCACATTTCCTCCGCGTCGGCCGTCTCTTTCTCCTCGCGCTCTGATGAGGGCCCGAAAAGGTTGATAAGACCGGCTGGAGGTGCGTCCCGTGAGATGATGGCCTCCAGTACCATCAGGAGGACAAAAGCGGCAATACCCCCTATCAGCCTGGCCGTGCGGTTGAATCGCAGCAGATTGTCCAGAAGGGTAAGGTACGGCCACCAAATAAGGCAGGCTGTAAGTACCGCCAGGACTGCGACGCCCAGGAACAGGTACAGGCGGCCCTTTGGTCGCCTCATGCCCTCACAGGGTGGATTTCCGGCATCGCTAATGGGCTTCAATAGTGGCATTTCCCGTACCTCCCCGCGCCAGGAAGCGCCTCAGCCAATCGAAGAATATACCAATCAACGCGCCGGCGAAGAGGGCGATGAGCACCGCCAGGCTACCGTAAACCGGGCCGTCGGTGCCCGACAGCACCCTCAGCTGGCGTACAAGGCCCGCGCTCCGGACGCGAAAACCGGTTTGGGAGACCGCTACCAGGTGCCCCGCACGTACCGCGTAAACCTGTGCCCGGATCTCACCCTGGGGTACGCCTACCGGTACGTTGATAAGTACCCGGAAACGGCCGTTGCGCGTCTGGACGGCCCGTTCACCGATGGCGTACAGGCCCTTCCTCTCGTACATTTGTACCAGCGACGCCACGAAAGGATCTGCTGCGGCGGTCGGTAACAGGCGGTCCGCATTCCCTGTCTGTTCCGTAACCCGGGCTGCCCGCCGGGCATCCGCGTAATCCGCGGTGAAGCCCTCCCGCCGTAGAACCGGAGGTGCATCGGCAAGGGTGCCCGGGGTATACAACTGGTACAGTTTGGGCAGGCCTTCGACACTGACCTTCCTGACGTTCATCCAGAAGCCCAGGACGCGACCTTTCTGGCTGAGGGTTGCACGCACCGGTGCCGATACAACTTTGACGTAAACATCGGCACCGGGAGGTGCCTCGCCTTCCAGAAGCACTTCTCTCCCGTGGTATCCCAGGTTAACCGAAACCAGCTCGGGTGCAACCCGGACGGTTAACGCACCGGCCGGGGCAGGCCAGGGACAAATGAGGATCAGGACCAGGGCAAGGGTTATTCCGGTGCCGCGCCGTATCCGTGGCATCAATGACCACCTGCCAGAACGATCATTGCCCCGGGCCTGGCCACGAGCTCGTACAGCATCTTGACCATAACCCCGAGGACAATAAAGGAAAATAACACACGGAGCTGTTCCCCTCGGAGCCGCTGCCCGAGCATAGCTCCCACCTGAGCACCCAGTGACGAACCGATAAGGAGCAGAATGGCCAGCACTATGTCGACGGTATCGTTAAGTGTGGCCTGGGCGATGGTTACGTTAATGGCGGTAAAGACGACGGTAAAAATGCTGGTGCCCACGGCTTTGAGGGTAGGAATGCCCAGCAGGTAGATCATTACCGGCAGCATAATAAAACCGCCGCCTACCCCCATAAGGGCCGCCAGTATGCCGATCAGGAAGCCCAGCCCCCCCAGGGCCAGAACCGAACACCTGATACCCGAGGTGGGGAAGTACATTTGCCCGGGAAGCTCCTGCATAAAACGCCGGGTGGGCGAAGGCTTTGCGGTTTCTTCCTGTGGTCCTTCCAACTCCTGCCTGCGCATGGCCCTGAGGCTTTCCTGGAGCATGAAAAGTCCAACCCCGAAAAGCATCAGGACGTAGGCGAGTTTGACCACGAAGTCGAAATTGCCCATGCTGCGGAGGTAGTGTACCAGATCGGTGCCGCAGGTCCCCCCGATCAGGCCGCCGACCAGAATGATGGCTCCCAGTTTGAAATCAACGTTGCCGATGCGCGCATGGGCCAGTGTTCCCGACACCGAAGCGGCTACTATCTGGTTGGTGTCGCTGGCCGCGGCCACGGCCGGCGGAACGCCCGACATCATAAGGACCGGTGTGAGGAGAAAACCTCCTCCCACCCCGAAAAGGCCGGACAGCAACCCGACCACGCCGCCGAGTCCCAGAACCAGGGCAATGTTGAGATCCATATTCGCGATGGGCAAAAAAACGTGCATCAGGATCACCTGCCGTATCAGCTTTCACCGGCCGTGGAGGGACTGTCGGTTTTGCGGCCGCCCACAAAAGTCAGGGTAGCGTTCCTCGCAACGCGACCCGGCGCGGCCTCTGTTTTGCCCGCAAGCAACGTCTCACAGGCCTGGGTCAGAGCGCTTTGAAGGCTGGCTGCCAGTCCCATAACGACCAGGATAAGCGCCGTTATACCGTAAGGGAACAGGCGGACGGACGCGCTCTCGCGCGTGTAAACGCGGCCCTGGGCATCCTTCCACGCATATACTTCCAGGGTATCGGGATCCTGCTCCACAATGCTGTGCCGGGCAGGATTGTAGTAATCCTTAAACACGTCGTTCCGCAAAAAAACAATCCCTGTCCAGAAGACGGCCAATGTCACGATTCCCACGACAACGGTTATCAGCCTGGAAAATGTGGCCTTGCGCGGATTGTCCGCGGAGTTCTGCTTTTGCACGGCCCATACCTCCCTGAGCGTTTTAAGATGCCAAGGTGCTTGACCTTCTACCCTCCTTTCACTCCGGAATGCATTCGTTCGGGAGGTTAAAGCAAGGGGCGTGCCAAGGTGGAAGACCTTCTGCGGAGAGAAGTTGTTAGGGGAGAGATGGCGCTGCCCTGACCAGGATTTAGACATCTCTGTCTTAAAACGCAACACCCCCTGCCCGCACAGGCGGTATGCCATTGCGGGCCACGGGGGGCTTGCTAACCCGGAGGAGGCGGGGCGCCGTCGGTTTTCCACGCTGCTGCCGGAGATACTTACCCTTTTCAGGCCCGTTGTCCCGCGCTCCCAAGCAGCTCCAGGAAAGCCTCGATACGGGTCTTTATCTGGCCGGCATCCTGCTGGCTGTAGTCGGTTTCGATCTTCAGCGACGGGATGCCCGCCTGTTTTAAGGCCTTTTCCACGTGGTAGGTCTCGACGGCGTACGGGTCGCAAAAAGAGAGGACGTAGCTCAAAACCCCGTCGGCGCCGTACTCCCGCACCAGGCCGGC
>JBFMHQ010000046.1:7509-9816 GCA_040751815.1 Bacillota bacterium | reverse complement strand
TGGCGCCGGGGGTGAAAACGTCGACGATGAGGAGCACCCGGCGGCCGCGAATGGGAGCGGGCCGGACCGGGACCAGCGTCCCCTCGAGGTTGGCCGCGCGCGCTGCGCGGCCAAGCCCCGTCTGCGGCGGCGTTTCCCGCACCTTCGCCAGCGCCGGCACCACCTCCAGGCCAAGCCGGCGCCCGACTTCCCGAGCCAGCAACTCCGCCTGGTTGTACCCCCGGGCGGCCAGCCGCGCCCCGGCCAGGGGAACCGGGACGCAAAGTTCGACATGGTGGTAGAGGGGATCGCCCCGCGCCGCCTCGGCCATGAGCTGCCCGAGCACGACCGCCAGCCGTCGCCGGCCCCGGTACTTCAAGCGGTGCACCGCCTCCCGCAGCAGTTCCCCGTACGGCCCCGCGGCGCGGGCCGCGACAAAGGGCCACTCCCGCCGGCGGCAGGTGGGGCAAACAAAGCCCGGCGGCGCTTCTCCCCGGGCCGGGTAGCGCCCGCACCGGGCGCAGAAACCCCGCGCGCGGAAGGCGGCCAGCACGGCCCGGCAGGAAGCGCAGATACCTGCGGCCGCCGTGTTGCCGCAAAGGGGGCAGTGAGGTCGCTCGGGAAACAGGAGGTTAAATAGCGCTTCCCACAACCACATGCTACGGCGGTCCCACCCGCTTTATGCCGGCGGCCTGCCTGGCCGTGAAAAGCCGGTTGCGGCCGGTCTCCTTGGCCCGGTAGAGGGCGGCGTCGGCCGCGCGCAGGAGTTCTTCAAGGTTGTTTCCGTCCTGGGGGTAGACGGCAATACCGGCGCTGATGGTCAAACGCCCGACGGCTCCGGCGACCCGTACGCGGTGGTTTTCCACATCCCGCCGCAGTCGCTCGGCCACCTCCGTCGCGCCGGCATCCCCCGTGGCGGGAAGCAGGGCGACGAACTCCTCGCCGCCGTAGCGGGCCAGGAGATCACCGCGCCGCAGGCCGCGCCGCATTACCCCGGCAATTTCCACCAGTGCCGCATCGCCGGCCAGGTGGCCGTAAGAGTCGTTGAAAGCCTTAAAGTCGTCGATATCGACGAGGACCAGCGCCACCGGTGTCCCCAAAGCCTTTCCCTGCTCCAGGATTTCCCGCCCGCGTGTGAAGAAGTGCCGGCGGTTGCAAAGCCCGGTGAGTTCGTCGGTCACGGCCATGCGGGCGATGCGTCCGTAAAGGAGGGCGTTACTGATGGCCACCGCGGCCTGCCCGCCGATGATACTCAGCAACTGCACGTGCCGCTCCCCGAACGCCTGCGGGCGCCTCTCCCCCACAACCAGGAGCCCCACCGTTTCTTCCTCCGCGCGCAGGGGCACGGTGATGAGGGAACGCAGGAATTGCGGCAGACCCGGAACACGCGCCAGCACGGCATCGGCCCGCGTATCCCCGACCAGCGCTGGCGCGCCCCGCGCCAGGGCCCAGCCGACGAGACCCTCGCCGGCGCCGCTGCGGGAACGAAAAAGCTCCCTCGCATACCGGCTGCGCACCGCCCGAACCACGTACGTTTCTTCCTCGCCCGGCTCCCGTTCCTGGCGCAGGTAGATGACTCCCGTATGGTAGGGCACGATCCGCGCGGTTTCCTTCAGGATGAGCCGGAGAAGGGCGTCGGGGTCGAGGCTCCTGTTTAAGGCGCAGGTAATTTCGTTGAGCG
Organism: Bacillota bacterium; assembly: GCA_040751815.1. GTDB lineage: Bacteria > Bacillota > Desulfotomaculia > Desulfotomaculales > UBA12532 > UBA12532. The sequence goes on along the minus strand of JBFMHQ010000046.1, from coordinate 8,156 downwards.
CCGACAGCTCCCGGTTGGTGATTTCCAGGCGAATGTGCCGGCGCATGACTCCCTGAACCGCCAGCAGGGGCAGAAAGAGCACAAAAGCCGCGGCAAAACCCACCGTATCCTGCAGAAGCGCCATCAGCCCGCCCACCGGCACCACCACCAGGTAGGTGAGCCCGTCCCAGCGCAGGGCGTCAACCCAGGAAACCAGCGGGTGGCGGGTGCAGGCGGGAAGATAGCCGTACAAGGCAACCAGCAGGTGGTTGGCAGTGAAATAGGCGGCGGTGAAGGCCAGGAGCGGCAGGAGGTTATCCAGGGCCAGGCGGTCCGCGACCCGGCCCCCGCTGAGGGCGTAGGCCAGCTGCCCGGCGGTCACGGCCAGCACGTACTGCATGCCGTTAAAAAGGGTGGTGCGCAAGGGGTTGCCCCGGTTGACAATGCCCTGCGCCAGGACGGTCGCCACCCCGTTGACCCAGGCAGCCGCCGCAGGGCCGTAAGTGATGAAGGCAGCCAGGACCACGGCATAGGCCGCCGAAAGCTGCCCGTGGGGCAGGAAAACCACCAGCCAGTCGGCCAGCATCACCAGAAGGCCCAGAAGGGCCAGCTCACCCGCATGGTCCAGGTCGAGCGCCGGCGCAAAGCGCCAGAGCAGGACGATCCCG
>JBFMHQ010000046.1:0-7409 GCA_040751815.1 Bacillota bacterium | reverse complement strand
GCAAGAACCGGCCTACAGGGTGCCGAAACGCATCAACGGTTCGTGCAACCCGGCCTCGGACCGCAATATCTCGGCCTTGTCGGTACGTTCCCAGGGAAGGTCGAGATCGGGGCGTCCGAAATGGCCGTAGGCTGCCGTCTGCCTGTAAATCGGGCGCCGCAGGTCGAGATGATGGATGATCGCCGCGGGGCGCAGGTCGAAATGCTCCCTCACCAGGCGGGTGATCTTTTCTTCGGGCACCACGCCCGTGCCGAAAGTGTCCACCCGGATGGAAACCGGCCGGGCCACCCCGATGGCGTAGGCCACCTGGATCTCGCACCGGGAGGCCAGGCCCGCCGCCACGATATTCTTCGCCACGTACCGCGCGGCGTAACTGGCCGAACGGTCCACCTTGGTGGGGTCCTTGCCGGAGAAGCAGCCGCCGCCGTGGCGGGCCGAGCCGCCGTAGGTATCCACAATGATCTTGCGCCCCGTGAGCCCGCAGTCGGCCTGGGGGCCGCCGAGGACAAAACGCCCGGTGGGGTTCACCAGGATGCGCGTGGCCTCGTCAAGGAACCGGGGCGGCACGACGGGTTCGATCACGTGGGTGCGGATATCCTTGCGTATGGTATCCAGGCCGACGTCGGGGTGGTGCTGGGCGGAAACCACAATGGTGTTGATGCGCACCGGGCGGTCGTCATCGTACTCCACCGTAACCTGGGTCTTGCCGTCGGGGCGCAGGTAGCGGAGGATCTTCTGCTTGCGCACCTCCGCCAGGCGGCGCGCCAGGCGGTGGGCCAGGGTAATGGGGAGGGGCATCAGTTCCGGCGTTTCGTCGGTGGCGTATCCCACCATCATGCCCTGGTCGCCGGCCCCGACGCGGCTGAAGAGGTCATCCAGGGCCTCGCCGCTCTTTACCTCCCACGCCTCGTTCACCCCCATAGCAATGTCGGGTGACTGCTCGTCGATGCTGGTGAGCACGGCGCAGGTGTCGGCGTCGAAGCCGTACTTGGCCCGCGTATACCCGATATCGCGCACCGTGCGGCGTACAATTTCGGGGATGTCCACATAACATTCGGTGGTGATCTCCCCGGCCACCAGCACCAGCCCCGTAGTTACCAGGGTTTCGCACGCCACCCGGGCCAGCGGGTCCTTCGCCAGAATGGCATCCAGGACCGCGTCGGAAATCTGGTCGGCAACCTTGTCCGGGTGCCCTTCGGTTACCGATTCCGACGTAAAGAGGTGTTTGGCCATTTTTCTACATCTCCTTAATTCCTGATTCCACCGCGCCGGAATCATAAAGCGCCGCGTCCGGCAGGGGAGGTGTCAAACCGCTCAATTATAACCGCTCAATTATAAATTATAATATATCCGGCTACAGGGTTTTACCAATTCCAGGTAAAAAACCGGCGGTCTTCTAGCAACATTCTATGGGCCGGGTTCCCGCTTGTCAACTTGCCCGGCGAAGGGAACCCTCGTACGGTTCCGGCCAACCTGGCGGGATATCGCCTGCACGATAAAAGGGTGGCCAGGAATAGCAGGAAAAAAGAAACATCCTGTCGAAAACTTGAGGCCGTACGGCTGCGCGGCAGCGAACCTCCCGGCGAGGCCGGCGGCGATCGCTCAGGGATCAAGAGCCCAGGGAGGGGTTCCGTGGTTATGACCCGGGGGCACGACGATCTCTACCGGACCATTTTTGAAAACACGGGCACCGCCATGATCGTTATCGAGGAAGATACCACCATCTCCCTTTGCAACGAGGCATTTGTCGCCCTGTCCGGCTATCCGCGCGACGAGATCGAGGGCCGCAAGAGCTGGACCGAGTTTGTGGCGCCGGAGGATCTGCCGCGCATGCTTGGATACCACCGCCGGCGCCGGGAGGATCCGGCGGCGGCGCCCCACAACTACGAGTTTCTCTTTGTCGACCGCCACGGCCGCAAACACCCCATATGGGCTACGGTCGCCCTGGTCCCGGGGACCCGCCGGAGCGTGGCCTCTTTCCTGGATATTACGGACCTCCGGCGGGCCAAAGAGGCCCTGGCCGCTTCCGAAGCCAACTACCGCACCATATTCGAGGCTGCCAGCGACGCTATCTTTATCCACGACCCGGAAACGGGGGCCATCCTGGACGTCAACCAGAAGATGTGCGCGATGTACGAATTGAGCCGCGAAGAGGCCCTCTCCCTGACCATAGCCGACCTGAGCGCCGGCGAGCCGCCATACGACCGGGAGCATGCCCTGGCCTGGTTCAGGAAGGCCGCGGCGGCGCCCCAGCTCTTCGAGTGGCTGGCTCAAGACCGGCACGGCCGGCGCTTCTGGGTGGAGGTCAACCTGAAGCACGTGGTCATCGGCGGTAAAGTCCGCGTGCTGGCCGTCGTCCGGGATATCACGAGGCGCAAGGAAGCGGCCCTTGCCCTGTACGAGGAGCGCGAGCGGTACCGGGTCACCCTGGCGAGCATCGGCGACGCGGTGATCTGCACCGACGATAAAGGTATGGTTACCTTCTGCAACCCGGTGGCCGCCGACCTTACAGGCTGGCCGGAAAAGGAAGCCCTGGGCCGACCGCTGGCGGAGGTTTTCCGCATCGTGGGTGAATTCACCGGGCAGCCGGTGGACAACCCCGTGCACAGGGTACTCCGCGAGGGAGTCGTGGTGGGTCTGGGCAACCACACCGTTCTCATCGGCAGGGACGGCCGGAAAATACCGATAATGGATACCGCGGCTCCCATCCGCGGGGAAAACGGGGAAATACTGGGTGTGGTTGTGGTTTTCCGGGACGATACCGAACGGCGCCGGGCCGAGCGGGAAAGACGGGAAAACCTCGCGCGGCTACGGCGGAGCCTGGAGAGCGCCATTACCGCGGTCGCCACCCTGGTGGAGATGCGCGACCCGTACACCGCGGGCCACCAGCGCCGCGTCGCCGAACTGGCCTGCGCCATCGCCCGGGAGATGGGCCTGCCGGAGGAGCGTGTTGCCGGCCTGCGCTTCGCCGCCCTGATCCACGACGTGGGCAAGACCGTAATCCCCGCCGCCATTCTCAATAAGCCCGGCCACCTGACCGAGATCGAGTTCGCCCTCATCAAGACCCACCCGGAAGTGGGTTACGACGTGCTGAAAAACATCGATTTTCCCTGGCCGGTGGCCCGGATCGTACTGCAGCACCACGAGAGGATGAACGGCTCGGGGTACCCCGCCGGCCTGAAGGGGGAAGCCATCCTCCTGGAAGCGCGCATCCTGGCGGTGGCCGACGTTCTCGAGGCCATGGCCTCCCACCGCCCGTACCGGCCCGCCCACGACACAAAGGAGGCTCTGGCGGAAATCGCCCGGCACAGGGGCGAGCTTTACGATCCCGACGTGGTGGACGCCGCCATCTCCCTCTTCACTACGAAGGGTTTTTCCTTCGACCGCATCCAATAACCCCCTCTTCACCACATCCCCCTTGACAATAGTTAACTAGCGTGTTCTAATAAAGTTAGTCTTTTCTAACTTATTGCCGCCGCCGGCGGCTGCCGAGGTGAAAAGCTTTGACGGGGTACACCCGGGCGGTCGAGGACTACCTGGAGGCCATCTTTCTCCTGGAACGCCGCCAGAAAGTAGTCAGGGTCAAGGATGTGGCCTCGTTTCTGGGCATCAAGAACCCATCGGTGGTCGCGGCGATCAAGTCGCTGGCCGAGAAGAACCTGGTCGAGCATGAGAGCTACGGGCACATAGAGCTCACGCCCAAGGGGCGGGCCGTGGCCGAGGAGATTTACGCGCGCCACCTCATGCTCTTCGCTTTTTTCCACGAGGTGCTGGGGCTGGCCCCCGAGGTGGCGGAGGAGGACGCCTGCCGCGTGGAGCACCACCTTTCGCCCCAGGCACGGGAGCGGCTGCTCCAGCTGGTCGATTTCGTGCAGGCCTGTCCCGAAAAACCGGTGCGTTTCCTGGCCCTCTTTCAGCGTTACGCCCGCACGGGTGAGCGCCCCGAGGGGTGCGCCGTTTGCCGGCAGTGCGCTGCGGAAGCGGCATTGACGCCATAGGTTTTGCGGAGGGGATAACGGCATGCGGCAACGTCTGCGGAGGCGCCACCGGCGTGGTCGCGGTTCGCAGGCCAACTTTTTCCGGGTTGCCCTTGTGGGCAGCCCCAACGCGGGAAAAAGCGCCCTGTTTCACCGGCTGACCGGAACCTACGTTACGGTTTCCAACTACCCCGGAACCACGGTGGAGGTTTCGCGGGGCCGCACAGTAATCGGGGGGCAGGAGTGCGAGATCGTCGACACGCCCGGGCTTTATTCCCTCCTGGCCGTTACCGAGGAAGAAAAGGTTACGCGCCGCCTCCTGCTGGAGGAGGGAGCCGACCTTATCGTGCACGTGGCCGACGCCAAGAACCTGGAAAGGAGTCTGCACCTCACCCTGCAGCTCCTGGAAACCGGCCTGCCGGTGGTGCTGGTGCTGAACATGCTGGACGAGGCGGCGCGCCTGGGTCTGACGATTGACCTGGAAAGACTTTCCCGGGAACTGAAAATCCCCGTTGTGGGAACGGTAGCCACCAGCGGACACGGAATGGATATGCTGCGGCGGGTGATCGCGGAGCATGGGCGCTTCGCAGGTTAAAGCCGTCACGTACCCCGAACCCGTCGAGGAGGCGCTGGCCGAAATAGCCGTGCTACTGAAGGGCTCTTACCGCGTCTCGCCCCAGGCGGTGGCGCTTTTGCTCCTGCAGGAGGACCCGGAGATCCACGCCCTGGTAAAGGACCGGGAGGGAGCGGGCTACGGGAAGATCGCCGAGATCGTAAGCCGCGTAAGGGAAACCCTGCGGGGAGCAGTGGACGAGGCCGTACTCCAGGCCCGCCAGGGCAGGATCGCCGCCCTTGCAGCCGCCGTGGTAACGGAATCCCCCCCGGGAAGCGCCGCCGTGGCCGACCGCCTTTCCCGGCTCATGATGAACCCCTGGACCGGCCTTCCCTTGCTGGCCCTCGTCCTCTACTTCGGCCTTTACAAGTTCGTCGGGGGGTTCGGCGCCGGGGTGGTGGTCGATTTCCTGGAGTCCACCCTGTTCGACGCCCATATCATCCCCTGGGTCAACCGCCTGGTCGACGGCCACATCCCGTGGCCGGCCGTGCAGGAACTCCTCGCCCATGACTACGGCATTATCACCCTGGGGCTGCGCTACGCCGTGGCCATCGTGCTGCCCATCGTCGGAACCTTCTTTTTCGTGTTCGCCATCATCGAGGATTCCGGCTACCTACCCCGCCTGGCTATGCTGGTCGACCGCTTTTTCAAGCAGATCGGCCTGAGCGGGCGGGCGGTCATTCCCATGACCCTCGGCTTCGGGTGCGATACCATGGCCACCCTGGTGAGCCGCATCCTGGAGACCAGGCGCGAGCGGATCATCGCCACGCTGCTCCTGACCCTGGCCATTCCCTGCTCGGCGCAGCTCGGGGTTATCCTGGCGCTGCTGGCCGGGCGCCCGCTGGCCGTGCTGGTTTGGGCGGGTTTCATCGCCCTGGTCTTTCTCTTCGTGGGCTGGCTGGCGGCGCAGCTCCTGCCCGACGAGCGGCCGACCTTCTACATGGAGGTGCCGCCGCTGCGGCTGCCGCGTCTGGCCAACGTCCTGCTTAAGACCTATACGCGCATGCGCATGTACTTTATCGAGGTGCTGCCCCTCTTCGTCCTCGCCAGTGTGCTCATCTGGCTCGGCGAGCTCACCGGTATTTTTGCCGCGCTGGTGCGCGCCTTCGCGCCCGTGGTGCAGGCCATCGGCCTGCCCCCGGAAGCGGCGGTGGCCTTCCTTTTCGGCTTCTTCCGGCGCGATTACGGCGCTGCGGGGCTCTACGACCTTTACACGGCAGGGAAGTTCGACGGCGTGCAACTGGTCGTGGCCGCCGCCACCCTTACCCTCTTCGTCCCGTGCATCGCCCAATTCATCGTGGCCATCAAGGAGCGCGGCGCCGGGGTCGCCTTCGGCATGTTTTTCTTCGTCCTGGTTTTCGCCTTCGGTGCCGGCTACGTCTTGCACGCGATCCTGCGCCTGCTGGGGGTGACGTTGTGAGGTGCGACTTCTGCGGGCTGGAATTCAACGAGGAGGAGGCCCGGCGCGCCTGCGGCGGCTGCCCGCTGGCCGGGATGTGCGGTAGACTGAGGTGCCCGCGCTGCGGCTACGAGGCGCTGCCCGAACCGAAGTGGTTGAAAATGTTGCGCTCCTGGGGAGGGAAAATACTTGCCGGATATCGAGCTGGTGTACGGATCTAACGGCGCACGTCGCCTCAGCGAAATGGTCGTCGGCCAGGCCGGGACGGTTGCTTTTCTGGCCCGGAACAATCCCCGCCTGCGGAAAAAGCTGGCCGCCCTGGGGCTTTTGCCGGGAACGCCGGTGCGCCTTTTGCAGCGCTTCCCGAGTTACCTTATCCAGGCCGGCCGCACCCAGTTCGTGCTCGACGCGGAACTCGCCCGGGAGATCTGGGTGAAACCGGAAGGCGAAAGATAGGCAGCGGCAGGATAAACCTGGGCACCCGCCGAATATTCTCCGTACGGAGGGTTGCCCTGTATGGGTCTTGCCTGCCATCAGGAAGCGGGGGCGCTGCCTGCCCGCGCCGAAGGCCGGCCGCGGGTGCTGGTGATTATACCGGCATACAACGAGGAGAAATCGGTAGGGGACGTGGTGCGCGCCGTCCGGCGGCAGGGTATCCCCGACGTCCTGGTGGTCAACGACGGCTCTAGCGACGGCACCGCCGCCGCAGCTGCGGGGGCGGGTGCCGTTGTTCTTAATCTCCCCTTCAACCTGGGCATCGGCGGGGCCGTGCAGGCGGGGTACCTTTATGCGCTCCGCCACGGCTACGATGTCGCCGTGCAGGTCGACGGGGACGGGCAGCACGATCCCACAAGCCTGGAACGTTTGCTCCGTCCGGTACTTGCCGGAACGGCGGACATGGCCCTGGGGTCGCGCTTCCTGGAAGGCCCCGGTACCGGGTCCCGCCGCTGCGGCGCCTGGGTATTACCGCCTTCGGCCTGGTCATCTCCCTCATTTACCGGCGCCGGATTACCGATCCCACCAGCGGCTTCCGCGCGGTGAACCGCGACCTGATTGCCGCCTTTGCCCGCGAGTACCCCGACGATTACCCGGAGGTCGAGGTCCTGGCCCGTCTCCGGCGCCACGGCCGGCGGGTAGAGGAGGTGCCTGTAGCCATGCACGCGCGCGCCGGCGGCGCCTCCTCCATCAACCTGGCGCGGGCCACGTATTATATGATCAAGGTATTCCTTGCCGTGCTGAAAAATCTGGCGCGGGGAGCGGTATAAGGGCGGGTCTTATCTACCTCCTCGCCCTCACTATTTCCCTGCTGTTTTTCCTAACAGTGCTGGAGCTGGTACGCAAGGGAGCCCTGCACGAGCGGTACGCCCTGCTCTGGCTTTTTGCCGCGGCGGTAATTATCGGCCTGGCCGCCTGGCCGCGC
>JBFMHQ010000045.1:4731-10079 GCA_040751815.1 Bacillota bacterium | reverse complement strand
GCCCCGGGCAACGGAAGAACCCCGCCTGGTCGAGGCGCGCGGGCGGCTGGAGGCCGCCCGCGCGGAAGAGGCGGAGCTGGACGGGTGGCTGCAGGAGGAGCGGTCCGCCAGGGAGGAACTGCGCCGTGTGCAGGCCGAAGAAGCGGCCCTGGGGGAAAAGTGCGGGGATCTGGCCCGGCAGCGGGAGGAGGCGGAGGCGCGGCGCGCCGGCCTGGAGCGGCAGCTCGCAGAGTTGTGGGTCGACCCGGAGGAGATGGAGCGGGCGGTGCAGGCCCGCAACCTGGCGCGGGAGATCGAGCGGTTGGTCGGCGAAAAGGAACGCCTGGGGGCCGCGTGTGAAAGGCTGCGGCGGGACCTGGAGAAAGACCGCACCGCGGCCGAGGGCCTGCGGCAGGAACTCGTGCGGCTGGCGGAGGAAAAGGGAACGCTCCGGGAGGAGGAGCGTCGCCTCCTGGCCGGTGCACCCCCCGACGAAGAGGAACTGGCCCGCCGCGGCGGGGAACTCGGCGCGTGGCAGGCCGCGGTCGCGCGGCTCGCGGCCCTGGCCGCGGAAAAGGAGAGGGCGCGCGCGGCCCTGGCGCAATTGCAGGAGGAGGAAACCTCGCGCCGCGCGGTGCTGGTTGCCCGGGAGGGTTCCCTGGCGTCGCTGGCCGCGGCGGCGGAACGGGCCGCGGAGGCCCTGCGCCGGGCGCGGGAGGCGCTGGAGCGGGCGCGGCAGCGGAATATGGCGGCCTACCTGGCGGGGATGCTGGAGGGCGGCGCGCCGTGCCCGGTCTGCGGCTCACGGGTGCACCCCGCGCCCGCGGCCGCGACAACGGCGGACCTGGAGCCCTACGAACTGGCGGTGCGGGAGGCGGAAGAGGCCGAGGCACAGCACCGGGAGGCCCGGGAGGCGAAGCGCGCCGAGGTGGAAGCACTCAGGGCCGGGCTGGAGGGCCTGGCACCGCAGAAGGAGCATCGGCAGCGGGAGATCGAGCGGCTGGAGGGGGAAGAGGCGGCCTGCCGGAACCAGTTGCCTGCCGCGTGGCTTGCTGCCGCCGGCGAGGACCCCGCCGCGCTGGAGGCCCTCTGGCGCCGGGAGGGGGAGGCCCACGAAGAGGCGGTGAAGGCCCGGCAGGCGTGGCGGCAACGGCGGGAAGAGCTGCGGCAGGCGGGGCAGGATTTGACCCGGCGCGAGGGAGAACTCCAGGCCAAACTGGTCCGGGCGCAGACCGCGGCCGACGGCACCGCGCGGCGCCTGGCCGAAGAGGAGGAGCGGGCCCAGGCAGCGGCGGCAGAAGAGGCGCGCCGGCGGGGGGAACTCGCGCCGCTGCTGGCGGCCTTGGGCGTGCCGGGACCGGAGGCGGTGGAGCAGCATTACGGCCGCCTGCAGCGGCGGCAGCAGGAGTACCGGCAGCGGTGGAAGGAGGCCGGGGCGGCGCAGGAGGAAGCCCGCCGGCTCGAGGCGGCGGAAGGCGAGGCGCGCGCCGCCTGGCAGGCCGTATTGACCGACCGCCGGGTGCGCGAAGCGCGGCTGGGGGAGCTTGCGGCGCGGATCGCCCGCCGGCAGGAAGACCTGGACCGTCTCACCGGCGGGCGCCGGGTGGCGGAGGCCCTGGCCGGTGTCGAGCAGAAACTGGCGGCGCTGCAGGCCGGCGTGGAGGCGGCCGAGCGTGAAGAGAAGGAGGCCACGGAGGAGGCGCGCCGGGCCCGGGCGGAGCGCGAGGCAGAAGAAAAGGTATTCCGTGACGCCGAGACGCATCTGGCGGCCCTGGCATCCCGTCTGGAACAGGCGGTGCGGGGCGCCCACTTTGCCACGGCGGGCGAGGCGCGGGACGCCCTTCTGCCGGCCGCCGAGCGGGAGGAACTGCGCCGCCGGGTCGGCGCGTACCGGCAGGATCTCGAGGTGGCGCGGCGGGGGCTGGCGGAAGTGGAGGCGCAACTGGGCGGGCGCGAAATAGCCGCCGGCGCCTGGGAGCAAATCCAGGCCGACGTGCGGGCCGCGGAAGAGGCGTGGCAGGAAGCCCAGCGGCGGGAAGGCGCGGCCGCCAACGCCCTCCGCGAGCTGGAGGCGCGGCAGGAGAGGTGGCAGGCCCTGGAGCAGGAGCGGTTACGGCTTTCCCGGCGGCGGGAACTCCTTGAAGAATTAGGCAGGCTGCTCCGCGGCCGGGCGCTGGTGGAGTTCGTGGCCCTCCACCGGCTGGAGAACCTGGCGCAACTGGCCTCGGAACGCCTGGGACGCCTGACGGGCTACCGTTATGCCCTGGAGCTCGACGGCCAGGGAGGCTTTGTCCTGCGGGACGACCACAACGGCGGGCGCCGGCGTCCCGTTTTTACCCTTTCGGGCGGCGAAACCTTCCTGGCCTCCCTGGCCCTGGCGCTGGCCCTTTCCGACCAGATTCAGCGCCGTGGGCGCGCGCCGCTGGAATTCTTCTTTCTGGACGAGGGGTTTGGTTCCCTGGACGAGGAGTGCCTGGCGACGGTGATGGATACCCTTGAGCGCCTGCCGCTGGAGCAGGTGACCATCGGGCTCATCACCCACGTCCCCCAGGTTTACCATCGCCTCCCGCGCCGGCTGGTGGTCGAGGCGGCGAGCGCTGGCCGCGGCAGCCGGGTGCGCCTGGAATGAATGCCCGGTGTACACCGCGGGTCCGTGCGCCGTGCCGACCCGTGCGCCGCCGTTTCTTTATGCATAATCTCCCCCTCACTCCGGGTACACTCTTTCTTAACCCGGAAGCGCAAGGGGGCAAGGAGACCCGTGGATTTCACCCGCGCCCAACAAATAATCGCCGCCGACGAAACCATCGAAGTCCTGCTTAACGGGACCCCCGTCTGGATCGAAAGCCTGGACGCGGCAAACGGGATGGCGACCGTGCGGCCCCTCAACGGAAAGAGGGTCCTAGAGGTGCCGGTCGCCCGTCTCGTCGAGGGCCGCTCCGGGTAGCCGGTTGAGGGCATTCTCCAGCATTTCCCCTCATAACCGGGCGGGGTGAAAGGCAAGCTAAGGGGCGGAAGGAGGTGCACGGTAGTGGCGAAGGACGCCGAGAAGAAGGCGAGGAAACCGCGGACGACGGTGTTCGAAAGCCCGGAGGGCGTGACGCCGGTGGAGGGCGCCCCGGCCCCGGGGGAGAACCCGGAAGAGATCGCGCGCGCCGGCGCGGAAGCGGAGCGCCGGGGTTAACTCCCCGGCGACTTGTCCAGGAAGCAATTCCCCGAAGAAAACGGCCGCCACACGGCGGCTTGCGGGGTGAAGCCTTCCCGTCCTTGAACGGACGGGGCTTCCCGTTTGCCAGCACCAACTGCACGCCCCGGTTACCGCTCACGTTGTACGCCTTGCCGCCGAAGCCGTACCGGATGCCCCGGCCCCCGTACTCTCCGATGGAGCGCGCGGCGGGTTTTCAGGGCCCCCGTTCGGCCTGCGCGGCCGCCTCAAGGATGCGCGCCACGATTTCCTTGCGGCGGGTTTCCACGGCGGCAAAGTCCATGTTGGGGATGTAGCAGCTTTCCAGTTCGTCGTGTCTTCCCTTGGCCTGGTTGATGAACCGGACGGCCTGTTCCAGGCAGCGGCGGTAAAGGGTGCGGGCTACGCTGCGCTCTTCGCCGTAGTAAGCATCCACGGCGATGTCTACAAGCTGCCCGGTATCGACCACCGTGTCACCCGGCTGCGGCGCATAGAAGTGGGGTTCCACGTTGTTGATCACGGCGGTGTCGAGTTCGGGGAGGACGATGTGGTCCACCCGCAGGGGATCGAGGGCGCAGTGGTAGGCCTCGACGTCGTAACCCCGCATCTGGGCGGCGTCCATCAACCGGTGCACAATGGCCCCCTTTCCCGTTCCGTCGTCGCCGGTGAGGACGTAGCGCCTCCCAAGGTGCCCCACGATGGTTTCCAGGTGGCTGACGGGGCCGTCGGGGGTGATGGCCGTGGCGAAAAGGCGGCGGACAAAGGAACCCTTTTCGAGGCAGGGCCGGCCGGCGAAGATTTCGTGAACCAGCTCGAGGGCCAGGCGGTCCAGGGCGGCTATGTCCAGCGCACCGGTATCCCGGTAGTAGGCGCGCACCTCGTTGAGGAGGATGTTGGCCGCCTCCAGGTAGGCGTAGGCGCGATTGAAGAGGCGTTTTATCTCCTGGTTGAGCGCCAGGACCTCCTTCTTGCGGGCGCGCAGCCCGTCCTCGCGCCAGTATTCCCCCAGGTTCACGATCTCGTCGACCACCCCGGGATGTTTCGGATCCACCACGTGCGGGGCCGTACCGTCGATAAGGGCAACCTTGAGGGCCGGCACCACCACCCCGTCGAGGGAACCGTTGTCCGAGGAGCAGCAGTGGAACTCGACGTCGTAGCCGCGGGCGAGCAGTTCCTCGCCGGTCCGGCGCATGAAGGTCGACTTGCCCACGCCGGGCCCGCCCTTGATGACGAAAACGTGCGCGGCGTCGGGCTCGATAATGAAATCGTAGAAGGAGTAGAAACCGTAGGCCGTGTTGCCGCCCGGGAAAACTTTCTTCAACCTTCCGGTCATCTGTCTTCCTCCCCTCGGGGCCGTTTGTCCGGAACGGAAGGCGATCCATTTCAGGATATGTGCCTCCCGCCAATGAGTTGCCCGCGAATCGCCGGCATAATATAGAAAAAAAGTGCCCCCCGGGAAGGTTACCGCGCCCTGCAGGGAGAATTAGCGGGTAGTGGCCGGAAAAACCTCGGAAAGGGTTGAGGCCCATGCCGCTTATGTGGCTGTTTTTCCTTCTTCTCCTGCTCCCCGCCCTGGTGTTCGTTTTCTTCTTCCAGGTGGCCGCCTTCTCTTTTACCAAGCTGGGGCTTTCTCCCCAGGGCGCCGTCCTCCTTTTCGGGGCCTCGTTAATAGGCGGCATTATTAACATCCCCGTGTCACGGCGGCGCTTCGCCGTGGAGGAGGAACGGGTGACGCTCTTTCCCTTTCTCTTTTACTACCCGCCGCGGGTGCGCGAGCAGGTGATCGCCGTCAACCTGGGGGGCGCGGTGATCCCCGTGCTCTTCAGCCTGTACCTTCTGGGGCGCGCGCCCTTGTGGCCTACCCTGGCGGCGGCGGCCGTCGTGACGGCGGTGGCCAGGGCCCTGGCGCGCCCCGTGCCGGGCGTGGGCATCTCCCTGCCCGCCTTCGTCCCACCCCTCGTGGCCGCCGCGGTGGCCATGCTGCTGGCGGGGGAAAACGCCGCGCCGGTGGCCTACATTGCCGGCGTGTGGGGCACCCTGATCGGGGCGGACCTCCTGAACCTGCACCGGCTCCGGGAGCTGGGCGCCCACGTCCTCAGCATCGGCGGCGCCGGCGTCTTCGACGGGATCTTCCTGGTAGGGGTGGTGGCCGCCCTGCTGGCCTAGGAGTCCACTGCAAAACTTCGCC
>JBFMHQ010000045.1:0-4631 GCA_040751815.1 Bacillota bacterium | reverse complement strand
CTGCACCGGCTCCGGGAGCTGGGCGCCCACGTCCTCAGCATCGGCGGCGCCGGCGTCTTCGACGGGATCTTCCTGGTAGGGGTGGTGGCCGCCCTGCTGGCCTAGGAGTCCACTGCAAAACTTCGCCTGGCTTTGTCAGGCTCGCCGTATGGTGCTCACGTACCACCCAGTACGCTCCGCGCCGGCCGGCTTCGCCTTCCGCGCCATGCTCGTTTTTCGCGGCCTCCGGGTTTTCCAGCACCGGCCTGGTCTCCACGCCCGTGCCCTTGGTTTGCGGGACGCTGGTGGTTTTTGAAACACATTCCTAGGAGTCCCGGGGCAGGGTGCGGCCCGACGCATCCCCGCGGGAGGCCAGGGCCTGCATTTCGCGGGCGCCCGGGGCCAGCCAGGAGGGCAGGTCGGGCGGGAGGCGCCCGAACCAGGCCAGCGCCTCTGCGAACTGCCCGGTGCGCCGGTTGAGTTCCCCGATCAGGTAGGTCACGATGGCCCCTTCCACCCGCGTGGGCAGCCCGCGCGCCAGGGCCTCCTTGAACCAGTGCAGCGCCTCGAGCTGGTAACGGCGTTCGGCGGCATAGTCGCGGTCGTGGCGGGCGCACCAGGAGCCCCGCAGGTAGAGGTAGGCAATGGTGAGGGGCGGGGCGCCCCTGGCGATATAAGCGCGGGCCGCCATCCCGTATTTTGCCGTGCCCGGGTAATGTTCCCGCTGCTCCTTGAGAAAGGCGCCGAGCTTGCGGCCCAGCGGGTCGAGGGGGGAGTAACGGGGCATCCGGCCCAGGTAGGTGAAGTCGGAGGCGTAGGCGGCCACAAGGCAGCCGGGGCAGACAACCACGAAGTACGGGTAGGGAAAGACCCCGGAACCGCGGTAGCAGAGGTCGCTTTCCACCGTGCCTCCGGCGCCGGTCGACGCCAGTATTTCGGCGGGGAAGACGGTGCCGCAACCGGGGCACCGGAGACGGGCAAAGTGGGGTGTGGCGGCGCTGCTCACTTATACGCCTCCCCGGGACGTCCTGGAAGCGGCGGCGGGATCCCTAACCGCCGCAGGTGCTTTCTTTGACCCACTGCCTTTTCAGGTTCAGCCAGTCGGGCTTTTCCAAAAAACTTCCCGCGACATTATCGAGAAGCTCGAGATACATACTGTAGGGCACGGAAAAGGAAAGGGTATCCGGAGGGAAATAGTGCCGGGTGGAGACATCCACCAGGCCGATTACGGCGCGCGGTATTTCCCGCCGGGCCTCCAGCCGGGGGAGGGCAACGAGGCTCTGGCAACCCGCGGCAAAACGGACGATAACGTTGTCGTTTGAGGGGCGGGCGTAATTGGCGAGGGTCACCAGGGCGCTGAGCTGGTCGGCGTTTACCAGGTAGATCACAACCTCAGGGGTTTCCCCCGGCGCCAGCTGGGACAGGGGTTTAAAAACACAGTACCGGTGTGGGGCAGGAGGGCGTTTGGCCGCCTCTTCGAAAAATACCTCGGCCAGGGCGGGGGTTTTCTTGAAGCCCTCCCCTTCGAACCGGCCTTCGAGGCCGGTGGACAGGAACGCGGGGAAATTGTCGAAGATGGTGTCCCGGTAGCCGAGGTAAAAGCCGCCGCCGTAACAGCCGTAGGCCTCGGCGGACACCACCGCGGGCATGTCCTTCTGCACGGCCTTGAAGAGGGCCAGCACGCAGCCGGCACCGCACCTTTTGAATTTCATGGCGCCCTCCGGCGGCGTCTCGCTGTAAAAGACGGCGACCGGGTTGTAGGCCAGACCGAGGGCCGCAGCCAGCTTATCCGCATATTTTACCATGGGGTATCCTCCGTTCTACACGACCTTGAATTGTAAAACAATAGTACCTTAAAAACCCAGGTCATGTCCATAAGAGACCGGGGGAAAAAGGTGACGAAGATCGTTGAGAAGTGCGGCGCATGCCGTAGGGGGGAAGGATGCCTTACTTTTTTGTAGAAAAATATAAAACAAATGCCTGATAAGGAGAGCTTGATGATGCTTCCGGGGCTGGCCTGCCGGTTACTGATGTGTTTCGTTGCGGCCCTTCTGTTCGCCGCCGGATGCGCGCCGGAGCAGGGGTGGCGGGAAGGGGCGCGCATGCCCGGGGACGGTCCACTGGCGGTGCTGGAGGTAACCGCCGCCATCGGGGCCGTCGACGGCGGGGACGCCGCCCGGCTCGGCCTGCAGAAACTGACCTGGAGCGTCTCCGTGGCCAACAACGGCCGGGTCCGGGCCGACGATGTTTTCGTGGTGCCGGTCTACCACCCCGAGATTGCCCGCCGGATGACGGCGGAACGGCTGGCCACGCCCGCGCAGAGCCTTTCCCCCGGAGGAGCGAAGACCTGGAAGGGGGAGGCTGTTTTCTGCGCCGGCAGCAGCGGCAAGGCGGAGATTGCCGGATGGGCACCTCCCCTCCCCGTCATTCACGTGGTCTGGCGGGAGGACGGCAGGGCGCGCCACGCCGCCTTCGACCGCACCCAGGGGCACGCGCTTCCGTCCCCGCCCCCCTGGGCCGCAGAGGCGGAGAAGACCGTGGCCGCCTACCTTGAGGCCCTGCGTACCGGTGACGCTCCGGTTCTGGAACAACTGGTGTGGCGGTATGCCGATGAGAGCGCCGGCGGTGTAATAGAGCCGGCCGAGCCCGTCAGCGCGGCCTACCTTATCTCGTCCTGGCCCGTGAGCGGCGACCGGGTCGGCTTCACCCGGGCGGTCATGGAGACGCAGGTCCTGATGCAGTACGCGCCGGGCACCCCGCAGCCGGTGCGGCGCGAGACGTATTACGTGACCCTGACCCGGGAAAAGCCGGGGGAGTGGCGGGTGGCCGAAGTGCACCGGCGCAACCACCGGACCCTCCGGGTCGATCCCACCCCGGAGGAACTGGCCGCCGCCCAGGATGTGGTGGCGTCTTACTTCAGGGCCCTTGCCGCGGGGCAGCCGGCCCTTGCCGGCCGGCTGGTGCATCCGGTGTGGGGCGAACTTTCGGCCCGGCCCGACACGTCGTTGCGGGAGTTCACCCTCGACCGCGTAGATTTCACGGCTGCCGAGAAGATCGGCCGCGTTCTCCGGCTGGGCTTCTGCGTGCAGGGCCGGGCCCGGTACGCGCCGGGGGGCGCCCGCAGCGACGGCGCCAACACCTACTTCGTTTACCTTATGCGCGACGCCACGGCGGAGGGGACGCCATGGCGCATCGTGTCCATCGGTTCGGCACCTTGAACTGGGGTCGCGCCGCGGTACGACGGGCCGGGGGCAGGACCGGCCGGGGGTTCCGGACCGGGAATTTAAGCGGGTGATTACGCTGGCAAAGCGAAAAAAGGCCACGTTGACCCTGCAGGCATTCACCGCCCTGGCCGGCCGCCTGGTGGACAGGCTGCCGCCGCGGCTGGCGCGGGAGTTGAACGGCGGCTTCGTGGTGCTGCCGGAGACGAAGCGCGACGGGGAATTTTACATTATGGGGGAGTACATTGAAGACCCGGCCCTCGGTCGTTTTATCGCCTTTTACTACGGCTCCTTCGCCGCCGTTCTCGGCGATGCCGGCCCTGCAGCGTGGGAGGAAGAACTCTGGGAAACGGTGAAGCATGAACTGCGCCACCACGTCGAAGCCCTGGCCGGATCCGAAGAACTGGTGCGCGAGGAACTGGCAGAACTCGCCCGCCGGCGGCAGGAGCGGGACGATGCGCGGGGCGGCTGCGATGGCTAGTGGTTGACGGGGAAAGAGGCGCGTGATACCTGCTGGAGACGCCGCCTGGGGCAGGGAGCAGGCCCTCGGCGTAGCGCTGGTTCTGGTTGCCACGGTGGCCCTCAGCACCGAGGCGGTGGCCGCCAAGATCGCCTACCGGGGAGGCGCAACGGTGCTCACGGTGCTGGCCCTGCGCTACCTGGTGGCGGCGTTGCTCTTTGGGGCCGGCTACCTTTACCGGCCCGTTCCGTACCGCCTCGGCCGCGCCGAGCGCCCGGCGCTCCTGCTCCTGGCCGTCGGCGGGCAGGCGGCGACGGTGCTGGCCCTCTTTGCCGCCTTTCGCTACACGACGGCGGCTATGGCGATTCTTTTCCTGTACCTGTACCCGACGGTGGTCAGCATTCTGGCCCATTTCTTCCTGCGGGAGCCGCTGGACCGGCCCAAGGTGCTGGCCCTGGCCCTGAGCCTGGCCGGGTGCGTCGTGATCCTCGGCCGTTTTGAGGGGCTGAATTTGCTGGGTATCGGCCTCGCGGCACTGGCCGCGGTGCTGAACGCGGTTTTCCTGGTGGGCAGCGCCCGCCTGCTGGCGCGTGTCCCGGTGAGGCTTTTCAACGCCGCTCTGAGCTTCATTCTGACCCTCTTCTTCCTGCCGCTGGCCTTTTTCACCGGTGAACTCACCTTTGCTTTGACCCCGCAGGCCTGCGCCGCCATCCTTTTCCTGGGCGTGGTCTGCACCGTAGTGTCCCTGGCCTCTCTCTTTCACGGGATCGTGCACATAGGTGCTTCCCGGGCGGCCATCATCGCCACCCTGGAACCCCCACTCACCGCCCTCTGGGGCTACTGGTTGCTGGGCGAGAAGCTAACCGTCCTGCAGGCCGCGGGCGGTATTCTCATCCTGGCCGGGGTTGCCCTGCAGGCGCGCGCACGCACGTGACCGGGCGGCCGCGCCCCTGCGGGCGGGGCCGCCCGCG
>JBFMHQ010000044.1:0-10659 GCA_040751815.1 Bacillota bacterium | reverse complement strand
AGCATGGCGGTGGCGCGCACGTTCTGCGCGCCGTAGGTATGCTGGGTGATGCCCATGGCGTAGATGATGTTCCCGGCCCTGTCCGGTTTCCCGGTGGAGCAATAAAGCTCGCACACCTGCCGGTAAACATCCTCGGGCGTCCCGGTAATCTGGCAGACCGTCCTGATATCGTAGCGGGCCAGATGCCGCTTGAGAATTTGAAAAACGCAGTTGGGGTCCTGCAGCGTCGGGTCTTTCCTGGGTTTATCGCCCTCCATCTGGTACTCCCACGACTTCGTATCGTACGTAAATTTGCCGTCCTTGATCTGGGCCCCGGAAAACAGGCCGTCCTCGAACTTGAAATCGGGGCTCACCAGGTAGGAAGCATTGGTGTAGTTGACCACGTAGTCGTGGAAGTAAAGATTGTTCTGCAGGGCGTAGTTCATGATGCCAAGCAGGAAGGGAATATCCGTACCCGGCCGGATGGGCGCATAAATATCCGCCTTGGCCGCCGATTTGGTGAAGCGCGGGTCCACCACGATCAGCTTGGCGCCTCTTTCGGCCTTGGCCCGGCCGATCCACCGCATGGCCTGCGGGTGGTTCTCCGCCGAGTTCGAGCCGATCATCATAATAACGTCCGCATTCTTGTAGTCGATGAAGTGATTGGTCATGACGCCCCTACCGAAGGTGTTGGCCAGACCGGCCACCGTGGTAGAGTGTCAGAGGCGGGCGTGGTGGTCGAGATTGATCACGCCTATGGCGCGGAGGAGCTTGTGCATGAGGTAGTTCTCTTCGTTGTCGATGGAGGCGCTGCCAAGGTGGGCGATGGCCTGGGTGCGGTTCACGGTGACGCCCTTTTCATCTTTCTCTTCAAAGGTGGCGTCCCGCGTTTGCTTGACCCGCCTGGCGATCTCCGTCAGCGCCCAGTCCCAGTCCTTTTCCTGCCACTCTGTGCCGCCGGGAGGCCGGTAAAGGACTTTGGTAATGCGCCGCGGGTTGGGAACACGGTTACCGTTCTTGTCCACAATGGTGTTAACGTCGGAGATTGAGGTGCACTTGGGGCAAATCGATCCCTCGTTAATGGGGTGGTCGGGGTCCCCTTCGATATAGACGACCCGGTCGCCCTCGCTATAAACAATAAAGCCGCACCCGCAACCGCAATATGAACATACGGACACCGTTTCTTTGGTTTTCTTCAGCCGGTAGGAACCGGCTACGGGCGTGACGGGCGTGGCGGAAGCAAAGGCAGGTAAGGTACCCGCCGCTTCGAAGAGACCCAGGCCGGCAGTCCCCAGACCGAGGGATTTAAGGAAGTCCCGCCGGTTTATTTTTTTCATTCGCCCTTACAACCCCCTTTAAGCTCAACCTATCCGCCTGGCTTTTCGTTAATTAACGACCATTATCCCTCCTTTCACCTGTGCTTCGCAAAAAACACAAAAGGGGGCTTGTTTCCGTCGGGCTGTTGATCCCAATATAGCACACGGCCTGGGGCCTGTCAATATCGCAACTTTGGGGCAAGCCGCAAGAGTCTGAAAATTGACGCCACAGCGTCTTGAGGCGTCGCTACCTGCAGCACCGGTATTGCCCTGCCGTCAGACGTCCTGGCCTCCCACGTGCCGAGCCCAACGACGGGTTTGTTCATTTTGAGGGCAAGCCCGATTTCCGCGAGCGTCCCGTATCCCCCGGCTATGGCGATAAGCCCGTCGCAGGTACGGGTGATAACGGCGTTGCGCGCCTCGCCGAGACCCGTGGCCAGGGCTACGGTCAGGTATTTGTTCCCTTCGGCCGGATCCCACCCCGGCAGGATGCCAATCACCAGTCCCCCGGCGGCCTGGGCGCCACGGGCCGCCGCTTCCATGACCCCGCCAAGCCCGCCGCAAACGATGACCGCCCCGCGCCGGGCCAGTTCTCGGCCGACTTCCTCGGCCATGGCAGCCTCCGCAGGGGTGCATTCTCCCGCACCGATAACACCGATGTAAGGCTGTCCCTTGAACATGATATATCCCAAATCTTAAATTCTTAGAAGGCGGCGTGCATTTCGCGAAATACGAGGTTAAAGGTCAAAATCTCGAGTTTTACGGTAAGATCCACGTTGCGTACGATGACGTGCTCCGGCACGTTGACCGCCACCTCGCCGAAGGTCAACAGGGCCTCAACGCCGGCCTTGACCAGAACGTCCGCAACTTCCTGAACGGCAGGGAGGGGAACGGCGATGATGCCGATTTTGACGCCGTGTTGCGCCACGACTTCCGGCACTCGCTCCACCGGCAGGACCTCAAGATCCTGGATGCGTTTCCCGATTTTCAAAAGGTCGTTATCGAAAACTCCCACAATATTAAAGCCGCGGTCCCGGAAACGGCGGTAGGTGGCCAGAGCCGTCCCTAAATTTCCGGCCCCTACCAGTACCACGGGCCAGGGCTGGGTAAGACCGAGGATTTTCAGGATGTAATGCATAAGGTCGCGCACGTTATACCCTACGCCGCGGGTACCGAACTCCCCGAAATAGGCCAGATCCTTACGCACCTGCGCCGGGCTCACGCCGACACCCCTGGCAATATCGCTTGACGATACGGTGACCACGCCACGCTTGTCCAGCCGTTCGAGAAACCGCGAATATACCGAAAGCCGTTGAATGGTCGCCTCTGGTATCTTAAAAGCCTTCATCACCCCGCCGCCCTCCTGAAGCGAACTCGTGGGCACAATCACTTCAAGTTCAAATTATACCTTTCACTTCCTCAAGGGTCAATTAATTCTCTTATAATTCGTTCAAAAAATCACTTATCGCGGAATGGGCGGCCCGGCGAAGTGCGCGGACGGCATCCCCGCTATCCGGCGACCGGAAGATTGCCGACCCGGCAACAAGGACATTCGCCCCCGCGCGTACCACCCTTCCCGCCGTTGCCGGGTCGATACCGCCGTCGACGCTGATCTCGGGCACCGGGTCGCGCGCGCGGGCCATGGCCGCCACGGCGGCGATTTTCGGCACCACTTCGGGGATAAACTGCTGGCCGCCGAACCCCGGATTCACCGCCATAAGGAGAACAAGGTCGGCCAGGGGAAGGGCGTATTCTACCGCAACCGGCGGTGTGGCCGGGTTAAGGGCCACGCCGGCCTTGAGGCCGCATTCCCTGATCAGGCGGAGAACGCGGTCGAGGTGGGCCGTCGCCTCGGCATGGACGGTAAGGATATCGGCCCCTGCTTCGGCAAAGGGCCGTACGTACGCTTCGGGCTTCTCAACCATCAAATGGACATCGAAGACCAGACGGGTATAAGGACGCAGGCAGGCCACGACATCGGGACCGAGGGTCAGGTTCGGGACAAAATGGCCGTCCATAACGTCGATATGCAGGTATTCCGCCCCGGCCTCCTCCACCCGGCGCACCTCTTCGGCCAGGCGGGCGAAATCGGCGGCGAGGATGGACGGCGCAATCTTAATCCGGGCTTTTGCGCTCACGTGCGAGAATCTCCTTCAGGAAGGATTTGTAGTGCTCGTACCGGGATGGAGCCACCAGGCCTCCGGCCACGCCTTGCTTTACCGCGCACCCCTGTTCCCGGTAATGGAGGCATCCTGTAAAGCGGCACCTTTCGCTCAAGGCGGCGATTTCGGGAAAATAGCCGGCAAGTTCCCTTTCTTCCAGAGGAGGCAGTTCCAGCACCGAAAAACCGGGCGTATCGGCAACCCAGCCACTGCCGGAGAGAGGCAGCAAGGTTACCTCCCGGGTTGTGTGCCGCCCCCGGCCCAGCCGCCGGCTTATATCTCCGGTTTTCCGGAGCAGTTGCGGCGCCAGGGCGTTCAGCAGGCTCGACTTGCCGCTCCCCGAAGGCCCGGCCAGAACCGAAATCCGGCCGGCCAGGGCAGCCGCCAGCGCCTCGAGGCCCGCACCGGTTACCGTGCTGGTCACGAGCACCTCGTACCCGGCCCGGCGGTAGATGGCCGGCCAGGTGTGCGCCGCCGCATTTGCCGCCAGATCGGCCTTGCTGGCCACAACCAGCGGCGTCACCCCGGCGTACGCGGCCAGCACCAGAAGGCGGTCGAGGAGGAAGAGATCGGGCGGCGGCTGGGCAAAAGAAAACACCAGTACGGCCTGGTCGACGTTGGCGACCGGGGGGCGTCCAAGGCTGTTTACGCGGGGCCGCACTTCCTCGACGACCCCCTTGCCGTCGGGAAGGGCGCTCAGGAGGACGCGGTCCCCTACCAGCAGGCGCTCTCGCGCCTTGACCCGCCCCCGTACGACGCAGGGCCGCACGCGCGCGCCGTCGTGCACGTAAAAATAGCCGCCCAGAATCTTAACTATCACCCCCTCCGGCAAAGCAATGCACCTCACCCACCGGAACTTAACGCAGGGTCTCCTGCCGCACCAGCTTCCCGTCCACGTAAACGAGCAGGGTGGCCGGCCCGAGGTATTCGACCTGGTGCTTTACCCTGTCACCCGGCCCGTGTGTACCGTTATAAACCTCCCTTTCGCCGTTGAGGTCCCGGAGCACCATACGCACGGCATGGCTTTTGCCGTCTTTCGGGACCCGAACATCCACGTCGACCCGCTTGGGTTGCGGACCTGGCCCGGCGCTCACGACCGCCGTCACGACGGTCCCCTCGCCGGCAGGCGCCCCGGGAGCCGGGTTCTGGCGCACAATCCGTCCTGCCGGGAACTCGTCGCTGGGCACCGACGGGACATCGTCGGCGAGGGTACATCCCACCGCGGCCAGTTTCTCACGCGCCTGTTCGACGGTGAGCCCGGTAAGGTCGGGTATCACCCAGGCCGCCTGCGAGCCTTTACTGACGTAGAGATCTACAGCCGTCCCTTTGGGCCAGCTGGTATGGGGACCGGGGTCGGTCCGCACCACAAGCCCCCGGGCCACCGTCTCGTCGAAGACCGCGTATTCTTCACCAACCTTAAAGCCGCCCGTTTCCAGGATGTTCCGGGCCTCGGCCACGGACCGCAGCCGCACATCCGGCACCTCTACCATCTGCGGCCCCCGGCTCACGGTGAGAAAGACGACACGCCTCTTCTTAACCCGCTCCCCGGGCAGCGGGTCCTGCTCGATTACGGTACCGGGGGACGCATCGGCGTAAGCCTCCGAGATACTGTAACGCAGGCCGAGGGCGTCGAGGCGCTTTTTCGCGTCATCCACCTGCATACCTACCAGTTTCGGTACATCAACCTCCGGCACGTTGAGATAGGCACTGAGGCCGAGCCAGCCAAGGACGAAAAATGCCAGCACGCCCAGGGCGATGGCCCCCCAGCCCCAGGGCGACAGCCGGCGGCGGGTTACCGGCTTGTAAACCAGCGTATCGTCATCGGCGGTAGACCAGCCCGACGGCGTTATGCCGGCAAGGTCCCGGGACATTTCTGCCGCACTCTGGTACCGGTCATCCGGGTTCTTGGCCATCGCCTTAAGCACCACCCGCTCCAGACCGGGAGGCAACGCCGGGTTTTTCGCGTAGAGAGGCGGAGGAAGTTCCTGTACATGTTTGAGGGCCACCGCCACCGGGTTGTTGCCGCCGAAGGGGACGCTGCCGGTGAGCATTTCGTAAAGGACAACGCCGAGGGAGTAAATGTCCGACCTGGCGTCGGCCGGCTCACCGCGCGCCTGCTCCGGGGAAAAGTAGTGCACCGAGCCCATCAGGTTCTGGGTCACGGCGAGGGTCGTCCCCGTGGCCTCGCGCGCGATGCCGAAGTCGGCCAGCTTGGCCCGGCCGGAAGCGGTGAGGAGAATGTTATGCGGCTTGACGTCGCGGTGAATAATTCTGTGCTGGTGGGCGTGCTCCAGGGCATCGCATACCTGCCGGGCAATGCCTACCGCCAGTTGCACGTCGAGGGCCCCCTGCCGCCGGAGGCGCGTCTTGAGGTCTTCCCCGTCAATATACTCCATCACCAGGTAATGAATGTCTCCGTCCTGGCCGACGTCGTAAACGTTCACGATGTTCGGGTGGGAAAGGCTGGCCACCGCACGCGCCTCGCGGTGGAAACGCTGGACGAACTCTTCGTCGGCGGCGAATTCGCTCCGCAAAACCTTTACCGTGACGGGACGCTGCAAAAGACAATCCTGCGCCTTGTATACGACGGCCATGCCGCCCCCGCCCAGCTGTTCTTCGATAAGGTAACGGTTAGAGAGCGTCCTGCCGATCATTTTCCTCAATCACCACAAGAACCATAGTGATGTTGTCGGGGCCACCGCGGGCAAGGGCCGCCTCAAGCAGGCGGGAAACGGCGGTGTCCGGGGCAGGGGCACCGGCCATGGACAGGATTTCTTCGTCACCGACCTGGTTGGAAAGACCGTCGGTGCAGAGAAAAACCCTGTCACCCGGCGCAAGGGCGACCTGCATAATATCGACCTCCACCCGGTCGGCCGTCCCCAGGGCCCGGGAAATGACGTTCCGGTACGGGTGTTCCGCGGCGTCTTCGCTGGATATTTTACCCTGCCGGACGAGCTCCTGCACCAGGGAATGATCTTCAGTCAACTGTTTTATACAGTCGTCGCGCAATAGATAAACCCGGCTGTCCCCTACGTGGGCCACCGTCAGCCACCCGCCCCTGATCAGGCAGGCCGAAAGGGTTGTACCCATCCCCGCGCAGGATGACTCCTGTTGCGCCAGGACGCAAACCTGCCGGTTGGCAACCTCCACCGCCGTGGCGAGCAGGGCACGCGTATCCCTTTCCTCCGGGTGCGCGGCCACCTCTCTCTCCAGTACCTCAAGGGCGATCCTGCTGGCGACCTCGCCGGCCCGGTGTCCACCCAGCCCGTCGGCTACGGCGAAAAGCCCCAGATCGCCGCGGGTGCACAGGGCGTCCTCGTTATTCGGCCGCAGGCATCCCGGATGCGTTACCGCACTCCACCGCACCGGCCCACCTCCCTTTCCCCACATCCCATTTGCGGCGCAGCTGGCCGCAGGCGGCGTTTACCGGTGTACCCAGCCTGCGCCGGACGGTTACGGAAACGCCTTCCTGCTCCAGTATACGCCGGAAGGTTGCCACCCTTCCGGGGGTGGGAGGGACGAAATCCTTCCCCTCCACCCTGTTGAGGGGGATAAGGTTCACCTGGCACAGGGTGCCGCGGATCAGGGCGGCCAGCCGCCGAGCCTGCGCCGGGCTGTCGTTTACGCCCGCAACAAGGGCGTAGGCGAACGTCACGCGCCGCCCGGTGGTCGCCGCGTAGGCCCGGCAGGCCGCGATCAGTTCCCGCAGCGGGTAACGCCGGTTGACCGGCACCAGGAGGTCGCGCAACCGGTCGTCGGGCGCGTGCAGAGAAACCGCGAGGGTAACACGGGGCCCTTCGCGGGCCAGGTCGTAGATGCGCGGCACCAGGCCGCAGGTGGATACCGTGATACGGCGCGGACTGATGGCGAGCCCGCGGGGTGACGTGGCCATAAGGAGGAATCTTCGCGTTGCCTCGTAGTTGTCCAGCGGCTCGCCGATGCCCATAAGGACGAGCCGCCGGATCTCCTCACCGGCGTCACGCCGTACGGTAAGGACCTGCCCCGCCATTTCCCCCGCCGTGAGATGCCGCACCCAACCGGCGGCCGCCGAGGCGCAGAAAAGGCACCCCATCCGGCAGCCAACCTGGGTGGAAAGACAGAGGGTCAGGCCGTACCGGTAACGCAGCAAGACGGCTTCCACGGCATGGCCGTCGGCGAGTCCCAGAAGGTACTTTACGGCATCGCCGGACGGGTCCGCGTGTTTCGCCAGGATTCCGGGCAGGCGCACCGCGGCCCTGGCGGCAAGCAGGGCGCGTACCTCGAGGGGAAGGTCGCTCATGGCCGTGAAGGCCGTGACCCCCTTCTGCCAGAGCCAGGCCGCCACCTGCCGGCCGCGATAGCGCGGAAGGTTCCAGGCGGTTACCTGCTCTTCAAGTTCTTCGGGGAGCAGTTCCAGCAATTCGACCTCGGACAAGGGGCCCACCTCAGACTTTCCGGCGGCGCAGCCGCGCGACAAAGAAACCGTCCATGCCGTGGGTATGCGGGAGAATCTGGATGTACCCGCGCGCCAGCTCCCGCTCGGGAACCAGCGGCGGCAGGAACGGCCGGAGATCCTCCAGGACAAAATCCCCGTGCCGCGCGAGAAATTTTTCTACCTGGTCCAGGTTTTCTTCCCGCGTAATGGTGCAGGTGCTGTAGACGAGTACCCCTCCGGGACGCACGGTACCGGCGGCGCCGTCCAGGATAGCCTCCTGCAGCTTCACCAGGCCGGGTATCTGGGCGGCTTCCTTCCGCCAGCGGGCGTCCACCCGCCGCCGCAATACCCCGAGCCCCGAACAGGGAGCATCCACCAGGGTGTAATCGGCCCAGCCCGCGTACCTCGCCGGCAGTTCGCGCGCGTCGAAGGCCACCGTCTTCACGCTCCGCACGCCCAGGCGGCGACAGGCTTCCTCGATGAGGGCCAGCTTGTGCGGATGGATGTCCATGGCGACAATGATTCCGTCGTCCCGCATAAGCTGGGCCAGGTGGGTTGCCTTGCCTCCGGGCGCGCTGCAAACGTCCAGGACGTGGCTCCCCGAAGCCGGGTTAACGGCATGCCCTATCAGTATAGAGCTCTCGTCCTGCACCTGGAACAGTCCCAGATTGTATACTTTCAACGTACGCAGCGAGATAAAACCTTTTAGTTCCAGACCCTCCGGGGCGTACCTGGTCTTTCTGACCACTACTTCTTCTTCTCTGAGCGCCGCCGCCAGTTCCTCACGCGTGGTGCGCAGGGTGTTGGTCCGTACAGTGTTCGGGGGGGTCAGGTTATTGGCCCGGCACATGGCAATAGTTTCCTCGACCCCGAATTCCTCAAGCCACCGCTCGACCATCCAGGTAGGGTGCGAGTATTTGAGGGAAATGTGGCTGACCGGGTCCGTTTCTAAAGACGGGAAGACGATCTGATCGCGGTAACGGACGACGTTCCGTAGAACACCGTTGACAAAACCGGCCATTCCCGGCGTTCCGTACTTTTTAGCCAGTTCCACGGCTTCGTTGCAGGCGGCCGCCGGAGGCACACGGTCCATGTAAAGGATCTGGTAAACACCCATCCGCAAAATGTTCCTGATCCAGACCGTCTGGGCGGCCAGCGGCTTTTGCAGGAAGCGCGCCAGCACCCAATCGATGGTGTTCAAGGTGCGAATAACCCCGTACGCCAGCTCTGTGGCAAAAGCGCGATCGAGCTTGGAAGGCTGGTGTTCCTCCAGGTACTTGTTAAGGGCGATATTGGCGTAGGCACCGTCCGCCTCGACGGCCTTGAGTACCTTCAGGGTCAGTTCCCGCGCCCCAATAGCCTCCACCGAGCATCGCCACAACCTTTCGTGCCGCAAGGGCAGACGAACTTGCACCGGGTTTCCGGCCGCGCTCCCGCTCCCTACCGCCCGCAAACGGCGCCCACCTGCAGGCGGTGGCCGCGCAGAAAGGCGCGGCCGTCAAGGCGCTTTCCCCCCGCCATCTGCAACTCCTCAACGACCACGATACCGTCGCCGGCCCGTACCAGGATGCCCACTGCCGGGTCGGCGGCCACGATTTCGCCGGGAACGGCGTCGGGCCGGGTAATCTCCGCCACCCGCACCCGCCAGATTTTCAACACCCTGCCGTCCAGGGTCGTACGCGCCCCGGGCCACGGATCCAGACCGCGCACCAGGTTCTTGATCGCCGCCGCCGGGCGTGTCCAGTCGATAACTTCGTCCTCCGGGCGCAGCGGCGGGGCATAGGTAGCCAGGGCCTGATCCTGGGGCGTGCGCGGCGCCTGGCCCGCGGCCACCAGTTCCAGGGTACGGACCAGCAACTCGCTGCCCAGGCGCGCCAGGCGGTCATGGACCACCCCCACGTTGTCGTCGGGGCCGATGGGAAGGGCGGCCTGCAAGATAATATCCCCGGTGTCCAGCCCCTCATCCATGAACATGGTGGTGACGCCGGTTTCCTTTTCGCCGTTGATAACGGCGCGGTGAATGGGGGCCGCACCACGATACCGCGGGAGGAGGGAGGCGTGGACGTTGATACACCCGGCGGGCGGGAGCAACAGAATCTCCCGCGGCAGGATCTGCCCGAAGGCCACCACGACAATGGCTTCCGGTTGCAGCCCGGCCAGCCTGGCTACGAAGCCCGCCTCACGCACCCGCTCCGTTTGCCATACTGGCAGGCCGAGGACCTGCGCCGCCTCCTTTACCGGCGGAGGTGCAGGCTTTTTACCGCGCCCCCGCGGGCGGTCGGGCTGGGTAACTACGGCCGCCACCTGGTGGCCCGCCGCGGTTAATGCCTCCAGGGAAGGTACGGCAAAGGCCGGCGTACCCATGAACACCAGGCGCACCTCAAACCTACTCCCTTTGCACGGATACGGCCCGGTCGATGAAGAGGATGCCGTCCAGGTGGTCGATCTCGTGCTGCAGTACCCGGGCCAGAAAACCGGTCGCCCGGAAGCGCAACTCCCTGCCGCGGCGATCCAGATAACGCACCTCGATTTCCGTCGCGCGATCTACCTCGCCCCAGAGCCCGGGCAGGCTGAGGCATCCTTCTTTGCCCCGCTCTACCCCGGTGGCCCACAGGATCTCCGGATTTACGAGTTCCAGCAACCCCTTCCCTATGTCCACGACCACCAGGCGCTTGCTCACGCCGATCTGCGGCGCCGCGAGTCCGACGCCCCTGTAATTGTACAGGGTATCGGCCATGTTGGCCAGCAGTTTTTCCGTCCGCCCGTCGTAATGCCGGACCGGGGCGGC
>JBFMHQ010000043.1:0-11374 GCA_040751815.1 Bacillota bacterium | reverse complement strand
GCTCCTGTAAGACGGCAACAAGCCCACCCCACGGAAAAGTATATCACAATTTGCGGAAGGCTGTCCGCCCACGTTGCCGTAGCCGAAATTCCCGGGCGAAGTAACCGGCGGGCCGGGGAGCTACTATCTTACGGAGTTCGTCCATTTCGTCGGCACCGTTCGGGCCGGGGCGCGCAAACCGGGGTGACGCAATGCCGGCAAAAAGCATAATTTAAAAGACCGTTAAGAAAATTTCTGCCTGCGGAAGGGTTTCGTCACCCGGTGTCGAATTATCCTGTTCAGACGCGGCAGGGAAAGCAGCAGGGGCTGTGGCCTTGTCGTCCAAGTGCAGGCGGAAAGGGTCGGTGCCTTTGGCGGTCGTGGAGAAGATTCTTACCCCCGGCGGGATGCGGCCCCGGGACAAGGCGGAGAGCGAAGGGTATTGTCCGTTCTGCGCCTCACCCCTGGAGCCGGGCGAGAGTATCTGTCCGGACTGTCTCCTGGACGTGGCTTTGCAAGCGGCCCTGGAAGAGTAGCAGTGCAGCTTCAGGCAAGGATGCCCAAAAAGGGCATCCTGTTTTCGTTTTTGCAGGAACCATGCTATTTCTGCCGAATATATGGTTGGCTATGCGAGGGGAAGGGGGTGACAGATGGCAAGTTAGGGGGGCGTCCCGTCAGCCGAAAAATCTATTTTAACGGGGGTATGACAGTGCGTCGCGCAAAGTTGCTGGCTTTTAGTCTTGTCCTGGTTTTTCTGGCCGGGGTGGTTTTCGGCTGCGGCGGCCAGCAAGCCGGTACCCAGAAGGAACAGACCATTAAGATCGGTCTTATGGCCCCGCTGCAAGGGAACGTCAAGACTTTCGGGGAGTCGGTGCAGAAAGGTTTCGAGCTCGCCCTGGAAGAGGCGGGGTATAAGGTCGGCAACTTCAAGATCGAAAAGGTCATCGCCGACGACCGCAACAACTCGACCGAAGCGGCCAACGCGGCGACCAAGCTTATCGACTCCGACAAGGTCGTCGCCATCGTCGGGGCCGTAACTTCCAAGTGCACCGTGCCGGCCAGCGAAATCGCCCAGGCGCGCGGTGTGGTAATGATCTCCCCGACCTCCACGGCGGCCAACGTTACCGTGGACAAGGGTAAGCGCAAAGACTTCATCTTCCGGGCCTGCTTCATCGACCCGTTCCAGGGTACGGTCGCGGCCCGCTTTGCGGTTAACGAGCTTAAGGCCAAGACGGCGGCTATCCTGTACGACCAGGGCAACGACTACACCGTCGGCCTGGCCAAGGCCTTCAAGGACGAGTTTGAAAAGCTCGGCGGCAAGGTCCTGGTGGAGGAGACCTACGCCGAGG
Organism: Bacillota bacterium; assembly: GCA_040751815.1. GTDB lineage: Bacteria > Bacillota > Desulfotomaculia > Desulfotomaculales > UBA12532 > UBA12532. The sequence goes on along the minus strand of JBFMHQ010000043.1, from coordinate 10,046 downwards.
GCGACAAGGACTTCTCCGCGGTCCTGACCACGGTGGCCCAGAAGAACCCCGACATCCTTTACCTGCCGGACTATTACAACAAGGTCAGCCTCATCGGCCAGCAGGCCCGGGACAAGGGCATTAAGGCGAAGTTCCTGGGCGGCGACGGCTGGGACTCTGCCGAACTGAACTTCAAGGTCATGGCCGGCGGTTACTTTACCGCCCACTACTCCAAGGACGAGCCGCGTGAAGCGGTGCGGAACTGGGTGAAGAAGTTCGAGGCGAAGTACGGGAGCGCTCCGGACTCCTTTGCCACCCTGGGTTACGACGCCACCAAGATGCTCTTGAAAGCCATCGAAACCGCCGGTTCCGCCGACCCGGCGAAGATCAGGGATGCTCTGGCGGCCCTCAAAGACTTCCCGGCCGTCTCGGGTGATATGCGCTTCGACGCCAACGGGAACCCGATCAAGCAGGCGGTCGTGCTTCAGGTGCAGGAGGACGGCACCTACAAGTACATCAGCACCATCCAGCCTTAACAGACGGGGTAGCGCGCAGGGGAAAGGAAGGAAGCCTTTCCCCTGCGCGTGTCTCCTACCGGAGGGGGTTTTAACCGGGGGTGGACTGGAATTACTTCGCCGGCCAGGTAATTAACGGTTTACAGCTTGGCCTGGTGTACGCCCTGATCGCCCTGGGGTACACCATGGTTTACGGCATCGTCAAGCTCATAAATTTCGCCCACGGCGACGTTTTTATGGTGGGCGCCTTTATCGGGTATTTCGGGTTCGTGCACTGGGGCCTTCCCTGGCCGCTGGCCGTCCTTGTTTCCATGGCGGTGTGCGCCCTTCTGGGGGTAACCATCGAGCGGGTTGCCTACCGGCCGCTCCGCTATGCACCGCGCATTGTGGCCCTGATAAGCGCCATCGGCGTGTCTTTTTTTCTCGAATATTTTTGCAGCCTGAGCTTTGTCTTCGGGGCCGATTACCGGATCGTGCCCCGGCCCATGGAGGACGTGGTCTGGCGGTTGGGGAGCGTTTCGGTAACCAATGTTCAGGTGCTGATCATGGTTGTGGTGATGGCCATGCTGGTCCTCCTCCAGTGGCTTGTGTACCGGACCAGGATCGGTGCCGCCATGCGCACGGTCTCGTACGATCATGATACAGCCCGGCTGATGGGTGTGGATGTGGACCGGACCATTTCCATTACCTTCGCCATCGGCTCGGCGCTGGCCGCCGTGGGCGGGATCCTGTACTCCATTGCCTATCCCCAGATCGATACCTTTATGGGCGTCATTCCCGGCCTCAAGGCTTTCACCGCCGCCGTCCTGGGCGGCATTGGGCTCATTCCGGGGGCGGTCCTCGGCGCCCTGATCATGGGGCAGGTGGAGGTTATGACGGCGGCCTACATTTCCTCGCAGATGCGGGACGCCGTGGCCTTTGCCATCCTCATCCTCGTGCTCCTGGTGCGGCCGTCGGGAATTCTGGGCCGCACCGAGCCGGAGAAAGTGTAAGGTTGGTGATAGGGGAATGCGTGGTTTTGACCGCCCGACCCTCGCCCTTTGCGCCTGCGCCGCGGCGGTTTACATCCTGGTGCTCCTGGCGACGGTCACCGGCCTGCTCAATCCGTACTGGCAACGGGTGCTGGACCAGGCGCTCATCATGGGGATAGGGGCGCTGGGCCTGAACCTTATCTACGGCTTCGCCGGCCAGTTTTCCATCGGGCACGCAGCCTTTTACGGCATCGGTGCGTACACCGCCGGTCTCACGAGCAAACTTCTGCCCGTTGCCGGAATCCCGACCTTTCTCCTGGCCCTGGTTGCGGGAACGGCGGCGGCGGCCCTGGTGGCCTTCCTGATCGGCCTGCCCGTCCTGCGGCTGAAGTCCGACTACCTGGGTATAGCCACCCTGGGCTTCGGGATCATGGTGAAGGTGGCCCTTGACAATTCCAACCGCCTGATCCCGGAGATGGGCGGCGCCACCGGGATGACGGGGGTGCCCCAGACGGCGAACTTCGGCTGGATATTCCTTTTTGCCTTCCTGGCCATCCTGGTCTGCCGGAACTTCGTTTTCTCGGGCGTTGGGCGCGCCTGCATGGCCATCAGGGAAGACGAAATCGCGGCCGACACAATGGGGATCAATACCACGCGTTACAAGCTCATCGCCTTTACGCTGGGGTGCGCCCTGGCCGGTTTGGCCGGCGGCCTGTACGCCCACCGTTATCCGTTCCTGCATCCTTCGATTTTCGATTTCCTGGCCTCCTTCGACTTTCTCATCATCGTGGTGCTGGGCGGCCTCGGGAGCCTGACCGGGACCATCGTCACAGCCCTGGGCTGGGCTTTCATCCTGGAAGGGCTGCGGGTTGTCCTCGGCTCGTCCTTTGTGGACTGGCGCGGGGTGATCTACGCCGTCATCCTGATCCTGGTCATTCTCCTCCGCCGCCAGGGCCTTTTCGGCAATCGGGAGGCGGGTCTTCTGGTGCCCGCGTTCTACAAGGGGGGGAAGCATGCCGCTGCTGGAGGTTAAGGGACTCAGCAAGAGCTTTCGCGGCCTGGTGGCCGTGCGCGACTTCAACCTGACCCTCGAGGACGGCGAAATCGTGGGGCTTATCGGGCCCAACGGGGCCGGCAAGACCACGGTATTTAATCTTATTACCGGTCACTTTCCACCGACTGCCGGGGAGGTGGTCTTCCGCGGGAGGCGGCTCACCGGGCTGCGCCCGCACCAGGTGGCCCGGGCCGGGATCGCCCGCACCTTCCAGAACATCCGCCTTTTCAAGGAAAACACGGTGCTGGACAACGTGCGGGCGGCCTGCCACACCTCCATCCGCTACGGGGTGCTCGACGCCCTGTTGCGCACGCCGCGCTTCCGGGCCGAGGAGGAACGTGTAACTGAGCAGGCCCTGGGCCTCCTGGAACTGGTGGGGCTGCACGACCGCGCCTGGGACCGGGCGGCCAGCCTCCCTTACGGCGACCAGCGGCGGCTGGAAATGGCGCGCGCCCTGGCGCTGGTGCCGACGCTCCTGCTGCTGGATGAGCCGGCCGCCGGCATGAATCCGGCGGAGGTGCGCCAGCTGGTGGAGCTGATCCGTAAGGTGAAGGAGCGTTTTTCCCTTACCGTCCTCGTTATCGAGCACCAGATGGGCCTGGTGATGAACCTGTGCGAACGGGTGGTGGTTATGGACTTCGGCGAGGTCATCGCCGCCGGGAAACCGGCCGAGATACGGCGCGACCCGCGCGTCCTCACCGCCTACCTGGGAAAGGGAGCCGTGGCCTGATGCTGGAAGTTAAAGAAATCGACGTTTACTACGGGGTGATCCGGGCCCTGGACCGGGTTTCCTTCGCCGTCGGCCAGGGTGAGATCGTCACGCTCATCGGGGCCAACGGGGCCGGCAAAACCACCATCCTGCGCACCGTTTCCGGCCTTATCCGCCCCCGGAGCGGCGAGATTCTCCTCGACGGGCGCCCCATAACAGGGGTCCCGCCCCACAAGATAACCGCCGCAGGCGTGGCCCACGTCCCCGAGGGGCGGAAGATCATCGGTGATATGACCGTTACGGAGAACCTGCTTATGGGCGCCTACACGCGGCGCGACCGGCAGGAAATCCAGGAGAGCCTCGAAGAGGTTTTCGCCCGCTTCCCCCGCCTTAAGGAAAGGGCACGGCAGATAGCCGGCACACTCTCCGGGGGCGAGCAGCAGATGCTGGCCATCGGGCGGGGTCTTATGTCCCGGCCCCGGCTGCTCCTTCTTGACGAGCCCTCCATGGGGCTCTCTCCCATCCTGGTGGAAGAGATCTTCGCCATCATCCAGGCCCTTAATCAGCAGGGAACGACCATCCTGCTCGTCGAGCAAAACGCCTACATGGCCCTTTCCGTAGCGCACCGGGGATACGTCCTGGAGAACGGGCGGATCGTTCTGAGCGGAACGGCGGAGCAGCTGCAGGCGAGCGAGAAGGTGCGGGCCGCCTACCTGGGCGAGATCGCGTAATAAGGCCGGTTGCGGCGGCAGATGCTATGACCGGCGGGGTGGGGAACCTTGCTGGTCATCATTATCCTGCGCACGGTCCTGGTCTACTTTTTCGTGCTGGCCATCCTGCGCCTGATGGGCAAGCGCGAGATCGGCCAGCTTTCCCCCTTCGATTTTGTGGTGGCCATTATCATCGCCGAACTGGCCACCATCCCCATCGAATCCCCGGAACTGCCCCTCTGGCTCGGCCTGGCGCCCCTGACGGTGCTGGCCGTCCTGGAGATCGGTTTTTCCTACCTGGCCCTCCACTCCCGCCGCCTGCGGCGGCTGATCTACGGCGTGCCCCAGGTGGTGGTGGCCCACGGCCGGCTGGTGCGCGAGGAAATGCGCCGCGCGCGGTACAACCTGGACGACATCCTGGCCCAGCTGCGCCAGAAGGGGTATCCGGACCTTAACCAGGTGGAGTTCGCCATCCTGGAAACCTCGGGGGAACTGAGCGTGATTCCCCGTGAGAGTCCTCCGCCGGCCCGCGGCGGGGCCTGCCCGCCGGGATACGACGGCCTGCCGCGGGTGCTGGTTATGGACGGCGAGGTGGAGCGGGAAAGCCTTGCCGCCGCCGGCCTCGACGAAGCGTGGCTGGACGCGGAGCTGGCCGCGCGGGGCCTCGCGGTGTGCGACGTCTTTATTGCCCTGCTCGCGCGCGACGGCTCCCTTTTTGTGCAGCCCCGCAGGCGGGAGGATTTTGTCAAATGATGGCGTATTCCTGAAACGTAGAATCACTGCGGGAGCAGGGAAATGAACTTCGGACGGCGCGAGCAGGCGCTGGTACTGCTGGTTGCAGCGGCATTGATCTTCGGTTTGGGCTACAAGTATGCCCAAATGAGGTCCAGGCAGGCCCTGCCGCCGGTGCTGGAGGCGCCCGCGGCGGAGGAAAAGCGGGAGATCGCGGTGCACGTGGCCGGGGCGGTAGCCAACCCCGGCGTTTACCGCCTGCCGGCGGGGGCGCGGGTGGCGGACGCCGTCAGGAAGGCCGAACCCCTGCCCGACGCCGACCTTAACGCCCTCAACCTGGCCAAGGTGCTGAAGGACGGGGAGAAGATACCCGTGCCGGTGAAAGCGGCCGTCCTGGCCGCTCCCGGGTCGCCGGGGGCGAGTCCGGTTGCCGCACAGGGCGGCGCTACCGGGGATACAAGGATTAACATCAACACGGCGGACGCGGCGGAGCTGGACAGGCTTCCCGGCATCGGCCCGGCCCTGGCCGAGCGTATCGTCCGGTACCGCGAGGAAAACGGCCCCTTCGCCAGCGTGGACGACCTCCTGAACGTCAGCGGCATCGGCGAGAAGAAGCTGGAGGGGCTCCGGGATTACGCGACCGTTAACTGATTGAGCAAGGGCGGGGTGTGAAGTTGGAGGCAGGAGGGTTCCCGGGCGGCCCGGGGCCGATCGCTGACGGCCGCCGCGCCGTGCCGGGCTTTCCGAAAGAGTGGAAGGTAACCAGACCTCTGGTCGCCTTCCTTTTTGTTTATGCCGGCGGCATCCTCCTGAGCCGCCACTGTCCCCTCCCCGGCGGGGCAATGCTCCTGGGTACCATAGCTACCCTCGTTGTGGCCGCCATCCTCTACGTCATGGCCTGGCGCCGGCAAAACCTCCTCATCTTTTTCCTCTTTGTGCTCCTGGGCCTGGTGGCCGGGCGCCTGGCCGTGGAGGGCGCAATGACCTCCGTGGAGCCCCTGGCCGGCCACGTGGTTACCGTGGTGGGCCGGGTGGCTGCGGAGCCGGACATCCGGCCGGAACGGGCCGCCTACATCCTGGAACTCCGGGAGGTCGCGGTGGGGGAGAAAAAGGGGCCGGCGGCCGGGCGGGTGCTGGTTGTGGTCCGCGAGCCGCAGAGGGCCTACAGTTACGGCGACGTGCTGGCCGTCAGGGGCCGCCTGGAAAAACCCCTGCCCCCGGGCAACCCCGGAGCCTTCGACTACCCCGCCTACCTTGAGCGCCAGGGGGTGCGGGTCGTCCTTTACGCCGTCGGAGCCGCCGTGGCCAAGACGGGCGTGGGTGGGGGCAACCCGGTCCTGGGATCGGCCCTGCGCACCCGGGAAGCCCTTTGCCGCGCGCTGGACGGTGCGCTCCCTCCCGACGCAGCGGCGGTGGTCAAAGGGATCGTCTTCGGCACGCGCGCCGCCATCGATCCCCGGGTGCAGGACGCCTTTGTGGCCACGGGAGTGGTGCACATTCTGAGCGTCAGCGGCCTGCACGTGGGGTTTGTTCTCGCCCTGGCCCTGGCGCTTATCAGGTGGCTGCGGGTGCGTCCCGGGTACGACCTCCTGGTGGCTGCCGGCCTGCTCGCATTTTACACCTTTATGACCGGTGCCAAACCCTGCGTCGTCCGGGCGACGGTGATGGGTCTCCTGCTCCTGGCGGCCCACCGGCTGGGGCGGGACCGGGACTGGCCGACTACCATGGCGGCGGCGGCCTTCGTGGTGCTCCTGGCCAACCCCCTGGCCCTCTACGATCCCGGGTTTCAACTTTCCTTTGCGGCCACCTGGGGCATCCTCTACCTGGGGCCTCCCCTGGTGGCAGCCTTTGACGCCCTGGCGGCCCGCCGGGGATGGCGGTGGTCGGCGGCCTGGAGCTGGGCCCTGGCGGTGCCCCTGGCGGCGCAACTGGCCACTCTGCCCCTGGTGGCCTATTACTACAACCTGGTATCGGTCGTCGCCCTGCCGGCCAACCTGGTGGCCGTTCCGTTGACCGGCGGCATCCTGTTCCTGGGGCTGGCGACGGCGGCGGCCGGCGCCTTGTGGAATTTTCTAGGGACGCTCCTGGGCCCGGCCACGGCGGTCCTGACGGATCTCTTCCTCTGGCTGGTGCGCCTCTTTGCCGCCCTCCCGGGGGCCGCCCTCACCGTGGCCACGCCGCCCCCGCTCCTCGTTGGTGCCTGGTTCGGCCTCCTGTACCTGGCCGGGAAGCTGGGACCGGGCGAGGGGCAGGCGGCCGCCCTGGCGACGCTGTGGCGCCGCTACCGTCCGGCGGTGGTTTTTGTGGTCCTTGCCCTCGCGGGAGGCTTCTTCTTCCTCTTCAGTTCCGCGGATGGGAGGCTCGAGGTCCATTTCATCGACGTGGGCCAGGGGGACGCCACCCTCATCCGCGGCCCCGACGGGGCGACGGTGCTCATTGACGCCGGGGGTCGGCCGGGGGAGTACGAGGACGGGGACGGCGCCGGGCGGCAGGTGGTGGTCCCCTACCTCGAACGCCTGGGCATCCGGAAACTGGACGTTCTGGTGCTGACCCATCCCCACGAGGACCACGCGGGCGGCGCCGGAGCGGTGCTGGACGCGGTTAAGGTGGGGTTGGTTGTGGTGGCCCCGCTGCAGAACGGGGAGGAGGTGCCCCCGGGCTACAGGCGTCTTTTGGAGCGCTGCGCGCGTGGGGGGATCAAGGTGCGGGACGCGCGGGCGGGCGCGCGCATCCGGGCCGGGGCCGCCCTGAACCTCGACGTCCTGTCGCCGGAAGAACCGCTCCTCCAGGGCACGGCTTCGGACCTGAACAACAATTCCCTTGTGCTGCGCCTGCGCTACGGCAGGCAGGCCTTCCTTTTCACCGCCGACATCCAGCAGGAGGCGCAGGCCAGGCTGCTCCTCTCGGGCCGGGATCTAAAGGCCGACGTGTTGAAGGTCCCCCACCACGGCAGCGCCGCCTTCGTCCCCGCCTTTTTCGAGACGGTGCGCCCCGCGGTGGCCGTGGTTTCCGTAGGGGCCGACAACCGCTTCGCCCTCCCCTCGCCGGCGGCGCTGGACAAGCTGGACGAGGTGGGCGCCCGCGTCTACCGCACCGACCGCGACGGGGCGGTGATTGTCCGCACCGACGGCCGCACCCTGACCGTCGAGACGGGACGGCAGCACCTGCGCCGCGCCGCATAAATCACTTCAGACACATCCTCGGAATCCGACCTTCAGGCTTCTGGTTTAGGTTCTGGGGGGGCGTGTGGACGGCCGCGGGATCGATCGACAGGCTTCCACCGATCAACCTATGGCTTCTGGCGGTGCTGGTGGCCTAGACACTGTATGCAAAACCCCTTGCCGGCGGCCGGGAGAGAGAATTAATACGCGGCCTGCCCCAGCTTGCGGGTCTATCATAAGGCCGCAGGGTTACCAGCACAGGTGCTACTAAGAACTTGTTGTCAAGGAAAAAGAAGCCCGGACAAACATTTAATACCAGCCAGAACCATTATTGACACTGGTTACCTTATATGGTACATTGAGTATAGCCGAATCGCGTTTGGTAGGAACACTTCGCCCGTGGGGCGGGGTGTTTAGCTTTTTTAAGGCGATTTGCCATTAAATGTCTAAGAGGAGGGAAAACATGCGGCGGGTAATGCGCCTGTCCCGGGCCGCACGTGAGGCTATTACCAAACAAATGGTTCAACTGGAGGATTATTTACGGGAAGTGGAAAAGCTCGAGAACGACCCCTGGGAAAGGGAGCGCTGCCGTAACTTCATCACTGATTACCTCAAACAGATGGAGGGTCTGCTAGCCTCTGCCAAGGAGGTCGATGAAGCCGGGGACAATGTTATGCCGGTGGTTATTATCGGCTGCCGCGTAAATCTGCAGGGCAGCGACGGGGGGGACCTGTCGGTTTGCCTGTGCTCTCCCGCCAAGGCGGACATCGATGAAGGTGACGTCTCTGTGTTCTCGCCGGTGGGGCGGGCCATTCTCTTTAAGGCGGTTGGGGAGGAAGTATCCGTGGAAGCCCCGGGGGGCCTCTTCAAATACCGGATCAAGGACGTCCGCTTCGAGGCACGATGAACTCCAGGACCTCTCTTCAAAAAGTCTACTGCCAGAGGATGGCGCTAAGTTGCGGCCTATGCCGGCGCCGTCCCTGCCGTGTTTGAGATATGGAACCGCTTCTCGCAGGTTCCAGAAGTCTCCGGGTTGACGTCGCTGGGGCCGCCCGGAGCCGGTCCGGACCGACCCTGGTGAGGACGCTTACGGTTAAATTGTAACCTTCTTGTTCCGGAAAGGGAAGTTGGTGCCATTGCCGAAATTGTACTTTACCTCTATTACCCGAAAGGGGGTCTTGGGATGGAACCCCGGGAACTGGACGTGGTCACGGGAGCTTTCGGGTACACCGGGAAGTATATCACGCGGCGGCTGCTGACCCGCGGGAGAAGGGTCAGGACGCTGACCGGGCATCCCGACCGCCCGAACCCGTTTGGGGAACGGGTTGAAGTGCGTCCCTTCCGATTCGACAACCCCGCCGCATTGGTGGAGAGCCTCACCGGGGCGGCGACGCTTTACAACACGTACTGGGTGCGCTTTCCGTACGGCCCCGTCACTTACGAGAAGGCCGTCGAGAACACGCTGACCCTCATCCGCGCGGCCGAGGAGGCGGGAGTGCGGCGGATCGTGCACATCAGCATCACCAACGCTTCCGAAGACTCGTCCCTCCCTTACTTCAGGGGCAAAGGCATCCTTGAGAAGGCCATCGTCAGTTCGCGGCTTTCCTACGCCATCGTCAGGCCAACGGTCATCTTCGGTGCCGAGGACATCCTGATCAACAACATCGCCTGGATCCTCCGCCGGTTTCCGTTCTTTGCCGTCCCGGGCCGGGGCGACTACCGCCTGCAGCCCGTCTACGTGGAGGACGTGGCCGAGATTGCGGTTCGGGCCGGCCAGGAGGATACGGATACGGTCATGGACGCCGTCGGGCCGGAAATTTTCACCTTCGAGGAAATGGTCCGCCTTATCGCCGCCAGGATCGGCAGGCAGGCCAGAATCATCCACGTGCCGCCCGGCATGGCCCTTTTCCTGGCCAGGATGGTCGGTTACGCGGTCGGGGACGTGGTGCTGACGCGGGACGAGGTGCGGGGCCTGATGGCCAACCTGCTGGTCTCCGGCGGTCCTCCGACGGCCCCGACGCGTTTCAGCGACTGGCTGGCCGCCAACGCCGGCCGGGTCGGGACCGCTTACGCCTCCGAACTGGCCAGGCACTACCGGAGGAAGTGAAGGCCGGGCGGCGTCCCGGACCACCCCCGCTTTGCTCCGGGCCAACCTCTTTCCCGGCCTATCGGCCAACCGCTCCGGCCGGCTTTTATCCCTTTTCCTTACCCTTGC
>JBFMHQ010000042.1:0-12946 GCA_040751815.1 Bacillota bacterium | reverse complement strand
GTAGGCTTACGCTGCGACAGCTCCACCAGCAAAAGCTCCCGCTCTATCAAGGCCACCAGCGTTTGCAAAAGCGCCGTGGCCAGGCCCAGCTCTTTTTCGGCGTGCATCGAGATGTCGAGGTAACCAACGATTGTGCCGCCAGAGTCTTTCACCGGACCGGCGACGCACCACCAGTTTTTAAAGAGCCGGCAGTAGTGCTGCTCCCCGCGAATGGCCACCAAGTGGTTGTACTTCCTGGCTAAGGCCAGGGCGTTCGTGCCGCAGCTTTCTTCGGTAAAGACGGTGCCGGGCCTAACCCCGACCTCTTCAGCCGCAGCCAAAACCTCCGGCGCGGCGAAGATTTTGAGGGCTACGAGGTCCGGATCGCAGAGGATGTAGGTATATTCTCGCTGCGGACCGGCACGGCATACGGGGGTGATCACCTCTTCGGCAACGGCGATAAACGAGGCGCCGGCTTTCAAGCACGGCCCAAGCTCGGTCTCTGACAGAACCCGCCGGGGCTTTACAAGGTCTGGCGGCACCTTCAGGGAGCGACAGCGGGCGTAAGACTGCACCAACTCGCCTGGCGGGCAGAGATCGAGGTAATAATTGCCTTCTCTTGCTTCCGGTTTGGGCGGAAAAGGCAAGGCCATTCCTCCACCTGTCCCTGGTAGGAGACCGGACAACGGGCAAGTTTTGGCGCGTCCCGGGGTTAGGTCCAGGATTTCAAACCTTAGCCTTAGTAGTCAAGGAGCACTTATTGGCGCTAACCACCCTACTTGTGCACGTACCTTCTCTAAAACCAAGGACGGTATCGTTAATTTGGAAGTTGCGTTCGCGGGTAAGACGTTTGGTGTCACTTTGCATAAGCCACCAGTTTTAGCCCTTTATAAACATGACGTTCTGAGAAGGCCTTTTGGATTGCGAAGTAGAAAATTTTTTTCGTACCACGGGAACCGGCGTGCAGGCGAACAGGATTGAGGGTAATCCGGACCAAGCAGGATTTTGGAGATAAACGGCAAAATAATTACCTATGATTGCCAGGCTATTGGAATATTTCCGCGAAAAGAGTAAAGCACAAGCCCTGGAATTGCTCTTCGATTGGTTTGGCCAAAGGGTTTACCGCGCGGCGAACTTTATTCTTAACGACCACCATCTGGCCGAAGAGGTCACCCAGGAAACTTTCCTGGCCGCGTACAAGCACCTGGATCAACTGAAGGACATCCACAAAGCAGAAGCCTGGCTGGTGAGGATCGCGATCAACGAGGCCTGTGATGTTTTGCGGGAGCGTAAAAAACTGGTTCCTTGCGCTTTGATAGTGACCAATCCCGCCTCCCAATCCGGCTTGCTTGCCCGGCAGGAACGCCTGGAGATTGAGGAGGCCATCCTCGGTCTTCCGCCGGAGCACCAGGCGGTTATCTTTCTCAAGTATTACGGCGAGCTGACCACCAAGCAAATAGCCCAGGCCCTGGATATTCCCGAAGGCACGGTCAAAACCCGCCTGCGCAAAGCGCGTGATATCCTGGCAAACGCCCTTGCGGCGGAAGACGTTATTGCCAGGTAGAAGGTGAAGGAATGCCTGTGTCTCAGGAACAACTGGACAACATGTTAGCGGAAATCGTAAAGTCCAGGGCCGACCGGGGCCCCGAGCCGGACATGGAAAGGATTTGGGCGGGGATTTCCGCCCGCTTGCAGCGAGAACGGCGGTCTGCCCGGTGGGTCAAGGCAGTGGCCGCCGTGGTGGTAATGTTGTTGGCGGCAACCGCTTTTGTCCCGCAGGTGCAGGCATTTGGATTAAGAGTCTGGCGTTCTTTTAAGGTCATTATTCTCGACAGCTCGACGGGGCAGATACAATCGGAGTACGAGGGCGGCTCTTCTGCACCGAACACCCTGTCAGAAACACCGCAGGAACGGGAATACCTTGACTTCGAAAAGGCCCAGGAAGGTCTTCCCTTCGCGATTAAAAGGCCGGGATACCTGCCGGAAGGGTACAGGCTCGAAAAAATAAAGAGGGTCGATTACGGCCACGGCTTATTCAAGGTGAGCCAGTATTACTGCCGCGGGAACGATTACCTGCTTATAACGCAGGAAACCTGCCTGGAGGAGAACCGGCAGGGGGTCATGTACGATACCGACGACACCACTGTCAGGGAAATTAAGGTCGGGAACGTGCCTGCAATGCTGCTGGTGCGGGAGAAGGACGGGTGGGCGTCGGTCCTTTGGAACGAAGGAGCGCTAACGTGCCGGATAGCGGGAATTGCAACGCCGGAAGAAATTGTTAAAACGGCTGAGTCATTAATTAAAACTTTTTCTAACGTCCGGTAAGCGGGACACAAGCCAGGGCGGCCTAAAAGGCCATATGCTAAGCCCATAAAAGCCCGGCATAATATTGGCATTGCAATTTGGATGATCTCGCGAGAACCGGTGGGCGGGGTAGATCTGTTCTTCCCCTGCACTGGAGTGTTTGGATAGACTACTCCCCAGTTCCGGCAGGTACCGCTTCGGCAAGGCTTCCCGGGCCATGCTCACGGCGATGATACCGGAGAAGATAGGCCAAATTCCGGATACTACAGCCCAATATCGGACTTCCTTTCCGCCTTCTGCTTTTTCATCAGGAGAAAAAGCAAGTCTTCCCTGTCCCGCTCCCTCAGGCCCTGCTTCATCCGTATCAGAGTGTCCAAGTCGGCAACCAGTATTTCTTCCCCTTCCAGATCAAAAGCAACGGTTCCCGCATTGCCTGTTTCAACTTCCCCGATCCTGCCGATGAGGTCCACCACCACCTCGTCCACAACCCTTACCACACCGTAATTTTCAAGATCATCCGGACGAATGTCCCGCGCTGCGCCGTCAGGCAGGGCGAGAAGCGCCTGCCTTGCCCTCCGGACATTCTCCGGTGACGGGTCAATCAGAAAGTCGATGTCATGCGTCATCCTCGGCTTGCCGTGAAAATTTAGGGCCATTGCGCCCACCAGAACGTACCGCACCCCCAGCTCCCTGAACCTTTTGCAAATCCTCTTCAGGTCTTCTTTGGTTGGAGGTCTTGTGGGGGCGCCTCCCCCAGGAGCATCCGGTTCTCCCATTCCAGTGCCTCCCTATACGATTTGAAGCGCCACACGCCACGGGGAACGCGGAGCCCACCGCCCAGGGCCAGAGCGAGCTCTGCGAACCCGTCCCAGTAGTCATGAAAGGGGATACTTTTATCCGGATCGCGCTTTCCAACGACCTTCATAGCGCCTTACAGCAATTCGTCCCGGCGTTGCACAAACCTGTTAGTAACCCCCTGCCCTGGAAGGTCGAACAGATCCGGCTCCGCCTCCCGATCTCATCCTCGGCTTTATTTTACCATGCGGATACCCTCGCAAAAACGACCACTTCTACGGAGGGCCGTTGTGTATCCTCTCAGCACACGCCGGGTACCGGCCTGCGTGGCCCTGGCCCCCCGGTTAAATTTAATAACAGAAAAAGCTGAAACTGGAGCAAGAATTGAAGTGCCTCACCGCAGATATGGAAAATCTACGCTTAACAGCCCTGGCAGCCCGGCGGCCCCCTGGGCGCCGCCCCGGCAGGAGGGGGTTGCTGGGCGGGAAATAAGTGTCGGGAACGCGCCCGCAATGTTGCTGGTGCGGGAGAAGGACGGGTGGGACGGGGATTGGCCCGGAGTCGGGGGGACTGCTCGCTACAGCCCCGCGGCGGCCCGGTGCGATCTATGCAGGGTATTGCCTTTACTTTCTTGCCTTTTTATGTTATCAAAAAGAAAACCGCACCGGGAGGGGATATAACGTGCACAGGGTGCTTCTGGCAACGGACGGCTCCGAGGCGGCACTTCGCGGCGCGCAGTACCTGGCGCAGTTGGCAGGGGCGGTCCAGGGAATCGAGGTCAAGGTACTCCACGTCATCGACCCCGTTCATTCCCTTGTGGTGCCCGAGTGGCTGAACCCTAAGGAGATCGAGGCGCAGGTCGAGGAGCACGCCCGGGGCGTGCTGAAGCGCACGCTGGACGTCTTCCGCGAGGCAGGTCTCGAAGTTGAAGGGGAAATCCAGAAGGGAAAGGCGGGCGAGGTCATCGCGACTACGGCGAAGAGGGAAGGCTTCAACGAAATCGTTATGGGCGCCAGCGGCATCTCCCGGCTGCGCGGGGTGACGCTGGGAAGCGTGACCCAGCAGGTGCTGCACCTGGCGGAGTGCCCGGTGACCATCGTAAAGTAAGGCGGACGGCCCCCGGCCCTGCGGAAAAGGACGGGGGCTTTGTTCCTGTCATTCTTGCCGGCCCCAGGGCTCCGTGGTAGAATTTCTTTATGCGTCCCGTCTTTCACGTGCAGCAACTGGCCGGTGTTTATCGCACCGGCGCAACGGTTACGGCCCGGGTGACGCGCTGCGCCACCGACGGAGAGGCCGGCGTCGAGCTCTGGGTCGAGCCGCATACCTTCCGCGTCGTACGCGCCCGCTGGGAGGCGTACCGGGGGGAAAGAGTTCAGGCTCCACCCGCCGAGGTTGGCGCCCTTGTGGGCCTCACCGCCTACTTTGGCTGCGCCCGGTCCTTCACGGAGGCCCTGGGCGGGTTTCCTCCGGCGGTTACGGGGCTTTTCCTGGACGCCGTGGCCGCCCTCATCCAGGCCGAGACGTACCTGGTAGCCGAGCGGGGGTACCCGTCCCTGGAGGCCTACGCCGCCCACTGGCAGGAGGCTTACCGGGGTACCTGCCGCTACTACAGCCATCTGGAGGATGTCCGGCGGGGCTGGAGCGAGCACGCCGCCACCCGCCGGGCGGGAGAAAACCTCTTCAACCGCTTCAAGACGCTGGCGCTGGACGAGACGGAGGCGGGCTTCCTGCTGCGGGCCTCCCTCAGCGATTCCTTCCACGAAATGGCCTTCCTCCTGCGCCTCGACACCGCCGGCGGGGAGGTCCGGGAGGCGACCGGCGCCGTTATCCGGGCACCGGACCGTGTCTGCCGCGAAGCGGCCGGCTACCTCACCGGCCTTACAGGCGTGCGGCTCCGCGGGGCGCCCCGCCGGGAACTGGCCGCGGCTCTGGGCGGAGGCGAGGGGTGCGTGCATCTCGTCGACCTGGCGGCGGAAGCCGCCGCGCTTCTTGACCGGGCCAACGCGGTGCGGACCGCCGACCGGCCGGATGACGGAGGGAGATAACGGAACACATGGAGTACGAGAGCACCCGCGGCGGGGCACGCGGTTTGTCATCCGCCGCGGCCATCTGGCAGGGCATGGCACCCGACGGCGGCCTGTTCGTTCCCTCGGAACGGGTCCGCGTGGGTGAAGAAACGCTGGCCCGCCTCACCTTTGCCGGCTACCGGGAAAGGGCGGCCGCCATCCTGGGTCTTTTTCTCACCGACTTCACCCCGGCGGAGATCCGGGCGTGCGTCGCGGCGGCCTACACACCGGAGAAATTCTCAAGCCCGGCCGTCGCCCCCGTGCACAAGGTCCGCGAAGGCCTTTATTTCCTGGAACTCTGGCACGGTCCGACCTGCGCCTTCAAGGATATGGCGCTCCAGCTTCTCCCGCACCTTCTCACCCGGGCCGCGCGCAAACTGGGCCGGAACGAAGAGATCGTCATCCTGGTGGCCACCTCGGGCGACACCGGAAAGGCGGCGCTGGAGGGCTTCCGCGACGTGCCGGGAACGCGGATCATCGTCTTCTACCCCGAGGACGGCGTCAGCGAAATCCAGAGGCTGCAGATGGTCACCCAGGAGGGGAAAAACACCGCCGTCATCGCCGTGCGGGGCAACTTCGACGACGCCCAGGCGGGCGTGAAGGCCATTTTCGACGACCCGGATTTCAGGGAGGAACTGCGGGGCCGGGGGTACACCCTGTCGTCGGCCAACTCCATCAACTGGGGCCGGCTGGTGCCGCAGATCGTCTATTACTTCTCGGCCTACCTGGACCTCTGCCGGGAGGGGGAGATTAAGCGGGGAGAGCCGGTCAACTTCGTGGTGCCCACCGGCAATTTCGGGAACATCCTGGCCGCCTACTATGCCCGGCAGATGGGCCTGCCGGTGAAGCGCCTGATATGCGCCGCCAACGCCAACAACGTGCTCGTGGACTTCATCCGCACCGGCGTGTACGACCGGGAGCGCCCGTTCCACAAAACCCTCTCGCCCTCCATGGACATCCTGGTGTCCTCCAACCTGGAACGTCTCCTGTACGACGTTACCGGGAGGGACGCCGCGCGGGTAAGAAGCTGGATGGCCGAACTGAAAGCGCAGGGCCGCTACCGCGTTGACCCGGCTACGCATGCGGCCGTTGGCGAGGTCTTCTGGGCCGACTTCGCAGACGACGCGGCCACTCTGGCTACCATCAGGGCGACCTTCGAGGAGTTCGGCTACGTTATCGACACCCACACGGCGGTGGGCCGGGCCGTGTACGAAAAGTACGCTGCCGGCGGCGACAGGACGAAAACCGTGATCGCCGCCACGGCCAGCCCCTTCAAGTTCAACGCCAGCGTGGCCAGAGCCCTCTGCGGTGATGGGGCCGTGACCGGGAAGAGCGAGTTCGAGCTGCTGGAGTTGCTCCGCTCCGTCAGCGGCATGCCGGTGCCCGCCGCCCTCAGGAACCTGGAGCGGCGCCCCGTCCGTCACCGCACGGTGGTGGAGAGGGACGGCATGGCCGGCGCCGTCCGCCGCCTGCTGACCTAATGCCCCCCGCACGGCCGCACCACGAGCACGGGACACGGAGCGTGCCGCACGGCATGGGCGGCCACGCTCCCCAGAAGCAGCGTGGCCAGGGCCGAGTACCCGTGGGAGCCCACCACCAGCAGGTCGGCCTTTACCTTCCCCACCCATGCCGTGATGGCTTCCTTCGGGTGGCCGCTGACCATGCTGGTGCCGGCATCCGCAACGCCTGCCTCCCGCGCCACGGCCAGGGCCTCTTCGAGGGCCCGGGCACCGTCGGCCCGCAGTGTTTCCAGGGCCGCGTCCCGGTGCACCCCCATGCGAAAGGCCAGGTAGGTGTCCACGACGTACAGCAATTCCAGCCGCGCCCCCAGGAGCGCGGCCAGCCCCGCCGCCTGGCGCACCGCGCCAAGGGAGCAGGGGGAACCGTCCGTGGCCGCCACGATCAGCCGGTAAGGAAAATTATCACGCGCCTCAGCCACTTTATCGCCCTCCGATCTTCCTTGTAATGCCTATTTCTTCTCCGTTCGCGTGCTAAAACCTTGCCTGTCGAAGCACGTGCCGCATGCATAAAAAATGGCAACCATGGCAGGATAACCGTTCTCCGTGTCGAATTTATTGAAGCGTCACTCTCTTTCCGAGGTGCAGAAATGTGCTAGGGCGACGCAGGAGGCGAGAGCGCGAAACCCTGCAGGTTATCGTTGTCCCCGCCGGCGGTGAGCGTGTCCGGCAGTTTTCCCTGCCGGTAAAATTGCTCTGGGGCACCTGCCTTGCGCTCACCGGTCTCGTTATCCTCACCGTCTACCTGACCTGGAACAGCCAGAGCCTCGCCGCACGTGTCGACAGTATGCGCCACCTTGAAACCATCAACCGGCAGCAGGCGGAGGAGATTATGCGCCTGCAGGAGAAGGCGCGGGCGGTGGACGGGCGGCTGCGGGAACTCGACGCCCTGGAAGCCCAGGTCCGTAAAATGGTCGGCCTGCCGCCGACGAAAAGGCCTCCCGCCCAGGTTTCCCGCGGCATGTCCGGGGGACGCCCGCCGGTGGGCAGGGAGGGATTGGAAGCCCTGGCCGCCACCGACGGCGACCTCGACGAACTCGCCGCCAGAATCCAGGAGGAACGCCGGCGCCTGGTGGCCCTCCGCGACGACGTGCGTGCCCGGCTGGCCTATCTCGCGGCCCTGCCTACGGGCTGGCCCGCCTCCGGGCGGATCAGCTCCGGCTTCGGCGACCGCCGTTCACCCTTTGGGGGCGGCCGCGGCGAGTTTCACGACGGCCTGGACATCGCCGCCCCGTACGGAGCACCCGTCCGGGCGGCGGGCGCCGGCGTCGTCACCGCCACCGGCTATCTTGCCGGCTACGGCCGCAGCATCACCGTCAGCCACGGGTACGGGTTGACCACACGCTACTGCCACCTCTCGGCCATCCTGGTGAAGCCGGGCCAGAAGGTGGTTCGCGGCCAGGTCATCGGGAAGGTCGGGGACTCCGGGCGCAGCACGGGACCCCACCTCCATTTCATGGTTTTCGAAAACGGTACGCCGGTCAACCCGAGACGTTACCTTTAAAAATCAACATGGGAGGTTCGCGCGGTGCTTAGCAAGAAGGGAAGCGGCCTCAAAGAAGTTAAAGGCGACGGCGCCCTTACCCTCATCGCCGGCAACGTCCGCTTCAAAGGGAACCTCAACGGGCAGGGATCCCTGCGCGTCGACGGCGATTTCGAGGGCGAAATCAACATGGAGGGGGACGTGGTCATCGGCGAGGGGGGCAAGGTCAACGCCACCGTCAAGGCCAACAACCTGACCGTTGCCGGCAGCCTGAAGGGAAAGGCCCAGGTCCAGGGGCGGCTGCAGATCAGCGCCAAGGGGCGGGTCGAGGGCGACGTTCAGGCGGGACGGCTGGCGGTAGAGGAAGGCGGCGTACTCCTCGGCCAGTGCAGCGCCTATCCAGGCCGGGAGGAACCTCCGGCCAAGCCGGCCAAGGCGGGCATCGCCTAGGAGCCTCTCCTCAACCCGGCACTCGTCTCCCACCGGCCTGCAGGGCCGCGGCTTTCGTGCCGCGCCACCGGGGCGCGGCCAGGAAAGGCTGCACCACGGTGACCAGCATTCCCAGAACGATGGCCGCCCCGCCGGTAAGCTGCCGCGGGGTAAGCCCTTCGCCGCCCCAGAGCCACGCCGCCAGCCCGGCAAAGACGGGCTCCATGGTGAAGATGACTGCCGTGTGCGTCGGCGAGGTGAACTGCTGGGCCTTCGTCTGGATGAGAAACGCCAGGGAGGTGGCGGGGATCGCCGTGGCCGCCAGCGCCCACAGCACCCCCGGCGCCGGGCGGGCCGGGAAGACCTCCACCCACGGGGCAACGGCCAGGCTCAGGACCGCAACCGTGCCGATCTGCAGCACGGCCAGGGCGAAACTCGAGTGCCGGGGCGCAAACCGTCCCACCAGCAGGATATGCACGGCAAACCCCACCGCGCAGCAGAAAATGAGGAAGTCGCCGTAACCCATCCGCAGCCCGTCCTGCATGGAGAGAAGTCCCAGCCCCAGGGTGGCGCTGAGCACGCCCAGTACCACCAGAACGGGCGGCGGCCGCCGGGTGAGAAGGGCGGCCAGGACGGGCACCAGCACCACCGAAAGCCCCGTTATGAAACCGGCGTTGGCGGCGCCGGTGTACTGCAGGCCCACAGTCTGAAAACCATACCCCGCGAAGAGGGCCAGACCGATTACACCGCCGGCCCGGAGCTCGCGCCGCCCGATGCCGCCCAGGACCCGGGGGTGCACCGCCACGAGAAATAACGCCGCCAAGAAGAAACGAACGGCGAGAAAGTAAAAGGGGCCGATGCTATCCAGGGCGCCCTTGACCACGACAAAGGTGACTCCCCAGATAAAGGCCACCGCCAGGAGCGCGAAATCCGCCGCCAGTTGTTGCCAGTATGGAACCCGTCGCATTCTCCCCAACCTCTTCGGCCAGGCACTGGTTCCATTCTTGCATTTTCACCCTCCGTATGTCAAGAGAAATAAAAAGCGTGCACCGGCGCCCGTTTCCGGCAGGATTTTCTGGCATTACCGCGAAATTTGTTAGGTCGGTAACGCCAAACCGGCGAGGGGGTAGAGAATGGGCGGAGGAGGAAACGCTGGCACCCGCAGAATCGAGTAACAAGGGGAGGCGGATTTCTTGTCCGGCACAAAAAGGATTTTTGGCGTGTTTCTTATTCTGTTACTGGCGGTAGCCCTGGTGGCCGCCGGCTGCGGCGGCGGAAAAGCTCAGGAGGAGCCGCAGAAACCGTCGTCCGAACCGCAGGCCAAGCCGAAGCTTATTGTGGCCTCCGACACGGCCTACGCGCCCTTCGAGTTCCTCGACACCAAGACGGGGGAATACGTCGGCTTCGACATGGACCTCATCCGGGCCATTGCCGCGGAAATCGGTTACGAACCTGAGATTAGAAGCATGGCCTTCGACGGCGTCCTGGGCGCCGTGGCCAGCTCCCAGACCGACTGCGCCATCTCGGCCATCACGGTCACGAAGAAGCGCCTCGAGAACATGGACTTCTCCAAGGCCTATTACCAGTCCGGCCTGACCATCGTGGTGCAGGAGGGCAACAACACCATCAAGAGCTTTAAGGACCTTGAAGGCAAGCGCATTGCCGTGCAGGCCGCCACCACGGGGGCCAACAAAGCCAAGGAAATCAAGGGTGCTAAGATTACCCAGTTCGACCGCGTCACCGACGCCCTCCTGGAGGTCAAGAAGGGAAGCGCCGACGCGGTGATCAACGACAACCCCGTCAACCAGTATTACCTGGCACGGGATCTGGGCAAGGGGCTCAAGATCGTCGGTGACCTCCTCTCCGCCGAAGACTACGCCATCGCCGTGCCCAAGGGGAAACAGGAACTGCTGCAGAAAATCAACGACGCCCTGATGAAACTCAAGGAGAACGGCAAATACAACGAGATTTACAAGAAATGGTTCGGGGTCGATGCTCCGGCGGATCTGCCCCGGGATTACGTAGCCGTTGAAGGTTAGATGCCGGATGGGGCGCGTGGCGTGACCGCCGCGCGTCCCCTTCCCTCTACCGTGCCAGCGGGGTTGGGGTGAGAGCTTGGAAACCGTAATCGAGACCTTTCCCATTCTTGTCGTCGGCGCCTTAATCACCTTGGGCATCACGATGATCGCGGTCACCGACGGCTGCATCCTGGGGCTTTTCGCCGGGCTGGCGCGTTTGTCGCGCAGCCGGCTGCTGAGCTTCCTGGCCACCTGCTACGTCGATTTCTTCCGGGGTACCCCGCTCCTGGTGCAGATCCTCATCGTTTATTTCGGCATCCCCTACCTCCTTGACGCCGGCCAGAAATACCTTATGGCCCACTACGGCATGCCGCAAATCCTGGCCAGCACCAATATCCACCCCCTCTGGGCCGCCGTGGTGGCCTGCAGCCTGAACAGCGGCGCCTACATCGCCGAAATCTTCCGGGCCGGGGTGCAGTCCATCGAGAAGGGCCAGATGGAGGCCGCCCGCTCCCTTGGCATGACCCACGTCCAGGCCATGCGCTACGTGATCCTGCCCCAGGCCTTCCGCCGCATCATTCCCCCGCTGGGAAACGAGTTCATCGCCATGCTCAAGGACACCTCTCTTCTTTCGGTAATCGGCTTCGAGGAACTCCTGCGGCGGGGCCAGCTTATCGTGGGCGAGACGGGCGCCGTGTTCGAAATTTACCTTACCTGCGCCTTTCTCTACCTGATCATGACCCTCTCCTTCTCCCGCCTGGTCGATTACACCGAAAGGAGGCTCAAAACCCGTGATCGAGGTTATTAATCTCTGCAAGAGCTTTGGCCGCCTCGAGGTGCTGCGGGACATCAATATGCACGTGGCCGAAGGGGAGGTGGTCTGCATCATCGGGCCCAGCGGGTCGGGCAAGAGCACCCTCCTGCGCTGCCTGAACCTCCTGGAGGTACCGACCGCCGGCGACGTGCGCATCGACGGCGTTTCGCTGATGGACGGCAGGACGAACATCAACGCCGTCCGGCAGAAGGTAGGCATGGTCTTCCAGCTCTTCAACCTGTTCCCGCACAAGACGGCCCTGGAGAACATCACCATGGGGCCCATCAAGGTAAAGCGCCTTTCCAGGGCCACCGCCGAGGAACTGGGCCGCGCCCTGCTGGCCAAGGTGGGGCTGAGCGACAAGGCGGATGTCTACCCCCACCAGCTATCGGGCGGACAGCAGCAGCGCGTGGCCATCGCCCGCGCCCTGGCCATGCAACCGAAGGTAATGCTTTTCGACGAGCCGACCTCCGCCCTGGACCCGGAAATGGTGGGCGAGGTCCTCGCGGTGATGAAGGATCTGGCCCGCGAAGGCATGACCATGGTCGTGGTCACCCACGAGATGGGGTTCGCGCGCGAGGTGGGAGACCGGGTAATCTTCCTCGACGGAGGCCGGATTGTGGAAGAAGGTAAGCCCCACGAGATCTTTAACAACCCCAAAGAAGAAAGGACCCGGGTCTTCCTGAGTAAGATCCTGTAGAAAGGAAACTCGCTTTTGCTGGGAACCGTCATCAACGTAGCGGCGATTGCCGCCGGGGCCGTTACCGGCGCATTACTCAAGAAAGGTATTCCGTCCAGGGTCAACGAAACGGTACTCCAGGGTTTGGGTCTGGCCGTTATCCTGATCGGCATCCAGATGGCCCTGCAGACCAGAAACCCGCTGCTGGTGATCGGTAGCCTTGCCCTTGGCGGACTGGCCGGCGCCGCCCTCCGCATCGAGGAAAGACTCGAGGCTCTGGGAAAACGCGTAGAGGCCCGCTTTGGCAACACAGAGCAGGACGGTATAGCTCGGGCCTTCGTCACGGCCAGCCTGGTTTTCTGCGTAGGTGCCATGGCCGTGATGGGTGCCCTGGAGGACGGCCTGACCGGCCGTCCCAGAATTCTTATCGCCAAGGCAATGCTCGACGGCATCGCGGCGTTGATTTTCACGTCCACGATGGGGATAGGGGTGCTTTTTTCGGTCATTCCCGTTTTCCTCTACCAGGGCGGCATAACCCTCGCCGCGCACGCCGTAAGTCCCTATCTGAGCTCCCCTGTAGTAGCCGAACTGACCGCCACCGGCGGCCTGCTTATTGTGGCCATCGGCCTCAATATGCTGGGCGCCACCCGCATCAGGGTGGGCGACCTGCTGCCCGCCATCCTCGTGGCCGCGCTCCTGGCCGCCTTCACCGCAGCCTGATACCGGGAAACGGCCCGCCCCCGCGGGCTCCGGGGAACGAGTATCCCCGGCCGGGTTACGGGCGGCCGGGACAACGGATGTGTCCCCCAGTCTTCCGTACCGTTGCCAAGAAAAAAACCCGCGTAAGATGCGGGTCTGGTTC
>JBFMHQ010000041.1:0-14336 GCA_040751815.1 Bacillota bacterium | reverse complement strand
CCCATGATGGCCACCCTTTTCTGGAGCCTGCTGGGATTACTCGTAGTCCTGCCCGGACTCCCGGAGTAGAGCCGCGCCTCCCGCTTCTCGCCTCTAACTTCCCACTTCACACTCGCCCCGCACCATGACCCAGAGCCTGTTGACCGCCCTGAGGCCCCGCCCGTCGGAGGCGGGGACGGAAATCAGGTGGTTAAAGGGTACGGTCTGCCCGGCGGCAATATTCACCCCGGCCGTCAGGTCGGGCAGGCCGTTCCCCGTCGGGTCCACCACGACGCCGCGATTCCCCACGGGCGCCCGGATGACGAACTCGGCGCCGGCGCGGCAGACCAGGGTCTGCCCCGGCTGCAGCACCACCGTCCGCCACTGAAGATGTTTTTCAATAACCTGCTCGCGCACCCATCCCGCCGTCACCAGCGGGTCCTGCGGCGTCCCCGGCCCGGACTGGGCCGCGCCGTAGGCGTACCCGGCACCCACCAGCACACCGCCGCAAAGGAGCGCAGCCAGGACCCGCTGCCACCTGTGAAAAAGCACCTGCCGGCCCCCTTTCAGCCGAATTTAAGTTAAGATTCGCCGCCCTGTTCCTTATCCCTGCCAGAGAAGGATTTTCCTTGCAGCAGGGCGGCCACCATGGCGGCGCCGGCCACCGCCTCCTCGCGCAGCGCCGTCACCCGCACGCGCAGTTTTTCCCGCAGCGCCTCTCCCTGCGCCGCGAACTCCCGCACCCGCGCTTCCAACCGCTCCGGCGCAACGCCGGCCAGGTCCTCCGCCGGGCCCATCCCCACCTGCTCCAGGAAGCGGTTTACCTTGGGGTCGTAGCCGAGGCCGATAACCGGCACCCCGGCCAGGGCGGCAAAGACCAGGAAATGCAGCCGCATGCCCACCGCCACGGCGAAACAGCCGGCTACCGCCATAAGGTCGCGGAAGCCGCCAACCCGGTCCAGGACAATACTCTTCTCCCGCATTTTTGCCGTCACCTGGCGTATAACCGCGAGGTCCGCGGCCCCCTGCATGGGGACAAAGACGATGTCCCAACCGGCGCGGGACAGGCGGTCACCCAGCGCGGCGAAGACCTCCACCAGCCGGGGCGCGCCCGCCCAGGGCCGCAGTGAGATGCCCAGGGCCGGTTGACCCCCGCCGCCGGCCCGCGCCAGGATTTCCCGGCCCCGGGCCAGGTCGCCGGGCGTGGTAGAGACGCCGAGCACCGGGTCGGCGGTCACGTATATGGGGGCTTTAACCCCAAGACCCTCCAGTTCCTGCCGCGAGGCGGGGTCCCGCAGGGTCACGAGATCGACACGGCTGACGATGCGCCGGGTGAGCCACCTGGAATGAAGGTACCGGAGCGGCCCCACCCCCTGGCCGTACAGGCACACCTTCCTGCCGCGGAGCCGCGCCAGGTAGATGACCCCCAGGTAGTACAGGATGCTGAACGGGCCGGTGACGTCCTGGAGCAGGCTTCCCCCGCCGCTTAAAAGCAGGTCGGCCGCCCCCAGTTCGCGCCAGAGCCGGAACGGGTTCCACCGCGATACGGCGCGAACGCCGAACTCGGCCGCCGTTTCGGCGGGCCGGTGGGAGAGCACGACGATTTCCACGCCGGGGATTTTTTCCCGCAGGGCGTTAATGATGGCGCAAAGCATGGCCTCGTCGCCGCTGTTTTTGAAGCCGTAGTACCCCGAGATGATTATTACCGGCGGCATAACAACCCCCGCAGGCGCTCCAGGAGCACAACCCCGGCAAACTTCGGCAGGACAAGCATGCGCCGCCAGCGGCGGGGTTCATAGAGCAAACGGCCCAGCCACTCAAGATGCAACCGCCGCAGGAATGCCGGCGCCCGCTTAACCCGGCCCGCCAGCACGTCAAAGCTGCCCCCGACGCCGACGGCCACCGGCACACCGAGGGCCCGCAGATGCCGGGCGATCCACATCTCCTGCTTCGGCGCCCCCAGGCCGACAAAAAGAATATCGGGCCGGGCGGCGCGGATGCGCGCCAGGACCCCCGTTTCCTCCCGGGAAGTGAAATAACCGTGGTGCGTGCCCGCCACGTCGAGCCCCGGGAAGCGCGCCGCCAGGTTGGCCGCCGCCTGCTGCGCCACACCGGGCCGGGCGCCGAGAAGAAAAACCCGCCACTTCTCGCGCGGGGCGCGCGCCGCAAGCGCCAGGACCAGGTCGATGCCCGTCACCCGTTCGGGGAGGGGCTCCCCCAAAACCCGCGCGGCCCAGACGATCCCGATGCCGTCGGCGGTAACCAGGGAGGCGCTGTGCGCGATCTCCAGGAGGACCGGCTCGCGCAGCGCGCGGTAGACGTACTCCGGGTTAAGGGTCAGCACCTGGTGCGCGCCACCCGCGCGGACAAGGGCGGCCACACGCTCCACGGCCTCCTCCAGGGTTACGGCGTCCACCGGCGCGCCCAGAAGCGTTATCCTGCGCATCGATGCTTACTTCGGCATCGGGCGGCGTTGTCCTGCCCACGGGTGAATTTCGTGCCCATAAAGGGCCGGAGGAAGGAACAATATCCCCCTAAGGAGAAACCTCCGAGAGGTGGTTTATGTGAGGCGCAAAAAGGTGCTCCTCATCACCGCCTACTTCCCGCCCGTCGGGGGAGGCGGGGTGATGCGCGCCCTGAAGATGGCCAAATACCTGGGCGAGTTCGGCTGTGATCTCTGGGTGCTCTCCAAGGTGCCGCGGCACAACGACATTCTGGACCCTTCGCTCCTGGCCGAGGTGCCGCCCTCGGTACGCGTCGTTCGCACCCGCGATGTCGACCCGTACCGTTGGCTCTACCGCCTGCGGCCGCCGGTAGGAGCAGGCGTGCAGGCCGCAGAAACAGTGGCACGGCCGCCGCTCCTTAAGAGGGCGGGGACCGCCGCCCTGGGCCACCTCAAGCCCCTGGCCCTGAAACTCCTGCAATACACCGCCATCCCGGACGAGTTCTACTGGTGGGCGCGGGCCGCCGTGCCCCCGGGGGAAAAGATCATCCGCCGCGAGGGGATCGAGGTCGTCTTCAGCACCTCCCACCCGTACTCGGTGCACCTGCTGGGGTACTGGCTCAAAAAGCGCACCGGTGCCCTCTGGATCGCCGACTTCCGCGATCCCTGGACGCAGAATATCCACCGGAGCGGCATCCCCTGGCGCGAGCGCATCGAGGAAAGAATGGAGCGGCGGGTAATGACCGGCGCGGACGCCGTAACCACTGTTACCCCCTCCTTTGCCGCCGGCTTCCGCGCTAAGTACGGAAACGCTATCAAGCGCCTGGAGGTTATTTATAACGGCTTCGACCCTGCGGATTACAGCAGCCTTGCCCCGGCACCCCACGACGGGAGATTTACCGCCGCCTACGCCGGCATCCTGTACGAAAAGCGCAGCCCGCGGGCGCTGCTCGAGGCGGTGGCGGAACTGCTCACCGAGGGCACAGTAAGGCGGGAAGAAATCCGGCTCCGCTTCGCCGGTTCGTTCGATACGCCGGGCTCTACAACCCATTACGAATTGGTACGGCGACTGGGGCTCGAAGACGTTGTGGAAATAATGGGCAAACTCCCTCACCGGGAAGCCCTTGCCGTTCTTAAGGGCGCCGACCTCCTCTTGCTCATCGGCGACGCGGTGCCCGAGGCCGAGGCTTACATACCCGGTAAGCTCTACGAGTACATGGCCGTGGGGCGGCCCGTCCTGGCCCTGGTTGCGCCGGGGGAGGCGGAGCGCATTGTCGGGGAATGCCGGCTCGGGCGGGTGGTACACCCCGCCGACAAGGAGGGTATCAAGCAGGCCTACCGGGAGATGTACCGCGCCTGGAAGGAGGGCCGACTTCCCCGGCTAACCGAAATGACGGCCGCGAAGTTCAACATCTATAACCGGCGCTACCAGGCCGGGCAACTGGCGCAACTGATGGAGGAACTGCTGGCCGGCCGGACGGGAAAGGAGCCGCCACGGTGAAGCCGCCCGTGGTCTCCGTAATCACCCCGGCCTATAATGCCCGCCCGTACATCGCCCGGGCCGTTCGCTCGGTACTGGCACAAACCTTCCCGGACTGGGAGTTGATCGTCGTCGACGACCGGTCCACGGACGGCACGTACGCCTACCTCCAGGAGTCCTTCGGCGAACATCCCCGGGTACGTCTGTACAGGAACGAAGCAAATCGCGGCCCGTCATTCTCCCGCAACTTCGCCTTCGGCGAAGCGCGGGGAAAATGGGCGGCGCTCCTGGACGCGGACGACTGGTGGCACCCGGAGCGTCTCGGGCGTCTGCTCGCAGAGGCCGACGCCAAAAAGGCCGATGCCGTCGCCGACAACCTGGCCTACGTCTTGGGCGAAGAAAGTACACCTTACACCACCTTGTGCGCGATCGAGGGTGTACCCCCGATACCCCGGTGGCTCGACCCTGTTTTTTTTATTCGCCACGGGGAGTTTGGCGTGGTAAAACCGCTGCTGCGCCTCGAATTTATCCGGGCCAAAGGGTTAGCCTACGACGAGCGGGTAAGGTATGGTGAGGATTTCCTATTCTACTTCCGGCTCTTGCAGGCGGGGGCCCGTTTTTACTTTCTGCCACAAACCTACTACTACTACCGCAAGCATTCCGGGGCGCTGACCCTCGACGAGGTCAAACTCAACGAAGCGGTCCTGCAGGTAGTCGAAGAGCTTTTGCATGAAAGCGGGGTCAGGGCGCTCGGCGCCGAAGTGGTCGCCGCCCTCGAAGCCCGGCGACGGCTGGCACGGAAGAACATAACCTACTACCGGGTTGTCGCCCCGTTGAAGAACGGCCGCTACGTCGAGGCCGCGGCCCAGTTGCTCTTGCACCCCCAGGCCGTGCCCGTGCTGGTGCAACGTTTGCCGCGCCTGCTGGGTGTATGGCGGCGCCGGCGCGGCAGGCCCTGAAGGGCTGCCCGCCAATACCCCGGGGTCATGGCGCCTGCGGCGCCGGAGCCGGCCGGGCTCCTTCCGGAGGAATTGTCCCCCGCCGGGACCGCCATCTCTCCTCCTCCCGCCGCCTGGCGTCTTCGACCCGCCGCTTCCCCAGGAAGAGGATGAACGGTATGGCCACCGCCGCCAGGAGCGTGCCCACCAGGAAGGCGTCGCCCATTGCCAGCACGGCGGCCTGCTTCTGAATCACACCCTGAATCACCGCCGGCGTAACCTCCCGGGCCACCGCCGGGCCCATCAACTGCGCCACCCCTCCCTGCACGGTGGCGTGGGCAACCGGCCCGGAAGACGCGAGATAACTCACCCCTTCCGCCAGCCGGTGGCTGTGGAACGCCGTCCGGTTCACCACGACGTAGCTCACCAGGGCAATGCAAAAGGAAGCCGCGATCTGGCGCACCACGTTCATGAGCGCCGAGGCCCGCCCGACCAGGAAGTCCGGCACCGTGTTCATGCCGGCGGTGGTCAGGGGCATCATGCACAGCCCGAGGCCGATGCTCCGCATGCAGAGCCAGAATTGCAGGTAGTGCACCGGCGCGTCCACCGTCAGGTTTCTCAGGACGTAAGTGGTCAGCGCTACCACCACCAGGCCGACCAGTCCGGGCGGCACCGCACCAACCCGGTCGAAGAGCCGGCCCGCAAGAGGCATTATGAAGCCTGCCGTCAGCGCCGCCGGCATCACGATGAGGCCCGTTTGCATCGGGGAGTAACCCTGCACGTTCTGGCAGAAGAGCGGGATCAGGAAAACGGCGATAAAGAGCGACATCTGGGCGGTGCTGGTGGCCAGCGTGCTCAACGCGTACACGTGGTTCCTTAGCAGCCGCACGTCGAGGACGGGGTTGGGCACCTGCAGTTCCCAGAGGGTAAAGAGGAGAAAACAGAAAAAGGCGCCCAGAAAAAGCGTCACGATCGCCTGGGAGGTCCACCCCCAGTCCTCCCCCTTGCTCAGGGCCAGCAGGGTCATGAAACAGGCCGCGCTGACCAGGAAAAGCCCGGGGAGATCGAGCCGCAGCCCGCTCCGGCGGGGCGTCTCTTTGAGCCACAGGAGGCCCAGCAAAAGGGTAAGGAAGCCGATGGGGAGGTTGATGTAGAAAACCAGGCGCCACGAGTAATACTCGGTGAAGTAGCCCCCCAGGGTGGGGCCGATGGCCGGGGCCAGGGTCATGGTAAGGCCCCAGAGCCCCAGCGCCATGCCGACCTTCTCGCGCGGCCAGATCTGGTAGACCATCGCCATACTCAGCGGGATCACCATGCCGCCGCCTATGGCCTGGAGCGCCCGCGCGACAATGATCGACTTGGTGCTCCACGCCGCGCCGCAAAGCCCGGAGGTCACCGCAAAGAAGACAACGGCCGCGAGGTAGACCGTCTTATAGCCGAAGCGGTCGCCGAGATACCCGCTGGCCGGGATCACCATACCGCCCACCAGCAGGTAGATGGTCATCACCCACTGGATCTGGTCGGTAGTGGCGTTAAAGATGGCCATGAGGCGCGGCAGAGCCACATTCACAATGCTGGCATCCAGAACGCCCATGAAGGTCCCCAGGATGAGCACGAACAGGGCCGCATAAGGCAGCCGCTCCTTCTTGCCGGCCTCCATCGACGCCTACCCCCGGATGTGGATGCGCACCACCGCGCTCTGGCCGAGTCTCAACGGCGCGTCACCCGGGTTTTCAATAAAGACCCTGACCGGCACCCGCTGCGCGACCTTGATGAAACTCCCGCTCGTGGTCCGCGTCGGCAAAAGGGAGAAGGTGGACGCCACGGCGTCCTGGATCTGCACCACCTTGCCGGTGAACTTCCGCCCCGGAATGCCGTCTACGGTGAAGGTTACGCGCTGGCCGATTCGCACCCGGCTGATTTTCTTTTCCTCCACGTTCACCGTGAGGTAGACGTTTTGCGGATCGGCCAGCATCACCACGGGCTGGCCGGCACCCACAACCTCGCCGGCGTGCACCAGAACCTTGAGCACCTCACCGGCCGCCGGCGCCTTGACCAGCAGAAGATCGGTGTTCCCCCCGGGCGGCAGGGCGGCGTCGTCGATACGGGCCAGGACCTCGCCGGCCGCGACCCGGTCGCCCTCCTTGACCCGTACCTCAAGCAGCTTCCCGGCCATCTGGGGACCTACCTTCAGCACCGTCCCGTCGATGTACGCGTCTTCCGTAGCCACGTAATGCGCGCTGATGTACCAGTAGTAATAGCTTACGCCCGACAGGCTAACCAAGAACAACACCAGAACGGCCAGCAAAATCGTTTTGGGCCTGCTCATAGCTTCCCTCCCCGTTTCTTATCCAGAACCTCTCCCCCCGGCCATCGCGCCGGGCGGTCTGCCAGCGCCACGCAGTTCCTGCGGTCACCGGGCGTCTGCCGCCGGCACCGCACGGACCGGCCCCGGGGAAGTTCCCCAGCGCATCGCCTCCCGCTTGCGCTGCCGTTCGACCTGCTTCCTGCCAAGGAACAACACCAGGGGAATAGTGGCCGCAGCAAGTGCCGCCGCCACAAGAAAGGCGTCGCTCATCCCGTTGACGGTGGCCTGCTTTTGCAGGGCCATCACCAGGTCGGCCGCAGTGATGGCCTGCCCGCTCCCGCCACCGCCCCGGGTCGCGCTCTGCGCCATCTGCTGTACCACTGCTGCCGGTGAGCCGAGCGATACCGCCTCGGCGAGGCGTGCAGCATGGAAGGCCTGCCTGGTCTCCAGGATGTGCGTCATCAGGGCGATGCCGAAGGACGCCGCAATCTGCCTGATGGTGTTGGTCAACGCCGAGGCCCGTCCGACCAGGTGCACGGGTACGGTATTCATCCCCGCCGTGGTCAGGGGCATCATGCACAGGCCCAGACCGGCGCTGCGCACCGCCAGGATGTACTGGAGATGGCGGGCCGGGAGGTCGATGGTAAGGTTGTGCAACATGTAGGTGGTTACCGCGACAATGCCCAGGCCGGTTACCCCCAGAGGGACGGCGCCCACCCGGTCGAAGAGCCGCCCGGCAAAAGGCATCACGAGGCCGGACACCAGGGCCGCCGGCATCAGGATTAACCCCGTCTGCAGCGCCGAATACCCCTGCACCGTTTGGGTAAACAGAGGCACCAGAAAAACCCCGCCGAAGAGCGCGACCGCGGCCAGGCCCGTAGCGATGGTGCTCACCGTGAGCACGGGGTTCAAAAACAGGCGCACGTCGAGCATGGGCTCCGGCGCGATGAGTTCCCAGAGAGCGAACAGGATCAGGGTGAAACCGGCGCTCAGCAGGAGGGTTACGATATATTGCGAGCCCCATCCCTTGTCCTGCCCCTCGCTGAGGGCGAGCAGGAGCGTGAAGCACCCGGCGACGGCCAGCAGAAAACCGGGGAAGTCGAACCTGAGCCCCTCCCTTCGCCTTGTTTCCGGCAGCATGAGGGCGATGAGCGGGATGGCAAGCGCCCCTACGGGCAGGTTTACGTAGAACACAAGCCGCCAGCCGAAGTGCTCCACCAGGTAACCGCCCAGGGTGGGGCCGATGGCCGGGGCCACCACCATCGCCAGGCCCCAGGTACCCAAGGCCGTCCCGATTTTCTCTACCGGGACCAACTGGTAGAGGAGGGCCATGCTGATCGGCATGATCATCCCCCCGCCCAGGGCCTGGATAACCCGCGCGGCAACCAGCGAGTTGACACTCCATGCGAAACCGGAAAGCGCCGACCCCATAATGAATACGGCAAGAGCCAGAAGGTACAGGCGCTTGTACCCGAAACGGTCGCCCAGGTACCCGCACACGGGGATGATAACGCCCGTGACCAGCATGTACCCCGTCAGCACCCACTGTATCTCGTCGGGCGTGGCGTTAAAAACGGCCATCAGCTGGGGAAGGGCCACGTTGATGGCGCTCCCTTGCAGGATGGCCATGAAGGCTCCCAGGACCAGTACCGACAGCGAAAGCCAGGGCACGCGCCTGTCCGTGCCCCTGTGTCCAATGCTTTCCTTTACCTCATCCATCCCTTTACCTCCGCAGGTGGGTCTTTGCCGCCGCCCCTGTCCCCAGGGGCGCCCCCTCGCCCGGTATCTCCCGGACGCCTTCTCATGCTACGCCCGGCCTGCTTGCGCGCCGGTACGCCGCGCCAGGCGACAGGCCAGCCCGCGGCCCCAGTCGTCGAAGACGGCGTACACCACCGGGACCAGCACCAGGCTGACCAGGGTCGAAAAGAGCAGGCCGCCGACGACGACGGTGGCCAGCGGCGCCTCCAGTTCCGCCCCCTCGCCGATCCCCAGGGCCAGCGGAAGCATGGCCAGGATGGTTGTGCCCGCCGTCATGAGCACGGGGCGCAGCCGGATGGGGCCGGCCTGCATGATGGCCTCGTCCCGTTCCAGCCCCCGCGCCCGCAGCTGGTTAACGTAGTCAATGAGCACGATGGCGTTTTTCACCACCACGCCCACCGTCACGATGACCCCGATGAACGCCGGCACGTTGAAGGTGCGCCCGCTGAGCAGAAGCCCCAGGACCATACCGGTCAGGGCGACGGGCACCGCGAGCATGAGCGCCAGCGGTTGCGTCAGCGACTCGAACTGGATGGCCAGGATCATGTATACCAGCAGGACGGCCAGGACCAGCGCCGTACTTAACGTGCCGAACGACTCGGCCATTTCCTGCGCCTCGCCCCCGTACTCAAAGCGGTACCCGGGCGGCAGGGGGATGCGGGCAAGCCGCTGCCGGATGTCGCGCATCACACTGTTCAGGTCCCGCCCTTCCAGGTTGGCGGTGATGGAGACCGCCCGCGCCTGGTCGCGCCGCTCAATGGCAGCCGGCCCCTCGGCAATCTCCACGCGGGCCACGTCCCGCAGTTTGACCGGCCCGGCGGGGCCGACCAGGGTCACGTTTTCCAGGTCCCGCAGGCTCTCCCGCGCCCGTTCTTCCAGCTGCACCCGGACGTCGATCTCGTCCCCCTCTACGCGGTACCGCGTGGCCACCTCGCCCTGGACGGCGCTGCGGATGCCCGAAGCCACCGCGGCCACGGACAGCCCCCGGGCCGCCGCGCGCTCGCGGTCCACGACCACCCGCGCCTCGGGGCGCCCCTCTTCAAGACTCGACTCCAGGTCCCGCACCCCGGGCACCTGCGCGATTTCCGCCGCGGCCCGGTCGGCGAGGGACTTCAGGGTGTCCAGGTCGTCCCCCTTTAAGATCACTTCCACGGGGGCGGCCGTCAGGCCGCCCCCGCCCAACATCATTGCGGGCGCCTCCACCTTTATTTCCGCCCCGGGGATACCGGCAAGCCGCCGGCGCAGGTCGTCCGCCACTTCCGCCGCGCTCCGCTCCCGCTTGCCGCGGTCCACCAGCAAAAGGTCGATCATCGCCCTGTCGGGCTCGGCGCCGCCGAAACCGGCGCGCGCCTCGTGGCTGCCGGCGCCGATGGACGCGAAGATCGTCTCCACCTCCGGCAGTTGCGCCGCTTCCCGCTCGATCCGGGCCACCACCCGGTCCGTCACCGCCAGCGAAGTGCCGCGCGGCATGCGCAGCGTGACGCTGACCTGCCCCTGGTCCGTGGGGGGCAGGAACTCGACCCCCACCAGGGGCACCAGCGCCAGGCTGGCCACGAACGCCCCGCCGGCAATCAGCACCGTCCGCCGGCGGTGCTCAAGCCCCCACTTCAGTGCCGTCCGGTAGAGGGCGGCGATACGCTCCAGCCACGCGCCGGAAGGGCGCGGCAACCGGAAACGCCGGGCTTGGAGGTTGGCCGCGGACGGACCGTCCCGCAGCAGCCGCGAGGCAAGCATGGGCACCAGCGTCAGGGCCACGAACAGCGAGGCGCCGAGGGCAAAGGCCACGGTGAGGCTCAGCGGGGTGAAAAGCTCGGAGGTCAGGCCGGTCACGAAAATCACCGGGATGAACACCGCGACCGAGGTGAGGGTGGCGCCGATCACCGCGCCGCCCACCTCCGCGGCGCCGCGCACGGCGGCGTTCACCGCCCCCGCCCCCTGCCGGCGGTGGCGGTAGATGTTTTCCAGGACCACGATCGCGTCGTCCACGATCATCCCCACCCCCAGCGCCAGGCCGCCGAGGGTCATCATGTTCAGCGTTTCGCCGCTGAAGTAGATAAGCATGCACGCCCCGACGAAAGCCACCGGGATGGCGGTGCAGATGATGAGGGTGCTGCGCACGCTCCCGAGGAAGACGTAAATAATGAAAGCCGCCAGCACGGCCCCGACGATCACGTTCTTCGTCAGGTCGCGGATCGAGTCCTCGATGAACGAGGCCTGATCGAAGGCCACCCGGAACTTCAGGTTCCCGGGCAGCTCCCGCTCCATGCCGGCGATCTCCCGGCGGACGCCGCGCATGACCTCCACGGTGTTGGCCGTCGGCTGTTTCTGGACGACGATGCCGATGCTGTCCCGGCGGTCGAGGCGGCTGGCCATGGTCACGTCCCTGAACCCGTCCTCGACGCGGGCGAAGTCGAGCAGCCGGACCGGCGCGCCGGCGGCGGTGTATACCACCACGCCCTCAATGTCCTTGAGGTCGAAGAACGCGCCGGGGATGCGCACCAGGTATTCCTTGCTGCCCTCCTGCACCGTGCCGCCCGAAAGCTCGAGGTTCGCCCCCTGGAGGGCCTGCACCACCTGGGGGACGGAAACACCGTACCCCTCCATTTTCTCCGGGTCGAGCAGGACCCTGATCTCCCGCTCCCGCCCGCCGTAAATGTAGGCCGAGGCCACCCCCTCGATCCGCTCCAGGCGGGGCTTAATAACCTTTTCCGCCAGGTGTTTCAGCTCAACCTCGCCCTGGCGGCCGGAAAGACCGTAAACCGCCACCGGCATCATCGACGGGTCGTACTTCAAGACCATGGGGGACTTCACGTCCCGGGGCAGCATCTGTTTGACATAGTCGATCTTGGCGCGGATGTCCTGCGTAGCCGTGTCCATGTCCGTCCCCCAGTTGAACGTCACCATCACCATCGAGGTGCCGGGCTGGGAAACGGAGGAGATGCGTTTCACGTTCTCCACGGTGGCCACGGCCTCTTCGATCGGCCGCGTGACCACCTGTTCCACCTCCTGGGGCCCGGCGCCCTCGTAAGAGGTCATTACCGCCGCCACGGGAATGTTCATACGCGGGAGAAGGTCGATGGCCAGCCGGTTGAAGGCGACGCCGCCGAGGAGGAGGACGGCCAGGACGGCCATCACCACCGCCACAGGGCGGCGCACCGCTAACTCGACGACTTTCATGACCCGGCCCCCGTCACCTTGACCTTTGTCCCGTCTTCCAGCCGCTCCTGCCCCGCGACGACAACTTTTTCGCCCGGCGCAAGCCCCTTCCGGACGGCGATGTTGCGCCCGTCCGAGGGTCCTGTTTCGACCTTCCGCAGTACGGCCTTACCGCCCGCCACGACAAAGACCGCCGTCGTGTCGTCGCGCATCACCACCGCGTCCCGCGGGACCAGGACCGCCTCCCCGCTCACCCCCAGGTCGATCTCGGCAAACATGCCGGGTTTAATAACGTGCTGCGGGTTGGGGATTTCCACCTTGACGGTATACATTTTCGTGCGCGCGTCGGCCGCCGGGCTGATGCTGCTTATCACGCCCTCAAAGGGTTCCGCCCGTACGGCGGAGATGAAGACCCTGACCTTCTGGCCCTCCCTGAGCTTGTTCACCTGCTGCTCGGACGCCCCGGCCTCGACGACCACCTTGTCGATGTTGATGATCGTTAGCACAGGAGTCTGCGGTGAGACAAGCTCGCCGGGGTCCGCGTAGCGGGCAGCCACCACGCCGTCAATCGGCGAGACAACGATTGTGTTTTGGAAATTGGCCTGGGCCACGGCCAGCGCGGCTTGCGCCTGCTTGATTTGCGCCGGCACAAGGCTGTCCCTCTGGTCGACCGCCTGCTGGTAGGCAGCCCGCGCCTGATCGAGGCCCGCTTTGGCCGTAAGGTACGGTTGCTCGAAGCGGCTTTCAAAGTCGGCCTGCGCGATCGACTGGTGGTCCAGAAGGAATTGGCCTCGCTTGTAATTGGCCTCCGCCAACCGGTAGCTGTCCTCAGCCTGACGGAGGGCCGCTTCGGCCCTTGCCACGCCGAGCTGCGCCTGCTTGAGCTGCGCTCTGGCCGCCGCGACGCCGGCTTCCGCCTGGCGCACCGTCGCTTCAAGTTCGGGCGCGTCCAGCCGCAAGACCACCTGGCCGGCCCGCACCCGGCTGCCCACGTCCACGGGTATCGCCCCCACCTTCCCGGCCATCTTCGGTACCAGGTTAACCTCGGCGGCGGCCGCCACCTTTCCCGCGAGGATGTCCCCCCGGGAAAGCCGCCCCATCTTCGCCTCCGCCAGGCTTACGGGCACCGCCTCCGCGGCCGAGGTCGCGGTTTGACTTTTCTTGCCGCAGCCGGCAAGAAGAACGGCCAGCACGGCAAAAATGGCTAACCATGCAACCCAACCCCTGCGCACGTCTCTCCCTCCAAAAGCTTAATCTTCCTCGTCATCCTTGATTATCTGGAGCAATCGTTCACAGATACGCAGCATCGCCGTCACGTCCTCCAGCGGCAACTTCCCGAAGTAGCGCAGCAGCAGCGCACCCCGCGTCTCCTGGCACCGTCGCACCAAACGCTCCCCGTCCGGCGTCAGCCGCAACCGCACCACCCGGCGGTCATCCGGATCGCGCTCCCGCGCCACCAGGTCCGCCTCCGCCAGGCGGTCCACTATGGAGGTAACCGCGCTGGGGGAAACACCCATTTCCTCGGCGACCTCGGTTACGGTCATTGCCCCGCACCGGAACAGGCGCCGGCAGATGTGAAACTGTCCGGGCGTTATCTCCGGCGGCGTTTGGCGCCATAGTTCCCGGTGGAGACGCCGCACTACCTTGTCCATCACCTCGTCCAGGCGGGCCACCACCAGGTCGAGCTGTTCTTGCAACGGGCCATCCCTTCTTTCACTAGAAAAATATTTAAGTTAGTTAACTATTTATGGTCTAATATACCGCCGGGCACAGGAGGTGTCAAGAATAAAAAAACCCGGCTTCCTAGCATTCAACATCTCCTCCGGCCTGCTTAAATTATAGAACGGCCGGAGAGAAAGACCAAGCCGCCATTCATCCCCGATTAAAAATCGGGGCCTTCTGGCGAGGCTACCGGGTCCACAGAAGGAGCGCCGGTGTGACTGTAGTAGGGACGGACGTAATCGTAGATGAAAGAGAAATCAACGACGCTTGAAATTTTGCGGAGGAGGTGGTCCTGAGGGATGCGCTCTTCAAGGCTTATCTGGTAGAAGAGCTTGGGCTGAGGTGTACGGCGGCCCATCAAGGTGTATTACTCCATGTTCTTGCGAGAATCCTTCCTACCAATGAGTTTGGCAACAGGTCCGTCAGCGAAAGTGAGACCTAACACCTTGGCGAACCGTCCCTAAGTTTTATAAGTTTCATTCCACGAGGCGACCGTCGATCATACGCAGGATACGGTCACATTGCTTTGCCACCCGGTCATCGTGCGTCGCA
>JBFMHQ010000040.1:0-14936 GCA_040751815.1 Bacillota bacterium | reverse complement strand
AAATCAAGCTCCTTAAGCGGATAAGTTACGGTTTTCGGAACCGCGGGGTCTATGTGCGAAAGATGCTCTTAGCTTTTCTCCCCTTGGCTTGGCTAATCTCCTCTCCACACTTCTTGACCTAGAGCCCGTTTGGCGTTGACTTTTGGCGCGGCTTTTTATATACTAAAGATGGTCTTGCCAAGGAGCTGTGGTGTAGCCGGGTTTAACATACTGGCCTGTCAAGCCAGAGATCGCGGGTTCAAATCCCGTCAGCTCCGCCATAAGCGCCAAGGTAGCTCAGTAGGTAGAGCAGGGGACTGAAAATCCCCGTGTCGGCGGTTCGATTCCGTCCCTTGGCACCATAAGGATGCGGAAGTGGCTCAGCGGTAGAGCATCGCCTTGCCAAGGCGAGGGTCGCGGGTTCGAATCCCGTCTTCCGCTCCATATTTGCAAAGGCGGGGGCCAGAAAGGCCCCATTTTATCGTATATTTAACTTTTTTGTCGCACCGGATGTTGTATCTTTAAAGGTGGTGGAAGCGAGGCTGCGAATCGAATCCGGTGAGGAGGTGCAAATATATGGCGCATGGCGCGTACAGGAGCACGCTGGCGGAGATGCTCCGCGAGCGGGCGCAGCTGGAGGAGGAACTGGCGCGCACCTGCTGCCAGCGGGGCCGCGAAATCCTGGCCCGGTTGCGGCAACTGGACGAAGCGATCGCCCGGGAAGTCGACCGGGGCGCGCGGGTTTACCTGGACCACCTGCGGATAAGCGGGGAACCGGGTTAAACCCTACGCACACCTCCCCAAAAGGGCTTGCGGTGAACAAGCTCTTTTTTATTTTACCGGCTGCCGGGCCGGCGGGAAGATCGGCCCTTGCCAGGCGCGGTGCGGTCGGGTATAATTGAGGGTACAGGGCGGCATAGCCAAGTGGTTAAGGCGGCGGTCTGCAAAACCGCTATTCTCCGGTTCGAGTCCGGATGCCGCCTCCAGGAAAGGCAGAAAAGGCAAGGGTTTCCGGGTTGGAAATCCTTGCCTTTGTGTTCGGCAGCCGGGTCACCTAAACGGCCACCTCCACCTCGGCTACCTCGCAGGCGAGAGGCAGGCCCAGCTCCTTCCGCGTTTCCAGGCTCAGAGCGATGGCTTCCCTTATGTTGGCCAGCGCCTCCTCCTTGGTCCGCCCCTGGCTCAAGCATCCCGGCAGCGCCGGGCACTCGGCCACGATGTACCCGTCCTCACCCTCGGTAAGCGTCACGAGAAACTTCACGCGCGTTCCCTCCCTTCCTCAAAATCAGTAGAGATCTCCCGGCTGGCAGTTGGGGGCCTTTTCAAAGGGTGTTCAACGTGGGAAAGTTAATTCCCCTCGCTCGCCTATACCGCAGTGCGGCAAGCGTATGCCGCGGCAACCCTGTGCGGCTGCTCAACTCTCCCGGGTTGCGGTTGGCGGGCAGCCATCGCTTGAACTGAGCGTATCTCGATTATTCCTTGAACGACTTCGGCTTTATTGTGGCATATAACTAATGTTATGACAACTGCGTACGTTGTAACGCTAAAAAATTTCTCAGATACAGTTGCTTTCCGCCCTGCGGTTCCGGCCAGGGTAAGGCATCGCGGCGAGGCCTTCAAAGTGTAAATTGCTGGCTGCCGCCCCTCCGGCAGGAAAAGCGGGGGAATTGGTGAAGTTACCCGGCGAGGGGTAGGTCTTAGCAAGAAGATATATTTAGACCCGCAACTGGTCTGGGACGGGGAAGGCGGAGTATACCGCGTTGGCCAACCGGTTGCGTCGCGGCGGCAGCCTGCCGGTGATGAACTTGCTGCCGGTCAAAGAGGGGGGCAGGTAGTTTTGCGCGCGATGGTCCTGGAAAAACCGAAGCCTGTGGAGGAGGGGCCGCTTAAACTTACGGAGTTGCCGGAGCCGGTGCCGGGGCCGGGGCAGGTGCGGCTGCGGGTGCGGGCCTGCGGCGTCTGCCACACCGATCTGCATACCGTCGAGGGAGACCTCCCGCTGCCCAGACTCCCCGTCATCCCAGGGCACCAGGTTGTAGGCACGGTGGACCTGGTGGGTGAGGGCGTGGAAGGTGTGCGGCCCGGCGACGTTGTGGGGGTGCCATGGCTTTACTCCACCTGCGGTACCTGTTCTTACTGCCGGCGGGGCGAAGAGAACCTGTGCGCGGCGGGGCGGTTCACCGGCTACCACGTTAACGGGGGCTACGCCGAGTTCATCTTGGCCGAGGCCGGTTTCGTCATACCCCTGCCGCCGGAACTGGGAGTGGCGGAAGCGGCACCCCTTTTGTGTGCGGGGATCATCGGCTACCGGGCGCTGCGGCTGAGCGGCATCCGGCCAGGCGGGCGGCTGGGGCTTTACGGCTTCGGCGCCTCGGCGCACCTGGCGATCCAGGTGGCCCGCCACTGGGGGTGCGAGGTCTACGTTTTCAGCCGCGGCGAGCGCCACCGGGAGCTGGCCCGGGAGCTCGGCGCGGCCTGGACCGGGGTGGCGCAGGAGGAGCCCCCGGCAAGGCTTGACGCCGGCATCATCTTCGCCCCGGCGGGCTGGCTTGTGCCCCTGGCCCTGGGGCACCTGCGCCGCGGCGGGACACTGGCCCTGGCCGGGATCACGATGACCGAACTGCCGGCGATGGACTACGCCCTCATTTACGGGGAACGGGTGCTGCGCAACGTGGCCAACGCCACCCGCAGGGACGCCCGCGAGTTTCTGGCGCTGGCGGCGGCGATCCCCGTGCGGACGCGGGTGGAAACCTTCCCGCTGGAGGAGGCCAACGGCGCGCTGCAGCTTCTGAAGCAGGGGAAGATCAACGGTGCCGCCGTGTTACTGGTTTCCTGATCACTTCGCCCATTCAGGCCTGGCCGGCACTTTCTTTCCCGCTTGGAGGCGGCGCGGAGGGGCTCGGTATCTCCGCGGCGGTCCCCGGGGGCGTCCTGTTATCGCGGCGGGTTCGGGCCGTAGTGTTAGCAGGAATTACGGTCCGGCGGCAGGATTTTGTTGCTTAAAAGTTAATTAAAAGAATAGTTAAGTATTGTCCGGAAATTGCGCAACAGCTCGACCAGGGGGAGGTGATGCGTGTGCTGCGCGCCCTGAAGGATTTGCTGCGCGACGAGAAGGGCCAGATGTACGAGTGGGGTTTGATGGCCGCCCTGATTGTCCTTATCGGTCTTTCCTTTGCGTTCATGCTCTGGTTGCGGGCCAGGGGGGTCTTCTAGAAGCGTTCCAGGTACCGGTGGTCAATCCGGTTGGGCCGTGGCGGTAGCCCCGGCTTTTTTCTCATCTATCTTTCTTTTCTCTTGCGGCCCGGTTGAACCCGTTCGATCCCGCGGCCTCCGTCGTTATTCGGACGCCGCTAGAGGAGCACACCGAACCGGTGTGAGGGTTCAGCGTCAGCCACCGCCGAAACGCCGCCCGAAAATGACCAGGGCTACCAGAACGAGGATCACGATCAGCCATTTCAGCAACCGGTTCACCTCCGGTTCTTGCGTGGTATGATAATCTTATGTGTGCTTACCCCTGTTTCGCCTTTTTCTTTACCCACGTGTATCCGCGCCTCGAACCGCCCGCGGTGCGTGCCTGGCGGCAGGCGGCGGCCGGCGAAGCCACCGGCCGCGTGCTGGAGATCGGCATCGGCCCCGGCCTGAACCTGCCGTTTTACCGGCCTGGCGTGGAGCTTTTCGGCCTGGACCCCGACCCCGCCATGTTGCGTTATGCGAAGAGGCGGGCGGCGTTTCTCGGGTTTCCGCTCACCCTGGTGCGGGGGGAAGCGGAACGCATTCCTTTTCCGACCGGCTTTTTTGACGGGGCGGTAAGCATTTTCGCCTTCTGCAGCGTGCGCCGGCCGGAGGCGGCGGCGCGCGAGGTCTTCCGCGTGCTGCGCCCCGGCGGCCGCCTTTTCTTCCTCGAGCACGTCCGCGCCGAGGGTGAAGGATGGGCGTTCATCCAGCGTCTTGTCACGCCGCCCTGGTCCCTCCTGGCCGGTGGCTGCCATCTCGCGCGGGATACCCTGGCGGATTTCGTACGTGCTGGCTTCGTTTTCGAGGAACCGCCGCGCCGCCTGAGCGGCGGCCTCCTGCCCGTACGTGTGGGCCGAGCCCTCAGGCCGGACCGGTGTTTTCAAAAATCACCATAAGACGGCGAGCCTCCGCTTCCCTGCTATCCGGAACCCAGACCTCCACTTCCACCACCGGGCCCAGGAAAACCCTGAGGTACTGGCCGGCCCGCGGGTACTTCTTCTGCACCGGTATGTCTTCGGCCTGCAGCAGGCCGCAGAGGATATCCGCTTCCAGATCGTTGCGCACGGCGGCGAGCTTTACCCATGTCATCGCTTATACTTTAACCCACCGGTGGCGCGGGGGCAACCCCGGAGACCGCGCGGCCGTCGCTGCGCTTCCCGGCGGGCATTTTTGCCGGGGGGCGGGAGGTGGTAAAATAACGTTACGCGGCACGTGCAAGCAGGTGGTAGCAAGTGCGGGCGGTAAAGGAACACCCCATCGCCGTCGTGCCGGCCGCCCTGGCCCTGACGGCCTACCTGGCCACGGGGCGCTCGGGGCAGGGAGGTAATAGGGATTGACCTGCGCGGTGGTCCGTTACTTGGGAACTCGGTCCTGGCGGGATGAACGCCGGGTACGCCGGTCCCGCCTGGCAGCACGGTCGTAGTAGTCGATTCTGGCCGTGGCCTGCCTGTGCAACCGGTGCCGGGTTGCCTTCTCGCGCTTTCTCATAGCCCTGATGGCGGGGCTCAGGATATTGAGCAGGTCCTCCTTATCCTGCCGGGTCAGCAGCCGGTTTTCAAAGTAGACGTAGTTGTGTTTCAGAATGTCCTCCAGGTGAAACGTTTCGGGAGCGGCCGGAGGCAGGTAACCGGCCGCTCTGAGAAGTTCCTCGTACGGATAGTCGTATACTTCCGAAAGGATCTTGAGCACTCTTGGTGAGGGCATAACGGGCTTCCCGGTTTGGTGTTCGTATCCCCTTTCCAGGGTATGAATGTAACCGTGGGTCACCATGCCGTTAGTCAGTTGCTCCACCTGGCGCAAAGAATAACCGCGGGCTCGCCTTAGCCTTTTCAACAACTCAGGGAGTTTGTACAAAACGTTTTCCCTCCCGGTTTTAGATTCCCCGGTGCGAAAATCGACACTCTATACTCTTGTCGCTAATAAGATATCAAAAATCGACCTGATAAACGTGTATAAGGTAGTAGACAGACTGTTATTGGCAACTGACCATATTGCTCAGCGAATCTTGAATTTTACCGTAAATGGGCAGTGCAGGAAATAGACTATGGACAAGACGTAACATATATGTTACACTATGACCAGCAACAGGCTTTGACATGTTTCGAAATAATTAGCGGCCATTGAGGGCAAACCCGGCGAAAGCCGGGGACGCAAAGCCATGGGTCTACGGCGGTTCCCCGCTAAGACGGCCAGGCTGCAGATGGCGTCAATTAGTGTTTGCCCCGCCAGGGGTTTTTCATTTTCGGGCGGGGTGGCACGCAATGGAGAGTCCAACTGTGGAGAGTAAGGAACTCCGGAACCTGTTAAAGGCAATTTTGTCCCGGCTGGAGGACGTGGAAATCCCGAATCCGGCGACGGCGAACCCTGTGCCGCAAGTTGGGGAAACAGACGCCGCAACCCACGGCAGCGCCCCGCCTGGTGGCCTTTTGTCCGGCGTGCCGGTGCGCGAGGCTGAGGAGTCTGGTGCCGGCGGGATGTTGGCTCCTTCCCCGCGCATCGTGGAGGGGTATGTCAGAGTAACCAAAAGCCCCGACGAGATGGAAGCGTTTTTGGAGATCGCCCCGTGTGCCGTCACCACGTACCGGCTTGTGGCGGAAGGCGATCCCGGGGCTCGCCCGCGGTTAAAAGAAGAGACCGAATTTTTCTGTCCTGCCGACTATGAAGAGGTTTTGGCCCTGTTAGAGCGGGAAGGGGTTTGCCACGGTATCGATTACGCGCGCCTCGAGAAGCTGTTGCGCCAGCCACAGTACGGAACGTTTAAGATAGCCTCGGGTCTGCCGCCCGAGGATCCAACCGACGAAACCGTAGAGTTGTTCTTTCCGCGGGAAGGCTTCGACGCCCCAGGCACAGGCGGCGTCTTCCGGGTTTTTTCCGTTGAGCCGGGCACGACCCTGGCGGTGAAAAAACCCGGTAAGCCGGGGAAGCCAGGTGTCAGCATCGGCGGCCGGGTGCTGGCACCGAGGCCTCCTCGAACGGTCGAGCTGGTTGCCGGACGGGGCGCGGAACTTGGGCCGGACGGCAATACGGTGGTGGCGCAAATAGCCGGGCGGCCATGTGTTGAAGAGCGAGATGCCGTCTACGTCTTTACCGTAAATCCGGTGCTGGTCTGCACAGGGGACGTTGCGGTGGCTACGGGAGGCGTTCATTTTCGGGGCGACCTTGAGGTTCACGGAAATATCCTGGACGGCGCCAGCGTATACGCGGCGGGAAGCGCGGAGATACGAGGATTCGCGTCGTATGCGCGCATCGCCGTAGGGGGCAATCTTTCCATCGGGGGCAATGTCTTTGCCTCAACGATCCGGGCCGGCTGCCCGGCGGCCCACTTCACCAGGGATGCCGGACCTTTGTTGACCGAGGTGGCGGCTAACTTGCAGGAACTGGCTAAGCTGGCGAAGGTGCTCATGGCCAACCCGCGTGTCCAGGAGCGCGGGATACCGCTTGGCACCTTGTTGCTCAGCCTGGTGGAGTACAGGTTTCCCAGGTTGGGGCAGCTGGTAATGCAGCTGTGCCATACCATCAGGAACACGCCGGGGCTGGCCAGGAGTGCCCTTGCGCTGGTGCAGGATCTGGAAAGACTCTTCCCAAGCTGGAAAATGCTGAACATCGAGGATCTAAGCACCCTGGAGTCTCTCAGTGCCGAGGTCCGGTTCCTTCGGCACTGCACCGAAAACGCCACCGCGGGCAAGGTCAAGGTTAGCCTTCCGTACGCCCTGAATGCACGGATCGAGTCGACGGGGAGTGTGCTGGTGTGGGGCCAGGGATGTTACAACACGGTGATCGTGGCGGACGGAAACGTGGACGTCAACGGGATCTTCCGTGGCGGGCGCATAGAAAGCCGTGGGAATGTCTATATCCGGGAGGCGGGCTC
Source organism: Bacillota bacterium (assembly GCA_040751815.1). Lineage (GTDB taxonomy): Bacteria > Bacillota > Desulfotomaculia > Desulfotomaculales > UBA12532 > UBA12532. The sequence goes on along the minus strand of JBFMHQ010000040.1, from coordinate 7,855 downwards.
GGAGCTTGGCGTGTTAACAAGGATCATAGTACCGGGCAGCAAACAGGTCATGCTCGGTCTGGCTTACCCTGGGGTTATTGTTGGCATCGGAAAACACCTGGTTTATTTCCGACACATCTATTCCCAGGTTAAAATCGTTCTCGGTGCCGATAGAAAGGTTAGAGTGTACGGCACCAGGCTCGGCGAAGAAAACGGCACCGTTTGTGGGGAGTCCAACCGGGAGTTGGTTTAGCTGAAGCCGCAGAACTGGAGGACCGGGACCGGCACGCCCGGCCCCGGGAGCCGGGAGAATGCTTTGCGGAAAGATGCCTGCGCCATAGTAAGGTAGGAGGTCGGGGTAATGGGGGGAGAAATACCCGGCGGCAAGGGGAAAACCGTTGCCGACCGGGTACAGGAACGTATGCGGAATTCGGGTGCACCGGCGGCGGACACGGCAATCGCTTGCCGGGACGGCGTTTGCGCCCCGGGCTGGGGATGTATCGTCCTGGCCCTGACAAGGCTGATCGAGATAAAGGACCCCTATACGCACGCCCACCAGCGAAGAGTGACCGACCTGGCCTTTGCCATCGCTGCCAGAATGGGGCTGGGAAACGGCCAAACTCAGGGGTTACTCACGGCGGCGGCAATTCACGATCTGGGGAAGGTAGCCATACCGTCAGGCATCCTGCACAAACCCGGCAAACTGACGGCAACAGAGTTCACCTTAATCAAAAGCCACCCCGAAATTGGTTTTGAAGTCCTGAAGAACATTAATTTCGCGTGGCCGGTTGCCGAAATCGTCCTGCAGCACCACGAAAGGCTCGACGGCTCGGGCTACCCTCAAGGGCTTCGGGGAGGGGACATCCTTTTGGAGGCCCGTATTCTCGCGGTTGCCGACGTGGTTGAAGCCATGGCGTCCCACCGACCATACCGCCCGGCGCACGGGATCGACCGTGCCCTGCAGGAAATCGCGCAAAACGCCGGTACCCTCTACGACCCTGCTGTGGTGGACGCCTGCCTGCAGCTTTTCCGCGAAGGTGCATTTCATTTTGCGGACTGAAGTAAGGGGCGGCAAGCCGGCCTTATCGCCAGACCGTCCAGGTGTGGCCTTCAGAGCCTGTGTCAGGCCGGTGACGGCGTCTCCCAGATGGTCACCGTAAGCTGCCGCCCCGGCGGGCCCGACAGGTCTTAGGTGGGTCAGCGCAGGTGGATTTTAAAAGACGGCAAAATCGGTGGTGACAGCCGTGGCAATGTGTGCTAGAATTATGGCCAACAGCGGGTGGCACACCCGCCAGGGGTCACCGCCGACAACTGCATAGGAGACGAGGGGAGATGAGAATGAGCCAGGCAGGCGAGCAGTGCTGGAGGTTTTAGGTATGCGCGGCCGGGCTCGAAAGCCCGGCCTGAAAATTTTTTAGGGGGGAATAAAGTGAAAGAATCCTATCTGCGTACCGGGCCGGGACCCACGGCGGCGCGCAGCAGGGAAGTGGCCGTCGTAGCCATGCTGCTGGCCATCGGGGCCGTGCTGCGCGCGATTACCCCTAACGTTGCCGGCATCACCCCGAACTTCGTGATCGCCATGTACTGTCTGGCCATCCTGCTCATCCGGCCCGGGTTTGCCGGGGCGCTCGGCATCGGGGTGGTCGGCGGCGCGGTTTGCATGCTTTTCTCCAAGTCGCCCATCCCGTACCTGAACCTTATTTCCGAGCCTGCGGGCGCGCTGGCCTGCGCCTTCCTGGCGCGCTACCTGCCCGCGCTGGCTGTAAAAAACTATGCCTTAAAACCGGCGGTGGCCACGGTGATCAGTACTCTGGTAAGCGGTGTGCTGTACATCACGCTGAATACGGTGGCCCTGAAGGCGCCGTTCGCCATGTGGCTGACCCTCCTCTTCACGGTGGTCATTCCCGTGTCGGCCACCAACGCAGTCCTGGCCCAGGTACTTTATCTACCGGCGAAGCGCGTGCTGCGGTTTTAGAAACGGGCGGCATCCCGCCGCAACCTGTGGCGCCGCGTTTGAAACGCTCGCGGAGGAGAACGGCAAGGAGTTGACCGGTGTTGATCAGGGTGGAGAACCTGTCTTTCCGGTACGCAGGTGCTCAGGAGCCTGCGCTTTGCGAGGTCAACCTGGAGATTGCGCCCGGTTCCTTCGTCGGACTTGTAGGGTCGGCAGGGGCGGGAAAAACCACCCTCCTCCGGTGCCTCAACGGTCTTGTGCCGCACTTTTACGGCGGCACACTCACGGGCCGGGTGACCCTGGATGGTGTCGCGCTCGCGGATCTCTCGGTGGCGGCCATTGCTCGGACGGTCGGCACGGTGCTGGAGGACGCCGAAAGCCAGCTGGTGTGTGCGGAGGTCGAGGAAGAAGTGGCCTTCGCCCTGGAGAACTTGCAACTCGGGCCGGCCGCGATCCGGGCCAGGGTGCAAGGCGCCCTGGAGATGGTGGGGGCGGCGCACCTGGCACGCCGCCCCACCGCCTCCCTTTCGGGAGGCGAAAAGCAGCGGGTGGCCATTGCCGCCGTGCTGGCGCTCCGGCCCCGCGTCCTGCTTCTGGATGAGCCGGCCTCGGAACTCGACCCGCGCGGCACCGAGGAGCTCTTTGCCGTCCTGGGGCGGCTGCGCCGGGAATGCGGGCTGACCATGGTGGTGGCCGAGCAAAAGACCGGGCACCTGGCCCGGTACGCCGACCGCATCGTGGTCCTGGACCGGGGCCGGGTGGTCGTGGACGGTCCCCCGCGGCCGGTTTTTTCCCGGGCCGCGGAACTGGCGGCCTGCGGGGTGCGCCTGCCCCAGGTGGCGGAACTGGCGGCCGCCCTCGGGGGTGCGGGCGAAACCACGCCCCTCACGCCGGCGGAGGGGCGGGTCTGGCTGGAGGAGCTGCTGGGAGGTGGCAGGCGTGTCCGGGCCGCCCGCGGTTGAGATAGAGGACCTGCACTACCGGTACCCCGGCGGACCGGCGGCGTTGCGGGGCGTAAGCCTCGTTGTTGCCGCCGGCGAGATGGTGGCCATGGTAGGCCAGAACGGGGCGGGGAAAAGCACCCTGGCCAGGCACCTCAACGGGCTCTTGCGCCCGGCCGCGGGCCGGGTCAGGATTTTCGGACGTGACACGGCGCGCCTCCGCGTTTCCGAACTGGCCCGGTACGTGGGGTACGTCTTCCAGAACCCGGACCACCAGATTTTCCGGGAAACGGTGGCCGCGGAGGTGGCCTTCGGCCCGGCAAACCTCGGTTGCCCGCCCGACGAGATCGAGGCGCGCGTGCATGCCGCCCTGCGGTTCGTGAACCTGGAGGAAAAGCGGGACGCCAACCCGCACCTTCTGAGCCGGGGTGAGCGCCAGCGGGTGGCACTGGCCTCGGTGCTTGCCATGCAGACCCCCGTGCTGGTCCTCGACGAGCCGACCACGGGCCAGGACTACCGCACCTCGCTGGAAATAATGGAGCGGGTGGCCGAGCTTAACCGGGCCGGTCACACCGTCATCTTCATCACCCATGACATGGAACTCGTGGCCCGGTACGCCTCCCGGGTCGTGGTGCTGGCCCGGGGGAAGGTAGTGGCCGACGGGGGCGTGCGCGAGACGTTTGCCTCCCCCGGCGTTCTGGCCGCCTCCCATCTTGCGCCGCCCGATATCACCTGCCTGGCGCGGGAAATGGCGCCCTGGGGTATTCCCGGCGATGTTCTGACGGTGGAAGAGATGCTTGCCGTCCTCGCCCCTCTGGTGGGCGGCAGGGGGTGTTGAAATGTCCGGTGCCATTGGCTACGTATCTCAGGCTTCCCCGGTGCACCGTCTGCACGCGCTGGTGAAGGTCCTATGGGCCCTCGGCGTGCTAATAACATCCCTCGCCTTCACGGACGTCCGTTACCTGGCCGGGGTTCTTGCTTCGGTGCTGGTCGTGGCCGCTGCCGCCCGGGTTCTCCTGCGGCTTCTGCCGGCTCTGGCCGGGCTGGCGGTCTTCGCCCTCATTCTGGTCTTCTTTCAGGCGGTTTTTCTTGACCGGGGCCGCGTTTTGTTTTACATTATTCCCTGGGCGAAAATCCTGCCGGTTACCGGTGCGGGACTTCTGCTGGGGGCGGCCATGGGGCTGCGCATGCTGAGCATTGTACTGAGTTTCCTGGTGCTCCTGGCGACCACCCAGGTGAAGGACATAACCACCATGCTGGTGGCGCGCTGCCGCGTACCCTACGATTACGCCTTTCTTTTCGCGACCATCCTGCGCTTCGTGCCGGTCTTCCTGCGCGAGGCGCGGCAGGTGGACCAGGCGCAGCGGGCGCGGGGCCTGGTGGTGGAGGGGCCGAACCCCTGGCGCAAGCTGAAGGGGTACGCGCCGCTGGCCGTGCCGCTGGTGCTTCTTTCCCTGCGCCGCGCCGAGCAGCTGGCGGTAGCGCTGGAAATGCGGGGGTACGGACAAGGTGGCGGGGTGGCGGCGGACCGTCCGCTTAAGAACAGGGACCGGTTTCTCATTGCCGGCCTGGTCCTGATTATCGGTGCTTTGCTTGCGGCACGCGTAGCAGGATACGGAACATAGGCACGAAGCGGGGGTAGTACGGTTTGGCGCTGAAGGTGTTGCTGGGAAACGAGGCCATCGCCTACGGGGCGGTGGAGGCCGGCGTGCACGTGGCTACGGGATATCCCGGCACCCCTTCTTCCGAAGTGCTGGGGACCCTGGCGGTCCTGGCCCGGGAGAAGGGGTTTTATGTTGAGTGGTCCACCAACGAGAAGGTGGCCCTGGAGGTGGCCGCGGGCGCGGCCCTGGCCGGAGCGCGGGCTATGGTGACCATGAAGCAGGTCGGGCTGAACGTCGCCGCCGACGCCCTGATGACCCTCGCCTACCTGGGTATCGAGGGCGGCCTGGTCCTGGTGGTCGCCGACGACCCCGGTCCCCACAGCTCCCAGAACGAGCAGGACACGCGGCTCTTCGGCCGCTTCGCCAAGGTGCCCGTCCTCGACCCGGCCACTCCCCGCGAAGCCAGGGATATGGCCGTTTTCGCCTTCGATCTGTCGGAGACCCTGAAGCTGCCCGTGATCCTGCGGCCGACCACCCGCGTCTCCCACGTCTGCCAGGAGGTGGATGTTAACGAAACGTACGACCCGCGGCCGGTCCCGGGATTCGTGAAGGACCCCAGGTGGGTCTGCATGCCCGCGGTGGCCCGCGCGCGGCACCCCTGGCTGAACGCGCAGCAGGAGAAGGCACGGGAGTTGCTGGCCGCTTCTCCCTTTAACGAAATCCAACTGACTAACCGGCTGGGCATCATCGCCTGCGGCGTTAGTTATAACTACGTGGTCGAAGCCCTGGCGCGGCTGGGTGCCGCGGCTTCGTTGCTCAAGGTCGGCACCCCTTACCCCCTGCCCGAGCGGCCGGTGCTCGATTTCCTGCGCCGGGTCGACCGCGTGCTGGTGGTCGAGGAACTGGAACCGGTGGTGGAGGAGCAGGTCGCCGCCCTGGCCTACCGGCACAACCTGCGCCTGCCCGTCGCCGGCAAGTACGACGGGACCATCCCCCGGGAGGGGGAATTCGACGTCGACCGGATTGCCCCGGCGGTGGCCGCCTTTCTCGGTGTCCCGTACGCGCCCCCCGAGCGCCACGCCCTGCCCCCGCTGCCGGAGCGGGGCCCGGTCCTGTGCGCCGGGTGCCCGCATCGCGCCTCCTTCTACATTTTTAAGGAGGCGGCCCGCGGCACGAACGCCATTTTCACCGGCGACATCGGTTGCTATACCCTGGGCCTGGCGTCCCCGCTCAAGGCGGTGCACACCTGCCTTTGCATGGGGGCCAGCATCGGGATGGCGGCGGGTTTGTGGCGGGCCGACCCAAAGCGGAAGTGCATCGCCTTCCTGGGCGACTCCACCTTCTTCCATAACGGCGTTCCCGGCCTGATCGACGCCGTGTACAACCGGGCGGACATCGTGGTGGTGGTGCTGGACAACCGCACCACGGCCATGACCGGCCACCAGCCGCATCCCGGCACCGGGCGCACCGCCACGGGCGAGGCGACGCGGGAGATCAGCATCGCGAAGCTGGCGAAGGCCTGCGGGGTCAATTTCGTGCGCGAGGTGGACCCCCTTAACGGGAAGGAGGCCTTCGCCGTGGCCGTGGAGGCCCTGCGCCGCCGCGGCCCCTCGGTGGTGGTGATGAAAAGCCCCTGCACGCAGCTTTTAAAACCACAGGGCCGCTACCGGGTTAACCCGGAGAAGTGCTCCGGTTTCAAGTTCTGCGTCGACACCCTGGCCTGTCCCGCCATCCTGCCCGGCGAAGAATATCCCGTGATCACGGACAAGTGCGTGGGGTGCGGCTTCTGCGCCACCGTCTGCCCCGCCGACGCCATCGAAAAGGTGGTGGAAACGTGAAGTGCGACGTCGTTATCGCCGGCGTGGGGGGGCAGGGGAACGTGCTGGCGTCCCGGGTGCTGGCACGGGCCGCCGTGGCCGCCGGCCTCGAGGTGCGCACCTCGGAAAACATCGGCATGGCCCAGCGTGAGGGTCCGGTGGCGAGCCACGTCCGCATGGGAAAGGGGCTGGCGGGGGGCATCGTTCCCGACGGCGAGGCCGACCTGCTCATCGGCCTGGAGCTCGCCGAGGCGGTGCGCGCCCTGCCCAAATTGCGCCCCGGCGGGAAGGCCGTGGTCAGCACCACCGTCATCAGGCCGCCGAGCGTGCTCCTCGGCGCGTCCACCTACGACGTGGACGGCTTGCTGGGTTACCTTAAGGAGCGCGTTCCCGACGCCGTCCTGCTGGAGGCGGAGGAACTGGCGGCTGCGGCCGGCAACCGGAAGGCCGCCAACAGCGTTCTTCTCGGTGCTGCCGGCGCCCTGGACGGCGTGCTGCCGGTGACGGCGGACCAGCTGCTCGACGCCCTGCTGGCAACCCTTCCCCCGCGCCTGCACGAAGTTAACCGGCGCGCCTTCGCCCTGGGGCGGGAGGCGCCCGGAAAAGCCGGAAAAGTTTAAGGAGGAAGAGAGAATGGCCGAGGCGAGACGAGAGGTCCCGCGTGGGGACCGCTTGATCGAGTACCAGGAGAGGTTACTTTGCCGGCTCATATCCCGCCTTTTTCAGGATTCCCCCTTCTACCGGGCCAAACTCACCGCGGCCGGCATCGGGCCGGGCGACATAAGGACCCTTGACGACCTGGCCCGCGTACCGTTCACCACCAAGGACGAACTGCGGGACGGCTACCCCCTGGGGCTTATGGCCGCGCCCGAGGAGCAGGTGGTGCGCATCCACTCCTCCTCCGGCACGACGGGGAAGCCCGTCATTGTGCCGTACACCGCCCGTGACGTGGCCGACTGGGCGGAGATGTTTGCGCGCTGCTACGCTCTGGCCGGGGTTACCCCCCGCGACCGCGTGCAGGTGACGCCGGGGTACGGCCTCTGGACGGCGGGCATAGGCTTCCAGGCCGGCGCCGAGCGCCTGGGCGCCATGGTGGTGCCCATGGGGCCGGGGAACACCGAGAAGCAGCTTGAGATGATGGTGGAGCTGGAAACCACCGTCCTCACGGCCACCTCGTCCTACGCCCTGCTCCTGGCCGAGGAGGTCGAGCGGCGCGGCCTGCGGGACAAAATCCACCTCCGCATCGGCATTTTCGGTTCCGAACGCTGGAGCGAGAAGATGCGCGCCCGCATCGAGGAGTTGCTGGGCATTGAGAGCTTCGACATCTACGGCCTGACGGAAGTGTACGGCCCCGGCATCGCCCTGGACTGCCCGCTGCACCGCGGCCTGCACTACTGGGCCGACTACCTCCTTTTTGAGATCATCGACCCCGTTACCGGCGACGTCCTGCCGCCGGGCAGCGAAGGGGAGCTGGTGATCACCACCCTGGTCAAGGAGGGCATGCCGCTCCTCAGGTACCGTACCCGGGACATTACGCGCCTCATTCCGGAGCCCTGCCCC
>JBFMHQ010000004.1:0-78231 GCA_040751815.1 Bacillota bacterium | reverse complement strand
GACTCCTTCTCGGGCTCACCGGCACCATGGTGAAACGACCTTCTTCAACCGGGTGATACCAGGAGTTCGCTTCCTAACCATTTTCATCCTTCGTGGTGCCGCATATTAGCGGCATGGGGGACTCCTTCGCAACCGCGTGACTGACTCTGGTGCGCAGGACCTCCCCGTTTGACATGACCTTCTCGTAATACCAGTGATCGGTGTCCCTTATCAGCGTCCAGCCGTTTTTTTCACAGAACCGCTTCAGTTGACCGAAGGTCGGCGGATTGTTACAGCTCCAGCAGCGACCTAATGTCTGTTTTCGCTAACATAAAAGTTGACCAGTTTAGCCCCTGACGCTAACGGGCCTGTTGCCAAACCCAACTAGAACACCAGGAGCCAAGATGGGTTAGGCCGGAGGGTGCCAGATACTTTGACCAGTAAAGCCTGGACCTGGGTAGCCACCGTTTTCTTTCCCCCCATCGCCTTGACCAGTTGCCTGATGTTGTGCACCGCCAGGGCAAGCAAAGCCTGGATGTGCACCCTGATCGTGCCCCGGAGCGTCGCCCGGTCCAATCCGCGCGGCCCTTTCATCTCCGCGAATACCGTCTCGGGCCAGTACTTTGTCAACGCCGGGCTAATTTTGACCCACTGGCGCCATTTGGGAATTGACCCACCCTCCCAGTGGACTAGGTATTTGGTTGCTCGGCGTTCATCACCTCCGGTCGTGGATGGGGGCCTCCGAAAAGCCCGGCGCGTTTCTTTTCCCGGATGTTAGGTCTCACTTTCGTTGACCGTAAATGATAGGGTTTTTCTCGAATTGTATGGCCTAATCGTTTGGTTCACATTCTGTGGCCTTTCTCGCTTTCTCTGGCCGATTATTCGGAAGGACTACGGTCAGCCGTCCCGAAAGTAACCAAGGGGCGGCTTTTTTGCAGGCAAAATTAAAATTAAAGAGTTCCCAGGTCACGGTTTCGGCTGACCCCCTGGGAACTCCCCCGCCAGAACGGCTCTGAGCCGTCCCGGACATCAAAGTGAGTATACTCCAGATCCGGGCCGCCGTCAAAATCCTGATTGACCTTTACAGGACGTTTGTGAAGAACCTGCCTTTGAGCATGCGCCCTTGTACTTGCGGGCACTCCTTCCGGCACCGGCACGGTGGCTACAGCCGCTGGGTGGTCGTGGGCTTGTGGCAAGAGCGCCTCTTCATCCTCCGCCTCAAGTGCCCCCGGTGCAAGCGCACCGCGGCCCTCGTCCCGCACTTTATGCCCCGCCATTCGCCTTACCCCTGGATCCTGCGCCAGGATGCGCTTTTTGCTTATGCCGAAGGAAACAAGGGTTACCGTCCCACAGCCGCCACCTGGGAAGTCGACTGGCAGACCCTCTGGCGGTGGGCGCGGGAACTGGCTCGACACCTGCCCGCCCTGACCGGTGCGCTTTTGCAGATACTCCTGGCTTCTCCCAGCCGGGCCAGCGATAATGCTCTCCAGGCCCTCGTCCAGGTGGTAAGGAGTCCCACGTGCCCCGGGCCCGCGCCCCCACCCGGGAGGTGCTGCGGCGCTATCTGGCGCCGGCCTGTGCCGCGGCCCTGGAGCTGTGGGAGGCCGGCACCCTCCGGGGCCTTTCCTGGGGCGCGCCAGACCCTCAGCACGCCCTCGCCTTTTTGATGGCGGTCGCCGCCCTATCCCGTCCCACATAGATTCTGTCTCCCCGGCCCCGGCCCGGTGCGGTAGGCTGGTAGGCGGGGGTGAGGGTTATGCGCTCGGAAGACCGCGCCACCGAGGAGGCCCTGTTTCGCTACGGCATCATCAGCCCGCTTTTGGAGCCCGGCCTCGACCGGGCCGAGAAGAGCCGCCGGCGCCGGGAAATCTTAAGCCGCCCGCACGCTTTACCCGGCGGCGGTTACCGGCAGGTCTCGGCCCGGACCTTGCGCCGCTGGCAGAAGGCCTACCGGGAGGGAGGCTTCGAGGCCTTAAAGCCCAAGCCGCGCCGCGACCGCTCCCGACCCCGGGCCATAAGCCCGGAGGTGCTGGCCAAGGCCGTGGCCCTGAAGGAGGAGCTGCCCCAGCGCCGCGTGCGGCAGATCGTGGACATACTGGTCATGGACCCCGAAACGCCCGTGGAACCCGGAGGGTTGAAGGTCTCCACCCTGGCCCGGCACTTGCGGCTCCTGGGCAAGACCCGGCGGCTGCTCGCCCAGCCGGCCAAAACTTTTCGCCGCTTCGAGCAGGAAGGACCCAACCAGCTGTGGCAGGCCGACGTGTGCTACGGGCCCTGGTTGCCTGATCCCCAGGACCCCCACAAGAAGCGCCGCACCTATCTCGTGGCCTTCCTGGACGACTACTCGCGGCTGGTCTGCCACGCCCAGTTCTACTTTGCCGAGGACCTGGTGAGTCTCTTGCACTGCTTCAAGCAGGCCATCCTGAAGCGCGGGATCCCGGCCAGGGTCTACTGCGACAACGGCGCGGTGTTTCAGTCCCGGCAGTTCGCCCTGGTGTGCGCCCACTTGGGCATCAGACACCTTTCGGCTCGGCCCTACGCGCCCGAGGGCAAGGGCAAGGTGGAGCGCTTCTTCGGCACGGTGCAGCGGTCCTTTATCCCAGAGGTGGTGCGCCTGAAGCCTAAAACCCTGGAAGAGCTCAACGAGTTCTTCTGGGCCTGGCTGGAGCAGTTCTACCACCACCACGTGCACGCCGAGACCGGTTCATGTCCGGCCGCACGCTTCGCCAAGGGGCCCGGGGAGATCCGTCTGGCCGACCCCCTGGCCCTCACCGCGGCCTTTCTGTGGCGGGAAAAGCGCAAGACGGACAAGACCGCCTGCTTTAGCTTCCAGGGCAACCGCTACGAGGCGCCGGCGCACCTGGCCGGGGTGACCATCGAGATCCGCTACGACCCCTTTGACTTAAGCCGCCTGCAGGTCTTTTACGACGGGCAGGCCGTGGGCGAGGCCCGGCCCCTGGAGCTGCGCCGCAAAACCGACGAGCGGGTGGAGGTGCCGCCAGATCACGCCACCAGCGAACCGCTGCCCAGGCTGAGCTATCTGGAGCTGCTGCGCAAGAAACATACCGCCGCGCTGAAGGAGGAGTTGGGGCGGATTACCTTCCACGTGCCCGGAGGGGAGGAGGAAACCAGTGTTTGAAGCCTTTTACGGGTTCACCACCACGCCCTTCAGCCGCCAGATCGCGCCGGAGAACCTGTTTCCTTCGGCGCAGGTCAAGGAGACCCTGGCGCGGTTAAACTACCTGGTGCGCACGCGCGGTTTCGGGCTTCTGACCGGCGAGGTGGGAGCCGGAAAGTCCACCGCGGTGCGGGCGCTCTCCCATCAGCTGGACCCGGCGCACTACCGGGTGCTGTACGTCTCGCACTCGGGCCTCACACCCCGGCATCTCTACCGGGAACTCTGCATCCAGATGGGGCTCAAGCCCGCCTTTCACGCGGCCGACGCCCGGCGGCAGCTCGTCGAGGCTCTCTGGGACGCCTACAAGAACCACGACAAGCAGCCGGTAATCATCATCGACGAGGGGCACCTGCTCAGTCCTGCCATGCTGGAGGAAATCCGGTTCTTGACCAATTTTCAAATGGACGCCGCCTCGCCCATGGCCCTGATCCTGGTGGGCCAGACCGAGCTGCGGCACCGGCTGCGGCTGCAGACCTTCGAGGCCATCGCCCAGCGGGTGAATCTACGGTTTCACTTGAGCGGGCTCTCGGCCCAGGAGACGAAAGCCTATATCGAGCATCACCTCCGGGTGGCGGGTGCCAAGCACGCGCTGTTCTCCGACGAGGCCGTGGCTGTGATCTACCACTTCTCGAAGGGCATACCCCGCAAGATCAACAACATCTGCACCGCCTGCCTGCTGGACGGGTTCCTGCAGGAAAAATCCATCATCGACGAGGCCACGGCCAGGCGCGCCCTCGGGGAGTTCGAAGACGAGTCGTGAACCGGCCCACGCGGCCGGTTCTCTTTCTCGGCCAGCCAATTAGAGCAAATACCGGTCAGATAATGTGAGCATTAACACGCATAACCGATGGGAAATAGTTAAAGGAGTCTATTTATCAGGTAAAGTGTGGTTCCCTCACCAGCAAAAAGCCGTTGCAATGACGGGACAACCCGCGCCACGATTTTGTATTGGAGGTTGCTGCAATGCTCTTTACCGCGATCAAGCCGATGCTCCCGGTACAGTGTAAGGTACCTTTCGATAGTGAGGAGCACCTATTCGAACCCAAAATTGACGGGATACGGGCGCTCCTGCACGCCGATTTCGCGTCGGGGAAAATCGAAATCTACACCAGGCACGGCACGCGCTGCACCGGGCAGTTCCCCGAGTTCCAGGGCCTGACCCTGCCCGCGCGGGACGTGATCATCGACGGCGAGTTGACCGTGTTCACCGGCGACCAGCCCGACTTCGCCAGGGTGATGCGCCGCTTCGCCTGCGCAGCCGAGAAACCGAAGAAACTGGCCTGCGAGGCGCCCGCCACCTTGGTCGCGTTCGACGTGCTGTATTAGAGCGGGAAGAGATAGATACCTGCTCCGGGTTCTAAACCCAATCGGCATCAGACGGAATACTTCTCCCCCAAGCAGCATGTCTCCATCCCCGAAAGTGGCAATTCCTGAAGATCCCCCCTGCATCACCAGACGAAGCTACAGGGTAACTTTGCGACCCTGTCGAAGCCGTAAACCCCCGGGGCCTGTTCAGTTACATAAAGGCTATCGCTGAGTCGATTCCAAAAATCCTTTCGCGTGCCCCAGAATAAACCATATGTCGCTCTCAATTCTCTCTTAGAGACACTCCATTTCAGGAAGCCAATCGCGGCACCAATTTCTACAATCTCTATTTCCTTCGGGGTATTCTATCCTTGCGGCACTTACCCTTATATAATCCAGAGTTCTATTCCTTCCTGCCGTAAACATGACACCCCCAGCGTTTAGCGTAGTCTCCCATTTGTGACAAAATATGCCAAGATGCATAACTTATATATTACAGAACTCACTGGAGGTCGCACAAAATGAAGGACGCGGACAATGGCAGGAAACCGGCCGTGCCGGGCAAGTTACAGGCTCGCCTGTTTCGGCTTGTCGTAAGGGTATTGCAGGCAGGAACAGGCACGCCTATCACCGATTTCAAATTCATTGTCAACGAGGACAATGTAGGAGATCCATTCGCTCCAAACCGTGAGAACTGGCCGTCCCTGAAACCGGGAGCGAGCCACAGTCCGGTCGTAGCCACGGGGGATTCCGTGCGGCCCGCAGTCCTACTGCCCGCCGGCAAATATCTTGTCACCGTGAGAGCGCCCGGACATAAACTGGGGGGCAACTGGATCGACCTGAATAGCGACAGTACAGTGACGGTTGAGCTGCAGCCCCATCCCCTGCCCCTTTCCAGGATTCGCGTTCACGTTTTCGAGGATAACCACCCGGTAAACGGCGAAGACGACGTGCCCCTGGAACACGGCCTCCCGGGCTTTCGGATCGTCATCGGCGACGTGGTAGGCGAGGTAACGGTGGACTATTTCGGCAATCCCCTCGGCACCGTTTACCAACGCGATGACGGCGGAAACCTTATCCTCGACCCTGAAGGGAAGCCGATTCCCGTTCCTAATACCGGCGGGGTAATCCTGACCGACGCCAACGGCGACGCGGTTATTGAAAACCTTCCCCCGGGAAAATACGAAGTCCAGGCAATCCCCCCGGACGGCACGGACTGGATCCAGACGACTACCATTGAGGGCACGCACGTGATCGATGCCTGGGTGGAGGAGGGCAACGACGGATACAGCCCACGGGAAGGTTTCCGGATGCCCCTCGTCTGGATCGGCTTCGTAAGGCCGATGGCCTTCGCTCCCGGAGCGGGGACGGGCACAATTATCGGCCGCGTGCGTACCATCATCGAGTTTACACCCCCGGTCAGGCCCCTCATCCTCGGTGGGCCGGTCGACCGCCCCTGGATTGCCCTGACCGATATCGGCGGCAACGACGAGCAGGTTTACACCGGCCGGGGCAACCCGGACGGCACGTTCACAATAGAACACGTGCCGGCGGGGCTGTACCAGATGGCTATTTGGGATGAGCCCCTCGACCACATCATTTCTTTCCGCACGGTCCAGGTCGGCGAAGGCGAAACGGTCGATATGGGCGATATCGGCATACCGCGATGGTTCGGCTGGATAAGCGGGACGGTCTTCCGCGACGAGAACGGCAACGGCATACGCGATAAAGACGCCGACGGAAATTACGTCGAAGAAGGCATCCCAAACGTCGCGGTGGGCACGCGCTTCAAGGACGGCAGCGTCCAATACAGCACCGTAACCGACGCGGAGGGCTGGTACTCACTGAACGAGGTTTTCGAACTGGAAAGGTTCGCCGTGGCGGAGCTTGACTTTACGCGCTTCGGACCTACCGCTGCCACCGCCACCCCTGATGCCGGCATTGCCCCCCCGCGCCCCACCAGCACCCATCCCGGGGTGCTTACTCTGGCCGTGCTTACGTGGGCGGCAAAGACGAACCGTATCGACTGGGGAATGTGGGAATACCCCCTGCCGGGGCCGGACGGAACGGTTGGAACGGCAGACGATGTGATCCACGGGGGTATCTCGGGGGTTGTCTACTACGCGACGATGCGCAACGAGCTCGACCCCCGCTACGCCGTAGCCGAAGAGTACGAACCCGGCATCCCGAACGTCACCGTCAACCTGTACCGCTTGAACGAGGACGGCACAAAGACCCTCATTAATAGCGTACAAACCGACGCCTGGCAGCATCCTGCCGGGTGCGTAAGGCCCGACGGCACCCCCGACCCGAACTGCCTTGAAGTTCCGCATAGCTCCAATCAAATTAAGGAAGGCGCCTTTGACGGCGGTTACGCGTTCAACACCTGGTTCGACCCCTATTACGGCGCCCCGGGGGCAGTTGAAAAACCGCTTCTCCCCGGGACCTACCTGGTGCAGGTTGTACCACCCGCCGATCCGTACAATCCGGTGGAGGGACGGCCCAGACCGCTCTACAAGGTTCTTAGCGCCACAAGCGTCAATACAGACGAGGGTGATGAGTTTGTGGCCCAAACGGCCCCGCCCCCCTATTACGGCGACACCAGGGACACGAAAATCGTAACCGTGAAATACGGCCAAAACGCGGTGGCCGACTTCTTCCTGTACACAGACGTTCCGGTGCCCGGCCGCATCGTCGGGTTCCTCCTGGACGACGTGAACCTTGAGACCGATCCTGCCTTTATCTATTACGGCGAAAAGCGCGGCATCCCGCACACGCCGGTCGGCATCCGGGATTATACCGGAAAACTGATCAAAACGGTTCATTCGGATGCCAACGGTGTTTTCGAAGTACTCCTCCCTTCGACCTATACGGCCAACGTACCAACCCCCTCCGGTGTGGCGCCGGGAATGTACCAGATCGTCGGCAACGACCCGGGCGATCCCGACAGGCCCAACGCGAACTATAACCCCAACTACCAGACGCTGAAAATGGTTTTCGACGTGTGGCCCGGCAAAACCACGTATGCCGACGTAGCCCTCTTCCCCATAACGGCCTTCGTGGGAATTCCGGGAGCACAGTTCTCCCGGCCGCCGGTCTGCCAAACCACCGCGATCCCACAGGTCGGGAGCGTCAACCGAGTCTACGTCACTCCAACCGGTAACCGCAGGATAAATATCAGGGGGCGCAACTTCGGCCGGACCCGGGGAACGGTTTTTCTCAACAACGTGCCCATCCCCGTGTTGTACTGGAGCGATACGCTCATTGCCGTGCGCATCCCCAGAAACTTTCCTGCCGGCCCGGCCCAACTCGTCGTGACCACCGCTGCCGGCATCTCCGGCACGCAGGGTATTACGATACACGTTCTGGGCGGCGGATATAGCCCCCCGATTTACGACGCAACGCCCGCGACAACCATCCAGGCGGCCATCGACGCTGCACCCCCGGGAGCACTGGTTGTCGTCTACCCCGGCGTCTATTACGAAAGCCCTATCGTCTACAAGAACATAAAGCTGCAGGGAATGGGCCCCGAGGCAACGAAACTGGACGGCCGCTTTTTCGCCAGCTACCAACGGTCCTGGGAAACCAAACTCGCCTCGCTGACCTTCGACGGGTCCCAGGAAATACCCCGCGGACAGGTGATCACGGTCGTAGCCAGAGATGGGGATTTCGGCGCCGCCTTCCGGACGCAAATCGACGGCTTTACCATCACCGGCGCCAGAGGCGAAGAAGGCGGCGGGATTTTTGTCAATGCCTATTGCCGGTACCTGGAAATTAGCAACAATACCATTCAAAGCAACGGCGGCGGGTTCGGGGGAGCGATCACTATCGGCAGACCCTATGCCGGCGATAACGCCAACGACGGGGTACGCATCCACCACAACCGGATCCTTAACAACGGCGGCATAAGCCTGGCCGGTGGCGTGGGGATTTTCTCCGGAGCCCACGGCTACGAGTTCGACCATAACGAGGTCTGCGGCAACTACTCCGCCGAATACGGTGGCGGTCTGTCCCACTACGGCCTCAGCCACGGCGGGCGCATCTACCATAACAGGTTCCTTTTCAACGCCTCCTTTGACGAAGGAGGAGGGATCTTCGTCGGGGGCGAACAGCCGGCGGCCCCTGATGCCTTCACTCCCGGTTCCGGGGCGGTAGACATCTACAACAACCTCATCCAAGGCAACCTGGCCAACGACGACGGGGGCGGCATCCGCCTGCTGCAACCGGGTACTTTCCGCATCAACATTTACAACAATATCATCACCAACAACGTTTCGACCGACCTCGGGGGCGGCATTGCCCTGGACGACGCATCCAACGTGGTTATTTACAACAACACCATCGCCAAGAACATCACCACGGCTACGGCCGAAGACAGCGACGGCCGGCCGCACGGGGCCGGCCTGGTCAGCGAGGCGCACAGCGCCGCTTTCAGGACCATTTTGCCACCGGGCTCCCCGCCCTTCAGCAACCCCGTCCTCTTTAACAACATCTTCTGGGATAACCGCGCCGGTTGGTACGACCAGACCGCCAATGAAGGGCGCGGCGGCATTGTCGGTATCGGTGCCACAGGGGACGCCACACCGATAAACGTCGTTGACCTCGAGGTCTTCGGCACCCCGACACCGGAGGTGTTCAGCCCGGTATACTGCAGCCTCTCCAAACCTTACGGCGCTCCCGACCCTACCAACGTTATCGGCGACCCGTCCTTTGTCGCCGCGTACGATACCGCCGTTACCGCGGTGGCCTTTAACATGGAACCGGATTTCAAGACCGTGAAGATCGTCACCGCCGTCCCCGAAGTCCAGGGCGACTACCACCTCAACCCTGACTCGCCGGTCATCGACCGGGGCGCCTCTACTCTAACCGTTGGCAGCGAGACCTTCAACGCGCCCGATACCGACCACGACGGTAAGCCGAGGCCGCAGGGGCCAACGGTGGATATCGGCGCCTGCGAAGCCCGTTAGGGGGCAGGAAAGACCCTCTATGTCAATAGGGAAGGGGGTATTCTGGTGCCACTCGTTCAGCTGCGTTACGGGGCAACCGACGGCTTTATCAGGATGCCCGACGGCTCGACACATTACATTTTCGGTTTTGTCGACCTAACGGGAATCCCCGAAAACGAGATATTCGGATACCGGGGCAAGGCCCAGCTGCCAGCCCCGCTCCTGGACGTTGCGGTTGGTTGGAGGGTGGAATTGACTCTAACCAACCTGGGAACGCCGCAGCGCCCGGACCTTGACGATTCACATACCATCCACTGGCACGGCTTTCGCAACCAGATCCCGCTCTGGGACGGGGTGCCCGAGGCGTCGTTTGCCGTGCCCGTAGGCCGCAACTTCGTTTACTACTACGAACCCAGGGATCCCGGCACTTACATGTACCATTGCCACTTCGAGCCGGTGGAACATATTCAGATGGGCATGATCGGGCCCTTAATCGCCCGCCCCGCCGACTATAATCCCGCAGATCCCCAGCTCAAGACGGCCTACGGGGCCGGTACGGGAACGGCCTTTGACCGGGAGTACTTTCTCGTTCTCACGGAACTTGACCCTTCGGCCCATACGCAAACCCTCAACGCCCAGGAATACGACTGGACCGAGTACCGCCCGGCTTACTGGTTGATCAACGGCCGCGCTTACCCGGACACCACAGATATAACACCCCGAGGCGATTTGGCGCAGCAACCCTACCCGTGCTTGATACGGGCCAACGCCGGGGAAAAGGTGCTTTTACGGTTTGTCAACCTCGGCTATGAGCAGCACGCCATCACCATCCTCGGGCTGCCCATGAAAATCGTCGCGCGCGATGCCCAGCTGCTGCGCGGCCTTAACGGTGAGGACCTGTCGCACCGGCGCGACGTGCTTTACTTCGGCGCCGGGCAGACCGTTGACGCCATCATCGAACCACAGCAACCCGGGGTTTATCCGTTGTTCAACAGGGGTTATCACAAAAACAACAATGCAGGAATTTCTCCGGGCGGGATGATGACGTACGTTGAGATAAGCGCCGGTACCCTGCCGCCGCAGGCCGGGCCAGGGCTATAAGATGAGGAGGAAGATGCTATGCAAACCGAGGTTGTCCAGGCAAGCACGGCGGTGACCGTCAACCTGCGCGCCACTGAGGGTTACATTATTACCCCGGACGGCGCAAGCATCTACATATGGGGTTACACGGACCAGCCTGAGAGGCCGGCGCAACTCCCGGGCCCATTGATCGTGGTTAACCAGGGCGATACGATTACCGTTAAGCTGACCAACGAGCTTCCCGAAAACGTCTCCATCTTGTTCCCCGGTCAGAGCGGGGTGCTCAACGCAAGCGAGAGCGGCACCGCACCCGTTAAACCCGTGTACGCAAACGGACGCCTGATATCGCTCACCGATTACGCACCTCCCGGCGGCACGGTGACCTACCGTTTCACGGCACTCAACCCGGGAACCTACCTGTATTACAGCGGAACGGCCATGCACCGCCAGGTGCAGATGGGCCTGTATGGCGTTATTATCGTCCGCCCGGCCGGGTTTGATCCCGTGGACCGGACGACCTGGACGGCATACGGGACGGGAACGGAAACGGAATTCGACCGCGAATACCTTCTGGTACTCGGGGAGATCGACCCGCTGCTGCACGAGGCCGTCCGACTGGGGCAACCCTTCCTGGCCGGCACGTACAGGCCGCGCTACTGGACGATCAACGGACGCTGTGCCCCCGATACGATGTTTCCCGACGGGGCAGGCTACCTTCCCCAGCAGCCATACGGGTCAATGATCATGGCGGAGCCGGGCGAAAAGGTGCTCCTGCGCTACGCCGGCGCGGGCGTCGACAACCACCCCCTGCACCCTCACGGCAACCATACCCGGGTCGTCGCAACGGACGGCCGGCTGCTGAGGAACGGCACGCAGGACTTATCTCACAAGCACTTCACGGTGCTGGTCGGCTGCGGCCAGACTTACGATCAGATCTTCGAATGGCACGGTTTGGGCTACGATCCGGTAACGAACCCCATCCCGACGTTACTTCCCAACCCTCGCAACCAGACCATCGGGGGCGCAGGGTGGACGATGTGGAGCGGCAGCCCCTACCTGGGGATAAAGAGCGATATACCTGTAGGCGTAACATCCTTCAACACAATGGGCGAGTACTACTTTATGCTCCACTCCCACCAAGAACCGCAGATCACCAACTGGGGTAAGTTTCCCGGCGGCATGATGACCATGATCGGCATTTTTCCTACCGGAAGCCTCGGCCCCCACACGGGCTTGCTCCGTTCGCAAAAGACTCCCTCCGGGGAGAGGAGATGAGACCATGCTGGTACGAAAACAGTTCTGGGTACGCCCCGGTATCGCCTCCTTGCCCGGCGGTGTTCCCACAGTGTTTTGGGGCATCGCCACAAATCCGACCGCGGCACCACAACTGCCCGGGCCGGTCATTGAAGCCCGCGTGGGGGACACGGTAGAGATTACGCTGCACAACAGATTAAACGAACCCGTGTGCCTCATCTTTCCGGGACAGGACCTTACCCCGGATCCGGTCCTCGACGGCGAAGGCCGGCTAATCTCCCTGGACCGTCCTGCGGATCCCGGGAGGAGTGTGGTCTACAGCTTCCCTGTCTCCCGCCCCGGAACCTTCCGCTACGAAGGGGGGACCGGCCCCGAACGGCAGGTCCAGATGGGTCTGTACGGCGCACTGATTGTGAGGCCGGCCGACTATGACGGCGCAGATCCATCCCTGCGCACCGCGTACGGTGCTGACACCGGCAGTGGTTACGATGTTGAGGCCTTGATAATCCTGAGTGAACTGGATCCCGCGGCGCACGACATCATTCCCGCCGGCACCCCCTACAATCCGCTCGGCTACGCGCCCCGGTACTGGCTGATCAACGGGCGTCCCTTCCCAGACTGTATAGCGCCGCCCTACACGTCCACCCAACCGCTTACCGCCCGTGTCCACGTGCTTTCCGGCGCCAGAGTCCTGCTGCGTGTGATCAACGCCGGCTTCCTGCCCCATACCCTGGCCATAGCCGGGGGACCCGCGCGTGTAATCGCCGAGGACGCCTGGCCCCGCCGTAACGCTCTGTTGGACGCCAGCTATCTCAAAAACGCCGTCACCATAGGGCCGGGCCAGACGTGCGACCTGGTATATACCCCTCCGGCGGGAGAGCAATACCTTTACGACCGGGAACTGCTGCACCTCGTCAACAGCGATGAGTACCCGGGCGGCATGATGACGATTATCGATGTGCGGGCCACCTTCCCGGTGAATGTTCCGCCAGATCCGTCAGGTCTGGCGGCTGCCGCCGTAGTGCCGGGCCAGGTGGACCTCACCTGGATAACCAACGGAAGCGGCGCGGACGGATTTGTTATTGAACGCCGGGCAGGGCTGGCCGGGGCATTCCTGCGGGTGGCCACCCTGATCGGGCAAGCCACGAGTTACACAGACCGTGCCGTCGAGGGCAATACCACTTATACCTACCGCATTCTGGCCTTTAATGCCGCAGGGACCTCAGGCTATTCGAACGAAGCGACGGTTACGACGCCAATCGTTCTCGAACCACCTTCGAACTTGGTTGCCACGGCCATCGCGGCCACCGAGGTCAAGCTGACCTGGCGGGATAACTCGCTCCATGAAGACGGGTTCCGCATCGAAAGGCGCACCGCGAGTTCCCTGAACTTCGTTGAAATCGCAAGTGTCCCTGCCAACGTTACGAGTTACGTGGACACCGGCCTGCACCCGGGCACCACCTACACCTACCGCGTCCGTGCCTATAAGGCCGCGGCTACCTCGGACTATTCCAACGTATCGACGGCCACCACCCCCAGCATTCCCAACGCCCCATCAAATCTCGTGGCCGAAGTATTGCCAGAAGGGAGAATCAGGCTAACCTGGGACGATAACTCCACCAACGAAGATGGTTTCATTATCGAACGGCAAGACGTTTCTGCAAGCTTCACCGAAATAGCACGGGTAGGCCCAAACGTTACCGCGTACGAAGATTCTCCCCCGTACGCCTGGTACCTGCACGTTTATCGTGTCAGAGCCTACAACGCCTACGGTGTTTCTCCGCCTTCGAATGCCGTGGGCCCCGGAATCGGGCCGTTGTGATCGTCGAAAATTTCCACGAAAGCATTCGGCATTCTTCGGGGCGCCGGTCGGGAGTGGAATGGAAGTATTGTCGTTCGCTAATTAACATACGGTTTTTGCATCTCAAATAAAAATGCCGGGGCTCCCCCCCGGCGCCACAGTCAATGTCCCAACCTTCCTGTGATGTCCTGGAATACGCCGCCGATGCTCACGCCCAGCGCCTGGGTCGCCGCCCAGACCGCCAGGATGATGAGCACCCCCAGGGCGGCCCACTCGACCAAGGTGGGCCCGCGCTTCTCGCGGAGTATCCGCACGAGCTTGCTCAACTTGGGAACCCCCCTTTCCTGGCGCCTTCCCAACCGTACTTGCTCCTGAAGCCAGACGTCCCAGAAGCCGCGGGTGTACAAACCGGTGAGCGGGTCCGTCTCCGCCCTCTCCCACAGAGAGCGCAGCCGGTCCGCCAGGGCGGCAACCTCATCCACCAACGCGTCTGTAATTCGCCCGACGCACCTGTCCGCGCCGGCGTGCACGAACTCCCGGCCGCCGCCCACGACTACGACGGGGACCGCCCTTGACCTGGGGTCGCGCCGCAGGTTCCTGACCGCTTCTTTCCCCCAGGACGCGGGGACGAAAATCGCATACTCGCAAAGTACTCACCTGCTGAAACCGGCTACAGTGCCGCTAAAGCCTTGCGCGACCACCGTCGCCGCACCTCCTGCCGCCACCGCCACTTGACCCACTCGCGGTCCCCCTGGCAGGTCAAAACCACGATGATCCCGCCGGCGTCCTCGCGCGCGGCCACCGCCAGGCCGTCCAGCACGTATTCGCGCGCCCCGCCGGGAAGCCGCCGCCCGGGCTGCCCGCGCTACACGACTTCCCGCAGATGGTCCTCCGCTTCCTCTTCCGTCAACGGGTACCCGACCCATTTAAGTACTTTTTCACGGTAACTTTCCAGGGCGTGCCGCATGACGGCCACGCGCGGGATTACCCCAAGGTAGACGCCGACATCCGCGAACGACTTAAAGCGCAGCGGCATTCCGCACCACCTCACCCGGCGTTTCGAGTGAATCCGTACCCATTCGCAGCCATCGCAGTTCGTCCTCGATTGTGGAAAGTTGTATTACGAGATCGTGCACGCTTCTGGCCTCGACGGCCGCCTCAAGCCAGTACAGCGCCCGCCTGATAACTTGAAGGCGATCGCTCATCTCGCTCCACGTAACTCCGATGTCGCCCTGCCCGTTCACACTGACCGCCCCCAAAAAATAAGACCCGCCAACAGGCGGGTTGAACGATGAACTAGGTACATAACACCATTGTCAACAGCGGAGTCTCTATAAGAACCAGACGCAACCGCGCCCGGTCACCGTATGCCCTTTAAAGCCCCCCAAGCGGTTTAAATGCACCCATATAGAAGCCCAGTAAGCAAACATCAAAAACTTGTAACGGGCCAGCGCGTTCCAAGCCTCGTACTCGGCTTGCTCCAGGTGACTTTTTAGGTTGTCAACTAACAGCCTGTGTGAGATTTTCAAAAATTTTCCTTGCCAGGCATGATTTTGGCCTTCGACGTCGAATAAGGGGTCGAGCTGGCGTGAAAGACGGGTAAGAAGGGGGCTAAAATGGATCGGGAAAAGGGGCGAGTGCGGCCGCTACGTGCGGAGAGCCATGACCGTCAGGGGTTTTGTCACGTATCCATGTCTGCAACGACTTGCCCATTACTCACGCATAGTAGATATTGGTGTTCTACATAGCTACTGCTCTGTAGTTCCAACACTTCACTATCGGGAACCGAGCCAGCGGGGAAAACCCAGCTCGCCACCGGCTCACCGCCCAACAGCCCCAGAATCTTCAGGTCGGCAACTATAGTGGCATTCGGTAGATTCTGGTGAGCACGTCCCACATGGCACGTAAGTCCGCCCTAAATACCTCGTTTTCCCCTTCGACCTTTAGCTCCACGTTTACGCGCAGGAGTTGCGTTTGACCAAATGCCGGCAACTCATGCAGGTCATAGATCCGATCAAGGTGGTACTTAAGCCAAGCATCTGCCTCTTGGTCGTGGGCCGCGGCACCGGCAAGCATATCCGCTACAGACACGGCAACTTTGACCAGTGCCCCAAGGCGTCCGCGGTCTAATTCGAGGCTCTTTGCGGGCGGTGGAAATTATGAGCCTGTCGTCGGCAACATGGAAACGGTTACGGTGGACTACTTCATTCCGATAGTCCAGTAAGTTATCATAAAGGGCCAATAAATACTTCCTAATGTATGGCTGCTGATCAAGGAGTAACGGATATGTTAATGGCCTATTCTTAAGAGACCGGCGAACTAACCGAGGAGATGATCGCCGCGCTCTTGGAAAAGCACAGGCAGGACATACTCGCGGGCGATCCTCAAGCCTGTAAGAGAGTCGTGGCTACCTATGTAGACAAAGTCGTGGTCCACGAGGACCACGTCGATCTATTCCTCAAAGTGGTTGTGGATTTTAATGGTGGAGGCGAGGGGAGTCGAACCCCTGTCCGGAGGAACGACCCCGAGAGGCTCTCCGAGCGCAGGCTGCGTACTGCTTTCGCCTGCGGGCCGCCCGCAGCCGGGCTGCGCGCAGGCTATCTCGATGGATGTCCCGGCAGGCCTCCGAGAAGCGGCCCGCCGGCAAGCCCGCTAGGTTGACACCCTAGCCGGCTCCGCGGGCGGGAACCGGCAGGATGCCGGCCTGATTAAGCGGCCAGAGCTACTTCGGTCTTGTTGGCGTTTATTGCCTTGCCACCGTCTTACGGGCTGGTGACGACCCCGGCTCGCTCCCCTCGTTACCGCTTCCCCCGTCGAAACCTCGTCGCCCCCAAATGTTTTATGCCCTGCCGCGCAGGGCGCGCTCCATCTGCCGCTGTGCTTCGCGGCGGGCAATGTCCTCGCGCTTGTCGTAAATCTTCCTGCCCCTGGCCAGGGCCAGCTCCACCTTGGCCCGGCCGTTCTTAAAATACACCTTGAGAGGGATAAGCGCAAGCCCCTTCTCGCGGGTCCGCCCCCACAGGCGCATAATTTCCTCCTTGTGCATCAGGAGCTTGCGCGCCCGTTTGGGATCGTGGTTAAAGCGGTTTCCCTGCTCGTAAGGGCTGATATGCATGTTTTCAAGCCACAACTCGCCGTCGCCAATCCGGGCAAAGCTGTCCTTCAGGTTGGCCCGCCCGGCACGGAGGGATTTAACCTCGGTCCCGGTGAGCACCATGCCGGCCTCGTAAGTCTCGAGTATCTGGTAATCGTGCCACGCTTTCCTGTTCTGGCATACCACCTTGACCGACAGGTTAAATCACCCCGCTTTCACCGCCCTCGCGAACAGACTCGGTACGAATTTCATTATAGGCCAGAAGCTTATTGGTGTCAATACAGGTTCCGCCAGAATTTACCAGTAACAGGTTGACAGAAACCGGACACCACCGGGAGCGTGGAAACGTCCTCGCTCCCGTCCTCTGTCCACTGGGTTACAAAAACATACCCCGTGGTGTTAATATATTCAGGAATGCGTTCCTGAAAGGGTTTGGGTTGTGGATCATCCGCCGGCTGGCGATTTCGAATACCTGTTCCTGCGCCATTACGCGGCGGTGCTGCGGGTGGTGCGCGGCATCGTGGGCGACGGGACGGCGGCCGACGACGTGACGCAGGAAACCTTCCTGCGCCTTTACCGGTCCCCGCCGCCAGACATGACCAACATCCGCGCCTGGCTTTTCCGGGTCGCCGCCAACCTGGCCGCCAACCACCTGCGTAGCGAGCGCCGCCGGGCGCACCGCGAAGCGGCCCAAACCGCCCGCACCGGGCCGTGGGAAGGAGCGGAGGACGTGGCCGACAGTGTCCTCCGGCGCGACGAGACCTCCCGGGTCCAGGCGGCGCTGGCCAAACTTTCCGCCCGCGACCGCGCCTGCCTGTGGTTAAGGTACAGCGGCGCAAGCTACGCCGAAATTGCCGCCGCGCTGGGTATAAAAAGGAATGCCGTGGGCACCGTGCTGGCCCGCGCCCGGGCCAGATTCAAAAACCTTTACATCGGGGAGGGAGGGTCGAAGGATGTGCTACAGCGAGGGAAGCCTTCAGGCGTTCCTTGACGGAGAAACTTCCCGCCGGCAGGCGGCCCGCATCGGCCGTCACCTAGCCGGCTGCCCCGCCTGCTGCGCCCGCCTGCAAACCCTCCGGGAAAACGAAGCCTGGGTTACGGGGTGCCTGGACAGGTATGCCGGCACCGCGGCAGAAAAAGACGCTCAGGAGGCCTGGCAGAAGTTCCGTTCCTCCCGGTACAAACCATCCTTATTCCAGGAGAAAGGAGTGTCCGCCTTGCGCAACAAAAAGTTCTGGGCCGCTCTGGCCACTGCCGCGGCCCTGGTGTTTGCCTTTAGCTTCGGCCCGGTGCGCAGCCTGGCCGGGGAATTTCTGCAGGTCTTGCGCGTGGAACGTTTCAAGGTGATCAAGATTACCGAGCGGGATATGGCCCAGCTTGAACGCGTCCTCGCCCGGGGCGGGCACATCGATCTCGAAAGCCTGGGCGAGGTGACCGTCAGCAGTGAAATAAACGTGCGTCCGGTAACCCTGGCCGAGGCACGGCAGGCCCTGGACTTCCCCGTGCGCATGCCGTCCCGCCTGCCTGCCGGGTTCGCCAACCCCGAACTGCACCTGAGCACGCCGCAGGAGGTATCCTTCACGCCGAAGGTGGAAAATGTCAACGCGCTTCTGCGCTCCCTGGGCGGCAGGCACCTGCTGCCGGCCGGTCTGGAAGGGAAAACGTTTACCTTCAAGATCCCCCCCGTTCTAGCTGCGTACTACCGCGGCGCCGGGCCGGCGGCCGGGAAACTCCTCGTCGTGGTGCAGGCCCGCAGCCCGGAGCTGATCGTACCGCCGGGGGTCGACGTGGCCGCGGTGCGGGATGCCCTCCTGAACATCCCGGGCCTGCCGGAGAACCTGCGCCGGCAGCTGGCGGCCATCGGCGACTGGCAGCACACCCTGCCCTTGCCCGCCGAGGGGCCGACCACGGAGGTCACCGTTGACGGCCGGCCGGGTATCTTCGTCTTCCCGCCGCACGCCGGCGGCAACTCACCTTCTTCCAACCTGATCTGGCAGCGCGACGGCGTTCTCTACTACGTTCAGGGCCCCCTGAGCCTCCGGGAGGCCCTGGACCTGGCCGCCTCCCTGCGGTAGCGCCATGGCGGCCATAGTTGTCGAAAACCTGACCAAGCTCTACGGGGGCCGGCTCGGGTGCCGCAACATCAACATGACCGTCCCCCGAGGCCACATCTTCGGCTTCCTGGGTCCGAACGGGGCCGGCAAGACCACCCTGGTTAAAACCCTGGTGGGGCTCCTGCACCCCACCTCCGGCCGGGCCTGGCTTCTGGGCCGGCCCCTGGGGGACGTCGCGATCCGGCGGCGCATCGGCTACCTCCCCGAGAACTTCCGTTACCACGACTGGCTGACCGGGGCGGAGCTTCTGGCGGTTCACGGCGCCCTCTGCGGCCTGCCGGCCCGCGAGACGCGCCGGCGCATCCCCGAGGTGCTGGATCTGGTGGGGCTCACCGGGCGCGAAAGACAGAAAATAAGGAACTATTCCAAGGGGATGCAACAGCGCCTGGGCGTGGCCTGCGCCCTGATCGGCGATCCGGACCTGGTCTTCCTCGACGAGCCCACATCGGCCCTGGACCCGCTGGGCCGCCGGGAGATGCGGGAGCTCATGCTCGCCCTGCGGGCCCGGGGCAAGACCGTTTTTCTCAACAGCCACCTCCTGAGCGAGGTGGAGATGGTCTGCGACACCGTGGCGATCATCAACCGGGGTGAAATCGTGACCCAGGGGGCGCTGCGGGATCTTCTGGCGCCGGCGTTGGAGGTCGAAATGGAAATCGAAGGGAGCACCCCGGCGCTGGAAGCGGCCCTGGCCGCTGCCGGGCGGGAGGTAAAAAGGAACGGTGGCGTCCTGCGCCTTACGGTGGGCGACCGCGCGGAGATTCCGGGGCTGGCCCGCCTTGTGGTGGAGCACGGCGCCGCCCTTTACCGCCTGGTAAGCGTGCAGCGGTCCCTCGAGGACCTGTTCGTCGACGTCGTGCAGGGAGGTAACTAGCCATGTTTACCATCGCCGTCCTCACTTTCAAGGAGGCCCTTCGCCGGAAGCTCCTGCTGCTGACCGTGCTGCTCACCGCAGCCTTCCTGATCCTTTACACCCTGGGGGTGCGCGAGGCTGCCCGGCACCTGCCGGACATTGCGCGCCACGATCCGCTGATCGGTTCCGTTCTCAACAGCCAGCTTCTGGTCCTGGGCCTTTTCTTCGGCAACTTCATCATCGTCCTGATGACCATCTTCGCCGCTACAGGAGCGGTATCGGCGGAGATAGAGAACGGCGTTCTGCAGACCATCGTTACCCGGCCCGTCTCCCGTGCCGCCGTCATCGGCGGCAAGTACCTGGGGCTTGCCGGTCTCCTGCTCCTTTACGCCGTGCTTTTCTCCGGCACCGTGGTGGGAATTGTAAACCACTACACCGGCGTCGGGGTGGAGGGGCCGCTACGCGCCCTGGGCCTCTTCTGCCTGGTACCGCTGGTACTCCTGGCCGTCACCCTCCTGGGCAGCACGCTCCTGCCGACCCTGGCCAACGGTATCGCCGTCTTTGCCCTCTACGTGGTGGGGTTCGTCGGGGGGACCGTGGAGCAGATCGGTGCCCTCATCGATAACGCCGCCATGGAGCGGATCGGCATTATTTCCAGCCTCGTCATGCCCGTCGACGCCCTCTACCGCAAGATGGTGGCGGTCCTCACGGCTGCCAGTGCCGACCCCCTGGCCGTCCTGCGCCAGATGGGGCCCATGGGCAGCCTGTCCGAGCCGAGCATCTGGATGATCGTCTACACCCTGCTTTACGCGGCCGTTGCCCTGGCCCTCGCCGTCCACGTCTTCGGCCGCCGCGATCTCTGACCTCCGGCCTGGTCCCCGCCTGACGCGCGGCACTTCTACAGGGCCTACGCCCCGGAGCCCTCCACCGCCTGCCACCCGAGAAACTCGTCCTCGAGGTACAGGGCGCGTATCAGGCGGCTCCATGCCTTCCTGCCCGTGCGCACGGCATCGACTAAACCGCCCCAGTTGCCCGTACGCAGCAGCGCTGCTATCTGCTCCTTCACAACTTTTCTTGGCGGATCACGGGCGATTTCCTGCCCCAGGGAACCGGGCCGGTCCCCGGCCTGTCACAAAAAAGCCCCGGGGGGATTTATAACGATGAAGGGAAAGGGCGGGTGGGAGGGATTATTTGCCGGAGGTGAAATCGTGCACAAGAAGGCACTGCCGATCACAATCCTGGCCGCGTTATTTCTCCTGGCCGCTGCCGGCGCTGCCGGTGCCGCGGAGCCTGAGGTGCCCGACGCCGTCGTCCTTTCGGTGACAGGTACCGGCCGCGTTGCCGTGGCGCCCGATACCGCTGACGTCACCGTGGGGGTAACCACCACGGGAAAAACGGCACGGGAGGCCCAGCAGGAGAACAGCCGCGTGGCCGCCGCCGTCATCAACGCCGTGACGAAACTCGGGATTCCCCGGGAGAGGATCCAGACGGTGGAGTTCAGCGTGTGGCCCATCTACGAGGAACCGGTTAAAGGTTCCGCACCGCCCATCAGGGGTTACCGGGTGAATAACAACATCCGGGTGACCGTGGACGACCCGGCCAAGGTCGGGGCGGTGCTGGACGCCGCCTTTGCGGCGGGAGCTAATCAGAGCTACGGCATCCACTTCTACAAGAAGAACGATGCCGCCGAGCGCACTCGCGCCCTCCAGGAAGCGGTACGGGACGCGCGGGCCAGGGCGGAGGCGGTGGCGCAGGCCCTCGGGGCCAGGATCGCCGGCTTTGCCGCCGTCCGGGTGGAGAACATCTTCAGCCCCGTCCCCGCGTACAAGATGTACGAGGGCGCGGGTGGGGACGGCGGAGTCCCCGTTGTACCGGGCCAGGTGGAGATCACCGCCTCGGTCTTCATCGACTATAAGCTTGCCCTGTAATGCTACCTTCCCCCACTAACGCGCGCCGGCCGGCTTCCGGCCGGCCCTATTCTCTTTTTTCGGATGCCTCGCGGTGCTTACGCGTGTTGGAGTCGGACCAGCTCAAGCCCCCTGTTTCTGAGTCCGACGCCCTCTAACCGATGACCGTTCAGTACTCCACCTTCTCGAGGCACAACCCGTGGGGCGGTGCGGTGGGTCCGGCCAGGCGCCGGTCACGGGCCGCCAGAATCTCCCGCACGGCGCCGGCGTCAAGCCGGCCCAGGCCGACTTCCAGCAGGGTGCCGACCATGATGCGCACCATCTGGTAGAGGAAGCCGTCGGCGCGAAAGGTAAAGCGGATGAAGGGGCCGTCCCGGTCGACTTCCGCCGCAAAAAGGCTGCGCACCGCCGAAACCACCGGCCGGCCGGTATTCTGGAAGGAGCTGAAGTCGTGGTTGCCCACCAGTTGCGCCGCCGCCGCCTGCATAGCCGCCACGTCCAGCGGCTGTGCCGTATGCAGGGCATAGAGCCGGTGCAGCGGGTGGCGCACCGGGGCATTATAGACGGTGTAGACGTAGGTCTTGGCCCGGGCGCTCTTCCGGGCGTGAAAATCCGGCGGGACCTCTTCCGCCGCGAGGGCGGCGATGTCGTCGGGCAGGAGCCCGTTCAGTGCCGGGACAACCCGGTCTGTGGGTATGGTCCAGTCGGTAAAAAAATTGACGACCTGCCCCCGCGCGTGCACGCCCGCATCGGTCCGGCCGGCCGCCGTTACCCTGACCTCCCTCCCGGCCAGCCGCGCGAGGCTCTCCTCCAGGACGCCCTGGAGCGTTAGCACCCCGCCCGGCTGTTTCTGGAAACCGGCGTAGCGGGTTCCGTCATAGGCCAGGATAACCTTAATGTTGCGCATACCTAGACCAGTTCCAGCACCACCAGCGCGGCGCCGTCCCCCTGGCGGTAACCGACCTTGACGATGCGGGTATAGCCGCCGGCCCGCTCCTCGTACCGGGTGGCGATGTTGTTGAAGAGCTTGCGCACCACATCCTCCTCCCAGACGTAGGCCAGCACCTGGCGCCGCGCGGCCAGATCCCCCCGCTTCGCCAGGGTGATCATCTTCTCGGCCACGGCCCGCACCTCCTTGGCCCGCGGCTCGGTGGTGGTGATCCGCCCGTGTTTGAAAAGGGAGGTCACCTGGCTGCGCAAAAGCGCCCGCCGGTGGTCGGTCTTGACTCCCAGCTTCCGGTAACCCATACTTACCCCCCTTATTCGTCGTCCTTACGCAGGCTAAGGCCGTACTCGTTGAGCTTCTTGACCACTTCCTCCAGCGACTTCTTCCCCAGGTTGCGCACCTTCATCATCTCTTCCTCGTTGCGCTGGATGAGGTCCTCAACGGTGTTGATCCCGGCGCGTTTCAGGCAGTTGTAGGACCGCACCGAAAGCTCGAGCTCCTCGATGGGCATCTCCAGGATCTTGTTCTTCTTCTCTTCTTCCTTCTCCACCATTATTTCTACGTCGTTGACCGACTCGGTAAGGTTGGTGAAAAGGCGCAGGTGCTCGCAAAGGATGCGCGCCGCCAGGCCCACCGCCTCGTCGGGACGGATGCTCCCGTCCGTCCAGACCTCGAGGGTCAACTTGTCAAGGCTCGTCTCGTGGCCCACCCGCGTCTTGTCAACCAGGAAATTGACCTTGCGCACCGGGGAGAAGACGGCGTCCACCGGGATGACCCCGATGACATGATTCCCCTTCTTGTTCTTCTCCGCCGGCACATAGCCGCGGCCCCTGGCCACCGTGATGTCGGCGAAGAGCCGCCCCCCGTCGGCCAGGGTGGCGATGTAGAGATCCGGGTTTAAAATCTCCACGTCGGCGTCGGCGATGATGTCGCGGGCGCGGACTTCTCCCGGCTGGTCGGCTTCAATGCGCAGGGTCTTCTCTTCCTCGGTGTGCAGCCTCAGGCGCAGCTCCTTCAGGTTCAGGATGATCTCCGTCACGTCCTCACGCACGCCGGGGATGGTGCTGAACTCGTGGAGCACGCCGTCGATCTTCACCGCCGTCACCGCCGCCCCAGGCAGGGAGGAGAGGAGCACCCGGCGCAGGGAATTCCCCAGGGTGGTGCCGAAGCCCCGCTCCAGCGGTTCGATGACGAACCTGCCGTAGCTGCCGCCGTCATCCAGATTCACGCATTCGATTCTCGGTTTTTCGATTTCGAGCATCAAGACCCCCTCCTGGTCCACCCGATCAGCGCGAGTACAGCTCCACGATCAGGTGTTCCTTCACGGGCACATCGATCTGTTCGCGTGCGGGGAGGGCGATAACCCGCCCCGTCGCCTGCTCCGGTTCGTAGGTCAGCCAGGCCGGCGGCGCCTTCTCGGCCGCCCGTTCCATCAACTCCTGCATCCTGGGCATGGAGCGGCTTTTCTCCCGCACGGTGATGGTATCGCCTACCCGCACCTGGTACGAAGGAATGTTGACCTTGCGGCCGTTGACCAGGAAATGGCCGTGCCGTACCAGTTGCCGGGCCTCGTTCCGCGATGCCGCCAGACCGAGCCGGTAAACGACGTTATCCAGCCGGCGTTCCAGCAACCGCAGGAGATTCTCACCCGTAATGCCCGGCTGGCGTTCGGCCCTGGCAAAGTAGTTGCGGAACTGGGTCTCCATGACCCCGTAAATGCGCCGCGCCTTCTGCTTTTCCCTGATCTGCAAGGCGTACTCGGTCACCTTCTTGCGGCCGCGCCCGTGCTGCCCCGGCGGATAGGGCCGCCGCTCCAGGGCGCAGCGCGGTGAATAGCAATGGTCCCCCTTGAGGTAAAGCTTCACACCCTCCCGGCGGCAGAGCCGGCAGCGTGGCCCCGTGTATCTCGCCATAATCTACCCCCTTGTTTACTAGACCCGCCGGCGCTTCGGCGGCCGGCAACCGTTATGCGGCAGCGGCGTTACATCCTTGATCAGGTTTACCTGCAACCCCGCGGCCTGCAACGAGCGGATCGCCGCCTCCCGGCCCGATCCCGGGCCCTTCACGTAGACGGCGACCTCCTTCATGCCGTGTTCCACGGCTTCCCGGGCCGCCTTTTCCGCAGCCAGCTGCGCGGCGAAGGGCGTGCTCTTGCGCGACCCTTTAAACCCTACTGTGCCGGCGCTGGCCCAGGTAATTGTGTTTCCCTGCAGGTCCGAAATGGTTATCAGCGTGTTGTTGAACGTGGATTTGATATGGGCGATGCCCTGTTCCACGTGTTTCCTTTCCTTCTTCTTGGTTCGCGTGCGGCGTGCCAATGTATCCCCCCCTTATTTCTTCCTGCGGACGCCGACCGTCTTCCGCGGCCCCTTGCGCGTCCGGGCATTGGTTCTGGTGCGCTGCCCCCGGACCGGGAGACCGCGCCGGTGCCGAATCCCGCGGTAGCAACCAATGTCGCTGAGGCGCTTGATGTTCATGGCTACCTCGCGGCGCAGGTCGCCTTCCACTTTGAGGTTCCTGTCGATGTATTCCCGCAGGCGCGTAATTTCGTCCTCGGTCAGGCTCTTCACGCGGGTATCGGGATTAACCCCGGTTGCCGCCAGTACCCGCCTGGACGTGGAACGGCCGATGCCGAAAATGTAGGTGAGGGCCACCTCCACCCGCTTGTCGCGTGGCAGGTCGATCCCGGCGATACGTGCCAAAGCCCCTTCACCCCCTTATCCTTGCCGCTGCTTGTGCTTGGGATTCTCGCATATAACGATAACCCGGCCCTTGCGGCGGATGATCTTGCATTTCTCACAGATTAGTTTAACAGACGGCCTTACCTTCAAGGCAACCCCTCCCGTCGGCTTATTTATACCGGTATATAATCCTGCCCCGGGTGAGATCATAGGGGGAAAGCTCCAGGAGCACCCTGTCACCCGGAAGAATACGGATAAAATTCATCCGTATCCTGCCCGAAACGTGCGCCAGAACCTTGTGCCCGTTGGGCAGCTCGACGCGGAACATAGCATTGGGGAGGGGTTCGATAACGGTACCTTCGACCTCGATAACCTCTTTGCTCATTTGCCCCCCTCCTTCTCCAGAAAAGCCTGCAGCGCCCGTCTTATTTCGGCATCCGTCACCCGCTCGCCGCGTGCCACCTTACCCCTCACCTCTTCCGCTACGTAAGAACACGCACGCAAATGCCGGGGGTTTTTCCGCTTGGCGTTCTGAACCCGGCGGGAAAGACCGTCAACCACCAGGACACGCCCGTCGCTGACCCCCAGAACGATGTAAAACCTGCCCGCGTCGCGCCCGGCGAGGGAGGTCACCACTCGCCCGGGTCCGATCTCCTCGTGCATGCTCCTGCCCTCCCGTTCGTCCGGCAACGGGTTTGTCAGAGCCGCGTAAGAATCTCGGCGGCGCCGTTGGTGATGGCCACCGTGTGCTCGAAGTGGGCCGAAAGACTCCCGTCGCGCGTCACCACCGTCCACCTGTCCTCCAGCGTCCGCACCTCGTGGGTACCCGCGTTTACCATGGGTTCGATGGCCAGGGTCATTCCCGGTTCCAGCCGGGGACCGCGTCCCGGACGGCCGAAATTGGGCACCTGCGGGTCTTCGTGCATCTCCCGGCCGATACCGTGCCCCACGTAATCCCGCACCACGTTGTACCCGTGCCGCTCCACGTACGACTGGATGGCATGGGAAATGTCGCCCAGCCGGTTGCCGCTGCGCGCCATTTCGATGCCGGCGTACAGGGCGCCGCGGGTCACGTCGAGCAACCGCCGCGCCCCGGAGGAGATCTCCCCCACGGGAAAGGTCACGGCGGCATCACCGTAGTATCCATTTATTTCCGCCCCAATGTCAATACTGATAATATCCCCGTCCTCCAGCCTCCTTAAACCGGGTATCCCGTGCACCACCTGTTCGTTCACCGAGGTGCAGATGGCAGCCGGGAAGCCGTACAGCCCCTTAAAGGCCGGGCGTGCGCCCTGCCGCGCGATGAAATCCTCGGCCAGGGCGTTGAGTTCCCCCGTGGTTACACCGGGAGCGATGGCCTTTTCGAGTTCCCGGAATACCTGCGCCACAACCCGGCCCGCGTCACGCATGTACCTGAGTTCCCTGGTGGACTTCCGGGTAATCACGTACCGCCACGCCTCACTTGATGAACCCCTGGTAAGAGCGCATCAGAAGATGCGCCTCCACCTGTTTCATGGTTTCCAGGGCCACACCGACGACGATCAAAAGGGCGGTACCACCGAAATAAATGTTGGGAATTTTTGTAGCCACCAGCACAAAATTCGGCAGGATGGCAATCAGCGCCAGAAAGACCGCGCCGGCCAGGGTGATGCGCGCCATCACCCGGCTGATGTACTCCGCCGTGGGCCGCCCCGGCCTGATGCCGGGAATGAAGCCGCCGTATTTCTTGATGTTGTCGGCCACGTCAACCGGGTTCATGATCACGGCGGTATAGAAGTAGGTGAACCCGATGATCAGCAGCGCGTAGAGGGCCGTGTGCATGAAGGTGCCCCAGCCGAGAAAGCGCATGTACCAGTCGGCAAACGCATTCCCCCGGAACCACGACGCCAGCTGTTCCGGAAACATCAAGAGCGAAGAGGCGAAGATCACCGGGATGACCCCCGCCTGATTGACCCGCAGCGGGAGGTAGGTGGTCTGGCCGCCGTATACCCGCCGCCCGACCACACGTTTGGCGTACTGCACCGGGATGCGGCGCTGCCCCTCGTTAACCATTACCACCGCCGCGATCACCAGGGCGCCGATCACCGCCAGCCCCACCATGTTGAACACGCTGATGGTCCCGGCCTCCAGGTACTGGAAAAGGCGTACCATGCCGGCGGGCAGGCGGGAAACGATGCCGGCGAAGATCAAAAGGGAGATGCCGTTACCGATCCCCTTTTCGGTGATCTGCTCGCCCAGCCACATGAGAAACACGGTGCCCGCCGTCAGGATGAGGGCCACGTAAATGTAATTGAAGACCGACGGGGCCACCAGTACCCCCTTGTGCCGCAGGGCCACCGACATGCCGATGGCCTGCAGGAAGGCCAGGACCGCCGTGCCGTACCGGGTGTACTGGACGATCTTCTTCCGCCCCTCTTCTCCTTCCTTGGCCAGCCGTTCCAGCCTGGGGATGACCACCGTCAGGAGCTGCATGATGATCGAGGCGTTGATGTACGGGATGATACCCATGGCGAATATCGAGAGGTTCTTGAAGGCACCTCCCGAGATGACGTCAAAGAACCCCAGTATCGCCCCCGCACCGGTCCTGAGCAATTCTTCTACGGCCTCCGGCCGCACCCCCGGCGTCGGGATGTGCGCCCCGACCCGGAAGATCAAGAGCATGCCCAGGGTGAAGAGCAGCTTGTTCCGGAGCTCCGTTACCTTGAGGGCCGCCTGCAGGGAATCGAAAAACTGCAACTAAATCACCTCGGCCTTCCCGCCGGCGGCGGCGATCTTCTGCGCGGCCGCTTCGGAAAAGGCGTGCGCCCTGACCACCAGCGACCGCTTGAGGTCCCCGTTCCCAAGAATCTTCACGTCGAGGGGTTTTCTTACCAGGCGCTCGGCCCGCAACAATTCCGGCGTCACCACCGTCCCGTCATCGAAACGGTTGAGCGCGGCGACGTTTACCACGGCATATTCCTTTTTAAACTCGTTGAAAAAGCCCCGCTTCGGGAGGCGCCGGGTGAGGGGCATCTGCCCGCCTTCAAAACCGCGCCGCACGCCGCCGCCCGACCGGGCTTTTTGCCCCTTGTGCCCCCGCCCGGCAGTCTTGCCCTGGCCGGCGGCAATTCCCTGCCCCTTGCGCTTCGGGCGCTTCCGGGCCCCGGGCGCCGGTTGCAAGTCGTGAAACCGCAAACTCGCGCACCTCCTAAACCTCTTCGATCTTTACCAGGTGCCGTACACGCGCCAGCATGCCCCGGAGCTGGGGGGTGTCCTCCCTGACGACCGCCTGGTGACGGCGCCGCAGTCCCAGGGACCTGACCGTGGCCCGCTGCTCCTCGGACTTGCCGATGAGACTCCGCACCAGGGTGATTTTAACCGCCATCTTAAGCGCTTACCTCCCGCCCGCCGGGACCCTTGATCTCTTTGCCCCGCAGACGCGCCACCTGCTCCGGCGTCTTCAGCGCCTTAAGGGCCTCCATGGTGGCACGCACCACGTTGTTGGCGTTGTTGGAGCCCAGCGATTTCGTAAGAATGTCCCGGATGCCCGCCAGTTCCATAATGGCGCGTACCGGACCCCCGGCAATCACGCCGGTACCGGGCGCAGCCGGCCGCAGCAGCACCCGCCCCGCACCGAATTCGCCGGTTACCTCGTGCGGAATGGTGGTGCCGCTGAGGGGCACCCTGATCAGGTTTTTCTTGGCGTCCTCGATCCCTTTGCGGATCGCCTCCGGCACTTCCGCCGCCTTGCCCAGCCCGGCGCCCACGTGCCCGGCGCCGTCGCCAACGACCACCAGGGCGGAGAAGCTGAAACGCCGCCCGCCCTTCACCACCTTGGCGGTCCGGTTGATGAAAACAACCTTTTCGGAAAGCTCAAGTTTTGAGGCGTCAATCCGGCTCAAGCCCTGCCTTCCCCCCTTTGCTTAAGGTCTAAAACTCCAGGCCACCCTCTCTTGCTCCCTCGGCCAGGGCGGCCACCCGTCCGTGATAGAGGTACCCCGCGCGGTCGAAAACGACCTTCTTTATTCCCCTGGCCTGCGCCTTTGCGGCGATTAACCGCCCAACGGCGCGCGCCGCCTCCACCGTCGCGGTCCTGGTGATCTCCTGCCGCAGTTCCGGCGAAAGGGTGGATGCCGCGCAGAGGGTAACCCCGCGCTCGTCGTCGATGATCTGGGCGTACATATGCCGGCCGCTGCGGAAGACGTTCAGGCGCGGGCGCTCGCCGGTGCCGAAAACTTTTTTCCTGACCCTGAGCCGCCGGCGCGCGCGCGACTCGGCCCGGCTGAGTTTTTTAAGCAAAGGCCACCCCTCCTTGTGCTGCTATTTCTTGGCGCCGGCCTTCCCGGCCTTGGCCCGGATATATTCACCTTCGTACCTTATGCCTTTCCCCTTGTAGGGCTCCGGCTCCCTGACACTCCTGATGCGCGCCGCTACCTGGCCGACGAGTTCTTTATCGGCGCCTTTAACCACGATCTTGTTGGCCGCCGGCACCTCGATTTCTATCCCCTCCGGCGGTTCGATTTCCACCGGGTGGGAATACCCGACCGTAAGGATGAGCTTTCTGCCCTGCCTGGCCGCCCGGTAACCCACGCCCACCAGTTCCAGGGACTTCTGAAACCCGGCGGCCACGCCCTGTACCATATCGGCTAACAGGGTCCGGGCCAGCCCGTGCAACGCTTTCTGCCGGTCCTCATCGTCCCGGCGCTCCACCACAAGCCTGCCGTTCTCCACCGTGACCGCAATGCCCGGAGGCAGCTCCCGGCGCAACTGTCCCCGGGGTCCCTTAACGGTCACCGTATTCCCCTCGACCTGAACGTCAACGCCGCGGGGAATTTCCACAGGCTTTCTACCTACACGCGACATATGCCGAAAACCTCCCACCTGACTACCAGACGTAGCAGAGTACCTCGCCGCCGATGCCCAGTTTCCTGGCCTGCCTGTCGGTCATAACGCCCTTCGATGTGGACAGGATGGCGATCCCCAGACCTCCCAGGACCCGTGGTATCTCGTCCTTCTGGGCGTAGACCCGCAGGCCGGGTTTCGAGATGCGTTTGATGCCGCTTATTACGCGCTCCTTGTTGCTGCCGTACTTGAGGTGGATGCGCAGGGTTGTTCTCGCGCCGTCCTGTACGACCTCGTAGTTCTTGATGTACCCTTCCGCCTTCAAAATCTCGACGATGGCCTTCTTGAGCCGGGAAGCGGGTACCTCCACCGTCTCGTGATAGACCATGTTCGCGTTCCTTATCCGCGTTAAGAGATCCGCGACCGGATCCGTCATCATCTTGTGCCGACCTCCTTTCGGGACTGGCTCCGGCGACAAGCCCCGTTCACCAGCTCGCCTTGCGGATGCCGGGAATCTCCCCGCGGTAGCAAAGCTGCCGGAAACAGATGCGGCAGACGCCGAACTTGCGCATGTAAGCGCGGGGCCGCCCGCACAGCTTACAGCGGTTGTACTGCCGCACCCGGAACTTTTGCTGCCGGTTTGCCTTGATAACCAACGCCTTTCTGGCCACGCACTCCCCTCCTTTTAGTGCTTCTGGAACGGCATGCCCATCAGGCGCAGCATCTCACGTGCTTCTTCGTCGCTCCTGGCCGTGGTAACGAAGGTGATATCCATGCCGCGCACCCGGTCTATTTTGTCGTAATCGATTTCCGGGAAAATAAGCTGCTCCCGGATGCCGAGGGTATAGTTTCCCCGCCCGTCAAAGGCCGCGGGAGACACGCCGCGAAAATCCCGCACCCGGGGCAGGGCAACGTTCACCAGTTTCTCGAAGAAGTCGTACATGCGCCGGCCGCGCAACGTGACCTTGGCCCCGATCTGCATCCCCTTGCGGACCTTGAAGGCCGCAATGGATTTCTTGGCCCGGGTCACCACCGGCTTCTGCCCGGTGATGGCCTTCAAATCCGCCACGGCGGCATCGATGGCCTTCGGGTTCTGGATCGCCTCCCCGAGGCCCATGTTGATGACCACCTTTTCCAGCCGGGGTACCTGGAGCTTGTTCCTGTAGCCGAATTTCTGCATCATGGCGGGCACGACTTCTTCCAGGTACTTCTCCTTCAACCCGGACATGAACCTAGCCTCCTTCCGGTTCCTGGCGCAGCTATCCTATTACTTCGCCGCACTTTTTGCAGGCCCGCACCTTGCGCCCGTCCTCGAGCACGCGCCGGGCGACGCGGGTCGGCTGGTGGCACCTGGTGCAGAGAAGCATCACGTTGGAGGCGTGGATGGGGGCTTCCTTCTCCACGATCCCACCCTGCGGCACTTTTCGCGTCGGGCGGGTGTGCCGCTTGACGACGTTCACGCCCTCGACGATAACCCGGTTGCGCCGCGGCAGGACGGCCAGCACCTTACCTTTCTTGCCGGCGTCCTTACCCGTTGTTACCAGAACCGCGTCCCCCTTGCGAATCCGTACGGCCATATCTAGAGCACCTCCGGGGCAAGGGATATGATTTTCATAAAGTCCCGGTCGCGCAACTCGCGCGCCACCGGGCCGAAAATGCGCGTCCCGCGCGGGCTCTTATCGTCCCGGATCAGCACGGCGGCGTTTTCGTCGAACCTGATGCTCGACCCGTCGGGCCGCCTGATCTCCTTGTTCGTCCGGACGACCACGGCCTTCACAACGTCGCCCTTCTTCACCACGCCGCCGGGCGCCGCCTCCTTGACGGAACAGACGATGATATCTCCCACGGACGCGTAGCGGCGGAAGGAACTGCCCAGGATGCGGATGCACATGAGTTTCCTGGCGCCGGTGTTGTCGGCCGCGCTAAGCACCGTTTGCACCTGAATCAACGTCCATACCTCCCGGTGCCGCCTCTTCCGCCCGGCGGAGGATTTCCACCACGCGCCACCGCTTGCGGCGCGACAGAGGGCGCGTCTCCATAATCAGCACCCTGTCTCCCGGGGAACAGGCGTTATTTTCGTCATGGGCCAGGAATTTGGTGGTCCGGCGCACGGTGCGCCCGTAGAGCGGGTGGCGCACCAGCCTTTCCACCGCCACAACCACCGTTTTGTCCATCTTGTTGCTGACCACATAACCCGTACGCGTCTTGCGAAGGCCTCTTTCCATGTCCTTTCCCTCCTTGCGGCGCCTCCTGGGAGTCCGCTGCAAAACTAGTTTTGAAACACATTCCTAGCCGTGGCCGATGCCCAGCTCCCTTTCGCGCATCACGGTTCTCAGGCGCGCTATGCGCCGCTTCACTTCCTTCAGCTTCATCGGGTTATCCAGGTGCCCCGTCGCATGCTGAAAGCGCAGGCGAAACAGCTCGTCCTTGGATTCGGCCAGCTTCTTTTTCAACTCCTCGTCGCTCATTTCCCTGATTTCCCTAGCCTTCACCGGCCTCACCCACTTCCGCGCGTTTTACGATCCTGGCCTTGCACGGCAGCTTGTGCGACGCCAGGCGCAGCGCCTCCCGCGCTACTTCCTCCGGCACGCCTGCCAGCTCGAACATGATCCTCCCGGGTTTGACAACCGCCACCCAGTATTCCGGCGAACCCTTGCCGCTTCCCATGCGCGTCTCGGCCGGTTTGGCGGTTACCGGTTTATCCGGGAAAATCCTGATCCAGACCTTCCCGCCGCGCTTGACGTGGCGCGTGACGGCGATGCGGGCCGCCTCAATCTGCTGGCTGGTGATCCACGCGGGTTCCAGCGCCTGTAAACCGAATTCCCCGTAAAGGACCTCGGTGCCCGCCTTGGCCTTCCCGGTCATGCGGCCCCGGTGCTGCTTTCTGAATTTGACCCGCTTGGGCGTCAGCATCAGCGCCTGCCTCCTTCATCGAGGGCCTTTTCCGGCAGCACTTCACCCTTGTAAATCCAGACTTTGACGCCGATCTTCCCGTATGTGGTGTCGGCCTCCGCGAACCCGTAATCGATGTCCGCCCGCAGGGTGTGCAGCGGTACCTTGCCCTCGGTGTACCACTCCGTACGTGCAATCTCCGCGCCCGCCAGCCGGCCGGAAACCGCGACCTTGATGCCTTTGGCCCCCATCTTCATGGCCCGGCCGACGACCTGCTTCATAGCCCGGCGAAAGGCCACGCGCCTTTCAATCTGGGAAGCCACGTTCTCGGCCACCAGCTGGGCATCGAGTTCAGGGACCTTTACTTCAATAATGTTGATGTTAACCTGCCGGCCGGTCATTTGCTCCAGCTCCTTGCGCAGGGCCTCCACCTCGGCGCCGCCGCGGCCGATAACGATGCCCGGCTTGGCCGTGTGGATACCGATGCGGATGCGGTTGGCCGTGCGCTCGATCTGGATGCGCGAAATGCCGGCCTGGTACAGCTTCTTTTTGATGTGTTTTCTTATCTTAACGTCCTCCAGGAGAAGGGAGGCAAAGTTTTTCTTGTCGGCGTACCACCTGGCGTCCCAGTCGCGAATAATACCCAGCCGCAATCCCCGCGGATCGACCTTCTGCCCCAAACCTATCCCTCCTTCCCGTCCGATACGACGATGGTGACGTGGCTCGTGCGCCTTCTTCTTACATTGGCGCGGCCGTAGGCGCGCGGCATCCAGCGCTTGAGGGTGGGGCCCTGGTCCACGTAAGCCTGGCTGATCACCAGCTCGTCGCGCAGCATGTCGTGGTTGTGCTCGGCGTTGGCCGCCGCCGATTTTATGACCTTGGCCACCACCCGCGCCGCCCTTTTGGGCGTGAAACGCAGGATGGCCAGGGCTTCGTCGACCTGCTTGCCCCTGATCAGGTCGACTACCTGCCGTACCTTGTACGGCGCGATCCGTATGTACCTGGCAACCGCCCTCGTCTGCACCTTCGTCCCCCCCTACTTCAAGGCTGTAGACCGCTCGGTGTGCGCCCCGTGCCCGCGGAAGGTACGGGTCGGCGCAAACTCGCCCAGTTTATGCCCGACCATTTCCTCGGTTATATAAATGGGCACGTGCTTGCGTCCGTCGTAGACGGCGATGGTGTGGCCGATCATCTGGGGGAAGATGGTCGACCTCCGGGACCAGGTCTTGATAACCCTTTTCTCGCCCTTCTTATTCATCGCTTCGATCCTGGCCAGAAGCTTTGGATCGCAGTACGGCCCTTTCTTGAGTGATCGACCCACATGCCTACCCCCTTACTTGCGCCGCTGTACGATCAGCCGGTCGCTGGCCTTCTTCTTTTTGCGGGTCTTGACCCCCAGTGCCGGCTTGCCCCACGGCGTTACCGGATGGCGCCCGATGGGGGAGCGCCCCTCGCCGCCGCCGTGGGGGTGGTCCACCGGGTTCATCACCACCCCGCGCACCGTCGGCCTGATCCCCAGCCAGCGGTTGCGCCCGGCCTTCCCGACACTGATGTTCTCGTGCTCCACGTTGCCCACCTGGCCGATGGTGGCCCGGCACGCCAGGGGGAAAAGACGAACCTCGCCGGACGGCAGGCGGACGTGGGCAAAGTCCCCTTCCTTGGCCATCAACTGCGCCGCCGCCCCGGCGGACCGCACCACCCTGGCCCCCTGTCCCGGCCGCAATTCCAGGTTGTGGATCAGCGTACCGGTGGGAATATTCCGGAGCGGCAGGGTATTGCCGACCTTGATAT
Organism: Bacillota bacterium; assembly: GCA_040751815.1. GTDB lineage: Bacteria > Bacillota > Desulfotomaculia > Desulfotomaculales > UBA12532 > UBA12532. The sequence continues at coordinate 43,592 of JBFMHQ010000004.1, read as the reverse complement.
CGGCCTCCGGCCCGGACACCACCGTCTGGCCCACCTCGAGACCCACAGGCGCCAGAATGTACCGCTTTTCCCCGTCGGCGTAATGCAACAGGGCGATGCGCGCCGACCGGTTGGGGTCGTACTCGATGCTGGCCACACGTGCCGGGATCCCGTCTTTGTCCCGCTTGAAATCGATGATACGGTACAGCCGCTTGTGCCCGCCGCCGCGGTGACGTACCGTGATGCGCCCCAGGTTGTTGCGGCCTCCGGTTTTCCGGAGCGGGGCGACGAGGGATTTTTCCGGTTCGGTGGCGGTGAGCTCTTTAAAGTCCGCCACCGTGACAAACCGGCGTCCCGGGGAAGTCGGCCGGTATTTCTTTACCGCCATGTCTTGATTCCCTCCTTAAATATCGGTCGTGGTTGACCCGCCGGCACCGGCGACCGCTTACCCTCTCCCTCCCTCCGACCACCGGCGACCGACGACCGACGGCCATTCTATACGCCTTCGAAGATCTCGATCTTGTCGCCGGGGCGCAGGGTCACCACGGCCCGCTTGGTCTCCGGCGTCATACCCGCCACCCGGCGCACCCGCTTCATCTTCCCGGGCCGCCGCAGGGTGTTCACCTTCAGCACCTTGACCTTGAAAAGCTCCTCCACGGCCTTCTTGATCTCGGTCTTGTTGGCCTGCGGGTGCACCAGGAAGGTATACTTGTTCTGCTCCAGCAGGGCCATGGACTTCTCCGTAACCACCGGCCGGATAATCACATCGCGTACGTCCTTCATCCGGCCAGCACCTCCTCTATCCTGGCCACCGCATCCCTGGTCATCACCAGCGTCCCGTGGCGCAGGATGTCGAAGGCGTTGAGAAAAGACGCCTCCGTGGACTGCACGCCGGGCAGGTTGCGCGACGAAAGGGCTACGTTCTCGTTTCTTTCCCCGGTAACCACCAGGGTCGCGTCGTCAATCTTCAGGTTGCGCAGGATGTTGACGATTTCCTTGGTCCTGGGCGCCTCCAGCTCCAGTTTATCCAGGACCAGGAGCCGGCCCTCCTGCACGCGGGCCGAAAGGGCGTTCTTCAGGGCCAGGCGCCGCACCTTTTTCGGCACCTGGTAGCTGTAGTCGCGCGGGTGCGGCCCGAAAACAATGCCGCCGCCGCGCCAGATGGGGGACCTGATGCTGCCGTGCCGCGCGCGCCCGGTACCCTTCTGCCGCCAGGGCTTCCGGCCCCCGCCGGAAACCTCCGCCCTGGTCTTCGTATCGTGGGTGCCGCGCCGCCGGTTGGCCCCGTACATGACCATGACCTCGTGGAGCAACGCCCTGTTCACCGGGACGCCGAAGATCTCGTCCTTCAGGTCGATCTCCCCCACCTGCTCGCCCTGGGTGTTGTATACGGCTACTCTTGGCACCTTGCGCCCTCCTTTCACCGGCCGGCCTTCACGGCTTCCCTGACGATGACCAGGCCGCCGCGCGGCCCGGGAACGGCACCCTTCACCGCCAGGAGGTTCTTCTCCGGGTCGACGTGCACCACTTCCAGGTTCTGCACCGTGACCCGCTCCACCCCGTAGTGTCCGGGCAGCTTACGGCCCTTGAAAACACGCGCCGGGGCTTTGGCCGCCAGGGCCCCCGGACGGCGGTGGTACTTGGACCCGTGGGCCATGGGCCCCCGGTGGAAACCGTGCCGCTTGATGCCGCCGGCGAAGCCGCGCCCCTTGGTGATGCCGGTGACATCCACGCGCTCCCCGGGCTGAAAGAGGTCGCATCTGACCTCCTGGCCGACCTGGTACCGGCCGGCATCGTCAACCCTTATCTCGCGCAGGTAACGCAGGGGTTTCAGCCCCGCGCGGGCAAAATGCCCCCGCAGGGGTTTGTTCGCGCGCCACTCCTTTATTTCACGGAAGCCCAGCTGGACCGCCTCGTAGCCGTCGCGCGCGGCGGTCCTGGTCTGGACCACCCGGCACGGGCCGGCTTCGATGAGGGTCACCGGCACCGCCAGCCCCTCGGGCGTGAAGAACTGGCTCATGCCGACCTTAACGCCGATAATTCCCTTGGGCAAAACGTCCACCTCCCGCCATCCGGGTTACAGCTTGATTTCTATTTCGACCCCCGCCGGCAGGTCGAGACGCATCAGCGCATCCACCGTCTTCGCCGTGGGTTCCAGAATGTCGATCAGGCGCTTGTGGGTCCGGATCTCGAACTGCTCCCGCGAATCCTTATCCTTGTGCGGTGACCGGAGAATGGTATAGATGTTCTTCTCGGTGGGCAGGGGAATCGGGCCGGCCACGGACGCCCCGGTGCGCCGGGCCGTTTCCACGATCTTCTGCGCCGACTGGTCGAGCATCTTGTGGTCGAAGGCCCGCAGGCGGATGCGGATCTTTTGCCTGCGCATCTGCTCCCTCCTCACCTATTCGCTGACGGTGGTGACCACACCGGCCCCCACCGTGCGACCGCCTTCCCGGATGGCGAAACGCAGGCCCTCTTCGATGGCGATGGGCGTGATAAGCTCGATGTCCAGCCTGATGTTGTCCCCCGGCATCACCATCTCCACGCCCTCCGGAAGCTTGATGACCCCCGTCACGTCCGTCGTCCGGAAGTAAAACTGCGGCCGGTACCCGTTGAAAAACGGCGTGTGCCGCCCCCCCTCTTCCTTCGTCAAAACGTATACCTCCGCCGCAAACTTCGTGTGCGGCCGAATGCTCCCGGGCTTCGCCAGCACCTGCCCGCGCTCCACTTCCTTGCGCTCAATCCCCCGCAAAAGACACCCTATGTTGTCCCCCGCAACGCCTTCGTCAAGGATCTTCCGGAACATCTCCACACCCGTAACCACCGTCTTGCGCGGCTTGTCGGCAAAGCCTACAATCTCTACCTCGTCCCCTACCTTGACCTTGCCGCGCTCCACACGCCCCGTAACCACCGTGCCGCGCCCCGTAATGGTGAAGACGTCCTCAATCGGCATCAAAAACGGCTTGTCAATGTCCCGCTCCGGCGTCGGGATGTATTCGTCCACCGCGTCCATAAGCTCCCATACCGATTTGCACCACTGGCACTCCCGGGAGCCGCACCCGCACTCCAGGGCCTTCAACGCCGAACCCGTGACCACCGGCGCCTCGTCCCCCGGGAATTCGTACTGGGTCAGGAGCTCCCGCACCTCCATCTCCACCAGCTCCAAAAGTTCCGGGTCGTCAACCATGTCGGCCTTGTTCAAATATACCACGATGTACGGCACCGCCACCTGCCGCGCCAGAAGGATGTGCTCCCGCGTCTGGGGCATGGGGCCGTCCGCCGCCGAAACCACCAGGATCGCCCCGTCCATCTGCGCCGCGCCGGTGATCATGTTCTTGATGTAGTCCGCGTGCCCCGGACAGTCCACGTGGGCGTAGTGCCGCTTGTCGGTCTCGTATTCCACGTGCGCCGTGTTGATGGTGATCCCCCGCGCCTTCTCCTCCGGCGCGTTGTCAATCTCGTCGTACTTCTTGTACGTGGCCTTGCCGTGCTTCGACAAAATCAGCGTGATCGCCGCCGTCAACGTCGTCTTGCCATGGTCCACGTGCCCAATGGTCCCAATGTTTACGTGCGGCTTCGTCCGGACAAATTTCGCCTTCGCCATCCTTCAGCATCCTCCTCAGCAAGCGTTCTTGGCTTAGTGATGTCTGGTTACCTTTTCCACAATACTCTGGGGCACTTCCGCATAGTGATCGAACTGCATGGTGTAGGTACCCCGTCCCTGGGTGCGCGACCTGAGTTCGGTGGCGTAGCCGAACATCTCGGCCAGGGGCACGCGGCTTCTGATGACCCGCATCTTCCCCTGCAGTTCCATGGCGTCGATATGGCCGCGCCGGCCGTTAAGGTCGGCGATGACGTCACCCGTATATTCCTCGGGTACAACCACCTCCACGCGCATCACAGGTTCCAGCAATTGCGGTTCGGCCTGTTCCGCCGCCTTCTTGAAGGCCAGCGAGGCGGCCACCTTGAAGGCCATTTCCGACGAGTCCACAGGGTGGTACGAACCGTCCACCAGGGCCACCCGCACGTCGACCACCGGGTAGCCGTACAGGACGCCGCTCTCCATAGCCTCGCGCACCCCGGCCTCGACCGCCGGCACATACTCCTTCGGCACCACGCCGCCGACGACCTTGTTGACGAACTCGAAGCCGGCACCCCGCTCGCGCGGCTCCACCTCCAGCACCACGTGCCCGTACTGGCCCCGGCCCCCCGTCTGGCGGATGAACTTCCCCTCCGCCCGGGTTGGCCGGCGCAGGGACTCCTTGTAGGCCACCTGCGGGCGGCCCACGTTGGCCCCCACCCTGAACTCTCGCAGGAGCCGGTCCACGATTATCTCCAGGTGCAGCTCGCCCATGCCGGAAACGATGGTCTGGCCGGTTTCCTGGTCGAAGTGCACTTTGAAGGTGGGATCCTCCTCTGCCAGGCGCTGCAGGGCAATCCCCATTTTATCCTGATCGGCCTTGGTGCGAGGCTCGATGGCCACCGAGATCACCGGCTCCGGGAAATCCATCGACTCGAGCACAATCGGGTGCTCCTCGTCGCACAGAGTATCCCCGGTGGTGGTAAGTTTCAAACCGACGGCCGCCGCAATGTCACCGGCGTAGACGGCATCCACCTCCTCGCGGTGGTTGGCGTGCATCAGAACCAGCCGGCCAACCCGCTCACGCCGGTTCTTGGTGGAATTATAAACGTAGGACCCGCTGGTCAGGCGCCCGGAGTAGACGCGGAAGAAGGTGAGCTTGCCTACGTAAGGATCGACCATGATCTTGAAGGCCAGTGCCGAGAAGGGTTCGTCGTCCCGGGGGGCGCGGCGGCCTTCCTCGCCGGTGGCCGGGTCGATACCGCGGACCGCCGGGATATCCAGCGGCGACGGCAGGAAGTCCACAACGGCATCGAGCAACAGTTGTACGCCGCGGTTCTTATAGGAGGAACCGCACAACACAGGCGTCATCTTCGTGGCCAGAGTTCCCTTGCGCAGACCGCGCTTGATCTCTTCCGGAGTCAGTTCCTCGCCCTCCAGGTACTTCAACATCAGTTCCTCATCGGTCTCGGCCACGGCCTCCAGGAGCTTCTCCCGGTAGGCGGCCACGAGTTCCTGCATTTCGGCCGGCACCGGAAGTTCCTTCATCTGCGTACCCAGATCGTCGACCCAGATTACGGCGCGGTTATGAATGAGGTCTACCACCCCGCAAAAACGGTCCTCCGCACCGATGGGCAGCTGGATGCACACGGGATTGGCCTCCAGCTTCTCCTGGAGCGAGGCGACGCTGCGGAAGAAGTCGGCGCCGATCCGGTCCATCTTGTTGATGTAGGCGATCCGGGGCACGTGGTACTTGTCGGCCTGCCGCCAGACCGTCTCCGACTGCGGTTCGACCCCGCCGACAGAGCAAAAAATGGCCACCGCACCGTCGAGCACGCGCAGCGAGCGCTCTACCTCGACCGTGAAATCCACGTGTCCAGGCGTGTCAATAATGTTAATCCGGTGGTCGCGCCAGAAACAGGTTGTGGCGGCGGAGGTGATGGTGATCCCCCGCTCCTGTTCCTGGACCATCCAGTCCATCGTCGCCGATCCTTCGTCAACCTCGCCGATCCTGTGCACCCGGCCGGTGTAGAACAGTATCCGCTCGGTCGTGGTCGTCTTACCGGCGTCGATGTGCGCCATGATGCCTATATTTCTTGTTTTTTCGAGCGGATATTGCCGCCCCATACCGGAAAAAACCTCCCTGCCGATGTACGCCGGAATCTTTTTTACCACCCTACCACCGGTAGTGGGCAAAAGCCTTGTTCGCTTCCGCCATCCGGTGGGTATCTTCCTTCTTTTTGACGGCCCCGCCCGTACCCTGCGCGGCGTCGAGCAGTTCGGCCGCCAGCCGCTCCTGCATGGATTTTCCCGTCCGCTCGCGGGCAAAGTTGACCAGCCAGCGGATGGCCAGGGTTTGCCGCCGCTCGGGCCGCACCTCGACGGGAACCTGGTAGTTGGCGCCGCCCACGCGCCGTGGCCTGGTTTCCACAACCGGCATGGTATTTTTCAGCGCCTGGTCAAAGACCTCCAGGGGGTCGCGCCCCGTCTTTTGCCTGATAAGGTCGAAGGCGCCGTAGCAAATGCGCTCGGCTACGCTCTTCTTCCCCTGCAGCATCACCTGGTTGATCAGTTTGGTTACCACCTTGCTGCCGTATAGCGGGTCCGGCGAAACGTCCCGCCTGGGCACCGGTCCCCTGCGTGGCATGCTTCTCCCCCCTCACTTCTTGGGTCTCTTGGCACCGTACTTGGAGCGCCCCCGCGCGCGGTTTTGCACCCCGGCGGCGTCCAGGGCGCCGCGTATGATATGGTAACGCACGCCCGGCAGGTCCTTCACCCGGCCGCCGCGCACCAGCACCACCGAGTGTTCCTGCAGGTTGTGCCCGATGCCCGGGATGTAGGCCGTCACCTCGTAACCGTTGGTCAGGCGTACCCGGGCCACCTTCCGCAGAGCCGAGTTGGGCTTTTTCGGCGTGGTTGTGTACACGCGGGTACAGACTCCCCGCCGCTGCGGGTTGGCCATCAGGGCAGGAGCCGACGACTTAACCTCGCGCATTTGCCGTCCCTTGCGTACCAGCTGACTTATGGTCGGCACCCTATACACCCCCTTTATTACAAATTCCTAAAATATGGCAAAATTATACCCCTTACCATCCGGGTAAGGGGCAAGGTTTAACCTACTCTTCCGTGATCGCCGCCGCCGCGCAGTTCACGGCAATGCCGCACGCCCGGCCCAGTTCCCGCATCGTGGGCACCTCGATGACTGGTACCTCCCGGGCCCGGCAGGCCTCAAGCACCGGCCCCACCACGTGTGGTTCGGCGTTCCGGGCCACGTACACCACCCTGGCTTGCCCCCGCTGTATGGCTTTCAAGGTTTGCTTGGAACCCACCGTCTTCCTGCGGGCCTCGCTAAGCCTTTCCAGGGACACGGTAAGTCCTCCTTCCGGCGCCACACACCTAACAATAATAGCACCGGCGGGATCTTTTGTCAACTGAATGTGCCGGCGTCCGCGCCGTCTCCGTCGGCCGCTACTTCGATGTTGCGGTAGCGCGCCATTCCCGTGCCCGCCGGCACCAGCTTACCGATGATCACGTTTTCTTTCAGGCCCAGCAGCGGGTCTACCTTCCCTTTAATGGCCGCCTCCGTCAGCACGCGCGTCGTTTCCTGGAAGGAAGCCGCCGAAAGGAAGGAATCCGTGGCCAGGGAGGCCTTGGTTATACCGAGGAGCACGGGCCGCACCGTGGCCGGCCGGCCGCCCTTTTCCTCGACCCGCCGGTTCTCATCCTCGCATTCAAAGATGTCGACCATGCCGCCGGGCAGAAGCTCCGTGTCGCCCGGGTCCTCCACCTTGACCTTGCGCAGCATCTGGCGGATGACGATCTCGATGTGCTTGTCGTTAATGTCCACACCCTGCATCCGGTAGACGCGCTGGACCTCCTGCAGAAGGTAGAGCTGCACCGCGCGTACGCCCTTGATCTTCAGCAGGTCGTGGGGGTTGACGGCGCCCTCGGTGAGCTCGTCGCCGGCCTCCACCACGTCTCCCGTCCGCACCTTCAGGCGTGCTCCGTAGGGTACCTGGTAGACGGCCCGCTGCCCGTCCGGACCGGCGACCTCGGCCTCGCGCCGTCCCTTGACCTCCCGCACCTCGACCACGCCGCCGATTTCCGCCACGACGGCCTGGCCCTTGGGCCGGCGCGCCTCAAAGAGCTCTTCTACCCGGGGCAGACCCTGGGTGATGTCTTCGCCGGCCACGCCGCCGGTGTGGAAGGTGCGCATGGTCAGCTGGGTGCCCGGCTCCCCGATGGATTGGGCGGCGATGATCCCCACCGCTTCGCCGATGTCCACCAGGCGCCCGGTGGCCAGGTTGCGCCCGTAGCAGCGACGGCAGACGCCGTGGCGCGTGCGGCAGACCAGCACCGAACGGATCTTTACCTTTTCTATACCCGCCTCGCGGATCTTCTCCGCCGCGTCCTCGTCGATTTCCCGGCCCCGCGGCACGATGACCTCCCCGGTGGCCGGGTGGACGATGTCCGCCGCCGCCAGGCGACCGACGATCCGGTCCTCGAGTTTTTCAACCACCTCGGCCCCGTCGCGCACGTCACCGACCTCGATGTAGTCCCGGGTGCCGCAGTCGTCCTCCCGCACGATGACGTCCTGGGCCACGTCCACCAACCGGCGGGTCAGGTAGCCGGAGTCGGCCGTCCGGAGCGCCGTATCCGCCAGACCCTTGCGCGCGCCGTGGGTGGAGATGAAGTACTCCAGCACCGTGAGCCCCTCGCGGAAGCTGGCCTTGATGGGCAGGTCGATGATGCGCCCCGACGGGTCGGCCATAAGGCCGCGCATCCCGGCCAATTGCCTGATTTGCTGGATGTTGCCGCGGGCCCCGGAGTTGGCCATCATGAAGACCGGGTTGAATCTGTCCATGCGGTCCAGGAGCGCCCTGGTCACCCGGTCGGTGGCCTCGTTCCAGACGCCGATAACCTTGCGGTAACGTTCCTCCTGGGTAATAAGACCCCGGCGGTACTGCTCTTCGATTCTTTCCACCTCGGCTTCTGCCTCGCTCAGAATCTGGGGTTTCTCCTCCGGAATAACGATATCGTCAAGGCCAATGGTCACGCCCGCCCTGGTGGCAAAGGCGAAACCCAGCCGTTTAATGCCGTCCAGGAGTTCGGCCGTCCTGGCGTAGCCGCGCTTCCGGTAGCAACGGTCGGCGATCTCACTCAGGCCTTTTTTATCGGTTACCCCGGTGAGGACCTTGCGGCCGATGCGACTGAGCACCGGCCGGCCGTCGGGACCCGGACTCTTCTTCAATTCGTCCGGGATGATGTCGTAGAAGATAAGCCGCCCGACGGTGGTCTCCAGACGTCCGCCCGCCTCGGGAAGACGTACCTGGACCTTCGCGTGCAGGGAAACCGCGCCGGCCTCGTAGGCCCTGACGGCCTCGTCGATGTTAGCAAAAATCTTGCCCTCGCCGGGCGCCCCCGGCTTTTCCACGGTGAGGTAGTAGATGCCGATAACCATATCCTGGGTCGGCACCGCCACCGGTCGCCCGTCCTTCGGGTTCAGGATGTTATTGGTGGAGAGCATCAGCACCCGTGCCTCGGCCTGGGCCTCGGCGGAAAGGGGTACGTGCACGGCCATCTGGTCGCCGTCGAAGTCGGCGTTGTACGCCGTGCAAACCAGCGGGTGAATCTGGATGGCCCGCCCCTCCACCAGCACCGGTTCGAAGGCCTGGATGCCCAGGCGGTGCAGGGTGGGCGCGCGGTTCAGCAGCACCGGGTGGCCCTTGATGACGTCCTCCAGGACGTCCCAGACCTCCGGCCGCACGCGTTCCACCATGCGTTTCGCGCTCTTGATGTTGTGGGCGTGCCCGTCCTGCACCAGCCTCTTCATAACGAAGGGCTTGAAAAGCTCCAGGGCCATCTCTTTCGGCAGGCCGCACTGGTGCAGCTTCAGGGTGGGGCCGACCACGATCACCGACCGGCCCGAGTAGTCCACCCGCTTGCCGAGCAGGTTCTGGCGGAAGCGCCCCTGCTTCCCCTTGAGCATGTCGCTCAACGACTTCAGGGGCCGGTTGCCGGGCCCCGTCACCGGGCGCCCGCGCCGGCCGTTGTCGATGAGGGCGTCTACCGCCTCCTGCAGCATGCGCTTTTCGTTCCGCACAATGATGTCGGGCGCGCCGAGTTCCAGGAGGCGCTTCAGGCGGTTATTGCGGTTGATCACCCGCCGGTACAGGTCGTTCAGGTCCGAGGTGGCGAAGCGCCCGCCGTCCAGCTGGACCATGGGCCGCAACTCGGGGGGAATGACGGGAAGCACCTCCAGGATCATCCACTCCGGGCGGTTCCCGGACTTCCGGAAGGCTTCCACCACCTCCAGCCGGCGGATGGCGCGGATGCGCCGCTGGCCGCTGGTTTCCTGGACCTCCCTGCGCAGTTCCCCCGCCAGCTCGTCGAGGTCGATCTCCGCCAGAAGCTCCCTGACGGCCTCGGCCCCCATCCCGGCCCTGAAGGCCGTGCCGTACTTATCGCGGTACTCCCGGTACTCCTGCTCGGTCAGGAGTTGTTTCTTCACCAGCGGCGTCTCACCCGGGTCGAGGACGATGTAGGAAACGAAGTAAAGCACCTTTTCCAGCGCCCGGGGCGAAAGGTCCAGCAGGAGCCCCATGCGCGACGGAATCCCCTTGAAATACCAGATATGGGAAACCGGCGCCGCGAGTTCTATATGCCCCAGCCGCTCGCGGCGCACCTTCGCGCGGGTAACCTCCACACCGCAGCGGTCGCAGATGACGCCTTTGTACCGGACCCGCTTGTACTTGCCGCAGTGGCACTCCCAGTCGCGGGTGGGCCCGAAGATCCGTTCGCAGAAAAGACCGTCCCGCTCCGGTTTAAGGGTACGGTAGTTAATGGTCTCGGGCTTCTTGACCTCGCCGTGGGACCAGGCCCTGATCTGCTCCGGGGACGCCAGCCCGATACGAATCCGGTCGAAATTATTGAGTTCCAGCACCCGCCGCCTTCCCTCCTTGAAAACTTACCGTGAGAAACCGCGCTCTTCGGTTTCTTCCTCGAAGGGGAAATCGCCCACTTCGTCCGCCTCGCCGGCCGCGATCTCCTGCTCCTGGTCGGGGAATCCCTCCTCGTCATCCTCGCCGGGGATGCGCTCCGTATCCTCTTCCTCCTCCTGCTCCTCCCCGGCCACCGGCACCTCGGGCACCAGCAGCTCCAGCTCCTTGCCCGTATCCATCACGTCTTCGTCGGTTTCCCGGATCTCGATTTCGTGGTCGTCCTCCGCCAGCACCCGTACGTCGAGGCCCAGGCTCTGGAGTTCCTTGATCAGGACCTTGAACGATTCGGGCACGCCCGGCTCGGGTACGTTCTCGCCCTTCACGATGGCCTCGTAGGTCTTGACGCGGCCGATCACGTCGTCCGATTTCACCGTGAGGATCTCCTGCAGGGTGTACGCCGCGCCGTAAGCTTCAAGGGCCCAGACCTCCATCTCGCCGAAACGCTGCCCGCCGAACTGCGCCTTGCCGCCCAGCGGCTGCTGGGTCACAAGAGAGTAAGGCCCGGTGGAGCGCGCGTGGATCTTGTCGTCTACGAGGTGCGCCAGCTTCAGCATGTAGATGTAGCCCACCGTGCAGGGGCTGTCGAAGGGCTCGCCGGTACGGCCGTCGCGGAGCTGGATCTTGCCGTCCTCGGGCAGCCCCGCCTGGCGCAGCACGGCCACGATATCCTTTTCCGTCGCTCCGTTGAACACGGGACAGGCAACCTTCCAGCCGAGGGCCCGGGCCGCCCAGCCCAGGTGCGTCTCCAGGATCTGGCCGATGTTCATCCGGGAGGGCACGCCCAGCGGGTTGAGGACGATTTCCACGGGCGTACCGTCCGGCAGAAACGGCATGTCTTCCTCGGGCAGGATGCGGGCGATGACGCCCTTGTTTCCGTGCCGGCCGGCCATCTTGTCGCCCTCGGAGAGCTTGCGCTTCTGGGCCACGTAAACCCGGACCAGCTGGTTGACTCCGGGTGGGAGTTCGTCGCCGTTCTCCCGGGAAAAGATCTTCACGTCGACGACCTTGCCCGCCTCGCCGTGCGGGACGCGCAGGGAGGTGTCCCGCACCTCGCGGGCCTTCTCGCCGAAGATGGCCCGCAGGAGGCGCTCTTCGGCGGTGAGTTCCGTCTCTCCCTTGGGCGTGACCTTGCCCACAAGGATATCGCCGGGGCGCACCTCGGCGCCGATGCGGATAACGCCGCGCTCGTCCAGGTCCTTGAGGACTTCTTCACCCACGTTGGGGATGTCCCGGGTAATCTCTTCGGGACCGAGCTTCGTATCGCGCGCCTCGCACTCGTATTCCTCGATGTGAATGGAGGTGTAATAGTCCTCCTTCACCAGCTTCTCGCTCACCAGGATGGCGTCCTCGTAGTTGTACCCCTCCCAGGGCATAAACGCCGCCAGTACGTTCCGCCCCAGGGCCAGTTCCCCGTTTTCGGTACAGGGACCGTCGGCGATAACCTGTCCCGCCCTGACCTCCTGTCCGGGAAAGACGATGGGCCGCTGGTTGAAGCAGGTGCCCTGGTTGGAGCGCCCGAACTTAGTCAGCCTGTAGGTGTAGCGCTGCCCGTCCTTGCCGCGCAGCGTGATGGTATCGGCGGTCACCCGCTCCACGGTCCCATCCTGGTCGGCCACAACCACTACCCCGGAATCGCACGCCACCTTGGCCTCGATCCCCGTGCCGATAAGGGGGGCCTCCGAGCGGATGAGGGGCACCGCCTGGCGCTGCATATTGGCCCCCATCAGGGCCCGGTTGGCGTCGTCATGCTCCAGGAAAGGGATAAGGGACGTGGCCACGCTGAAGACCTGTTTCGGCGAGACGTCCACCAGATCCACCTGGGCCACGTCCACCACCAGCATTTCCCCTTTATAACGGGCGTTTACCCTGTCTTCGAGGAAGTAGCCGTTTTCGTCCAGGGCGATGTTTGCCTGGGCGATAACGTACTCCTCTTCCTCGTCCGCCGGGAGGTAGATGATCTCGTCGGTGACGCGGTGGTTCTCTTTGTCTACCTTCCGGTACGGCGTCTCTATAAAGCCGAACTCGTTGATACGCGCGTAGGTGGTCAGGGAGCCGATGAGGCCGATGTTGGGACCTTCCGGCGTCTCGATAGGACAGACCCGCCCGTAGTGGGAATGGTGCACGTCCCGCACCTCAAACCCGGCCCGTTCCCGCGAGAGACCGCCGGGCCCGAGGGCGGAAAGGCGTCGCTTGTGGGTTAGTTCCGCCAGCGGGTTGGTCTGGTCCATGAACTGGGAAAGCTGGCTGGAGCCGAAAAACTCCTTGATGGCCGCCACCACAGGCCGGATGTTGATGAGTACCTGGGGGGTAATGACCTCCACGTCCTGGATGGTCATCCGCTCCCGGACCACCCGCTCCATGCGCGCCAGCCCGATGCGGAACTGGTTCTGCAGCAACTCCCCCACCGAGCGCAGGCGCCGGTTGCCCAGGTGGTCGATATCGTCGGGCTGCCCCTCGCCGTCCGCCAGGCGCAGGAGGTACTTCACCGTGGCGATTATATCTTCGGGGGTCAGCTCCCGTATAAATTCCCGGTTAGCCGGCACTTCCTGCCCCAGGTAGCGGTCGAACTCGCGCCGGCCGTCGTCCCTACCGAAGCGGTACAGCACCCCGTGCCCCAGTTTCTTGAAAAGCTTGTACCGCCCGACGTTGCCCAGGTCGTAGCGCTTCGGGTCGAAAAAGAGCATCTCCAGGAGGGCGCGGGCGCTTTCCACCGTCGGCGGTTCGCCGGGGCGCAACCGCTTGTAAATCTCGACCAGGGCCTCCTCCTGGGAATCGGTGTTGTCCTTGGTCAGGGTTTCCTTGATGCTGTGGTGCTCCTGGAACAACTCCAGGATCTGCCCCTTGGAGCTGTAGCCCAGGGCGCGGATAAGGACCGTCACCGGAATCTTGCGCGTCCGGTCCACCCGCACCCACGTATGGTCCTGGATGTCGGTTTCAAACTCCAGCCAGGCCCCCCGGTTGGGGATGATGGTCGCCGTGTAAATCTTTTTCCCGGACGGGTCGGGCTGGGTGTCGAAATAGACGCCGGGGGAACGCACGAGCTGGCTGACAATGACCCTTTCCGCGCCGTTGATGATGAAGGTACCCTTCTCGGTCATGAGGGGGAAATCGCCCATGAAGACGTCCTGTTCCTTAACCTCGCCCGTATCGCGGTTGATGAGGCGGACGCGCACACGGAGCGGGGCGGCATAGGTGACGTCGCGGTCCTTGCACTCCTGCACGCTGTACTTGGGTTCGCCGAGGCTGTAATCGAGAAACTCGAGAACGAGGCTGCCTGTAAAGTCCTGGATGGGGGAAATGTCCTGGAATACCTCGCGCAGCCCCCTGTCAAGAAACCACTCGTACGACTTCTTCTGCACCTCGATAAGGTCGGGAAGTGCCAGGACCTCCCGCAGCCTGCCAAAATTAATCCGTTCTACGGCCGCGGCGTTAGCCTGCATATACGAACCCCCTGGGAAGTAAAATAGTAAAAACCAAACCTCTGCGGGCGTGTGCCGGCCCTGTAGCCTCCCATGCCTGTTTATTATGGACCATGCAAGGCAAAAGGATACCCTTTGAGGCCGGCGACAATGTTTAATAATAGCACACTGCCTGCCCCGTGTCAAGGGAATCTTGCTTTCTTTATCGCAAAGTCTGAGGGAGGACCGCCGCGCGTCCTCCCTCTTCCTTACAAACGCCGCCGGAAACGCTACTTGATCTCCACCGTGGCGCCGGCTTCTTCGAACTTCTTCTTGATCGCCTCCGCCTCTTCCTTGTTCACCTTCTCCTTGACCGGCTTCGGGGCGTTGTCCACCAGGTCCTTGGCCTCCTTGAGGCCGAGCCCGGTGACCTCGCGCACCACCTTGATGACGTTAATCTTCTTGTCGCCCACCACCGTAAGGATCACGTCAAACTCGGTCTTCTCCTCCTCGGCGGCCGCCGGCGCCGCCGCCGGCCCGGCCGCCGGTGCCGCCGCCACCGCTACCGGCGCGGCCGCCGTTACGCCGAACTCCTCCTCCAGGGCCTTCACCAGTTCGGCCAGTTCCAGCACCGTCAGGCCCTTCACCGCCTCGATGATCTCGCCTACCTTGGACATGCTTTACGAAACCTCCCGCGCAGATTTTAAGTTTGAATTTTAATCGATTAAGCAGGTTTCCGCCGGCGTCCTCAAGCCGTGGCGGCTTTTTTCTCGCGCACGGCCTCCAGGACGTAGACCAGCTTGCGGATGGTGCCCTGGAGCACGCCCACCAGCCCGGCCAGCGGCGCCTGGAAGCCGCCCACCACCTGGGCCAGCAGCACCTCCCGCGGCGGCAGGTCCGCCAGGGCGCGGATGGCTTCCGGCGGCACGACCCTCCCCTCCAGGATGCCGCCTTTGATTTCCAGCTGCTTGAATTCCCTGACGAACTCTGAAAAGATCCTGGGCAGGGCCACCGGGTCGTCAAAACCGAAGGCCAGGGCCACGGGGCCGGTGAGGTAAGGGTCGAGGCCCTCGATTCCCGCCTCCCCGGCGGCGCGCCGGGCGAGGGTGTTCTTGACCACCCTGTATTGCCCGCCCGCTTCGCGGATGCGGCAGCGCAGGCGCGTCATCGCCGCTACATCAAGCCCCCGGAAATCGGTGAGGACGGTTACCCTCGCCCGGGCCAGTTTCTCCTTCAAGTCCGCCACCTGGACCGCCTTCTCCTCCCGAGTCAACGGCAAGGCATGCTTCACCTCCTCTTTGGGTTTCCCGGAAAAATTAAAGGCCCCTGTAGACGGCAATACAGAGGCCTCGTTCGGCTTCCATTCCGCCGGCCTCGGTTGGCGGCACCGGTGGGTGCCATTAAGCCGGAGCACCAACTGTCTACAGCCGTAAAAAACTATGCAATTTGACGGTGTGCCGCGTTTTTCCGCGGCACGCCACGTTCCCGCAAGGGGCAGGTTCCGCCCGGTTGCCGGGCTCGCGAATCAGCCCACCAGCTTCCGCGCGTTAACCTTGACGCCGGGCCCCATGGTGGAGCACACCGAGATGCTTTTAATGTACTGGCCCTTGGCCGCCGGGGGCTTGGCCCGGACGAGGGCCTCCACCAGGGCGCGCAGGTTCTCCAGGAGCTTCTCCGTCTCGAAGGAAACGCGGCCGATGGGGGCGTGGATAATCCCCGCCTTGTCAACCCGGTACTGGATCTTGCCGGCCTTTGCCTCGCGCACCGCCTGCCCGATGTCAAAGGTGACGGTGCCCGTTTTGGGGTTCGGCATAAGGCCCTTCGGGCCCAGGATGCGGCCGATTTTCCCAACCATGCCCATTACGTCCGGCGTGGCAATGGCCACGTCGAAATCAAGCCACCCCTCCTGGATCCTGGCCACCAGGTCGTCGGCGCCCACGTAATCCGCCCCCGCCTCCTCGGCCTCCCTGGCCTTTTCACCGCGGGCGAAAACCAGCACCTTCCGCGTCTTGCCGGTGCCGTGGGGAAGCACCACCGCGCCCCGCACCTGCTGGTCGGCGTGCCGGGGATCGACCCCCAGCCGCACCGCCGCCTCTACCGTTTCGTCGAACCTGGCATAGGCCGTCTTCTTGACCAGTTCCAGGGCCTCGTCCGGGTCGTACAGGGTCAGGCGGTCGACCGCCTGCCTGCCGGCGTTGTACTTTTTGCCGTGTTTCGGCAAATTCCATCCCTCCCTGTGGTTCTGACGGTGTCCTGCCGGACACCTCCCACTAACCTTCCACGATTTCGATGCCCATGCTGCGGGCCGTGCCCTCGATCATCCGCATCGCGGCCTCCACGCTGGCCGCGTTGAGATCCTGCATCTTGAGTTCCGCGATTTCCCGCACCTTCGACCGGCTTACCTGGCCGACCTTCTTCCGGTTCGGCTCACCGGAGGCGGTCTCGATCCCCGCCGCCTTTTTCAAAAGGACGGAAGCGGGGGGTGTCTTGGTCACAAAGCTGAAGCTCCGGTCCTCGTAAATGGTTATCTCAACGGGGATAATCAGTCCGGCCTGCGCTGCAGTGCGCTCGTTATATTCCTTGACGAAGGCCATGATGTTGATGCCGTACGGCCCCAGGCCCGAACCGACAGGTGGTGCGGGTGTGGCCTTCCCAGCCGGAATCTGCAGTTTGACAACCGCCATTACCTTCTTTGCCATCCCGTCACCTCCCTCAGTCTATTTTCTCCACCTGGCTGAAATCCAGCTCGATGGGCGTCTCCCGCCCGAACATAGAAATCATCACCCGCAGCTTTCCCTTCTCGAAATTGACCTCTTCCACCGTGCCCACAAAATTCTCGAAGGGCCCCGAGGCCACGCGCACCTTCTCTCCGGGCTCCACGTCGATGCGGTAGCGGGGTTCCTCGCCCATCATCTGCCGGATGATCTGCTCCGCCTCTTCGTCGGTGAGGGGGATGGGCTTGGCGCCAACACCGGTGCTGCCGACAAAACCGGTAACGCCGGGTGTGTTCCGCACGACCCGGTAGGCATCGTCGGTCATAATCATTTCCACCAGCACGTACCCGGGGAAAATTTTACGCTTGGAAACCTTGCGCCGGCCGTCTTTGATCTCGATCTCGTCCTCTACGGGGACCACAATGTTGAAGATGTAGTCCCCCATGTTCATGGAGGCGATGCGCTTCTCCAGATCGGCCTTAACCTTGTTCTCGTATCCCGAGTAAGTGTGCACCACATACCAGCGTTTAGCCACAAAAAATCACCTAGGTAAGGATCAGTTGCACAAGGGTGCTGAGAATGGAATCGGCGATCCAGATAATGAGGCCGACCACCACGACGGAAACAACCACTACAGCTGTGTAAATCAGCGTCTCGCGCCGGTTGAGCCAGTGGACCTTTTTTAACTCCTGCACCACGCCCTGGAAAAATTCCCGTGCCCGTTTAAAACCACCAAAATTGAAGCGCCGCGCCGGTTTCTGGGATTTGGCCGCCGGTTTCTCGGCCTTTTCCGGTCCCGCAGGGTTTTTGCCCTGCGGCTTCACCGCCGCCCTGTTCCGGGGGGCCTTGGCCGCCGGCTTCCCCGTTTGTTCGGTCTTTTTCATAACCGCCATGCCTTAACCAACCCGCTCTTCCAGACTATTTGGTCTCCTTATGCACGGTATGGGTTCCGCACCACCGGCAGTACTTGCGAAACTCCAGCCGCCCCGGGTCGTTCTTCTTGTTCTTGGTCGTTGTATAGTTGCGCCGCTTGCACTGGGTACAGGCCAGCGTAATCGTCACCCGCAACCGTTACACCTCCGCAGGGCAAAAAAAAGACGCCAAAAATTTACGCCTTAGAATTTATCACAAGGATTATCCAATGTCAAGGCGAAAGGCGGGCCGGGGAGACGATCCCCGGCCCTATTCGCTGACGGTGGTGACCACACCGGCCCCCACCGTGCGACCGCCTTCCCGGATGGCGAAACGCAGGCCCTCTTCGATGGCGATGGGCGTGATAAGCTCGATGTCCAGCCTGATGTTGTCCCCCGGCATCACCATCTCCACGCCCTCCGGAAGCTTGATGACCCCCGTCACGTCCGTCGTCCGGAAGTAAAACTGCGGCCGGTACCCGTTGAAAAACGGCGTGTGCCGCCCCCCCTCTTCCTTCGTCAAAACGTATACCTCCGCCGCAAACTTCGTGTGCGGCCGAATGCTCCCGGGCTTCGCCAGCACCTGCCCGCGCTCCACTTCCTTGCGCTCAATCCCCCGCAAAAGACACCCTATGTTGTCCCCCGCAACGCCTTCGTCAAGGATCTTCCGGAACATCTCCACACCCGTAACCACCGTCTTGCGCGGCTTGTCGGCAAAGCCTACAATCTCTACCTCGTCCCCTACCTTGACCTTGCCGCGCTCCACACGCCCCGTAACCACCGTGCCGCGCCCCGTAATGGTGAAGACGTCCTCAATCGGCATCAAAAACGGCTTGTCAATGTCCCGCTCCGGCGTCGGGATGTATTCGTCCACCGCGTCCATAAGCTCCCATACCGATTTGCACCACTGGCACTCCCGGGAGCCGCACCCGCACTCCAGGGCCTTCAACGCCGAACCCGTGACCACCGGCGCCTCGTCCCCCGGGAATTCGTACTGGGTCAGGAGCTCCCGCACCTCCATCTCCACCAGCTCCAAAAGTTCCGGGTCGTCAACCATGTCGGCCTTGTTCAAATATACCACGATGTACGGCACCGCCACCTGCCGCGCCAGAAGGATGTGCTCCCGCGTCTGGGGCATGGGGCCGTCCGCCGCCGAAACCACCAGGATCGCCCCGTCCATCTGCGCCGCGCCGGTGATCATGTTCTTGATGTAGTCCGCGTGCCCCGGACAGTCCACGTGGGCGTAGTGCCGCTTGTCGGTCTCGTATTCCACGTGCGCCGTGTTGATGGTGATCCCCCGCGCCTTCTCCTCCGGCGCGTTGTCAATCTCGTCGTACTTCTTGTACGTGGCCTTGCCGTGCTTCGACAAAATCAACGTGATCGCCGCCGTCAACGTCGTCTTGCCATGGTCCACGTGCCCAATGGTCCCAATGTTTACGTGCGGCTTCGTCCGGACAAATTTCGCCTTCGCCATAGGGTTGAGCCTCCCTCGCCTAGCAAGAGTTGGGAAAAATTTACCCTGGAATAAGGGAGTTTATTCGTCGCCGCGGGAGAAAAATCCTTCTGGCCGCGCCGGAATCTTACGCGCCAACTATGGGACGGGTCCTGCCGGAACCGGAAAAGGCGGGGAGAGGCAAAACGCCCTTTCCGCCTTTATAAACACCCCGGAAATAAAAAAACCGCCGCAGCACTCCGGCGGTTTTCCCTTCATGGTAGCGGCGGAGGGACTCGAACCCCCGACGCAGCGGGTATGAACCGCTTGCTCTACCAGCTGAGCTACGCCGCCTGAAAAAATGGAGCCCATAGCCGGATTCGAACCGGCGACCTTATCCTTACCAAGGATACGCTCTGCCTCCTGAGCTATATGGGCTGGTTGCGGGGGTTGGATTTGAACCAACGACCTTCGGGTTATGAGCCCGACGAGCTTCCGGCTGCTCCACCCCGCGACGTTGCAGTTTTGATTATAACACAGGAAGGATGGTTTAGCAAGTCAATGGAGCCGGGAGGACCGCGTCAACCTACTGTAGGAATCTCAAAACCTCACTGCCCCCGAGCCTGGCGGTATCCCCGGCGTTGGTAGGAAAGAGACACTCAGAAGAACCGCCGGGTACCGGGTATTGCGCAGCACGTAAAAGTCAACATCAAGCGTTATTTTTGAGTGACCATCACCAGCCCGACGATGCAAATAACGATACCGATGAAATTTACAAGCGATAATGTCTCTTTGAAGAAGAACAGACCAATAGGAACCATCATAAGTGTTACAGTCACATTTGAGACAATAGCAGCTAAACTAAGATTCCACCCGGCTCGATAGGCCAATAAGAAACCGAGTTCTAGCCCAGTGATTGCAATAGCTAAAGCAAAACTGGTCCAATTCAAATGGCGAATAGACTCGATCAGATTTGTCCTCGGTGGATAAAGAGGAATAAGGGCAAAGCAGATAATCATAGCTGTAGCATAGGTCACCGCCAGGGCGGCCATGGGATTAACGTTGGGAGGAGTCAACTTTTGAAAAATGTGATAGAGCACATTTGATAATACTGTTAGGCTCATGGAAAGATAAAAAAGAAACATGATGTCACCTTTTGCTTCCATTCCTGGTACCTTCTCTTTACAAGCCTAGCCGAGAACACCTCGGTTCTACAAGCCCTGCTCTCGCCTTAATCGGGCGTCATTATCGAGCCGTTGCAGAAACACCAGAGGTAGTCCGCCAGGCGCTGTACACATCCGCCGTTTCGCAGAACAAAGCGACCTTCCTGGATTCAGGTCTGATTTTGGCAAAAGCGCAATCTCGATAGTTCCAAGATCTAGTCAGGACCTTCGTGGAGTCCATAAACAACCTCCCTTGGATAGGTTGCCTCCTCCACTTGCGCTATACCAAGAGGAATAAAGCGCTCACCACCGGGGGAGAAACGCAGGGTGATGTCCCAGTGATTCTATCGAGATCATAGCCGCCGATAGCCAGGTAAAACTCCGCTTCCACCGCCAGATAAAGATCCACCAAACCTTGGAAATGGTAGGAATGTCCTCCCCACGCAGAATGCGGCGCAATAACGCCTCAGCTGTAAGTCGGTATTCTTTCGGCTTCGTGCCAAACCGACGGTATGTCTCAAACATGCCGCGATGTACGGATGCTGGGATAGATTCTGAGCCGAGGTCTTTGATATCCCATCATTACGCTATCGTTCTCCAGATTAGCACTGTATGGTTGAAATTTTACATTTGTCACATAAATCCTACTTGTGGAGTTTGGCAACAGGCCCATCACCATTACCCTGGACACCTACCCCAAGGCGATGCCGGGATTGAAGGAGCGGGCGGCGGAAAAGATGGACCACATCCTGGCCGCGATAAAAAACCCTTCCTACAAAGGAAGGGTAGCAAAGTTAACAGACAAACCGGGGGCCGGTTGATGTCAAATTAACGTCAGCCGACCCCCTAAGTTTTCGTGCCAACCCCGGAAACCTTGATTTTCTTGGAGCCGGCGGCCGGATTCGAACCCGCAACCTGCTGATTACAAATCAGCTGCTCTGCCGTTGAGCTACGCCGGCTTGTATAATTTAATGTAGCAAAACCCGTTGCCGGGTGTCAACCCGGAACGGCCCTCAAAAACCGAGGCGGCGCAGGTGGGCCAGGCCTTCCCGGTAGGTGGCCAGGTCCTCCTTGCCGTGGGCCTCGGCCACCCGGAGTATTTCCGGACCGAGGTGCGCGGCCACCGCCGCGAAGTCGATCTCCCCCATGCCAGGCGACCTGTGGTCTTCCCTGCCGCGGGCGTCGTGCAGGTGCACACCCACCAGTGAAGGAGCGAAGCGGTCCAGAAGCTCCCCCGGCGCCGCCCAGCCCATGACCTCCCAGTGGTGGGCGTGGCCAGTGTCGTACCAGACGCCCAGGGGGGCCCCGGCAAACTCCCGCAGGATGCGGTCCATCTCCTCCGGCGAAGGCACCTCGTGGAAGTGGTAGCGGTTCTCGATACCGATCTTCAGGCCCAGCTTTTCCGCCCGTCCGGCGACCCGGTCCAGGGCAAGGAGGGCCCGGTCGAGGCATTTCGGGCCCTCGACTGCGCGCGCCGCCGCCAGCTGCCGCCGGAGTTCTTCCATCTCGCCGTCCGGGGCGCCGGCTGCGTGCCGGGCGTAAAGCTCGTCGGCCAGGGAGGCGCAGCCCGGGACCTCCCCCAGGTGCAGCACCACGGCGGCCGCCTCCACCTCCGCCGCGCGCTCCAGCGTCCCCAGGGTGTAGCGCAGGGCAAGCTCACGCTCGCGCTCGTCCGCGGCGGTGAAGAGAAAAGGATCCTCCGCCTTTTTCGCCAGGTCGGGAACTGGGCAGAAGTTGTGCAGGCTCGTCACCGGTATCCCCGCCTGCCGCACCAACCGCCGCAGGGCCGTGAATTCTTCCGGCCCGAGGCGGAAATCAAGCTCCACACCGTCGGCCCCCAGTTCCAGGAGGCCCCGTACGACCCCTTCCGGGGTGTATGCGCCACGGGTGAACCAGCTGGTAGAAACCGCAATCATTCCGGTCGGTCTGAAGAACTCCCTTCCTCCAGCCTGTCGTTACTTTGCGCCGTGAGCCCGGCCCAGAGGGCGTCGATTTCCCGGCGGGAAGCGAGGAGGGCCGCCACCACTTCCCCGTCCAGGGCGCCCGTCCTTGCCATCTCGCCGATGAGGCGTACGCTTTTCGCCCAATCAAGCCCCGGCCGGTACGGCCGCTCCTCCCGCAGGGCCGTGAAGACGTCGGCCACGGCGACGACACGCGCCCCCAGGTCGAGCTTTTCACCGGGCAGGCGAAAGGGGTACCCGGTGCCGTCGAGCCGCTCGTGGTGGTAGGCGGCCCATGCAGCCAGGGGGAACTGCGCCGCCACCGGCTGCAGCAGCCAGTAGGTATAATAGGGGTGCTGCATCATCACGTTGTACTCCGTTCTGGTGAGCGGCCCGGGTTTTTCCAGGATCTCCTCGGGCACCGTGAGCTTCCCCAGGTCGTGGAGCAGGCCGGCAACTTCAAGGAGGACGCCGTCCGTGGCGGAAAAGCCCAGCCGCTCCCCGAGGAGGCGCGCGACACCGGCCACGCCACGCGAGTGCCGGTAGGTGAAACGGCTCTTGGCGTCCACCACGCGGGCAAAAACACCGGCCAGGGCGCGCAGCTCGTCCCAGGCTACCGGGGCCACGGCCGGCGGCACCAGCGCCAGCACCCGCTCCGCCACCCAGGGGGAAACAAGGTCCAGCCAGAAGCTCGGGCGGCCCGCCACCTCCTCCAGGAGGCCGACCAGGTGGGGATCGAAAATTCGCCCCGCCCCTTCGCGGGCGCGGCGCAGGATGCCCTCGCGCTGGTCAAGAACGGGACCGTCGCGGAGCAGAACGTCTACCCGGTCGGCCAGATGAATAATGCGGGCGGCCAGGGGAATATCCTGCCCCGCCAGGCCCGACGGGTTGCCGCCGGCCCAGCGGTCGTGATGGGAAAGGATGATCCGGCCCGCAGAACCCATGAGGGACACACCGTCCAGGAAGGCATGGCCGCGCCGGCAGTGGTCCCAGGGATCCCGCACGTCGAACTCTTCCAGGGCCGCCTTCTCCGGCCACGTCACCGCGCCGGCGTCATGCACCACCGCCGCCCGGAACAGATCGAGGAGGTCCCTGCCGGCAAGCCCCGCTTCCCTTCCCAGGCGAAGCGCCACCAGGGTTACCCGCAGGTGGTGCAGCAGGAGCCCCCGGTGCGAAAAATCCAGGCTCCGGGAAAGGCTTACCAGTGTCTTTACCAGATCAACTTCGGGGCCGCATTCCTTCAAGCTGCACCGCCCCCGGCGCTCCCTGAATCTCGAGCCCGTCCAGGGAAAGGGTGAGAAGCGTCTCTTCGGCCTCACCTGCGGCGGCCACGACACACCCGTCGGGATCGACGATGAGGCTGTTGCCCAGGCTGACCATGCCAAGGTGGCTCCCCACCGTGTTGGCCAGGAGCACGTGCATCTTGTTTTCCACCGCCCGGGCAATGGGCAGGGCCCGGTTCTTTTCCACCTTCCAGCGGGCCTCCTTCGGTTTATAGTAGTGCGCGGCGAGGATGAAAAGGACGCCCGCCCCTTCCTCCCTGAGCCGTCGCGCCAGGAAGGGGTCGTTCTGGTCGCGGCAGATGATCACGCCGGCCCGCCGCTCCCCGAAGGGAAAACAGAGGATTTCCGCACCTCGCCGGAAATATTTCAACTCTTCCTCCGTCGGGTGCAACTTGTCGTAGCAGAACCGCCGCCCGTCGGGCAGGAGCACGCTGGCCCGGTTGAAGAGGGCGTCGCCCATTCGCCAGCCGTGCCCCACGATGGCGCCGACCCCGAGGTCGCGGCCGGCGGACGCCAGTTCCGCCAGCGCCGCCTCCACGCGCGCGTTCAACTCCGGCTCGCCAAGAA
Source organism: Bacillota bacterium (assembly GCA_040751815.1). Classification (GTDB taxonomy): domain Bacteria; phylum Bacillota; class Desulfotomaculia; order Desulfotomaculales; family UBA12532; genus UBA12532. Next base: position 19,624 of record JBFMHQ010000004.1, on the reverse strand, counting down.
CCGCGGGGTGGTACCCGGTGAGACTCATCTCGGGGAAGCACACCAGGTCCACGCCGTGCCGGGCCGCTTTTTCCATGAAGGCCGCGATGCGGCACGCGTTGCGCGCCAGGTCCTCACCCACGGCCAGTTGGGCCACCGCCAGACGCATCGCCATACCCTACCCCATAACCCGGGCGGCCACCTGCCGCCCCAGTTCACGGGCTGCGGCCAGGTCTTCCGCGCCGGGCACCCACTTCACTTTCAGGCCCGGGGCCACCAGGTCGACCCCGGCCTTTTTAAGCTTCTCTTCGATTTCCCCGACTGCCTCGCCACTCCAGCCGTAGGAACCGAAGGCCGCGCCGGCGCGCTTCGCCGGCTTCAGGCCCACCAGATCGTCGAGGAACGGCGCCAGGGTCGGCAGGTAGCCGCGGTTGATGGTGGGAGAACCGACCACCAGCGCCCGCGAAAGAAGTACCTCCTTCATTACGTCGCTGTGGTCGGTGACGGCGATCCTGTACTGACAGCACGCGCACCCGGTTTCCGTCACGCCGGTTACGATGGCCCGGGCCAGCCGCGCCGTGCTTTCCCACATGGTGTCGTAGACCACCAGCACCCGCGGTTCCGCCTCCCCGCCCGCCCAGCGCGCGTAGGCGGTCATGATCCTGTCCGGGGCGCCACGCCAGACCACCCCGTGGCTCGGGGCGATCACTTTGATCTTCAGGCCCAGTTCGCGGATCTCGGCCAGCTTTTTCAGCACCAGGGCGCTGAACGGGTAGAGGATATTGGCGTAGTATTTGGCCGCCTCCTCCATCAGGGCCGCCTGGTCCACCTGGTCGTCGAAACGGAAATTGGTGGCGTAATGCTGACCGAAGGCGTCGTTGGGAAGCAGGAGTTCGTCCTCGGGAACGTAGGTGAACATAGAATCGGGCCAGTGGAGCATGGGGGCCGGGATGAAGACCAGGCTGCGCCGCCCGATGGAGAGCCTGTCCCCCGTTTTCACCTCGTTTATCTCCCAGGCGGAGCCGTACTGCCGGCGCAACCCCTCCGCCGCCTGCCTGGTGCAGTAGATCTTCGCCCGCGGCGCAACGCGCATGACCTCCGGCAGCGCCCCCGCGTGGTCGGTTTCGATATGGTTCACCACCACGCAGTCGATCCCCGCCGGGTCGATAAGGTTCCTCAGGTTCTCCAGCAACTCCCCCGCAAACGGCCCGTACACCGTGTCAACCAGGACCGTCTTCTCGTCCTTAATGAGGTAGGCGTTGTAAGTCGTGCCGCGGTGGGTGCTGTACGCGCGCCCGTGGAAGTAGCGGATATCCCAGTCTAAGACGCCCACCCAGTAAACGCCCGGAACGATTTCGGCTGCCCGCACGCTTTTCCCTCCCTGCCGGAGTCCGGCGCTTCTTTACTAAGACTACCACAAGGCGGGCCGGTGGAAAAGCGGTGGTTTTAGTTGTCGCAGCGCCGGGGTTGGCACCGGAAATGTTACGCCTCCGGAAAGGCAGGATTTACCGCCACCGGCGGCCAATTTTTGTTTAAATAGTTTGCCGCCGCAGGAGGAGAAAAATGAAAAGGCCGTTTTTCATCCTCGCCCTCGCCGTCCTCCTGGCCGGCGGTCTGGCCCTGCCGGCCGCCGCGCACGGAACCACCGGCAGCCTCCCGGTGCTCGTCGACGGGTTGCCGGTAGCCTTCGACGTGCCGCCGGTTATCCTAAACGATCGGATGCTGGTCCCCTTCCGGGCCATAGCGGAGGCCCTGAACATCCAGGTTGCCTGGGATGGAGCCACGCGAACGGTGAGCGCCACCGACGGAACGACTTCCGTCCGGCTCCAGATCGGCAACAGGATCGCTTACCGGAACGAGAACCCCATCGTCCTGGACGTCCCCCCGCAAATCGTCAACGGCCGGACCCTTATACCGCTCCGGTTCTTCGGCGAAGCGTTCAACTGCGGGGTAGAATGGGATGAGACCCTCAAAGGGGCCGTAATTTTCTCCCCGCCCCGGGAGATGGCGGTCATCGGGTTTTACGCCCTGGGCGACGACCGGACCAGCAGCTGGACGGACCTTTTCGGGACACGTTACCCGGAAGCTGCCGCCGGAAACACCGACGTGGTGGGAGAGCTGGCGCTGGGGTGGTACAGCCTGGACGCGGAGGGGAACCTCCTCACCAGGAGCAGGACCGGCTGGCAAAGGCCCCCCGGCTGGGAGAAGGTCCTGGAAGCGGCCGCGGCGCACAACCTCAAAACCGAAATGGTCGTCCACGTGACGGACGGGGACAGTACCATTTCTTCCCTCCTCGCCAGCGAAGCGGCCATGGCCAGGGCCGTCGGCGGCATAATGCGGGAAGCGGCGCTTTACCAGGGCGTGAACCTTGACTTCGAGGGCCTCGGTTACCGGGACAGTGGCGAGCGGCTGGCGGCGGTGCGCGAGAGCTTCACCAGGTTTGTCCGGCTCCTGTCCGGGGAGGCGAAAGCCGCCAACCTGCACCTGACCCTCACCCTCCACGCGCCCAACAGCGCCTACAGGGGTTATGACTACAAGGCCCTGGGGGAGCTTGCCGACCGCATAATCGTCATGGCCTACGACTACGGGTCCCGGCCGGAACCGGTGAACCTCGTCACGCAGGCGGTGGCCCTGGCCAGGGAGGCCGTCCCGCCGGAAAAGCTCATCCTCGGCATCTCCCTGGCGGGCGAAACGCCGGTGAGCATCCGTACCAAGATCGGTATCGCCAAGCGGTACGGGCTTGGCGGAATCGCCCTCTGGAGGCTGGGTCTGGCCGGCGACACAATGTGGAACGCGTTGAGGTCCGCCGTACTGCCCAGGAGGTGACCCCAGGGAGGGCGGACGCCCGAAGCTGGCCAATTAATCAGCAAACATCCCGCCGCTCAAGGTATTTTTCGAGCTTGCGCTTGACGCGCTGCAGGGCGTTGTCGATGGACTTGACGTGGCGGTGCAGCTCGTCCGCGATCTCCTGGTACGACTTCCCCTCCAGGTACGAGGTGAGCACCTTCCACTCCAGCGAACTCAGGAGTTCGCTGATCTTGTCCCCGATGTTGTCGCACTCTTCCCGGCTGATGACCAGTTCCTCGGGATCGGTGATCCTGGTGCCGGAGATAATGTCGAGGAGGGTACGGTCCGAGTCGTCGTCGTAAAGGGGCTTATTCAGGGAGACATAGGAATTGAGGGGGATGTGTTTCTGGCGGGTCGCCGTTTTGATGGCCGTAATGATCTGCCGCGTGATGCAGAGCTCCGCGAACGCCCGGAAGGAGGAAAGTTTGTCCAGGCGGAAATCACGGATAGCTTTATAAAGCCCGATCATTCCCTCCTGGATGATATCCTCCCGGTCCGCCCCGACAAGAAAGTAGGATCTCGCCTTCGCCCGCACAAAGTGCTTGTACTTGTTGATCAGGTACTCCAGAGCCTGGTCGTCGCCTTCCCGCGCATATCCGACAATGTCTTCGTCCTCCATCTCGTGGAAACTGCGCACCGCGGAGTACTGCGGATTGAGGCTCAACCTGTCTCCCCTCCACTTTATGCTGGGGTTGTTGGTGCGGGGGAATATAATACACTTGTATTATAACGACGGCCTGGACGGGCGTCAAGGTAAAATTAGTCCGACTATTCACATAGTTTTACCCCGCCGCCAGGCGTCGAGTTCCCTCCGAACGTCCTCCGCCAGGCGTTCCTCCAGGTAGCGTTCCGCCTGCTTCTCGCCGGGGCGGGCCGCGGCCTCGCGGGAAGCGGCCTGCACCTGCTGCCAGAATTCGGAAGGAGGTGTCCGGTAGGCTCCCTGCCCCAGGACCACCCGCTGCTCGGCGTAGTCGGCGGTAACCACGTACACCAGGCCCTTCTGCGCCAGGGTGCCGGCCAGCCGCTCGATGACGCTGTCGGCCGTTTCCCCCGCGGCGGTGAAAACGACGGTAACGCCGCTTTCCTCGATGACCCGTTCCGTGCCGCCCGCTACGCGGTGCGCGTCGAAGACGACGATGACCTGCCGCCCGGAAAGGGCGGCGTAATTCACCAGGAGATGCACCAGACGTGCCCGGGCATGCTCCAGATCGGCGAGGGATTTCAATTCCGGCGCGTTGAAGATGACGTTGTACCCGTCCACAAGGAGGTATTCTTTAGCTGCCATGGCGCCTCCTCTGCCGGAACGCCTCGTAAATGAGGAGCGCCGCCGCCACCGACGCGTTAAGGGAGCCGACCTTCCCCACCATAGGCACCCGCACCAGGAGGTCGCAGGCCTCGCGCACGGAGCGCCCGAGACCCGCTTCCTCGCCGCCGATGACCAGGACCAGCGCTCCCCCCAGGTCTGCGTCCCAGTAAACCGTGGGGGCCTGCGGGTCGGCGCCCACCACCCACAACCCCTTCTCTTTCAGCCGCCCCAGGGATTGCGCCAGGTTGGGGACGCGGGCGATGGGGAGATGGGCCACGGCACCGGCCGAAGCCCGGGCCACCGCCGGCGTAACACCTGCCGCCCGCCGGGCAGGGATGACCACCCCGTCGGCCCCTGCCGCCTCGGCGGTGCGGATCACCGCGCCCAGGTTCTGCGGGTCCTGCACCCCGGCCAGGGCAACCAGGAAGGGATCCTTCTTCCCCGCCACCACATCGTCCAGGTCCGCGTACGCCACGGGCGCTGCGAAGCAGACCACGCCCTGGTGCCGCACCCCGCCCGCCGCCCGGTCCAGGGCGGCCCGGTCGGCAAACTGCACGGGCACGCCCCGCGCCCGCGCCAGGGCGGCGATTTCCCGCAGGACGCCGCCGCCGTCCCGGGCCAGGAGCAGCTTGTGCAGGGGGCGCCCGGCACGCAGCGCTTCACGTACCGGGTTACGCCCGCAGATCACGTCTTCCCTCACTCTTTACGCCGGTACCTTTCCCTGGCTTCCTGGATCCGGCCGCAGTTCATCTCCCCCTCGGGACAGGGACCGCGCACGCAGGCCGGACCCGCGTTGGCGAAGACCGCCGGTGCCACCCGCCGCACGAGGCCAAGCATCTCCTCCGCCAGGGCACGTATCTCCCACTGGGCGCGGAAGCAGAGCCGCAGGGTGAAAAAATGCAGAAGCTCACGGGCGTTCATGGTGACGATGAACTTCGTTTCCGCAGCGTTGGGCAGGACGAACCTGGCATCCTCGTAAGCGTCGCGGCCGCCGCCCAGTTGCTCCACCCACCGGTCGTACCAGCCCTGGATCTGGCGCATCTGCCGCGTGAACTCCTCCACCGCATCCGGCCCCAGCGCGCGGATGCGGGGCGGGACCACATAGTCGAAGACGCCGTCGGGGTTCTTCGCCGCCACCTCCCCCACGTACCGCTGCGACTGCACCGAAAAGCTGGCGATGCGGTGCCGGGTGATCTGGGCCAAAAGACTCCTCGAAACGCCTTCCACGGCGAAGGTGAAGGAGGCGTGCTCAATGGGCGTGACGTGGCCCATGGCGGTAAGCCTGCCGATAAACTCACCGGGGTCATCCTGCTCCGCCCGCGTCCTCAGCCCGGCGTTGTCGAGGGCGGAATAGCAGCGACGCCCCGCCAGGGAGATGACCTGCTCGGGGAAAGGCGTATGGGCGATCAAGGTTACCTGCAGCGTCTTAGCGCCCATGCCCGCCCACGGCCCTCTTCCAGCGCACGCCCCCGGGCGTATCCTCCAGCAGGATCCCCAGGTTCTTGAGGCCCTCGCGGATGCGGTCGGCGGTGGCGAAATCCTTGCGCCCACGCGCCTCCTGGCGCACGGCGATGAGCAGCTCCAGGAGCCCCAGCGCCAGGTTGTCGCCGAGTTCTTTCTCCTCCAGCACGATACGCCCCTCCCGCACAGGGAAAATACCCAGAACCTCGTTCCAGCCCTCGAACAGCGCCTGCGCCGTGCGGAGCACCTGCCGCGACGGGCGGGCGCGGTTGTGGAGGTAGCCGTTGACCTCGTGGGCCAGGTCGTAAAGCGCCGCCAGGGCCGCCGCGGTATTGAAGTCGTCGTCCATGCCCGCCTCGAAACGCCCTCGCAGTTCGTCAAGGCGTTCCAGGAGGGCGGCCTCCTCGGGGCCGCATTCATCCACCGCCCTTGCCTCGGCTTCCCGCAGGAGCACCAGGCTGTTTTTCAGCCGTGCCAGGCCCCGCTCCGCGGCGGCCATCTTGTCGGTGTTGAAGTCCAGGGGGCTGCGGTAGTGGGTGGAAAGGAGGAAGAGCCGCAGCACCGCGGCCGGGTACTGCCGCAGGAGATCCCGCACCAGGAAGATGTTCCCCAGGGACTTTGACATCTTCTCCTCCCGGACGGTGATGAAACCGTTGTGTACCCAGTAACGGGCGAAGGGTTCACCGGTGGCCGCTTCAGACTGGGCGATCTCGTTTTCATGGTGGGGGAAGATGAGGTCCGCGCCCCCGCCGTGGATATCAAACGTCGTACCCAGGTACTTCAGGGCCATGGCCGAGCACTCGATGTGCCAGCCGGGCCGGCCGCGCCCCCAGGGGCTCTCCCAGTACGGTTCCCCGGGCCGGGCCGCCTTCCACAGGGCGAAATCCAGGGGATCCCGCTTCTTCGGATCGACCTCCACCCGGGCCCCGGCCAGCATATCGTCGAGGGTGCGTCCGGAGAGCTTCCCATACCCCGGAAACTTCCGCACGGCGAAGTAGACATCGCCGTCGACCACGTAAGCGTACCCCCGAGCAAGCAGGCGCTCGATGAGGGCGATGATCTCGGGAATGTGCTCGGAAACCTTCGGGTGCACGTCCGCGCGGCGCACGTGCAGGGCGTCGGCGTCTTCGAAGTAGGCCGCCACGTACTTCGCGGCCAGGACCGCCGGGTCCTCCCCTTCCTCCCGCGCCCGGTTGATAATCTTGTCGTCAATGTCGGTGAAATTTTGAATAAAGGTTACCTCGAACCCTTTGTAAAGGAAGTAGCGGCGGATGGTATCAAAGACCACCAGCGCCCGGGCGTTCCCCAGATGGATATAATTGTAGGTGGTGGGGCCGCAGACGTAGATGGCCACCTTCCCCGGCTCACGGGGGCGAAATTCCTCCTTACGCCTGCTCAGCGTGTTGTAAAGCTCCATGGCCGCCCCTCGCCTCCGGATCTTTTTCCAGCGCCGCGATCCTGGCTTCCAGGACCCCGATCCTGGCCAGCAGGGCCTGCAGCGCATCCGCCACCGGGTCGGGCAGCTGGTCGTGCCGCAGGTCGATGGGGTCCTGCACCCGTTGCCCGTCCCGGCGCACGATGCGCCCGGGAACGCCCACCACCGTGCAGTTGGGGGGTACGGGCTTCAACACCACCGACCCGGCGCCGATCTTGGAGTTCTCCCCCACGGTAATGGAGCCCAGGATCTTCGCCCCCGCGCTGATGACCACGTTATCGCCGATGGTGGGGTGCCGCTTTCCCTTCTCCTTCCCGGTGCCGCCCAGGGTCACCCCCTGGTACATGGTGACGTTGTTCCCTACCTCGGCCGTCTCGCCTATGACCACGCCGGCACCGTGGTCGATGAAAACCCCCGCCCCGATTTTCGCCCCGGGGTGTATCTCGACGCCGGTGAGAAACCGGGAAAAGTGGGAAACCAGGCGCGCCAGGGTGAAAAGGCGCCACCGGTAGAGCCTGTGGGCTACCCGGTGCAGCATGATGGCGTGCAGGCCCGGGTAACAGAGAAGGACCTCCAGGATGTTCTTGGCCGCCGGGTCGCGCTCGAACACGGCCTGTATGTCCCTGCGGATGGTGCGCAGCATGGCCTGCAGGCCCCTCCCCTCGCAAAGTTTGACCACACCATTATACCATTACCGCCGGTGCCCTCACAACACGGTTACGCCGGCGACGGCGTAGGCGGCGATACCCTCGCCCCGCCCGGCAAACCCCAGGCCCTCGGTCGTGGTCCCCTTGATATTCACGGCCGCCGGGTCCGTGCCTGCGGCCCGGGCGATGTTAAGGCGCATGGCTTCCGCGTAGGGAGCGATCCTGGGCCGCTCCGCCACCAGGACGGCGTCGATATTCACCGGCCGGAAGCCGTGCTCCCGGAGAAGCGCCGCCACCCTTTCCAGGAGCCCAAGGCTGGAGGCGTCCCGGAAACACGGGTCGCCGTCGGGGAAGTGCCGCCCGATATCCCCGAGGCCCGCCGCACCGAGGAGGGCGTCCATAACGGCGTGGACCAGGACGTCGGCGTCGGAGTAACCCTCGAGACCGAGTTCGGAGGGAATCACCACGCCGCCCAGCACCAGCCGCCGGCCGGGAACCAGGCGGTGCACATCGTAGCCCACACCCACGCGGGCCAAAGGTTCCGCGGCCAGGCGCGCCGCCAGGAGCATGTCCTCCGGCCGCGTGAGCTTGAAGTTGGTCGGGCTCCCCTCCACCAGTTCCACGGGGTGCCCCAGTCTTTCCACCAGGGTGGTGTCATCCGTCGCCCGCCACCCCTCCGCTGCGGCGCGCCGGTGGGCCGCGGCGATGAGCTCGTACCGGAAGACCTGCGGTGTCTGCAGCAGCCATACCGCGTCGCGCGGGTGCGTGGCGTACCCACGTTCTCCGGCTACCTTCACCGTGTCCTGGGGCCGGACGGCCAGCGCCGCCGCCCCCGTCGCCGCCGCCGCCCGCACCACCGCTTCCAGGTCGGCGGGGCGCAGAAAAGGGCGCACGGCGTCGTGGATGGCCACGAGGCCCCGCGGCGGAACCTTCGCCAGCCCCGCCCGCACCGAATCCTGCCGTTCCGCCCCCCCGGCCGCCACGGCGGTTACCTTCCTTACTCCATGGCGCGCAAGCATCTCCCCGCAAAAGGCCTCGTCTCCAGGTGGGACAACCACGGTAACCCCGGAAACGAAGGGCGCCTCCTCAAAAACGCGTAAAGACCGCACTAAAACGGGAAGGCCGGCCAGGAGCCGGTACTGCTTGGGGGGACCGCCGCCCCCCATCCGGCTGCCGCGGCCGGCCGCAACGATCAGGGCGTGCGCCTCAACCAACCACGTTCACCCCGTTGAGCCGGGAGCCTTCGTCCCGTTTCACCACCTTGGGTTTGGCGAAGATCATCCGCCCGGCGGTGGTCTGCAGCACGCTGGTAACCAGCACCCTGACGGTTTGGCCGATGTGCTTCTTGCCGCCGTCCACCACGATCATGGTCCCGTCGTCCAGGTACCCCACACCCTGCCCCGCCTCCTTGCCGTCCCGGATCACCGTGACGACCATCTCTTCGCCGGGGAGAACGACGGGCTTCAGAGCGTTGGCAAGCTCGTTGATATTCAGCACCTTCACGCCCTGCAACTCCGCCACCTTGTTCAGGTTGAAGTCGGTGGTGATGATCTTGCCACCCAGCTTTTTCGCCAGGCGGACCAGTTTGGCGTCAACGTCGGCGGCGTCCTCCAGCCCCCTGGTGCCCTCGTAGATCTGCACCTTGACCTCGGCGTTGCGCTGGATGTCGTTAAGGATATCGAGCCCCCGCCGCCCGCGGTTGCGTTTCAGGAGATCGTTGGAGTCGGCGATGTGCTGGAGTTCCTCGAGGACGAAGGCGGGCACCACCAGGGTCCCCTCCAGAAAGCCGCTGGCGCAGAGGTCGGCGATCCGGCCGTCGATGATGGCCGAAGTGTCCAGCACCTTGGCCTCTCCGCGCGATCCCTTTTCCTTGCCGAACTTGATGCCGGTGAAGAGGGCCACGATCTCTTCCCGCTTCTTCACGCCGATGCTCAGGCCGAGATAACCCAGGAAGCCCGTGATAACAATCCAGATGGCCTTGCCGATCCAGCCGAAGGCGGCCAGCAGGGAACCGAAAAGATTGGCGATGATAAGACCAAGGATAAGGCCGACGGTACCGAAAACCAGGTCCGCAACGGGAATGCGCTGCAGGTACTGCTCAACGCGGGTGGCCGCCCGCACCGTGAAGTCGATGAGGCGCGGTACCACGGCGAGCCCGGCGGCAAAACCCAAAAAGGTCAGCAGGATGGCCAGCCCGATGTTGAAAGGCAGGGTGAAAAAGCCCAGCTGCCACACGTAATAGCCGCCCAGGCCGCCGGCCAGGGTAAATAGAACGACTAAAAAAACAAAAGCAGCCTTGCGCACCAAAATTCCTTCACCTCCCCTTTAACCCTAGTTTAATACAGTTTTTCCTGCTTATACTTACTCCTATTATAAGATGCGCCGCAGGCCTGTTCAATAAAAAAAACTGGCGAATTTTTCCGCCAGTTCTACGCAAAAGCTTGCTCGATTAAGGAGCGCGCCTTATCTTCCTCGAGCTCCGTTGCCAACACCAACTCGCTAATTAGAATTTGCCTTGCGCTCTCGAGCATCCGCTTCTCCCCGGAGGAAAGACCCCTTTCCCGCTCCCGGCGGGCAAGGTTGCGCACGACTTCGGCCACCTCGAAGATGCTGCCGCTTTTCATTTTCTCCAGGTTCGCCCGGTACCGCCGGTTCCAGTTCCCCGGCATCTGGCTCCCCTTCGCCTTCAGGATGCAAAAAACCTTCGGCACATCTTCCTGGGGGATGACCTCCCGGAGGCCGACTTCCTCGCCGTTGGCAATGGGGACCATAACCTTCATATTGCCGATGGGCAAACGCAGAACGTAATACTGCTGCCGCTTGCCCAGGATCTCTTTCTCTTCGATGGCTTCGATGACGCCGGCCCCGTGCATCGGGTAGACCACCTTATCACCGATCTTAAACAAAGCGGCACCTCCCTAAAGCCCCCTGTACCTTCGAACACTTTCATTGTACCACAAAATAACCATTATTGTCAAAAATGCGCGCCTGGGCAGGTCCTGTAAATATTTACCTGTAACGCTCCTGGAGCAACTGGTCCCAGTACCGCTTCAACCCGTCCTTAATCGCCCGCGCCCGCGTCTCGCCGATCCCCTCCACGCTGTCCAGTTCCTCGATGGAGGCGTTGAGGATGCGCCGCAGATTGCCGAAGGTTTGGACCAGGTTGTCGATCACCGGCACGGGCAGGCGCGGAATCTTGCTGAGGATGCGGTAACCGCGGGGAGAAACGGACTGCTCCAGGGTGCCCCCGCCCCCGACGTGGCCCAGGACGCGGGCGATGAGCATCAGGTCCAGAAGGTCCTCGCTGGGCCAGGAACTGATAATGCCCAGCACCTGCTTGGGGGTCCTTTCGGGAGGCGTTTCCGCGGCGTAGTCCTGGATGATCAGAAGCGCCTCGGGTTCCAGGTTGGTGACGAGCTCTTCCAGCTGCATGGTGATGAGGCGCCCCTCGGTGCCCAGTTCGGCGATGTATTTCTCGATCTCCTTGACCACCCGCATCGTCATCTCCATGCGCTGGACGGCCTTGCAGACCTCGTAAAGGGTGACACTATCCTCGAACTCCAGAATCCCCAGGTTGACGAGGATCCGGTCCAGCACTGCGCGGTACTTCTCCAGCGTCTGGATGGCCTGGTTGGCCTTCGTAAAAATGACCTCCAGATCCCGCAGGACGTATTTGATCGGCCCCTTGTAGACGGTGATGATGCCGCGCCTCTGGGAGATGGAAATGACCATCGCGTCGGTTTGCCGGGCGACGCGCTCGGCGGTGCGGTGGCGGATGCCCGTCTCGGTGGAAGGAATGCTGAGGTCCGGGACGAGCTGGGTGTTGGCCGCCACGATGCGGCGGGCGTCCTGGCTCAGGATGATGGCGCCGTCCATCTTGGCCAGTTCGTAGAGCCGCGCGGGAGAAAATTCGGCGTTGACGGTGAACCCCCCCTCGGCGATCTCCAGAACTTCCGGGCGGTCATCCACGACGATGAGCGCTCCGGTTTCGGAGCGCAGGATGTGCTCCAGCCCCTCCCTGAGGGGCGTCCCCGGTGCCACCGCCCGCAGGATGCGCAACAGGTGCTGTTCCTTTTCGTCCGGCATAACCATTCCACCCCGGCTCACGACGAAATATCGGCTATCAGACCTCCGGCTTCCGAAACGGGGCCTTTCAACCCGCCCCCGGCCGCCTGATGCCCCTTCAGGAGGCAAGTATAAAGTCAAGGGCCTCCTGCAGGGTCTTCACCCCGTGGAGCACCACGCCGCCGGCCTCGACCGGCAGGTTGGCCGCCGGCAGCACGACCGAGGTAAAACCGAGCCTGGCCGCTTCCCGGACCCGCTTCTCAATACCGGCCACCGGCCGCACTTCTCCCGTGAGTCCCACCTCTCCGACCACCGCCGTGCGCGGGGCTGACGGCACATCCCGGAAACTCGAGGCCAGGGCCACGGCCACGGCGAGATCGACGGCCGGCTCGGAAAGGCGCACGCCCCCCACGGCGTTTACGTAGATATCCTGCGTGCTGAAATACAGCCCCACCCGCTTCTCCAGGACGGCCGCCAGGAGCACCACGCGGTTGTAGTCCACGCCGGCCGTCATGCGCCGGGGCGTGCCGTACCCGGTGGGGCAGACCAGGGCCTGGATCTCCACCAGGACCGGGCGCGTCCCCTCGATGCTGGGTACCACCGCCGTTCCCGGCACGCCTGCGTCGCGGTAACGGGAAAGGAAACAGGTTCCCGGCTCGGTTACCTCCACCAGGCCCGCCGGCCCCATTTCGAACAGGCCGATCTCGTTGGTGGAGCCGAAGCGGTTCTTTACCCCCCGCAGGATGCGCAGGCTCTGGTGCTTCTCCCCCTCCAGGTACAGCACCGTGTCCACGATATGCTCCAGCACCCGGGGGCCGGCCAGCACCCCCTCCTTGGTGACGTGCCCCACCAGGAAGACGGCCGTGCCCGTCTCCTTGGCCAGTCTGGTCAGCCGCAAGGCGCATTCCCGCACCTGGACCACGCTTCCGGGAACGCTGCCCAGCTCGGCCAGGAAAACCGTCTGGATGGAATCGATGACCGCCACACGGGGAGCTAGCTCCCCGATGCGCGCCGCAATCTCCTCCAGGTCGGTGGCGCACAGCAGGTAGACCCGGGGGTCCACCGCCCCCAGGCGCTCGGCCCGCAGTCGTACCTGGCGCGCCGACTCCTCCCCGGAGATATACAGCGCCGTGCCCTCCGCGCCGGCCGCGAGACGCGCCACCTGCAGGAGAAGGGTCGACTTACCGATGCCCGGGTCGCCGCCCACCAGGACCGCCGACCCGGCAACGATGCCGCCGCCCAGGACGCGGTCCACTTCGCCGAACCCGCTCGGGAAGCGGTCTTCCCGCGCCGCCGCCACCTCGGACAGGGGTTGCGGCGGCGCGGCCTTGGCCCGCTTTTTCCCTTCCGGCTTTTCCTCCTCCGCAAAGGAATGCCAGGCCCCACAGCCCGGGCAGCGCCCGAGCCACCGCGGGGAATAATACCCGCACTCCCGGCAACGCATTCCCGCACCCCCATGCACGCGGGAGAATCTTCCCGGCGAACGGCAAAAACGCCCTGCAGGTCCGGAGGCCCGTTCTTCCGGTGCAATATAGTTACTAATATAGCACCGGCCCGCGGCGCGGGACAAGAAAAAAAACCCCGCCGGGTGGCGGGGTTACGCCTTGCGTACCACAATCTGCCCTTCCTCGGCGTCCACCAGGACCCTGTCGCCCCGGTTGAAGGTGCCCCGGAGAAGCTCCTCCGACAGCCGGTCCTCCACCAGGCGCTGGATGGTCCGCCGCAGCGGGCGGGCGCCGAACTTTTCGTCGAACCCCTCGCGGGCCAGGACCTCCCTGGCCGCGTCGGTGAAGTCGACCTCGATCTCGTTCTCCCGCATGCGCGCTTTCACCTGCTGGAGCATCAGGTCCACGATCTCCCGGATGTGCGCGGCGGTCAGGGAGTGGAAAACGATGATCTCGTCGATGCGATTCAGGAACTCCGGCCGGAAGGTCCGGTGCAGTTCCCCCATCACCGCCGACTTCATCCGCTCGTAGCTCTCCTTCTGGTCCTCCTCGGCCCGGAAGCCCAGGGTGCCCTCCTTGTTCAGGAAGCGCACGCCCACGTTGGAGGTCATGATAACCACCGTGTTCCGGAAGTTCACCGTGCGCCCCTTGGCGTCGGTCAGCCGCCCGTCCTCCAGCACCTGCAGCAGGATGTTGAAGACGTCGGGGTGCGCCTTCTCAATCTCGTCGAGGAGAACTACCGTGTACGGCCGGCGCCGCACCGCCTCCGTGAGCTGCCCCCCTTCCTCGTACCCGACGTACCCCGGGGGCGCACCCACCAGCCGGGAGACGGCGAACTTCTCCATGTACTCCGACATGTCCAGGCGCACCAGGGCGTCCTCGTCGCCGAAGAGGGCCTCGGCCAGCGCCCGGGCCAGTTCCGTCTTACCCACCCCCGTCGGCCCCAGGAAGATGAAGGAACCGATGGGGCGCTTGGGGTCCTTCAGCCCGGCCCGCGCCCGGCGGATGGCCCGTGCCACGGCCCGGACCGCCTCGTCCTGGCCCACCACGCGCCGGTGCAGAATCTCCTCCATTTTCAGCAGGCGCTCCGATTCGTCCTCGGCCAGCTTCCGCACCGGGATGCCGGTCCAGCTCGAGACGATATGGGCGATATCCTCCTCACCGACCACCAGCTCGTCGCCGCCCTGCTGCTGCCGCCACTGTTCCCTGCTTGCGGCCAGCTTCTCCTTGAGCTGCCGCTCCTGGTCGCGGAGCTGGGCCGCCTTTTCGAACTCCTGGGCGGCCACCGCGGCCTCCTTCTCCTTCTGTATATCTTCGAGCTTTTGCTCCAGTTCTTTAAGGTCGGGCGGCGCCGTAAAGGCCTGCAACCGCACCCGGGAGGAGGCTTCATCGATCAGGTCGATGGCCTTATCGGGCAGGTAACGGTCGGTGATATACCGGTCGGAGAGCCGCGCCGCCGCCTCAAGGGCCGCGTCGGTAATACGCACCCGGTGGTGCGCCTCGTACTTGTCGCGCAGGCCCCTCAGGATGGCGATGGTCTCCTCAACCGTGGGCTCGTTGACCATAATCGGCTGGAAGCGGCGCTCCAGGGCCGGGTCGCGCTCCACGTACTTCCGGTACTCGTCCACGGTGGTCGCACCGATGGTCTGAAATTCCCCCCGTGCCAGGGCGGGCTTCAAGATGTTGGCCGCGTCGATGGCCCCCTCTGCGGCGCCGGCCCCCACCAGGGTATGCATCTCGTCAACGAAGACGATGATATTTCCGGCATTGCGGATCTCATCGACAATCCGCTTCAAGCGTTCCTCGAACTCCCCCCGGTACTTCGTCCCCGCCACCACCGAGGCGAGATCGAGCTGCACCACCCGCTTCTTCGTCAGCACCTCAGGGACGTTCCCCTCGGCGATGCGCTGGGCCAGACCTTCCACGATGGCCGTCTTACCCACGCCGGGATCGCCGATGAGCACGGGGTTGTTCTTCGTCCGGCGGCTTAGAATCTGGACCACGCGCTCGATCTCCTGTTCCCGCCCGACCACCGGGTCGAGCTTCCCTTCCTTCGCCAGCTCCGTCAGGTCGCGCCCGAACTGGTTCAGGGTCGGCGTCGCCGCACCGCGCTGGCCGCCCGCCGCCTGTGGGCCGCCGGCGGCCACCCCGCCGAGGAGTTGCAGGACTTTCTCCCGCGTCCGCTCCAGGTCCGCACCCATGCCCGTCAGCACCTGGGCGGCCACCCCTTCACCTTCGCGGATGAGACCGAGGAGCAGGTGCTCCGTGCCCACGTAGTTGTGGCCCAGGCGCCGCGCCTCATCCACGGCCAGCTCCAGGACCCTTTTGGCCCGCGGGGTGAGGGTCACCTCCAGGATACCGGGAGCCTCGGCGGGCTCTACCATCTGCTGCACCGCCTGGCGGACCCTGTCGGCGTCGATGCCTATCTCCGCCAGAACCCGGGCGGCAACTCCCTCGCCCTCGCGGATCAGCCCCAGAAGGAGGTGCTCCGTGCCGACGTAGGGGTAGTTCATCCGCTGCGCCTCTTCCCGCGCCAGGTGCAGAACGCGCTGCGCCCGCTTGGTAAAACGTCCGAACATGCCTCTTCCCTCCTCAAAACTCCCTGAGTTTTCCCCTGATAACCTGCGCCCGGTACACGTCCCGGGGAAACGGCGGAAGGTCTTTCCCCGCCAGTTTCACCAGGAAGGCCGGGCGGGTCATCACCATAAGCTCCGCCACCAGCCGGCGCGGTACCCCCTTGATGACGCCCAGGTCGATCCCCAGGCGCACATCGGAAAGGAGCCGCAGCGCCTCCTCCGAACTCATCACCCGGGCGTGCCGCAGCGCGCCGAAGGCCCGGCAAACCCTGTCCTCAAGCATCTCGCGGCGCTCCCGGTAGAGGGCCTGGCGCGCCGTCCGCTCCTGGGCGATAATACGCCGTGTGACCGAGTTCAGGTTGTCCACGATTTCCTCTTCCTTCTGGCCCAGGGTAATCTGGTTGGACACCTGAAACAGGTTGCCCCTGGCCTCCGTTCCCTCGCCGTAGAGCCCCCGCACCACGAGCCCGAGCTTCGCGATCGCCGTGAGGGCGTCCTTAATTTGCTGGGCCACAACCAGGGCCGGCAGGTGCAGCATTACGGAGGCCCGCAATCCCGTGCCCACGTTGGTGGGGCAGGCCGTGAGGAAGCCCAGCTTTTCCGAAGCGGCAAAGGTAAGGACCGCTTGGAGGGCCGTGTCGACCACATCCGCCAGTTGCCAGGCCCGTTCCAGTTGCAGACCCGGGAGGAGGCACTGGATGCGCAGGTGATCCTCCTCGTTCACCATGATGCTGATGGTTTCGTCCTCGGACAGGACAACGGCCCGTTTCTCCCCGTCCCGGATCAGGTCGGGGCTTACCAGGTGCTTCTCGACTAGTATCTGTCTCTCGACGGGCGACAATTCCGTTAGCCGCACCAGCTCCAGCCGGCCGGTCTTCCGTACCACCTCCTGTTGCCTGATGGCCAGGTCCACGGCGTGGATGACCTCCTCCGCCTTTTCCCGCGACAGGCGGTGGGGAAAAGGAAAGCCGGCCAGGGCCCGGGCCAGGCGCACCCGGCTGGAGACGGCCACGTCGTCCTCCGGCCCGGAGCCCATCCACGCGCTGTACGGGTTGCCCAGCGTATCCTTCAGCGCCACCCTGTTCCCCCCTTACGTGCTTCTCTCCAGGGCGCGGATGCGGTCGCGCAACTCCGCGGCCCGTTCGAACTCCTCGCGGGCCACGGCCTCCTCCAGCTCCGCTTTCAGGCGGGCGATCTCATCCGCCGCCGTAGCCTTGCGCCGTGCGGCCGGGGAAGCCTTTGTTACAGGCGTCTTGCCGACGTGCCTCGTTGCGCCGTGGATGCGGCGCAGCACCGGTTCAAGCCGCGCGCCGAAGTGGTTGTAGCACTCGCCACACCCCAGGAGCCCCTGGGCGGTGAACTCCCCTTCGGTCAGACCGCACGCGGGACACTTTTGTACGGGGCGCACCTTGACGCCGGCAGGCCCGGGCTGCAGGATGCCGGCCAGAAAGTTGTGGAGGTCCACCTGCGGGAACAGGTTGAAGGTGCCGACCCCCTCTTCCGCCGCGCAGACCTCGCACAGGTGCATCTCCCGTTTCTGGTTGTTCACAATCTCCGTGTAGTGCACGGTTGCCGGGCGCTCCTTACACTTTTCGCAAAGCACGAGCCACCCCTCCTTTACCTGTTTTCCCGGAGCAGGGCACCGAGCATGCATCGCAGGACATCGGCCCGGGCGGTGTCCCGCCACAGCGGGTGCCAGCGGGCCGCCGCCTGTGTGCAAACCGCCAGCATCAATCGCGCCTCCTGGGGCGTTATTATGCCCTCCTCGCGGAGCCGCATAATGACCCCTTCCGCTTCGACCTGGGATACGGAAGGTCCGATGGCCTCCAGTAACCGGCGCACCGGGTCGGACCCCGCCCCGACGGGCAATTTTACAATCCGGATGTACCCGCCCCCGCCGCGCCGGCTCTCCACCAGGAAACCCGCGCAGGCATTAAAACGCGTTGACAGCACGTAGGTGATCTGCGAGGGCACGCAATTGAACTTCGCCGCGAGATCGCGGCGCCGGATTTCAATGTACCCCTCGGGACTTTCTTCCAGTAACCTGTGCAGGTAGGCGGCTATGTAGTCGGCGATGCTGCCGAAGCTTCTGGCCCCGATGGTGCTCGCCTCCCCGTCATCTCGTCCCATCTTAGAGCGAGCTTTTTTGACTTTGTTTAACTTTAACCAAAGTATATCCCGGCCGGGGGAAATCTACAATACCTGAATTTTCCCCGCAAAAAGTCCCGGTTGGGGATTTACACCCCAAAACCGGGCCGCTCTCCGCCGCCTGCCGTATTATGCCAGCTTGCGCGCGCGGGCTATAAAACACTAATTTTTTTCAATCGCCCCGGTACCGGGTGCTATACTATGTTGAGAAGGAAGGTGACGGGGGATGATCGTAACCACTTCGGCGTCCATTGCCGGGAAGAAGATCGTGCGCACCCTGGGGCTGGTTTCCGGCAACATCGTCAGCTGCCGCCACCTTGGGCGGGATATTATCGCCGGGCTGCGGAATCTCGTCGGCGGTGAGATCAAGGAGTACACGGCGCTTTTGCAGTCGGCGCGCGAAGAAGCATTAAAGCGGATGGTTGCCGAAGCGCAAAAACTGGGGGCCAACGCCGTCGTGGAGGTGCGCTTCGCCACCGCCCAGGTAATGGCCGGTTCCGCCGAGATCGTGGCCTACGGCACGGCGGTGGTCGTCGAAGACTGACGGCGCCCGGGCCGGGAGCAGCGCGCGGCGCGCCGGCGGCCGGAGCCGCGGCGGGCGGTCAGGAGCGCCGGAAATACTGCCTGTTGCCGTTGTAGAAGGCGGCTATCTCCCGCTTACCCAGGAGGTATCCCAGGTAGGCCATTACCGTCAGGTGCATGAGGTAGTACTGCCCCGTGCCGGCGATCTGCACCCCGAAAGCCTCGCAGACCAAGGCCAGGATTTCCTCCGCCGTCCGGGGCCGCTCCAGCAGGGCGATAATACGGCCCAGGGCCTCTTGCACCCGGCGGCGGTTGGCGGCCACCAGCAGGCCGATGTCGCCTACCGGTTCACCGTGGGCCGGCACGAAGTACCCTTCCGGCCTTCTTTCCAGCAGGTCGAAGGTCGCAAGCGTCTGTTCAAGGTCCGCGTTGAGTGGGACGCCGTGCTTCGCGATGAACTCCGGCGCGATCACGGCGTCGGCACTGAAGAGCACCCCCTGCACGGCCACCCCTACCTGGCCCAGGGTGTGCCCGGGCAGCGCCACGATTTCCACTTCACAGCCGGCAACGGTCTGCCGGCCCGGCCCGAGCACCTCGTCCACCTGCACTCCCGGCGCCAGGAAAAATTTGCTGCGCAAGGCCGGCGCCGGGTAAGCGCCGCCGAACAGATAGAGCGGTTCCCAGATGGGAAACTCGAGCACCGTCTTCTCGAACGGGGAAGCGTATACCCGGGCCCCCGTGGTCCGCACCAGGTGCGGCGTACCGCCGCAGTGGTCGGCGTGGCCATGGGTGATGATAATGGCCCGCAGGGCGAAGCCGTTTTCCTGCAGCAGGCGCCGAACCTTGCGCGCCACGCTTTCGTCAAGCCCCGTATCCACCAGCAGGGCCTCGCCGCGGCCGTTGGTGACGACCCCCATGTTGGCCGGCGCGTCGATGTAGAAGACGTTCTCCTTTATCCTGTTGAGTTGCATGTTCCGTCCTGGTTTGGAAAATCTACCCGAATCTCCCCCCTCGGATAGACCGGCCCCCGACCAGGACTTCGCCTCCTTCCGGATACTTGATTTGCCCCCCGAGGGAGCAGGGCGACAGGGGGCCTCGGCCCGGGAGTCCCACCCGGACGGGAGTACGGCACGCAACAGGCGCCTGAGGGGCGTTGACCGCCGCGTGGGGCTCATACCCCGCCTCCCGCGTCC